>CAVUJR010000025.1:0-12413 GCA_963741805.1 uncultured Chloroflexia bacterium
TGACGATTCACTGGACCTCAGATCTCGGCCAGCGCATCCGCAAGGAGCTCGCAGATGAGCTCGTCGTCTGGATGACCACCACGTCGCACGACGGCACGCCGCAGCCCAACCCGGTCTGGTTCGTCACCGACGGCGACGACGTGATCGTCTACTCGCACAATACAGCTGCCCGCAACATGAACGTCGCGCGCAATCCGCACGTGGCGCTGAACTTCAACTCCGACCCGCACGCCGACCGCATGAGCGTCATCATCGGCCATGCGGCGGTCGACGAGAATCTGCCCATGCCGAAGGCCCATGCCGGCTTCCAGAAGAAGTACGGGCACCTCATCCCCGGCATCGGCATGACGGTCGAGCAGCACAGCGACACATACTCCGTACCAATCCGCATCACCCCGACGAAGATCCGCGGCTGGTAGGCAAGCGCCCCGTACAGCCGGCCCTCGCAGCTACGACCAGTGGCTTTCTCGGCTGCGATGAACGTGAGCCGGCCACAAGGGCCGACTGTACGATATGGGCTCCCAACGTGGTATCCTCCGCGCCATGACAGAGACCCAAGGCTTCCTGACCCCACCAGACGACCAGCCGCCCCGCCTCCCGTCTTGGAAGGAGGCGTTGCGCCGCGTGCCATGGCTCCTCTCCCAGCTGGCGCTGTACCTGGTCATGTTCCAGGTCTACAAGCTCGCCCGGAAGCAGTTCATCCCGCCGGACGATTCCATCGCCTTCGGCCACGCCAAAGACGTGCTCGGCTTCGAGGAGTCGCTCGGACTCATGTTCGAGCTCGACCTCCAGCGCTGGGTGCTGGACAGAGGCGACTGGCTGATTGGCTTCTTCAACCACGTCTACGCCTACTACATGTGGATCTTCCTCTTCGGCCTGCTCGTGCTCGCGTTCATGGCCCCGGTGCGCTATCGCTATATCCGCCGCGCCTTCTTCATCAGCATGGCGATCGCCACGCCGATGTACCTCCTCTACCCGCTTGCCCCACCGCGCTTCATGGAGCCGCACGGCTGGCCCTTCCTCGATACCCTGGCGATCTATGGGCCGAACTACTTCTCCGAGACTGGCCTCGTCACCGCCAACCGCTTCGCCGCGATGCCGTCGATGCATGTTGGTTGGACCACGTTCACCGCAATCGCGCTGATGCTCGCTATCCCGAACCGCGTGAGCGGACGGGTGGTCATGGGGATTCTGATCGTCCTCATCACGCTGACAGTGATGATCACCGGCAACCACTACTGGCTCGACGCCGTCGGCGGCTGGCTCGTCATCGGCGCTGCCTTCGTCGTCAACCGCTTCATCCCTTACCCGCTGCTTGAGGGCTGGCGACTCCGGCGCGGCGCGGAGGCAAGGCCGTAGGGGAGCTCCCCTCAGCCGCTTATCGAAAATAGATCCGAAAAGGGTTGACATTCATCCCGCAACCCCCTATTATCGGACTCGTGCGAACGATGCACGCCGGACGCCGCCTGGCGGACGGAACCGAGAGACCTTCCGGGCCTTCTGGCCCGCCAGCACGGAAAGGAGACAACCTGATGGTGTGGATGTCCATGCTCGCCGCAAATAGCGGTTGCTATGCACGTCAGTGTGATCCCTGGCCGTGCTTCCCTGACGCGGAGCGTTAGTTCTCGCTCTTCCCCTCATGGATGCACGACCCGGGTTCCCCCAGGATCCGGGTGTTTTTGTGCCCTTTTCACGGAGCATCGGGCCCTGAGCCCCCTATCCGATCCTGATTGACAACACCAGCTGCCCGCGGCGACCCCGCCTCAGGCCCTGGCTCGCCACGGCGCGTGCCAGGCGCAGCAAACAGTGACTTTTTCGCCAGACAACCATGCACTGGAGGATACCTTGCGCACTGTTTCCGAAATCAGGAGAGGAGACGTTGGACAACGTGTACCCGTATTCGACCGCTCACGGAACGATCGCGCTTCACTCCGCTCGTCATCAATCGAATTCGCACGGTCGTATCAATCACGGCCGCGCCCGGAAGGAATCGGCCACCATGCATCACCCCATGTTCATCCTGGAGTCCCATGCCCAGGCAGTGACCGCGAAACGCCTGCAAAAGGCCCTGATGGCGGAGCAGATCCGCCTGGCAACCGCCGGCCAGCCTGACCTCGCAAGCCGCGTCATCACCAGCATCCGCCACGTCGTCGGCGAGGCCCTGATCGGCCTCGGCACCCGGCTTCATCGGCGCCCGGTCACCCATGGCATCGACACGACGCCGGTCACGCCGTCCCGCACCATCTCGTCATAGGGAAGAGGAGTCGTCCTCTATCGAGGATCCTCTACCCAGGGTCCCGAACCAATCACATCGACGTGAAAACAAGGACCATACCGATCATGTATACCGACATCCGTATTCACGAAATGACTCTCAGCCATGCCGAGCGCGAACGCAACGAACAGGCTCGCATGCGAGAGCTACATCGCCTGGCACGCGCAACGCGCGCCTCCGCTGCTTCCGAAATGATCGGCCGGCTCGGAACACTGCTGATTCGCACCGGCGAGGCGCTGCACGGCCGATCTGCAGGCAATGGACACATCGAGCGTTCCACGACGCTCTCCCAGGCCAAAACCTAAGAGAGGAGATCCGATCATGTACCCGTTCCAGCTACTGCCACACGACGAGCCGCACATTCCGCCGACACGCCTGCAGGTGCAGGAGCAGTACCTGCGCGAGCAGAAGCTCCTCTACGGACACCAGATGCTCCCGATGCACCAGCCAGTCGTCCCGCTCGTCATCAACGCGGTGCGCGTCCGGATGGGCAAATTGCTCGTCGCGTTCGGCACCGTGCTCACCGGTTCCCGTACCGCAGGCGCAAACGGCCCCGCCCTTGCCGCACGGCGCTAGACGATGAAAACCACGGACAACCGAGCTGCGATGGCAACGCCCCCTCGCCTTCCTGCACCAGCGCAGGACCGGCCGGGGGCGTCGCCATACCCACGCAACGGGATGCACGGCCTCACGGGGTCCCGCTATGATGATGTGAGCATTGACGACGCCCAATCTTCCCCGATGGGAAAGGACCCCTCCCGCGACCATGACTCGTGTCATAGCCTTCTTCAACCAGAAGGGCGGAACCGCCAAGACGACCAGCACGCTCAACGTCGCGGCCGCCCTCGCCGAGCGCGGCAGTCGCGTGCTCACCATCGATCTCGACCCGCAGGCGAGCCTCTCGATGGCGATCGGCACCGATGTCGCGGGTCTCGACCTTTCGGTCTACGACCTCCTGCTCGATGAAGACATCACCATCGACCAGGTCCGCAAGCCAACGACCATCGCGGGCGTCGACATCGTCCCCTCGCACCCGGATCTCGCCGCGGCTGAACTGGAGCTGCTCAACGTGCTGGAGCGCGAGCGCCAGCTGGAGCACCGCCTGAAGAGCACCGATCTCTCCGCGTACGACTATGTGCTGATCGACTCGCCACCAGCGCTGAACATCATCTCGATCAACATCCTCGTCGCGATCGACGAGCTGGTCATCCCGATCGAGCCGCATCCACTGTCGCTGATGGTCCTCCGCCGCCTGTTCGAGACGGTCCGGAAGATCTCGCGCCTGAACCCGGATCTGCAGGTGCTCGGTTTCCTCCCCACGAAGGTCCACCATTCGTCCCGCCTTGCGCAGGACATGCTGACCCAGCTCGAGACCCAGTTCCCGGACCTGCCACTGCTGCCGTCGATCCCGCTCTCGGTGCGCGGCGCGGAGTCCACCGCCGAGCGCACCAGCGTGCTGCAGTACATGCCACGCTCGAACGTCGCCGAGGCCTATCGCCAGGTCGGCGCATGGATCGAGGAGGCCGCCAATGAGTGAACGCACCCCGACGCCCGGACGCTCCCGCCGCCGCTTCACGGTCGACGCCCTGTTCACCGACACCCGGCCCCAAGCCACCGGCGTGACCGACCTCGCGAACGCCAAGGAGATCGACCTCGGGCGGATCGAGCCAGACCCTGCGCAGCCGCGCACAACGTTCGACGAGGACCGTCTCGAAGAGCTCGCCACCTCCATCCGCGCGGAGGGCGTGCTGCAGCCGATCGTCGTGCGCTATGAAGCCGCCCGCGATGTCTACGTGATCGTCCACGGCGAGCGCCGCTGGCGGGCGTCCCGGCTCGCCGACAAGACGAGCATCCCCGCGCTCGTGCGCGACGTGCCGGAGGAGCGACGCCTGCTCCAGCAACTGATGGAGAACGTCGTCCGCGACGACCTGAACGCGATCGACCGAGCTGCCGCCCTCCGCGCCCTGCGCGAGCAGCTTGGCGATGTCTCGTGGGAGCAGGTCGCCGAGGCGGTCGGCATCAAGCGCAGCCGACTCTTCCAGCTGCTCGGCACCGAGAAACTGCCCGAGCAGGCGCGGGACGATATCCAGCAGGGCCGGCTCAGCGAAAAGCAATCACGCGCGTTGCAGGGGCTGCCAGAAACGCGACAGGACGCACTGCGCGAGCTGATCGTCGAGAGCTCGATGTCGGCGACGACCGCGAGCCGGCTCGCCCGCGCCTTCCGCGACCTCCCGATCGACAGGGACGACGATCCGGAGGCGGTTCGTCAGGCGTTGCATGGGCTCTACGAGCTGGTCGAGCCCTCGTCGCCGGAAGAGCTCTACTCGCAGACGCAGGCCGTGTTCGAAGCAATCCGGTCCGGTTCGGCGCCAGAAATCGCCTCGCTGCTGGCCGCGCCGAAGTTCGACCCAACCCGCCTCACCCGTGAGATCTCGACGCTGGCCCGCACGCTTAGCCGGGTCGACGGCGAGCGCCTCGCCAGTTCGCCGGAAACTGCCCAGAGCCTGCGCGCGCTGCGCGACGCGCTGGACGCCCTTCTCGCCGACCGCTGATATACCAGAGAGACGCAAAACGGCCGCGATCAGCAGGGATCGCGGCCGTTCTCGTTCGTGTCGGGTTTCAGGGGTGCGTTACCAGTTCGGGCGAGTCTTGTCGAAGATGCGGGAATCCGCGCCGTAGCGGATGGCCAGCACGTCAAGAAGCACGAGCACGCCGACGATGGCGAGAACGATAACCAGCTCCATAATGTGTCTCCTGTCAGGTGCGCCACTACCCACGCCATTGTGAGCAGCCCGAACGGCTTCAGGGATCGACGATTCCCTGTGCTGTTCGATTACTTCCCTTATGTTATCAATGTATCGCGATAACGTCAATACACAAATCACGATGACGTGGTGCCATGGCGCCCTCCGGGCCCCGCCGGGTTCGGGTATGATGATCGACAGCCCGGGGGCGACGACCACCTTGCCCCTTCGTCCCAGCATTCGTCATCACCGCGCTTCAGGGGTCCTCCATGATCGATCGCGCCATCCACCGGCCCGTCACGCTGCTCCGCATTGCCGTGCTCTCGCTCAGCGCCGTCTTGCTGACCGCGTGCGGCTCCGGCAGTGACGAGAACGCCGCCGCCCCGACCGTCGAATCAACCAGCGACCCGGCCACCGCCGCGCCAGGCGAGATGTCCGTCGCCGACATTACCGGACGCATCAATGCCGCATGGGAGGGCGTCTCCGCCTTCCGCGTCACCTCCTCGTCAGGACCCATCCCGGTCGACACCGGCTCCGGCACGCCGGTCCCGGACCGCTCCTATGCGGTTGAGACCTGGATCTCGCCCAACGATCGCGAGGTGACCGAGATCATCGACGGCACGGTCATCAACGAGCAGATGTACGTCGACGGCGTGATCTACATGAAGGGCATCTTCGTCGGCTCCGCCGTCGCCCCGGAGGTCGGATCCGGCACATGGATCACCCTCGACAAGGATGTCGTCCCGCGCGACACGCCGGTCGGCAACCGCGTCGCCTACCTCACACGCGAGCCGATCAGCCCCTTCAGTAGCCTCTCAGACGACTTGCTGGCGCAGCCGGTAAAAAACAGCGGCACCGTCCAGGTCGGCGGCCGCTCGTGCACGCTCTACACCTTTGGCGATCCCGGCGGCGAAGGTGACGAGATCCGCTACGAGGTGGCGCTCGACGAGAACGACCTTCCCTGCCAGGTCGTCCAGCGTGCCGGGGGCTACCAGAACTCCAGCGTCTACGAGTTCAACGCAAGCGACATCGAGATCGACGCCCCGGACGCGGGCACTCCGGTCGCCGGCACCCCCGAGGGGTAGCGAAGCCGAACCTGGCGCGAGTTTTAGGCTTTCTTCACCCCCGGTTCAGCGAGCGTTCATCCACCACTGGTATCAATGGACAGGTGCACCCCGCCGCCCCGTCCTGCTCCACGCAGCCCGGCGCGCGGGGCACCCATCGGCACGCTTTATGCGTCGCACGCACCGTTACATCAGTCGCCGTGCTCGCCACGATGGACCCGGGTCCCCTCGCTAACCGCGACCCCGCGCCCGTGGGACGAGGCGGTCAAGCATCATTGCAGGGAAAGGGTTCCCCATGGCAGTACCTCGCTTCGCGCGCCAGCTCTTCGTCGCATTCCTGGCGCTCTTTCTCGCAGTCGGCACCGTTACCGGCGCCGGCCTGCTCACCCGCGCCACCGCCCAGGACACGGCCACCCAAGACATGACCAAGGTCGATGTTGTGGAGAAGGTCGCGCCCGCCGTCGTCACCGTCTACAACATGACCACCTCTCCGGGTCTCATGGGCCAAAGCGGCGACCCTCAGGTCCAGGGAGCCGGTACAGGCTTCATCATCAGTGAGGACGGGTACATCGTCACCAACTGGCACGTCGTCGACGGCGGCAACGCCTTTCAGGTCATCCTGCAGGACGGCACCCCGGTCGACGCCGAGCTGATCGGCATCGACGCCCGTGACGACCTTGCCGTGGTGAAGATCGACCCCGCCTCGGTTCCCGCCGTAGTTTCCTTCGGCGACTCCGATGCCCTCAAGCCGGGCCAGGACGTGATCGCCATTGGCTCCCCGCTCGGCGCCTTCACCAACACCGTCACCGCCGGTATCGTCAGCGGCATCGGCCGCAACCAGCTCCAGGCGCAGGATTCCACCATGTGCCAGGACTACTCGAACCTGATCCAGCACGACGCCGCGATCAACCATGGCAACTCCGGCGGCCCGCTCTTCAACATGCAGGGTGAAGTCATCGGCGTGAACACCCTCGGCATCCCGACCGACAACCAGGGCCAGCCAGTCCAGGGCCTGTTCTTCGCGGTGCCATCCAACACTGTTAAGGTGATGGTCGACCAGCTCATCCAGAACGGGACGATCACCCGAGCCTACCTCGGCGTCACCTACTATGAGCTCTCCCCGGAGATGGCCAAGCAGTACGACCTTCCGGTCCAGTACGGCGCCCTGATCTCCGAGGTCGCGAGCGGCAGCCCGGCCGAGCAGGCGGGTCTGCAACGCAACGACATCATCACCGCCGTTGACGGCACCGAGGTCGCGATGAACCAGCCGTTCAGCGAGATCATGGTCACCAAGCAGGCCGGAGACACGGTCACCTTCACCGTCCTGCGCGACGGCCAAAGCTCCGACGTCCAGGTCACCCTCGGCCAGTCGGAGATGGACTTCTCGCAGTGCAGCCTCTCCACGGGACAGTAAGCGCGTCCGGCGTACACTGACACCGGTTCGACGAGGGCCCTGGCGATATTGCCAGGGCCTTTGCCGTATCCAGGCTCTATTCATCGCCGCCGTGGAGTGATACAACAGGACCGGGCACAATGCGGTGTCCCGTGCGATCCGGAGCATTCCCCATGATCAACGTCGTCTATCGTGAGTACTTCCGCCGCCTGTACGACGTGATCGAGGAGATGCTGGGCTCTCAATCCCTCAAGATCGAGCAGGTGGCCGATTGGATGGCGGAGTCCATCGCCGCCGGCGGCATCGTGCACCTCTTCGGCAGTGGCCACTCGCACATGGTCGCCGAGGAAGTCTTCCATCGGGCTGGCAGCCTCATGCCGCTTAACCCGATCCTCGATCCCAACCTGACGCTGATGGGCCACGTCAACGCGACGCTGCTGGAACGGACCTCCGGTTACGCAAAGGTCGTCATCGGCACGCACGACATCCGCGAGGGCGAGATCGTCATCGTCACGAGCAACTCCGGCGTAAACCCGGTGCCGATCGAAGCGGTGCTGGAAGCCAAAGCGCGTGGCGCGAAAACGGTCGCCATCACGTCTGACCATACCTACCGCGACGCTCCTTCACGCCATGACTCGGGCAAGCGGCTCGCGGATGTGGCCGACATCGCGATCGACACCTGCGTGCCACGAGGCGACGCGATCGTCTCCATCCCGGGCGTCGAGTTCCCGGTCGGGGGCGTCTCATCGGTCGTCGGCCTCGCCCTGATCAACGCGATCGTGGTCGAGACGACCCACCAGCTCCACCAGCGCGGCGTCGCGCCACCGGTGATCCCGACCATGAACCTCCCGGGCGGCGACGAGAAGATGGAAGAGCTTGTCCGCGCCTACCGCGAGCGCCTGCCGCTACTCCATAACGCCTGATCAACCTCTCACGAGAACTGAAACCGCGCCCGGCCGAATCCCCGTCGTGCCGGGCGTTTCATGCCCTATTGGGAACGTGGCACGTGCGTTGCGTAGATATGTGGTGAGAGTCTCGACCGGGACGCATGTTCCACCAACTCTCATGCAGGTCCCGGCTTGGGACCACGTCTTGAAAAAGACACGGGTCACGAACATATCACGGAGGTTACACATGGACCGCGATCTTACAAACTTTGTTCCCCAGAATGGCATGGACGTTATCGGCGCGGACGGCGAGAAGGTCGGCGAGATCGACGCCGTTGAGCGTGACTACTTTGTTGTGCGCAAGGGATTCTTTTTCCCGCAGGATCACTACATCCCGATGAGCGCCATCTCCTCCTACGATGAGGACAAGGTCTACCTGAACGTCACCAAGGACGAGGCGCTGGAGCAGGAGTGGAGCAATCCGCCCGCCGCGACGGGTGACGCCGTTTCCGACACCAATTACGGCCAGGGCACGATGACCACGGGCGATGCGGACTACGTCGCGGCCGACATCGAGCGTCCCGCGAACGTCGATACAGACTATGCCACCGAAACTGACGTCAACACGGGTTATGCCGCCGACCGCAACGTCGCGGGCGCGGCGAACGTGACTGATGGCGACCGCACGGTCGACGTCCACGAGGAAGAGCTGACCGCTCGCACCCGCGAGGTCGACCGTGGAGAGGTCCGCATCGAGAAGGACGTCGTCTCCGAGCAGCAGACGCTCGAGGTCCCGGTGACCGAAGAAGAGGTTGAGGTCACGCGCCGCCGCGTTGACCGTCCGGTGACCGATGCCGACCATGCCTTCGAAGAGGGCACGATCGAGGTGCCGCTGCGCGGCGAAGAGGTCGAGGTCGAGAAGCGTGCCCGCGTGGTCGAAGAGGTCGACATCGACAAGACCGCACGCGAGCACACCGAGCAGGTGAGCGACACGGTCCGCCGCGAGGAAGTGCACGTCGAGGGCGACAACGTCGACATCGACCGCACCGACCGCAAGGACGACGGCACCCTCTAGGCCGCATCCGAACCAAACGACATTCGAGAAAGCGGTGGGCAAATGCCCACCGCTTTCTCGTGCGGCCGGGATCACTGCATCCCTGAGCCAGATTCGTGACGTCGCACGAGACTTGCGATAACGGCCGGCAGCAGTCCGCCACGATCGAGTCACGATCCTGACCGGACATCATGCAGCCGGGTCTAGCTTGAACGGGGACGCACGTGAACAGCACGGACGGAGCACTATGGTACAAGGATGCGGTGATTTACGAGGTCCATGTCCGGGCCTTCGCGGATTCATCGGGGGACGGCATCGGAGACTTCCAGGGTCTTATCGGGAAGCTGGACTACCTCCAGAGCCTGGGCATCACCGCCATCTGGCTGCTGCCATTCTTCCCTTCTCCCCTGCGCGACGACGGCTACGATATCTCCGATTACACCGCCGTTCACCCCGCATACGGCTCCCTCGACGACTTCCAGCAGCTCCTCGATGAGGCGCACAAGCGGGATCTACGGGTCATCATCGAACTGGTCCTGAACCACACCTCGGACCAGCACCCCTGGTTCCAGCGCGCCCGCACGGCGCTGCCCGACTCCATCGAGCGCGATTTCTACGTCTGGAGCGACACGCCTGAGCGCTATACGGACGCTCGCGTCATCTTCCAGGATTACGAGCAGTCGAATTGGACGTGGGACGGCGTCGCGAATGCCTATTACTGGCACCGGTTCTTCAGCCATCAGCCAGACCTGAACTACAACCATGCACCGGTACGGCAGGCCATTATCGACACCGTCGATTTCTGGTTGGAGATGGGCGTGGACGGCTTACGACTGGACGCGGTGCCCTATCTCTCCGAGGCTGAGGGCACCTCCGGCGAGAACCTGCCAGCGACCCATGCCTTCCTCCGCGAGCTTCGCGCGCATATCGATCAGCGCTTCGACGATCGCATGCTGCTGGCGGAGGCAAACCAGTGGCCAGAAGACGCCGCTGCCTACTTCGGTAACGGCGACGAGTGCCACATGGCGTTCCACTTTCCGCTGATGCCTCGCCTCTTCATGGCGCTGCGGACGGAAGACCGCCTTCCGGTGCAGGACATCCTGGCGCAGACACCGGAGATCCCGCCGACCAGCCAGTGGGCGCTCTTCCTCCGCAACCATGATGAGCTGACCCTCGAGATGGTGACCGACGAAGAGCGGCTCTACATGTATCACGCCTTCGCGCCCAGCGAGGATGCGAGGGTTAACGTGGGGATCCGCCGCCGGCTCGCGCCGCTGCTCGGCAACAGCCGGCGCCGCATCGAGCTCATGAACGCCCTGCTCTGCTCCCTCCCGGGCACTCCGGTGCTCTACTACGGCGACGAGATCGGGATGGGCGACAACATCTATCTCGGCGATCGCGACGGGGTCCGGACGCCGATGCAGTGGAGCGCGGACCGCAATGCCGGATTCTCCTCCGCGTCTCCCCAGCGACTCTACCTGCCGTTGATTGTCGACTACGAATATCACCACGATGCCGTACACGTGGAGGCGCAGGAAGCCAACCCGCATTCCCTTCTCCAGTTCATACGCCGCCTGCTCCTCTTGCGCAAGCAATCACCCGCCTTCGGCCGGGGCGGCATGGTCATGCTGAACCCCGGAAACCACCGTGTGCTCGCGTTCATCCGCGAGTATGACGGGGAGCGGATCCTCGTCGTTGCCAATCTTTCCCGCTTCAGTCAATCCGTCGATCTCGATCTCAGCCCGTATGACGGCATGGTCCCGGTCGAGATGTTCGGCCGTGTCCCCTTCCGGGAGGTGCAGCCGGGCCAGCCCTATCTGCTCACGCTAGGGCCGCATGGCTTCTTCTGGTTCCGGCTTACACCCGCAAACACCATCGCGTCTGGCGAAACCGATGCCGGAGGGACGACGACGCTTCCGACACTGTCCGCTGGCGAATCGCCCGAGCACGTGATCAACGGCCGTGCCCGAGCGCAGATCGAAGCGCTCCTGCCGAGCCTTCTGAACCGCCAGCCATGGGTGCGCGTCGCCCTGCGGACACTCCTGACAGCCCGCATACTCGACGCCGTGCCACTCCCGGAGGGGCCACATCCGACATGGATCCTCCCGACGCTGGTGCGCTTCACCGACCGGGACCCTGACATCTTCCTCCTCGCGCTCTCGCTCGCTCCCGCGGATGATGCGGACGTTGTACCGGAAACCGCGATCGCGCACGTGACGACGCTGAAGGGCACCGAAGCGCTTCTCTGCGACGCCATCGGGCAGGATGGCGGCGACGCGGTGCTCGCCTCCCTGGCGTGGCTACGCCATTCCCCAGATGCACCTCTTCAAGGGGAGAATGGAAGCATCGTGGTCGAACACGCGCGGCGCCACGACCAACCGGTCGACGTCCCACCGACCGGAAGCCAGGCCACCCATGACGTCGACGCGACCGCCGGCACATCCGTGTTCCGTTCCGACCGGCTGGTGATCAAGTTCCTGCGACGCACCAACGAGGGCATCAATCCGGAATGGGAGATCGGCGAGGTCCTGACCGGGCAAGGGTTCGCGCATATTCCCGCGACGATCGGGGCGCTGCAGTACCGCCGGCCAAACAGCCCGCAGATCACGATCGCGGTCCTGCAGGAGCATGTGCAGAACAAGGGCACGGCCCGGGAATCGGCGAGGGCCCACCTCGCCGACCTCATCCGTCACGGCCAGGTTGACGGCACCGTCGTGGCCCGCACGCCTGCCCTTACCGCGTCAGAGCTGCTGCAAGCCCTCAACGAAACCCCACCACCACCGCTCGACGACCAGCTCGCTTCATGGCTCCGCTTCGCTGACCTCCTCGGCACGCGAACAGCGAACCTGCACCATGCCTTCGGCGCTGAAACCATGCGTCCGGCGTTCGTTCCGGAGCCCTACGCGTGGTATGGACTCCGCTCCCTGTACCAGTCGATGCGAAGCTTCGTGGCTCGCAGCCGGCGCAGCCTGGCCCAGGCGTCCGCATCGCTGAAC
>CAVUJR010000026.1:0-73270 GCA_963741805.1 uncultured Chloroflexia bacterium
ACGACATTTCCACCCCGATCTGGGAGAAGGACCTCTTCTCCGGCCTCGTCGACCACGAGACCGGCGCGGTCGGCCGCGTCGTCAGCAGCGAGAAGGAACCCGCCGGGTCCCACACGTTCTTCTTCTGGGCGGACGACGAGGCCCTGACGCTCGACGTCGGGCACATCGTCGTCACCTTCTCGGAGGAAGCCGCGGTCATCGGCGTTATCGACGAGCCGCGCCGCTACTCCGACCTGCGCTCGTTCCTCGACGACTACTTCGACCGGCGCATGGAGCTGGCGATGCCCGAGGAGGGCCCCACCCGCCGTCCGGAGATCCTCGTCTTCACCGTCAATGTGCTCGCCACCAAGCACCTCCGCGACGACGTCTCCTCCAACCGCCCGGCGGTCAATGGCGCGGTCTTCTTCGCGTCGGAGGAGGCGATCCGCTACGCGCTCGGCGTTCACCAGTTCGCCGGCACGCCGATCCCCGCGCTGATGCACACCAACGGCAATTACGAGCGCGACGAGGACGGCGACATCCTGATCGATACGCAAGGCCGGCAACGCTTCCAGAAGACGCCGCTGTTCCTCGACGAGGACTACCTGCTCGGCCCGGAGGCCGGTCACGCGAACTGGACCGGGCAGTCCGGCCTCGCGACCAAGACCAGCCACGCCCTCTTCCTGACCAGCTCCGTCTTCCAGACGATGGCGCGGGAGGGCAAGACCGTCGCCGCGCTGATGTTCAACGTCAAGGGGCCAGACCTGCTCTGGCTCGACAAGCCGGCCCAGCCGGAGCCGGGCATGGAGGTCGCCTACCTCGAATCCGGCTGGAAGGGCCTCGACCAGGACCAGCTCAACGCCTACGACGCGCTCGGGCTCCAGCCGCGGCCATTCGAGAACTTCAACATCTTCGCGCCGTTCCGCCCGGGCATGACCCCGCCGTCGACCAACAAGCGCGTCGACCTCAGCGGCTCCACCGACCCGAAGGACCTCAACACCGCGCGGAACGTTCCCGGCCAGGCCGACCGCGTCTTCCCGATCCTCTGGTCGCTGAAGCGCGCCCTCGCCTACCCGCACAAGATCTTCGACTTCAACGACCTTGACGACAAACTCTTCGGCTTCATCTATGAGCTGCGCGAGCGCGGCATCGACTCGATGGACGCCCTCAACGAGCTCTTCGCCCAGATCCAGACCCACTTCGACGCGGCCGCCGCGATGGGCGAGCGCGAGGACAGCTGGAACGGTCACCACAAGGCGACCATCCGCAAGGCGCAGAATCGCTTCAAGGGCTTGCAGGACAAGTTCGGCGGCCTCCTCGCCGAGGGCGCGGTGCACTACGGTGACGCGCCGCAGGTCGACAGCCGCTTCTCGAACCAGGAGCTGCGCGTCGTCGATATCAGCGGCTGCAACACCAACGTCCAGGAGCTCATCGTCTCCTCGACCATCAGCGCGCTCTGGAAGCTCGCCGAGAAGAGCGACATGGGCGTCGACAAGCTCATCGTCTTCGTCGACGAGCTGAACAAATACGCCCCGGCCGGCGGCGAGGGCGGCCTGCGCGACACGCTCGTCGACATCGCCGCGCGCGGCCGCCACCTGAACGTCGTGCTCCTCGGCGCCCAGCAGTTCCGCTCGAAGGTCGACGGCGAGATCCTCGGCAACTGCGGCACCTCGTTCTACGGCCGCGTCGGCGACGAGGAGATCATCAACGCCGCCTATCGCTCGATCTCCGAGACCTCGAAGCAGGAGCTGCTCGGCCTCGCCAAGGGCCGCCTGCTCGTCCGCCACGCCCACTACCGGGCGCCGCTCTTCGGCACCTTCCCGCTGCCGCCGACGATCCCCGGGCGTCAACGGCCAGCGCGTCTTCGCCGACCGCAAGGCGTCGAACGGCACCGTCGCCGACCCGATCTTCCGCATGCTGCAGAAGTACATGGGCGACAACGCGCCGGGCAAGGCCGAGATCCTGGTCGAGTGCGAGGGGCTGGACCTGGACGACGTCGAGGAGGTCCGCACCCGCTGCGACGGCATCTTCCGCGGCCACACCAACGGTCGCACCGACCACTGGCGCACCACCCGCAAGCAGCTCGTTAACCGCCGCACGCAGAAGCAGATGTCATGACCGGAACCATTCGCCTCGCCCACATCACCGACACGCACCTCGGCTATCGCGCGCTGAACAAGCAGGAGCCGCACTCCGGCCGCAACCAGCGCACGGTCGACTTCGAGCACGCGCTGGAGCGCGCCATCGACGACATCCTGACGCGAGAGGTGGACGGCGTCATCCACGCCGGGGACGTCTTTCATCACTCGCGCCCGACCTGGCAGACCCTGCGGCACTTCATCCAGCAGTTCCGCCGCCTGGAGGACGCCGGCATCCCGACCCTGATCATCGCCGGGAACCACGACACCCCGCGCCTGCGCACCGGCGGCAGCGCCTACTCCGTGCTGGAGCTGGCGATGCCGAAAACCCGCTTCGTCGCCGAATACGAGGACGTCCACGAGCGGGACCTCTTCCGGCACCTCGACCTGCACGTCCACGCGATCCCGCACGGGGCACTGACGAACGACGATCCGGTCATCCCGATGATCGATGAGGGAAAGCGCAACATCCTCGTCACCCACGGCATGGTGCCCGGCATCCTCGACCCCGGCGTCAGCGCCGAGCCGGGCGAGCAGATCCTCAGCACCGCGCTGCTGGACAAGTCGTTCGACTACATCGCCCTCGGCCACTACCACCTGCACATGCTCGCCTCGCCGAAGGCCTGGTACGCCGGATCGACCGAGCGCACCGGCTGGGGCGACCGCGAAGCGACCCCAGGCTACTGCATCGTCGAGCTCGACGCCCCCGGTGACCCCTTCCGCATCGAACATATCGACATCCCGGCCCGACCGATGATCGACCTGAAACCCGTCTACGGCGACGGCCGGCGCGGGCGCGAGATCGCCGACCTCGTGCTGGACCAGCTCGCGAAGCTGGACACGCCGGACGCCCTGACCCGTGTCGCGATCCGCAAGGCCGAGCGCGCCGACAAGCGCGAGGCCGAATCCATCCTGCGCCGCGAGGCCGAGGAATTCGTCTGGGCGCTGACCGTCGCCAACGAGCGCTCGGTGCTGGACCCCGTGCAGGAGCAGGTCGGAGGTCACCGAGGAGTTCCCGAACCTGCGCGAGCTCTTCCGCGAGTTCGTCACCGCCCGCACCGGCAACCCGTACACCGAGGCGTTCGCGACCGAGTTCCTCGAACGCGGCGACCGCGCGCTGGAGGACGCCATGCTGAGCCAGGAGGCCGTCGCGCCCGAGGAGGACCCGCGTTCAATGATCATCAGCCGGGTCCTCATCAAGGATTACAAGCAGTACGTCGGCGAGCACGACATCGCCGTCCCCTCCTCCGCCACCATCGGCGTCATCGGCGCCAACGGCGTCGGCAAGACGACCCTCTTCCAGGCCATCGAGTGGGCGCTCTACGGCACCGGCGTCGCCTCCGCCAAGGACGTCCGCCCGCGCGGGCGCTCCGGCTCGACGACCGTCTCCGTCACGCTCGATCTCCCCGCCACCGGCGACCAGTACATCGTCGAGCGCGAGCTGAAGCGCTCCAGCGCCAACGCGGTGGTCTACAAGGTCGAGCCGGACGGCGAGGAGGTGAAGATCGTCACCGGCACCTCGCCGGTCAACGATTTCGTCCAAAGCACGCTGATCGGCCTCGACCACAAGGCATTTACCGCCACGTTCTTCACGCGCCAGAAAGAGCTCGGCTTCTTCGGCGACCTCGGTGATGCCGCGCGGCGGCGCGAGGTCGGCAAGCTGCTCGGCCTGGAGACGATCCGCATCGCCCAGCAGAAGATCGGCGAGGACCGCCTCGGGGCCCGCAACAACGCCACCGTGCTGGAGAAGCAGTACGAGGCGCAGTCGAAGGGACACGACTTCCCGGTCGAGATCACGGCCGCCGAAGGGGCTATCGCCACCTCGCAGCAACAGCTCGCCGTCGCCCACAAGGACGTCGACGCGGCGACCGTCCGCGTCACCGCGCTGGACAAGGACCTCGTCGAGCAGCAGGCGCTGAAGGACCGCGACGGCCAGTTCGCCACCCGCCTCGTCGAGCTGCGCGGTCAGTCCCACGCGGCAAGCCAACAGCGCGACACCTGTACCTCCGATCTCGACCGGCTCGACGCTCGCGCGAAGGAGCGCGAAGCGCTGCTGCCGAAGGCGCAGGCGCTTCCCGCGCTCGAAACGCAGGTGCGAGAGCTGGAGGAGAAGCGCGCCGTCCACCAGAAGCGCCAGCAGCTCCATCAGGCGCTCATCGCCCACGAGCGGCGTCGCGGCGACGTCATCAACTCGCTCCGCTCCCTCGTCACGGAGATCGTCCCGCCCAGCCCGATCGACGGCTGGACGTGGGGCAACGGTGACAGCGAGGACCCCGCCTCCGCCGCCGTCCGCTGCGTGACCGCGATCGCGACGGTCGACATCTCCGCCGCCGAGCGCCGCGAGCAGTCCCTCCAGCGCCTCCGCTCGCTCGCCGCCGACCGCGCCAAGGCCCAGCAGGACCTCAAGCGCTACGAAGACGCCCGCAAGAACCTCCTGACGCAACTCGCGCAGAAGACCGCGGACGGTGACCCCTCAAAAGCGCTGGAAGAGGCCCGGCAGCGGTCTCAGGACCTGCAGAAGGACGACCTCTCGCTGAAGGCGCAGATCGAGGGCATCGCTCCGCAGCAGCAGAAGATCACCCGCCTGATGACCAACCTGCGGCAGCAGGACATGAACGAGCCCTGCCCGACCTGCGGCCGCCCCTTTTCACGCGACGATGTCGCCGACACCCTCGCCCTCTTCGCACAGCAGCTGGACGATCTGAAGCGGCAGGTCGCGGACTTCGAGGCCAAACGGCAGCACGTGGGCCGCCAGCGACAGGAGGCCCAAACCGCCGTCGCGTCGCTCGAGAAGCGCGCCGAGGAAATCCGCACGCTGGAGCAGCGGATCGAGGCGAGCACCCCGTACATCGACGACCAGTCGAAGCGCGTGAACGTGCTCGAGGATGCGATCCGCACGGAGATGCGCGCGCTCGACCGCGACTCCCTGCCGGACGAGCACGAGATCACCCGCGTCAGCGTCGAGGTGCAGACCTGGCGCCGCATGATCGACGCGCGCGGCCACATCACGAAGTACCACAGCGACATCGTCACCATCGACGCCGAGCTCACACCGGTCCGCCGCGACCTCGAAGGCATCGGCGAGGTGCAGTACGACGATCAGGAGCACCGCAAGGTCGCGCTGGCCCATCAGGACGCGTTGAAGGCCGCGACCGCCGTCGCCGGCATCGACCGCGAGCTCGCCCGCCGGGCGCAGATCGAGGCGGATCTCGCCGCCGCGCGCGAGAAGATCGCGTCGCTGGACGGCGAGATCGCCACGCTGGAGAAGGAGCGCGCGGCCGTCGGGTTCGACCCGGCGAAGCTCGCCGCCGTCGCCGAGGACCTCCGCAAGGCCCGCGAGGAGCGCGAGGTGGCCATCGAGATGCGCCACCGCGTCGGCAACGAGCTCGTCGCCAACGAGCACGCCCTCGCCCGCCTCGTCGAGGAGCGCGAGCGCATCGCCGGCCTCGCCACGCAGGCCGAGGAGCAGCGGCACCTGCACGACCGGCTGGACCAGATGTACCGCGAGTTCGACGAGTTCGACCGCTACGCCGCCGCCTGGTACGCCCCGCGCCTGAGCGAGATCACCAGCGAGCTCGTCGCCGAGGTCACCGACGGCAAGTACGACCGGGTCGTGTTCGACAACAACTTCGGGATCGAGATCTACGACGGCGAGGACGAGAAGTTCCCGCTGGAGACCTTCTCCGGCGGCGAGCGGGACGCCATCGCCCTCTGCGCCCGCATCGCCCTCAGCCGCGTCATCGGCGGCACCGGCACCCAGCCGCCCGGGTTCCTCGTCCTCGACGAGGTCTTCGGCTCGCTCGACCTCGACCGCCGCCAGCGCCTGCTCGACATGCTCGGCCGCATCACGGGCTCCGGCGAGCACTTCCGGCAGGTGTTCATCATCAGCCACGTCGACGACGTCCGCACCTCGCCGATCTTCGACGAGCTCTGGCAGATCGTCGAGAACGACGAAGGCTCCAGCGAGCTCCGCGCCCTCGGCCACGGCAGCGACATCGGCGAGCTGTAAACGAGGAAGTTCCCGTAGGGGCGATATTCATTATCGCCTTCGGATGCGGCGCAAGAGGCGATAATGAATATCGCCCCTACGCACCTCTGCTCCGTAGTCCCGGACCATGTGTCCGGGACATGTCGCGTAGCGGCATACCTCGCGAATATCAACCTGCGATTGTCGTCGCGCACACCGGCGCGGCTGCGTGGCGCGAGACTACGGGGCCGTCCCCGTGCGGGCGAAGCTCCTGATCGCCCGGGCGCCGGATGTGGCATCATCACGCGGGGACGCGTCCCCAGCGATCCGCCGACGCGAGGATGAGCGAGGCCACGTGAGCACCGACACCGTCCGCATCGAACCCAGCACCACCCGCTCCGGACCGCGCCGGCGCTCGCGCCAGCAATCCCTGCGCGAGAGCGTGCAGTTCCCCTTCCTCGTCTGGCTCGCCCACACCGTCATCGTCCAGCTCGCCGCCACCATCGCCTACCGCTTCGGGGAGTTCCGCTCGGTCGCCTACGACTCGTCGTGGACCGTCTTCCAGCCCTCCGTGGCCGAGGAATCAAGCGCCTACGGCATCATCCGCCCGCCGCTCGACGGCTGGATGCACTGGCTCGTCGAGCCCTTCCGCAACTGGGACGGCACCTGGTACTCCCTCGTCGCCGAGCGCAGCTACGATCCCGACCTCAGCGCCACCGCCGCCTTCTTCCCGCTCTACCCGTGGCTCATGCAGCTCGGCAGCGACCTCACCGGCCTCCCGGTCGAGACGGTCGGCTGGATCATCTCCAACCTCGCCTTCCTCGGCGCGCTGGTGATGACCTACAAGCTCGTCCAGATGGACTTCCGCGGAGAAGGTCGCGCGCTGGACGCTCGTCGCCCTCGCCGTCTTCCCGACCGCGTTCTTCTTCTCGGCGATCTACACCGAGTCGCTCTTCCTCCTGCTCGCCGTGACCACCCTCTGGGCCGCCCGCAAGAACGACTGGCTGCTCGCCGTCATCATGGCCTTCTTCGCCACCATGACGCGCTCCGCCGGGATCATGCTCGGCCTGCCGATGGCCGTCCTCTTCGTCCAGCAGCACGGCACCGACGTCCGCCGCTGGTTCCCGAAGGCGTTCCTCGGCGCTCATCCCGCCGCTCGGGCTCGTCGTCTTCGGCTGGTTCCTCCAGCGCAAGGGGCTGGCGTTCCTCGACTGGCAAGACCAGCAGTGGCAATGGAACCGCTTCTCCGCGCACCCCGGCCGCACCTTCCAGTGCGTCTTCCAGGGCTGCGAGGAGACCGTGCGCGGCTTCGGCGGCACCTATGAGGCGACCGTCCACCCCGTCAGCTTCCGCTGGCTGTCGGAGCTGGTCGACCACCCAACGTGGTCCTTCATCACCTCGACCGAGTTCCGCTACATGGTCGGCCAGAGCCAGGTGCTGGACGTGCTGGTCACCATCCTCGCGATCGTCCTGATCCTGGTCGGCCTCCGGAAGCTGCCGCTCTGGTACAGCGCCTGGACCATCCCGCCGATGATCGTGCCCCTGCTCGCCCCGAGCAGCGTCTTCCCGCTGATGAGCATGCCGCGCTTCGTGCTCCCGCTGGTGCCGCTGTTCGTGATGGCCGTCCTGCTCCTGCAGAACCACCGCAAGCTCGCCATCGGCCTGGCGACCGCCTCCGGCATCCTCCTCGTGCTCCTCACGTCGCAGTTCGCCCTCTGGTACTGGGTCGCCTGATCCCACCGCCGATCCGCGCTGGGTCGGGATTAACCGCACCGGATCGTGCCAGAAAACCTGACTGAACCCGGCCTTTTCGGGCGGTACCATGGATACAGAACGGGCGGCGATCCGCCGCGCGGGAGGCATGCACCACGGCCCCCGCGCACCTCCCGACCGCCGCCACTCGACCTCAGAGGCAGGTTTCCATGGACGCACTCGACATCGGACGCTGGCAATTCGGCATCACCACCGTCTACCACTTCCTCATGGTGCCGCTCACCATCGGCCTCGGCCTGCTCGTCGCCTACATGCAGACCATGTGGTACCGCACCGGCAACGAGCAGTACCTGCGCATGACGAAGTTCTGGGGCAAGCTCTTCCTCATCAACTTCATCATGGGCGTCGCCACCGGCATCGTCCAGGAGTTCCAGTTCGGGATGGCCTGGAGCGAGTATTCCCGCTTCGTCGGCGACGTCTTCGGCGCGCCGCTCGCCATGGAGGCGCTGCTCGCCTTCTTCCTGGAATCGACCTTCCTCGGGCTCTGGATCTTCGGCTGGAAGCGCCTGCCCGCGAAGCTCCATCTCGGCGTGCTCTGGGCCGCCGTGATCGGCTCCGTCGTCTCCGCCTACTTCATCATCGTCGCGAACTCGTGGATGCAGCACCCGGTCGGCGTCGAGCTGGTCGACGGCCGCCCGCGGATGAACGACGCCTGGGCCGTCTTCACCAACAACACCGCGATCGTCGCCTTCTCGCACACCATCGTGGGCGCGGTCGCGGTCGGCGGCGGATTCCTGCTCGGCATCGCCTGGTACAAGCTGTGGCGACGGCGCAAGGACGGCATCGACACCGTCGACGCCTCCGGACACGTCATCCCCGGCGGCGGCACGACCCGCGGCCAGGACCGCATCGACCACGCCGTCTGGATATCGTCCCTGCGCATCGGCGCGGTGGTCGCGATCGTCGCCTTCCTCGCCCTCACCTATACCGGTGACCGCCAGGCGAAGCTGATGTACGAGCAGCAGCCGCTGAAGATGGCCTCCGCCGAGGCTGCCTGCGACACGGGCACCGAGTTCTCCGTGCTCACCATCGGCGACCCCGCCAACAACGAGTGCGATGCGACGGACACCCTGATCAAGATCCCCGGCCTGCTCTCGTTCCTCGCCAACGGTAGCTTCGATGAGCCGGTCCCCGGCGTGAACGAGCTCCTGCCGCAGTACCAGGAGGCCTACGGAACCCACATTCCGGACGACCCGATGTACGGCGATCGCGCCGGGGAAGAGATCAGCTACCTGCCGCTGATGATCGTCACCTATTGGGGCTTCCGGCTGATGATCGGCTTCGGAGCGGTCGCGGCCGGCGCGGCGGCGCTCGCGCTGTGGATGACGCGCAAGGGCACCGTGCCCGAGTCGAGATGGCTGATGCGCCTCGCCGTCGCCAGCATCTTCTTCCCCTTCGCGGCGAACATCGCCGGCTGGGTCTTTACCGAGATGGGCCGGCAACCGTTCGTGGTCGCGCCGAACCCGGACCCGAGCGGCATCGACGGCGTCTTCATGTTCACCGCCGCCGCGCTCTCGCCGGGCGTCTCGATGGCCGAGATCATCGTTTCGCTCGTCGCGCTGACATCGATCTACGCCGTGCTGCTCGTGGTGGAGGTCCGCCTGATCGCGAAGTACGTCATCGGCGGCGTGGTCTCCGCCATGCCGGAGCTCGGGCGCGCAGCCGCTTCCCGGTCAGGGACGGCGCGCCGGCTGAGGACGACGTCCTCGGCTTCGCCTACTAGGAGCCGCATGATGGAACATCTCGCAACCGTCTGGTTCATCCTCATCGCGGTGCTCTGGACCGGCTATCTCTTCCTGGAAGGGTTCGACCTCGGCGTCGGCATGCACATGAAGCTGCTGGCCCGGAACGAGGGCGACCGCCGCGTGCTCCTGAACACGATCGGTCCCGTCTGGGACGGTAACGAGGTCTGGCTGATCACCGCCGGCGGGGCAATGTTCGCCGCCTTCCCGCTCTGGTACGCCTCCCTCTTCTCCTCGCTGTACCTGCCGCTGCTCGTCGTCCTGCTCGGGCTGATCATGCGCGCCACGGCCATCGAGTACCGTGGCAAGGGCGACACGCAGCAATGGCGCGACCGCTGGACGTGGGCGATGGTGATCGGCTCGTTCCTCGCCGCGTTCGGCGTCGGCGCGGCCCTCGCGCTGACCACGACCGGCCTGCCGATCAACGCCAACGGCGACCGCGTGGGCGGCGCCTTCGCCTGGCTCACCTGGGAGGCCGTGCTCGGGGGACTCGCCGTCGTCGGGTTCTCGCTGGTGCACTCCGCCGCGTTCCTCGCTCTCAAGACCGACGGCGAGATCCGCCATCGCGCCCGGGCCTTCTTCGTCCGATCCCTCCCGCTTCTCCTGCTCCCGATCGTCGCCTGGGTACTGGTCGTGCAGGTGACAAACGACGCGCTCTGGACGTGGCTGCCGATCGCCGGCGCGGTCGTCGCGGTCGCCTATGCGTGGCTTCAGGGCCGCGCCGACCGCGAGATGCCCGCCTTCCTCGGGATGGGCGTCTTCCTCGTCCTCGGCGTGGTCGCCATCTTCGGCGCGGTCTACCCGGTCGTGCTGCCGTCGACGCTCGACTCCGCCTGGAACCTGACGGTCGGCAACGCCTCATCTTCGCCCTACACGCTGAAAGTCATGTCGTTCGTCGCGCTGATCGGCGTGCCGGTCGTGCTGGTCTACCAGGCGTGGACCTACTACGTGTTCCGCAAGCGGATCAGCGTCGACAGCATCCCCAAGGACCACCACGAGGCGGGACCGACCGGGCTGCGGCCGTCGCCGTTCTCGTAGGGGCCGCGGCATCGTCTTGACACCGATCTCCCGCTCACCGTTCGCGAACCTCCCGGCAGGGAGTCGCCCGGCCCTCGTCTGGCTGGGCGTCGCCGCAGTGGTGAAGGCCGCCGCGTTGATCCTCGTCGCCGAGGGGCTCGCCCGTGGCCTGACCGCGATCATCGACGGCACGGATGCCTGGCGGCAGCCAGTGATCATCGGTGGCGCCGGTATCATCCTGCGCGCGCTGGTCGAGTGGGCGATGCAGGTGGTCGCCCGCCGGGCCGCGCTCGGGCGTGAAGGAGGACGTCCGACTCCAGGTCGCCCGTCGCGTCCTGGCGCGGGGCGGTCGTGACCTCGACGCCCGTGCCGGCGGCCTGACCGCCCTCGCCACCGGCTCGCTCGACGAGCTGGACGGCTACTTCACCGGCTTCCTGCCTGCGCTGGTGAGCGCCGCAACGATCCCGCTCATCATCGGTGCGCGCATCCTCTTCGCCGACTGGGTCAGCGCGGTCATCATCCTCGTCACCGTCCCGCTGGTTCCCATATTCATGATCCTCATCGGCCACTACACCGAGGACCGCGCCAGGCAGTCGCTGGATGCCATTGCGCCGGCTCTCGGACCATCTGGTGGAGCTCGCGCGCGGGCTGCCGGTGCTCGTCGGGCTCGGCCGCGCGCAGGAGCAGACAGCCGCGCTGCGCGAGATCGCCGACGGCGTGCGCCGCCGGACGCTGGAGACGCTGCGCATCGCCTTCCTCTCCTCGCTGGCACTGGAGCTGATCGCGACACTCTCCGTGGCCGTCGTCGCCGTCTTCATCGGCGTGCGGCTGGTGCACGGCTCGCTGCCGCTCGAAACGGGTCTGCTCGCGCTGATTCTCGCGCCGGAGTGCTACCTGCCCCTGCGACAGGTCGGCATGGCGCACCACGCGTCGGAGGACGGCGTCGAGGCGCTGGCGCGCCTCCGACGGCTCATCCAGTCCCCGCTATCGCAACCAGCGTGGTCCTCAGACGTCAGATCACAGCCACGTTGCGGTCGAGGGATTGACCGTACGCTACGCGAGCCGCCCGCAACCGGTTGTCGCCGATCTCTCGTTCAGCGTCGCGCCCGGTGAAACCGTGGCGCTCGCTGGCCAAAGCGGCGCTGGCAAGTCGACAGTGATCGCCGCGCTCGCCGGGCTGCTCGGCACGTCAGCGGACGGCACGGAGATTTCCGGCAGCATCAGCGGCATCGATCCGGAGCGGTTGGCGTGGGTCCCGCAGCATCCGGAGACATTCGCCGCGACGGTGCTCGACGAGATTGTCCTCGCGCTCGACGGCGGCAGCGTCGATGAATCGATGGCGTTGCTCCAGCGCACTGGTGCGTCAGCCTTCGCGCACCGCGACCCGGCCGAGTTGAGCCAGGGCGAGCTGCGACGCGTGGCGCTCGCCCGCGCGCTCGCCCGGGTGGAACGCGGCGCGACCCTCCTCCTGCTCGACGAACCAACGGCGCACCTCGACCCGGTCACCGCAAGCGTGTTGCACGACGTCATCCGGTCGCTGAAGGGGCGCGTCACCATCATCCTCGTCGCCCATGACGCCGCGACGCGGGCGCTCGCCGACCGGGAGATTGTCGTCAACGGAGCATGCCAGGCTAAAGAGCGGCCTGCAGACGTGCTCGAGATGCCCCCGGACCGTTACGATGCCCAGGAAGCTGTCCCGGTCGCGAATGCTGACGCAGCGGACGCCGGAGTAGGGCGCTTGCTCATCCGGCTCGTACAGCCGACCCAGCGGCCCTTCGTGCTGGCCATCACGATGGGTGTCGCGGCGGCGCTGGCGGCCGTCGCGCTGGGTTCGCTCTCCGGCTGGCTGATCGTGCGCGCCTCGCAACAGCCGCCGATCCTGATGCTGATGGTCGCCATCGTCGGCGTCCGCTTCTTCGGTATCGGCCGCGCGCTGTTCCGCTACCTCCAGCGACTCTGGCTCCACGACGCCATCCTGCGCTCGCTGCGGGACGTCCGCGTCACGGTCTGGGAGGCGATCGCGCGGGTCGGCCCGGGCGCGAAGCGGCTCCTGCGCGGCGACCAGGCGCTCGACCGCCTGATCGGCGATGTCGACCGCCTGCGCGATCTCGCTCCCCGCGTGCTCGTGCCACCCCTGATCGGGATCCTCGCCGCGCTCGCCGCGACGCTTGCCCTCTGGATCATCCTTCCGGCTGCGGGGATAACGATGCTGGCCGCGACGCTGCTCTCGACGTTCGTGGCTCCGATAGTGGCCCTGCTCGCCGACCGTTCGGCGCGGCCCGTCACCGTGGAGACGCGCTCGAGTGTCCTGCGGGCGTTCGCCAGTCTCGTTGGAGCGTCGGCGGATCTGCGCGTGAACGGTATGGACGATGGCGTGCTCGCGCGTATCGCCGCCATGGATGCCCATGCGGGCGACCTCGAGCGCCGAAGCGCATGGTCGCTTGGGCTCGCCTCCGGCGTTGTCACCATCGCCAACGGTCTCGCCGCAATGGGCATGATCGTCGTCGGCGCGGACGCGGTCGCAGTAGGGAGCCTGTCCCATCCACTCCTGGCGGTCATCGCCCTGACGCCGCTGGCGCTGGTCGAACCCCTCCATGAGAGCGTCGAGGCGATTCAGCGCTGGCCCGCGCTCCGGACCGTCGTCACCCGCTTTGGGCCCCTGCTGGACACGCCACCACCGTCCGTGGAGGACACCGATTCCGGGTCCACACCGGGTCGTATCGGCACGATCACCCTCAACAACCTCGGTGCCCGCTGGCCCGGCATGCCCGTCGAGGTCTTCTCCGGCGTCACGTTCAGCGCGCGCCGCGGCGACCGCGTGGTCATCACCGGTCCGTCCGGCTCGGGCAAGTCGACGCTACTCTCGGTGCTCATGGGATTCCTGCGTCCGTCGAGCGGCACCTATTTGATCGATGATGTGGACACGGACGCGCTGCCGCCGAAGGCAATGCAGCGGAACATCTCGTGGTGCCCGCAGGAGGCGCACCTCTTCGACTCCACACTACGCGGCAACCTGCTGCTGGCCCGACCGCGTGAGGACGCACCGACCGACGACGAGATGAGCGCGGTTCTCGACGAGGTGGGGCTCGCGGACCTGCTGGCGGGTCTCCCGGACGGCCTGGACACGCGCATCGGCTCGCGCGGCTCCCGCCTCTCCGGTGGCCAGCGCCAGCGGCTGGCGATCGCCCGCGCCCTGCTCACCCGCGCCGACATCGTGCTGCTCGACGAGCCAACCGCGCATCTCGACCGCCCTTCGGCCGACGCGCTGATGGACGACCTGCGGCACATCCTCCGGGACCGCATCGTCGTGATCGTCACCCACCACGCCGCCGAGCTTCTCCCCGGCGACATCCACATCACCCTCAACTAACCCGCCACATGGTCTACCGCGTTCACCCGCTCCCCGCTACAATGCGCGGAGGCTACCCGTGTCCCTTTTCTCCACCTCATGCGACGGAGTACCAGACGTGTCGACAGTGCAGGAATCCGCCTCCGGGACCAGCGAGTCCACGACCACGATGACCGGAGGCCAGGCGCTCGTCGCCTCGCTGCTCCAGCAGGGCATCCACACCATCTTTGCCCTGCCCGGCGTCCAGCTCGACGGCGCCTTCGACGCCCTCTACAGCGCCCAGCAGGCCGGCAAGGTGCGGATCATCCACACCCGCCATGAGCAGACCGCGGCCTATATGGCGGACGGCTTCGCGCGGGTGACCGGCGAGATGGGCGTCTGCATGGTCGTACCGGGGCCGGGGCTCCTGAACGCCACGGCGGCGCTCTCCACCGCCTACGCCTGCAACCAGCCGGTGCTCTGCGTCACCGGCCAGATCAATTCGGGCGCGATCGAGGGCGGCAAGGGTCTGCTGCACGAGATCCCGAACCAGCTCGGGATGATCCGCTCCGTCACCAAGCACGCCGAACGTGCGATGACCCCGGCCGAGATCCCGGGCGTCGTCGACCGCGCTATCCGCGAGCTGTGGAGCGGCCGCATTCGCCCGGTCGAGATCGAAGTCCCGCAGGACACACTGCTGGTCGACGGGCAGGTCACGCTCCTCCAGCCGGCGCCGCAGCGTATTCGCCAGCAGGCCGACCCGGAGCAGATCGCGTCCGCGGCGAGAATCCTCGGCGAGGCGAAGCACCCGATCATCTTTGCCGGCGGCGGCGTCCATGGCTCCGAGGCGTGGGACGAGCTACGCGAGCTGGCCGAGCTGCTGCAGGCGCCGGTCGTCATGTCCCAGAACGGCAAGGGAGCGCTCAGCGACCGCCACTACCTGGCCCAGCATGCGTACGCCGCGAAGGGACTTTTCCCGCAGGCGGACGCCATCCTCGCCGTCGGCACGCGCTTCCTCGAGCCGACCATGTACCCGTGGGGCCTGCGCGCGGACACCCCGCTCATCCACATCGACATCGATCCGGGCCAGATCGGCAAGACCTACCCGGCTGCTCTCTCCGTCGTCGCCGACGCGAAGATCGCGCTGGCCGACCTGATCGACGCGATTCCCGCGCACAACCACTCGCGCCCCTCACGGGAGTCGGAACTCACCGAACTGAAGCAGCAGGCGCAGGCGGAGCTTGATAGTGTCCATCCGCAAGGGCTGTATGCCGGCGCGATCCGCCGCCAGCTGCCGGACGACGGCATCTTCGTCGGCGAGATGACCCAGATCGCCTACTGGAGCAACATGGGCTTCCCGGTCTACGCTCCGCGCACCTACCTGACGCCCGGTTACCAGGGCACGCTCGGCTGGGGCTTCCCGACGTCGCTCGGCGTCAAGGTTGGCGCGCCGGACAAGGTCGTCGTCTCGGTGAACGGTGACGGTGGGTTCGGGTTCGGCCTGAACGACCTCGCCACGCAGGCGCAGCATGGCATCGCGAGCATCACGCTGGTGTTCAACGATGGCGCCTTCGGCAACGTCCGCCGCATCCAGCAGGAGCAGTTCGACGGCCGCACCATCGCCTCGCACCTGCAGAACCCGGACTACATGAAGCTGGCCGAGGCGTTCGGCGTCGCCGGCCGCCGCGCCGAGGACCCGGCCATGCTGGAGACCCAGCTCGGCGAGGCGATCGCCGCGAACGAGCCGACGCTGATCGAGATCCCGGTGCAGCCGATGCCAAACCCCTGGAAATCGCTCGGGATGCGGTAAGAGATAACGTCCCTCGATACACGGCAAGGGCCCGGAATCATGGCGATTCCGGGCCCTTGTGCGTCACCTCGCCGATGCGAGACTACTCTTGTTTCTCGCCGCCGAACGCCAGCACGCCGCGATCGAGCAGCTGGCGGGTGATGAACGCATTGTTGGCGTTGATGAGCTTGATCGCGTATGTCGACGCGGCCGCGACCGCCTGGAACTCGCGCGTGTCCAGCTCCTCCTCGACCGACTTCCCGCTCTCCGCCGCGGCCTCGGCGGCCTCCTCGTGCAGCACCTCATTCAGGTACTGGTACAGCTCCGATTCCGACATGCCGAGGGGATCGTTCGCGTCATCGTAGTCCACGCCACAGCTCCTTTTGTCCGGACTTGTTCACCGCGCACCATCGCGCGTCCGTGCTATTGTGCCGCATCCCGAATTGCGCGCGGCGGCCCGTTTGCGAACGGGAACGCATTGCGTATACTCGGATCAGCCTGCGAGCTCGTCGAGGACGAGCGCTTTCGCATTCCAGTGGGCCCAGTGCATGACATTCCCAACGCCTGGACACAGGCAAGGAGTCTGCCGCATGACGTATGTCATCGCTCAACCCTGTATCGGCACGAAAGACGCGTCCTGCGTCGAGGTGTGCCCGGTCGATTGCATCCACTCGGATGATGATTCGGAGATCTACCACATCAATCCGACGGAGTGCATCGACTGCGGCGTTTGTGCCGAGGTTTGCCCGGTCGAGGCGATCTTCTTCGAAGACGACCTCCCGGAGCAGTGGGCATCGTTCAAGGCCCGCAACGCCGCCTACTTCGAGTAGCGCGCAGAGCAAAGGCCGGTGGGTTCTCCCCACCGGCCTTTGGCGTGCCCGGCCTATCCCTCCGGCGCGGGTGTCGCCACCGGCGTCCCGGCCGGCGCCGGTAACGGCGGCAGCGAGTACCGCGCCGTCCAGACGGCGTCGCCATTGATCAGGTAGAGCGTGCCGGACTCCTCGTCGACGCCGATATCCTGCAGGTCGTCGAACGGTGGCAGCACGTCCGCGTTCCCCGTCGAGAAGCCTTCCGGCAACGCCAGCTGCGACACATTGCCGCCCTTGCGGTCCATCGCGATCACGCGGCCATGGCCCTCGTCGTTCACGACCGCCACATAGAGATATCCCGTCCGCGGACCGCCGACGATCGCCAGCGGCTTCTCCGTCTCCGGATCAAAATCCGGGATGTCGAACGAGTCGACCTGGGCGCCGCGGTTCATGGTGAGCACCCGCCCATCCGAGAGGAGCACGTAAATGTTCCCGTCGATCGTCAGGTCGACCGCGAGGTTGAAGTTCACCCGGTCACCCTGCAGCACCCAGTCTCGCGCGGCGACCGACTCCTCTTCCGGATCGCCCGGGAACTGGTAGATGTTCCGGTAGTCGTCGACCAGCAGGTACATGCTGCGGCCGAACGCGGAAATCTGCCCCGACGGCCACGGCCCCTGATCGTTGATCTCCTCCATGACCTCGCCTTGCCACGACGCCCCGTCGGTCGTCGGCGCGAAGAACATGTGCTCGCCGTCCGTGGTCACCAGGAAGTCGTCGTGCCACGCGACGCCAAAGAGATGACCGACCGTCAGGCCCTCCACCTTCTGCCCCTGCTGGAGCATCAGCTGCATCTCCGCTGTCTCTGGCCGCAGGCGATAAAGGTCGCCGTTCGCGAGGAAGATGCCGCCCGGGGTGTTGAACGTCGTCGTGCCGGACGTGTGCAGCTCCGCCGGAAGCCCACCGATGCGCGTCAGGTCATCCATCCGGATCACGTTCTCCAGCTCGTCCCGCACCAGCGTGATCTGGTGGCGACGCGGCTGCAGCAGATCGTCCGGCGCACCCGCCGCCTGGGCCGCTTGCAGGTCGGACTCCGCGCTGGAAAGCTCATCCTCGATCCGCGCCGGGTTGTCCAGCTCATCGACGGCAAGGAGGCGCTGGTCGACCTCGGCGAGCATTGTCAGGTAGTCGGTATCCGGGGTCGTGAAGCGATCCCGCTCGGTCCAGACAAACGCAGCGCCGCCAAGGACCACGACCAGGACCAGCACAAGGAAGGTACGAGACAGGAGGAACGGCACCCGCGGCAAAGCATGGCGCCACGACGGCTCCCCGCCCCCAAGTGAGGCGGTGCGGTAGCGGCTGACGCCATGCGCGCCCGGTGCCCCCAACTGCTGCCGCTCGTCGGGCTGGCGCCACATCGCCCGCTCCGACTCCGGCACGCCCTCGGTCATGCGAACGATCCGCTCCTGAAGCTTCTCCCGCGTTGCCTCGGCGCGCCGTCGCAGCGCCGGAGTCGCGTGTGCCGCCTCGGCCGGCTTCTCACGCGCCGGCATGACAGCGTGCATAGCTGCGCGTGCATGTCGCCATTGCTCCCGCGCATTGCGCCCGATATCCGAGAACGTGGCGATCTCCGCGCCGGTCGGGTTCGGCGGGAAGCCGATCACCGCGACGGTCGCGTACGGCTCGCCGCGATCGAGGACCGCATCCCGGACGATATCGAGAACGCGATCGGGGTCCCGCGCGTGGAATTGCCGGATCGCGACACGATCCTCGCTGAGATCCGTCCCCTCCTCGGCGAGCACCTGTCCGACCGCCGAGCTACACAGCACCAGCGTGTCGCCGGACATCACCTGCGTGCGCACCATCAACGGCGCGGTCCATGAGGCAAAGCCCAGCGGCTCCGGCGTGGGCGCGTCGTCGGGCGTCTCCGCCCAGTGCGGCAGGCGCGAATCGATCTCCGGCACGGAATAGACGACGCCATCCTGCGCCAGGATCAGCTGGCCAGGCGGGACGTGGGCGACCGTTGTCTCGTGCTCCTCGAAGATGATTGCCGTCGCGCCGACGAGGAATTGCTGCCCGAAGCCGCCATGGAACCGGCCTTCGTCGTAGATGAACGTGTTGGCGATCTCGAAGGCGCGGGCGAGCGCGGCATCGGCCGGCATGCGAGGGTTCGCGCGGAGCTCGTGCAGGATCAGCTCGCGCGCCTGCCGGGCAAGGTCCTGCGCGCGGCCGCCCCGCGTCAGCGCCTCGGTCATCACCGCGTAGCCACGCCGATGAACCGTCGGCGGGCCCGGCAGGTCCACCGTGATCCATTCACGGACATCGACTGGGGAGCCACCGGAGAGCGCGAGTGCGACAGCGGTTGGCGCGGGAAGGGTCATCGGGAGCAGGCCTGGATAGGACGACGGTGCCGGCAGGGCGGCGAGCCACAACCGTTCGAGTATAAAGCGTTCCCTCGACACGGCGCCGGGGGGACAGGCACAGCAACGGCCCGCCACATTAAGCGGCGGGCCGTGGACAGTGGCGTTTGCTTATCCGATCAGGTGCTCGGCGTCACCCTGCAGCTCGTTGGTGATCGGCGCCATGCTCGGCACCGGCGGGGCGTCCATCTCTTCGGCCTGCAATGGTGTTTGCCGCCGCGCCGGTGTGCGTGGATCATCGCTCCTCCTGCCGCCGGTGCCACGGGCCTCGCGCACCAGTTGCCGCCCGCGCTGCGCCAGCTTCTCACCCACCACGCCAAGACCGTCCGCGAGATGCAGCGCGTGCTCGAGGACCTCGACAGCGTCGCGCCGGGCACCCTGCGACAGCAGCCGGGCGCCGACATTGGTCAGCATCAGCGCCTCGCCATATTCGTCGCCGACCTCCCGGGCCAGGCGCAGCGCACGCTCGTAGGTTGCCAGCGCGGCCGGGTCACTTGCCGCGTCTTGCGCCACCGCGAGATGCTGCAGCGCCTGGTTGAGCAGCACTGGCTGGTCGATGGTCTCGGCGATCTCAACCGCCTGGCTCAACGCGTCCAGCGCGGCATGGCTATCACCCTGCCGCTGAGCCAGGCGAGCGAGCCGGCCATAGAGACGCACCGCCGCCGCGCGCTGCCCGCTCTCCGCGGCGACCTCGAGGGCGTCGGCATAAAGCGTCATCGCGTCGCGTACCTGCCCGACGTCCATCGCCATCGTGCCGAGCTGCGACAGGACGGAGACTTCCTCGTCCTTGCGGCCCAGTTCGCGGTAGAGATCCAGCGCGTCGTTGTAATGATCCACCGCGTCGGCGATCTTGCGATCCGCAAGGCTGATCTGGCCAAGCAGGCTGTGCATGCCGGCCTGGAGGTCGAGATCGTTGACCCGTCGCGCCGCATCGATCGCCTGGTGGATCGCCTGGATCGCATCCTCCGGCTGGTTGAACTTCCAGAGGGCCTCGCCAATGCTGCCAAGCCACTGTGCCTCGTGCGTCACGTCCTGCGTGGACCGCGCGATTTCCAGCGCCTGCATCAGGTTGTTCAGCGCCTCGACGGGGTGGTTCATCGCCGAAAGGGTGACGCCCAGCCCGCCATAGGCACGCTGCAGCACCCGCTGGTCGTGGGCCTGCCCGGAAAGGGTGATGGCACGCTCGAAAACGTCGCGCGCATCATCCAACCGCCCGAGGGTCAGGAGCGTCGATGCATAGTGGACCGCGTCCGATGCTGCCGCCGGCATATTCCCCAGCCTTTCTTCAACGTCGACAAGATCGCGCTGGCGGTCGACCGCCGCGTCAAAGCGGCCGATCTTCTGCTCAACATCGGACAGCATGGCGAGGCACGCGTTCTCAAGCTCCAGGTCCTGGAACTCCCGCGCGACCTCCAGGCCGTCCTCGAGATGGGCAACGGCATCCTCCCAGCGCTGCTGCGCCAGCAGGGTGCTCGCGTGTTGCCCGATCAACTGGCTCAGGATCATCTCGTCGCGCAGGTCGGTGGCGAGGCGGAGGGCCTCCTCCTCCATCGCCGCCCGCGTATCGAGATCGAGGCTCTCTCCACCGAGATCGAGGCGGCGAACCAGCGCGTCGACCTTGCCGCGCGCGTAGTCCAGCCGCTCGGCTCCCCGGCCGGCGCGCTCAAAGAGCTCCGTCGCGCCGCGGGAGTCGCCATCCCGCAAGTGGATGTCCCCGAGCAAGATCGCCGAGTCCACCTCGTCGACCATGTCCGAGCTCTCGGGGCCGAGATCCAGCTGCTGCTGGAAGAGCACGCGTGCGCGTTCGGCCTCGCCCGCGCTCGCCGCGCGGTGCCCGAGCCGGCCCAGCGCGCGACGCCCGCCCTGGACGTACCCCGAGCGCTGGGCCGCCTTGTAAGCGTCCCGCAGGAGCTTTTCGCGCTCGCGTGCCGGATCTTCGGCGGGGAGCAGCATATCGAGGCGCAGCGCGGCATCGACCGTCTGGCGGTCAAACCCCTTCGCATGCGCCGCGGCGTGGGTAAGCCGGGCCAGGACCTGCGAGAACTCGCGATCCGAATCGATCCGCTCTTCGATCAGGCTGCCGAGAATATCGAAGTCCTCATCGGACAACGCGTCCAACACCGCGGGGTGCCGCACCTCGCTGATCGCACCCTGGATGGACCGGCGTCGGCCGACCACCTCGCGCGCAATCTGCACCAGAACGGCATTGCCACCACGGCGTCCCTTCCCGGCCAGTCTCTCGATCCAGCTACTCACGTCGGCTGCTCCTCAGTGCTGCCCGGGTCCATCTCCCGCGTACGGGAGTCCATCCGGACCCGGCAGCTCATTCCTTCCCCAAACCCTGATGCCACAGTGGCCGCGCCGCCGCGATGCGTCTGATCGCGGCAATTCGCTGCCTGTGCCGTGCGCCGGCCGGAGCCGGAGCGGTCGCCAGGCGACGGCACCCGTGCCTGAAAGTAGTGTACGTTCACTCCCTTCATTGCCACGGAGTGTACCACGGTGGCCGGGCCGGGAAAACCTTTTCCCGTATGTCACCGCCGCCGCGCCATGACAGCGCCGCGCGCGGTCTGGTATCGTCCATTTCAGCGACGATTCTCCTGCATGAATCATCTCCATATTAAGGATGACACCCGATGTCCACCACCCCCTCCTTCCGGGCCCGACTCGACGCGCGCATCGCCGCCAGCGATTCCCTCGTCTGCGTTGGCCTCGACCCGGTGCCGGAGAAGCTCCCGAAGGGCTTCGGCCGTTCGACCGATGATGTGGTGGACTTTTGCAGCGCACTGATCGACGCTACCCACGAGTACGCGGCGGCCTACAAGCCGAACCTGGCCTTCTACATGGCCCTCGGCCTCGATGGACTTGACGCCCTCAAACGCGTGATCGACGTGATCCCGAACGAAATACCGGTCATCCTCGACGGCAAGCTGAACGATATGGGCGAAACGGCACGGGCCTACGCGCGAGCGGTGTTCGATGTGCTGGACGTCGACGCCCTGACGGTCGCCCCGTATCTTGGCGAGGACGGCCTGGAGCCGTACCTCTCGCGTGAGGGACGCGGAGTGATCGTGCTCGTCAAGACCAGCAACCCCGGCAGCGGCGACCTGCAGGACCTGGAGTTGGCCGCCGGTGATCCGCTCTACCTCCACGTCGCCGGACGCTGCCGGGAGTGGCACGAGGCCTACCCCGCCGAGGTCGGCATGGTGGTCGGCGCAACCTACCCGGACCAGCTCGCGGCGGTACGCCAACGCTGCCCGGACCAGGTCATCCTCCTGCCCGGACTCGGTGCCCAGGGCGGCGATACAGCCGCGTCCGTACGCGCCGGTGTCGACGCCCACGGAGCCGGCCTGCTCTGTTCGGCGTCCCGCTCGATCATGTATGCTGACAGTGGAACCGGGTTCGCCGAGGCCGCTGCTGATGCGGCACGCGCCCTCCGGGACGAGATCAACGCGTACCGCAACGCCTGATCATCAAACCCGGACGGAAAGCCCGATCCGCCTCCCCGCACGTAAACAGAGATACCGGGTACCGGCGTCCCGTATGTGACGACGTGCCCGGCGTGCCGAATCGTTCCGCGACGGTCGCCGTCGCTCGCCTGCCGTATGAGGGTATCGATGCACTCCTCTCTCCGCTCGCTCATCGTCCGCGCCATGCTGGCCGCGGTCGCGCTGATGCTCGCCGCCCCGGCCTTGCCCGGCCCAGCCGTCCGCGAGGTCTCCGCCGCGTCGCTCGCCGAAGAGCTCGGCCTCGACCCGGACTACATCCCCCCGGATATGGGCCAGTCGTCGCTGGACGTCTACGTTCCGGAAACCGGGCACGCCGTCCGCGGCTATATGCTGGACTACTGGCGCGCGAACGGCGCCGCCGGCGTCTACGGCAACCCGATCTCGGAGCCCTTTGCCGCCGCCAACGGCCTCTACAGCCAGGCCTTCGAGCGCGGCGTCTTCCAGTTCTCGCCGGTCTGGATGTGGAGCGATGACCCGGCCGTGCGCCTGATGCCGGTTGGTCGTCAGGATGTAACGGAATCGCGTCTCGCGACGCGCTCCGACGGCCGCCGCACCGGGTCCGACCGCCGCGCAGCGGCGTGGCGCCCCGGCACGCAGGACGTGGCCCGCGCGAACGAGGTCGCCAACGAGGGCGGCCGTTTCAGCAACCAAACCGGGTTCAGCATCTCCGGCCAGTTCGCCGCCTGGTACGACAGCCATGAGGGCTGGTTCTACCTCGGCGCGCCGATCAGCGAGCCGCTTATCGACCGCGGCGTGCAAGTTCAGTACTTCGAGAACGGCATTCTCCTGAACCAGGATGGCGTCGTCAGCCCGGCGCCGCTGGCCCGCGAGAACCCGCAGAAATACGGCTTCGATCCGACCCCGATCGAGCAGGGCGATCGCCCGGTCTTTTCCGAGGCGCTTTTCTACTCGAACCCGAACCCGGCGGGGGTCGATCCGACAGGGATCCCGGGTCGCAAGGTGATTGACGTCAGCATCAGTGAGCAGATGATGCGCGTCTACCAGGGCGACACGCTGATCCTCGAGACGTACATCAGCACCGGTCTCGACCCGAACAGCACCGAGATCGGCAACTTCCACGTCCGCATGAAGTTTGAGAGCCAGGATATGTCCGGTTTCACCTCTGACACCGGCGAGGTTGTCGGTCTCGGCGACGCGGGCAACGTCGAGGGCACGGCGACCGGTAACGCTTACGAGGTCTCCGACGTGCCCAACGTGATGTACTTCAACTACCAGGCGGAAGCTCTTCACGGCGCATACTGGCATAACAACTTCGGCCAGAAGATGAGCCACGGCTGCGTGAACCAGCCGCTCGACGTGGCCGCGTTCATGTTCGACTTCGCGCCCCTCGGGACGATGGTCAACGTCCACGAGTAGCGCGCACCGCACCGTCAAACGACCATGACGCCCGGCCCACATACAGGCCGGGCGTCATGCTATCCGGGACCGCGGGCCACGGACGGCGGTACACTACAATGAACGTCAACGACGCGGACGCGCCGTCCCGGCCGGGGCGGCGCAGACCACCGGACCATCATTGAGCACCACCACACCCGCACACCAGCACAAGCCCATGCACATCGTGGCCTTCGCCAACCAGAAGGGAGGCGTCGGCAAGACGACGAGCGCCGTGAACAGCGCCGTCGTGCTCGCCTCGCGCGGCTACCGCACGCTCCTGCTCGATCTCGACCCGCAAGGCAACGCCACATCCTCGCTCGGCATCGAGAAGGCCGATCTCGACGGCTCGATGTATGACGCGCTCCTGGACGAGACCGCGGTCGACGACGTCCGCCTGCGCGAGGTGCGCGACCATCTCGACGTTATCCCGACCACATCGGAGCTGGCCGCGGCGGAGATCGAGCTGGTCACGGAGCCGAACCGCGAACGACGGCTGGCCCTCGCCTGCCACCGTGTGCGCCACGACTACGACATCGCCCTCATCGACTGCCCGCCCTCGCTCGGGTTACTGACCCTCAATGGCCTGACCGCCGCGAACACCGTCGTCATCCCGATCCAGTGCGAGTTCCTGGCGCTTGAAGGCGTGACGCAGCTCATCCACACGATTGACCTGACGAAAAAGCAGCTCAACCCGACGCTGGACCTGCTCGGCGTGCTGATGACGATGTTCGACGCCCGCACGCGCCTCTCGTCCCACGTTGTCGACGAAGTCCGTCGCTTCTTCCCCGATCATCTCTTCGACACCGTCGTGCCCCGCTCGGTCCGCCTCGCCGAGGCGCCCAGCTACGGACAGGCGATCACCGAATACGACCCCGCGTCGCGCGGCGGATCCGCGTACGAATCGTTCGTCGATGAGCTCATTGCTCGCCTCGATCTCGCAGCCCCCACCGGCACCGGTAACGACCGGGCCACCAGCACCACAGGAGACAGCACCAGATGACCAATGCCGACGGTATCATGCGGAGTGACAAGTTTGCCGGGATGGGGCTGACGTTCGACGACGTCCTGCTCATCCCCGCCGAATCGAACGTTGTTCCCAGCGATGTCTCGACCTCTACCCGCATCGCGGAGGGAATCGAGCTCGCCATCCCCATTATCTCCGCGGCAATGGACACCGTCACCGAGGCCCGTCTCGCGATCGCGATGGCACGCGAGGGCGGCATGGGCATCATCCACCGCAACCTCACCATCGAGGAGCAGGCGAACGAGGTGGACAAGGTGAAGCGCTCGGAGTCCGGCATGATCGTCGAGCCGGTCACGCTCGGCCCGGACGACCATATCAGCGACGCCCTGGCCGTCATGGAGCGCTTCCATATCTCCGGCGTGCCGATCACCGACAAGGGCGGCAAGCTGGTCGGCATCCTCACAAACCGCGATCTGCGCTTCGTCGACAACCCCGACCAGCTCATCTCGCAGAAGATGACGAAGGACAACCTCATCACGACGTCGGTCGGCACTACCCTGGAGCAGGCTGAGCGGATCTTCCACGAGAACCGTGTTGAGAAGCTGCCGGTGGTCGACGAGCAGGGCGTCCTGAAGGGCCTGATCACCGTCAAGGACATCCAAAAGAAGGTTCAGTACCCGAACGCGACGAAGGACGAGCGCGGACGCCTGCGTGTCGGCGCGGCCGTCGGCGTCGGGCCCTCCGGCGAGGAGCGGGCCGAGGCACTGGTCGAGCGGGGGGTTGACGTGATCGTGGTTGACACCGCCCACGGTCACAACAGCGCGATCAGCACCACGGTCCGCAACATCAAGGACCGGTTCAAGGTGCAGGTCATCGCCGGGAACATCGCGACCGGTGATGCCGCCGAGGCCCTGATCGCGGCCGGCGCGGACGGCGTCAAGGTCGGCATCGGCCCGGGCTCCATCTGCACCACGCGCATCGTCGCCGGCACTGGCGTACCGCAGATCACGGCCATCTACGAGACGGCGAAGGTCGCCGAGCGCCACGGTGTGCCGGTTATCGCTGACGGCGGCATCCAGTACTCCGGCGATATCGCCAAGGCGATCGTGGCCGGGGCCAGCGCCGTGATGCTCGGCAGCCTGCTCGCCGGCTCGGACGAGAGCCCCGGGGACGTGATCGTCTTCCAGGGCGAGCGCTACAAGGAGTACCGCGGCATGGGCTCGCTCGGCGCGATGCGCGGCCGCTCATTCTCCAAGGACCGCTACTTCCAGGGCGACATCGGGAACGTCAACAAGCTCGTGCCGGAAGGCATCGAGGGCCGCGTCGCCTACAAGGGCTCGATCTCCCCGATCCTCTACCAGCTGATGGGTGGCGTCCGCTCCGCGATGGGCTACGCCGGCGCACCGGACATCGAGACCATGCGCACGCGCAGCCAGCTCATCCAGATCACCGGCGCGGGCCTGCGCGAAAGCCACCCGCACCACATCACGGTCACCAAGGAAGCGCCGAACTACCGCATTAACTAGTCTTCGTCCGTAGCCCCGGACCTCGTGTCCGGGGACTGGACGGTACGACCCCGGACACGAGGTCCGGGGCTACGGTCAAGGAGCAGTCACATGACGATTCACTGGACCTCGGATCTCGGCCAGCGCATCCGCAAGGAGCTCGCAGACGAGCTCGTCGTCTGGATGACCACCACGTCGCACGACGGCACGCCGCAGCCCAACCCGGTCTGGTTCGTCACCGACGGCGACGACGTGATCGTCTACTCGCACAAGACAGCTGCCCGCAACATGAACGTCGCGCGCAACCCGCACGTTGCGCTGAACTTCAACTCCGACCCGCACGCCGACCGCATGAGCGTCATCATCGGCCAGGCGGCGGTCGACGAGAATCTGCCCATGCCCGAAGGACCATGCCGGCTTCCAGAAGAAGTACGGGCATCTCATCCCCGGCATCGGCATGACCGTCGAGCAGCACAGCGACACCTACTCCGTGCCGATCCGCATCACCCCGACGAAGATCCGCGGCTGGTAGGCAAGCGCCCCGTACAGCCGGCCCTCGCAGCTACGACCAGTGGCTGTCTCGGCTGCGATGAACGTGAGCCGGCCACAAGGGCCGACTGTACGATATGGGCTCCCAACGTGGTATCCTCCGCGCCATGACAGAGACCCAAGGCTTCCTGACCCCACCAGACGACCAGCCGCCCCGCCTCCCGTCTTGGAAGGAGGCGTTGCGCCGCGTGCCATGGCTCCTCTCCCAGCTGGCGCTGTACCTGGTCATGTTCCAGGTCTACAAGCTCGCCCGGAAGCAGTTCATCCCGCCGGACGATTCCATCGCCTTCGGCCACGCCAAAGACGTACTCGGCTTCGAGGAGTCGCTCGGACTCATGTTCGAGCTCGACCTCCAGCGCTGGGTGCTGGACAGAGGCGACTGGCTGATTGGCTTCTTCAACCACGTCTACGCCTACTACATGTGGATCTTCCTCTTCGGCCTGCTCGTGCTCGCGTTCATGGCCCCGGTGCGCTATCGCTATATCCGCCGCGCCTTCTTCATCAGCATGGCGATCGCCACGCCGATGTACCTCCTCTACCCGCTTGCCCCACCGCGCTTCATGGAGCCGCACGGCTGGCCCTTCCTCGATACCCTGGCGATCTATGGGCCGAACTACTTCTCCGAGACTGGCCTCGTCACCGCCAACCGCTTCGCCGCGATGCCGTCGATGCATGTTGGTTGGACCACGTTCACCGCGATCGCGCTGATGCTCGCTATCCCGAACCGCATGAGCGGACGGGTGGTCATGGGGATTCTGATCGTCCTCATCACGCTGACGGTGATGATCACCGGCAACCACTACTGGCTCGACGCCGTCGGCGGCTGGCTCGTCATCGGCGCTGCCTTCGTCGTCAACCGCTTCATCCCTTACCCGCTGCTTGAGGGCTGGCGACTCCGGCGCGGCGCGACGGCAAGGCCGTAGGGGAGCTCCCCTCAGCCGCTTATCGAAAATAGATCCGAAAAGGGTTGACATTCATCCCGCAACCCCCTATTATCGGACTCGTGCGAACGATGCACGCCGGACGCCGCCTGGCGGACGGAACCGAGAGACCTTCCGGGCCTTCTGGCCCGCCAGCACGGAAAGGAGACAACCTGATGGTGTGGATGTCCATGCTCGCCGCAAATAGCGGTTGCTATGCACGTCAGTGTGATCCCTGGCCGTGCTTCCCTGACGCGGAGCGTTAGTTCTCGCTCTTCCCCTCATGGATGCACGACCCGGGTTCCCCCAGGATCCGGGTATTTTTGTGCCCTTTTCACGGAGCATCGGGCCCTGAGCCCCCTATCCGATCCTGATTGACAACACCAGCTGCCCGCGGCGACCCCGCCTCAGGCCCTGGCTCGCCACGGCGCGTGCCAGGCGCAGCAAACAGTGATGTTTTTCGCCAGCCAACCATGCGCTGGAGGATACCCTGCGCGCTGTTTCCGAAATCAGGAGAGGAGACGTTGGACAACGTGTACCCGTATTCGACCGTTCACGGAACGATCGCGCTTCACTCCGCTCGTCATCAATCGAATTCGCACGGTCGTATCAATCACGGCCGCGCCCGGAAGGAATCGGCCACCATGCATCACCCCATGCTCATCCTGGAGTCCCACGCCCAGGCAGTGACCGCGAACCGCCTGCAAAAGGCCCTGATGGCGGAGCAGATCCGCCTGGCAACCGCCGGCCAGCCTGACCTCGCAAGCCGCGTCATCACCAGCATCCGCCACGTCGTCGGCGAGGCCCTGATCGGCCTCGGCACCCGGCTTCATCGGCGCCCGGTCACCCATGGCATCGACACGACGCCGGTCACGCCGTCCCGCACCATCTCGTCATAGGGAAGAGGAGTCGTCCTCTATCGAGGATCCTCCTCCCAGGGTCCCGAACCGATCACATCGACGTGAAAACAAGGACCATACCGATCATGTATACCGACATCCGTATCCACGAAATGACTCTCAGCCATGCCGAGCGCGAGCGCAACGAACAGGCTCGCATGCGAGAGCTACATCGCCTGGCACGCGCAACGCGCGCCTCCGCTGCTTCCGAAATGATCGGCCGGCTCGGCACACTGCTGATTCGCACCGGCGAGGCGCTGCACGGCCGATCCGCAGGCAATGGACACATCGAGCGTTCCACGACGCTCTCCCAGGCCAAAACCTAAGAGAGGAGATCCGATCATGTACCCGTTCCAGCTACCGCCACACGACGAACCGCACATTCCGCCGACACGCCTGCAGGTGCAGGAGCAGTACCTGCGCGAGCAGAAGCTCCTCCACGGACACCAGATGCTCCCGATGCACCAGCCAGTCGTCCCGCTCGTCATCAACGCGGTGCGCGTCCGGATGGGCAAATTGCTCGTCGCGTTCGGCACCGTGCTCACCGGTTCCCGTACCGCAGGCGCAAACGGCCCCGCCCTCGCCGCACGGCGCTAGACGATGAACGCCACGGACAACCGAGCTGCGATGGCAACGCCCCCTCACCTTCCTGCACCAGCGCAGGACCGGCCGGGGGCGTCGCCATACTCCCGCAACGGGATGCACGGCCTCACGGGGTCCCGCTATGATGATGTGAGCATTGACGAAGCCCAATCTTCCCCGATGGGAAAGGACCCCTCCCGCGACCATGACTCGTGTCATAGCCTTCTTCAACCAGAAGGGCGGAACCGCCAAGACGACCAGCACGCTCAACGTCGCGGCCGCCCTCGCCGAGCGCGGCAGTCGCGTGCTCACCATCGATCTCGACCCGCAGGCGAGCCTCTCGATGGCGATCGGCACCGATGTCGCAGGTCTCGACCTTTCGGTCTACGACCTCCTGCTCGATGAAGACATCACCATCGACCAGGTCCGCAAGCCAACGACCATCGCGGGCGTCGACATCGTCCCCTCGCACCCGGATCTCGCCGCGGCTGAGCTGGAGCTGCTCAACGTGCTGGAGCGCGAGCGCCAGCTGGAGCACCGCCTGAAGAGCACCGATCTCTCCGCGTACGACTATGTGCTGATCGACTCGCCACCAGCGCTGAACATCATCTCGATCAACATCCTCGTCGCGATCGACGAGCTGGTCATCCCGATCGAGCCGCATCCACTGTCGCTGATGGTCCTCCGCCGCCTGTTCGAGACGGTCCGGAAGATCTCGCGCCTGAACCCGGATCTGCAGGTGCTCGGTTTCCTCCCCACGAAGGTCCACCACTCGTCCCGCCTCGCGCAGGACATGCTGACCCAGCTCGAGACCCAGTTCCCGGACCTGCCACTGCTGCCGTCGATCCCGCTCTCGGTGCGCGGCGCCGAGTCCACCGCCGAGCGCACCAGCGTGCTGCAGTACATGCCACGCTCGAACGTCGCCGAGGCCTATCGCCAGGTCGGCGCATGGATCGAGGAGGCCGCCAATGAGTGAACGCACCCCGACGCCCGGACGCTCCCGCCGCCGCTTCACGGTCGACGCCCTGTTCACCGACACCCGGCCCCAAGCCACCGGCGTGACCGACCTCGCGAACGCCAAGGAGATCGACCTCGGGCGGATCGAGCCAGACCCTGCGCAGCCGCGCACCACGTTCGACGAGGACCGTCTCGAAGAGCTCGCCACCTCCATCCGCGCGGAGGGCGTTCTGCAGCCGATCGTCGTGCGCTATGAAGCCGCCCGCGATGTCTACGTGATCGTCCACGGCGAGCGCCGCTGGCGGGCGTCCCGGCTCGCCGACAAGACGAGCATCCCCGCGCTCGTGCGCGACGTGCCGGAGGAGCGACGCCTGCTCCAGCAGCTGATGGAGAACGTCGTCCGCGACGATCTCAACGCGATCGACCGCGCTGCCGCCCTCCGCGCCCTGCGCGAGCAGCTTGGCGATGTCTCGTGGGAGCAAGTCGCCGAGGCGGTCGGCATCAAGCGCAGCCGACTCTTCCAGCTGCTCGGCACCGAGAAACTGCCCGAGCAGGCGCGGGACGATATCCAGCAGGGCCGGCTCAGCGAAAAGCAATCACGCGCGTTGCAGGGGCTGCCAGAAACGCGACAGGACGCACTGCGCGAGCTGATCGTCGAGAGCTCGATGTCGGCGACGACCGCGAGCCGCCTTGCCCGCGCCTTCCGCGACCTCCCGATCGACAGGGACGACGATCCGGAGGCGGTTCGTCAGGCGTTGCATGGGCTCTACGAACTGGTCGAGCCCTCATCGCCGGAAGAGCTCTACTCGCAGACGCAGGCCGTGTTCGAGGCGATCCGGTCCGGCTCGGCGCCGGAAATCGCCTCGCTGCTGGCCGCGCCGAAGTTCGACCCAACCCGCCTCACCCGTGAGATCTCGACGCTGGCCCGCACGCTTAGCCGGGTCGACGACGAGCGCCTCGCCAGCTCGCCGGAAACCGCCCAGAGCCTGCGCGCGCTGCGCGACGCGCTGGACGCCCTTCTCGCCGACCGCTGATATACCAGAGAGACGCAAAACGGCCGCGATCAGCAGGGATCGCGGCCGTTCTCGTTCGTGTCGGGTTTCAGGGGTGCGTTACCAGTTCGGGCGAGTCTTGTCGAAGATGCGGGAATCCGCGCCGTAGCGGACGGCCAGCACGTCGAGAAGCACGAGTACGCCAACGATGGCGAGAACGATAACCAGCTCCATAATGTGTCTCCTGTCAGGTGCGCCACTACCCACGCCATTGTGAGCAGCCCGAACGGCTTCAGGGATCGACGATTCCCTGTGCTGTTCGATTACTTCCCTTATGTTATCAATGTATCGCGATAACGTCAATACGCAAATCACCATGACGTGGTGCCATAGCGCCCTCCCGGCCCCGCCGGGTTCGGGTATGATGATCGACAGCCCGGGGGCGACGACCACCTTGCCCCTTCGTCCCAGCATTCGTCCTCACCGCGCTTCAGGGGTCCTCCATGATCGATCGCGCCATCCACCGGCCCGTCACGCTGCTCCGCATTGCCGTGCTCTCGCTCAGCGCCGTCTTGCTGACCGCGTGCGGCTCCGGCAGTGACGAGAACGCCGCCGCCCCGACCGTCGAGTCAACCAGCGCCCCGGCCACCGCCGCGCCAGGCGAGATGTCCGTCGCCGACATCACCGGACGCATCAATGCCGCATGGGAGGGCGTCTCCGCCTTCCGCGTCACCTCCTCGTCAGGACCCATCCCGGTCGACACCGGCTCCGGCACGCCGGTCCCGGACCGCTCCTATGCGGTTGAGACCTGGATCTCGCCCAACGATCGCGAGGTGACCGAGGTCATCGACGGCACGGTCATCAACGAGCAGATGTACGTCGACGGCGTGATCTACATGAAGGGCATCTTCGTCGGCTCCGCCGTCGCCCCGGAGGTCGGATCCGGCACATGGATCACCCTCGACAAGGATGTCGTCCCGCGCGACACGCCGGTCGGCAACCGCGTCGCCTACCTCACTCGCGAGCCGATCAGCCCCTTCAGTAGCCTCTCCGACGACTTGCTGGCGCAGCCGGTAAAAAACAGCGGCACCGTCCAGGTCGGCGGCCGCTCGTGCACGCTCTACACCTTTGGCGATCCCGGCGGCAAAGGTGACGAGATCCGCTACGAGGTGGCGCTCGACGAGAACGACCTTCCCTGCCAGGTCGTCCAGCGTGCCGGGGGCTACCAGAACTCCAGCGTCTACGAGTTCAACGCAAGCGACATCGAGATCGACGCCCCGGACGCGGGCACTCCGGTCGCCGGCACCCCCGAGGGGTAGCGAAGCCGAACCGGGCGCGAGTTTTAGGCTTTCTTCACCCCCGGTTCAGCGAGCGTTCATCCACCACTGGTATCAATGAACAGGTGCACCCCGCCGCCCCGTCCTGCTCCACGCAGCCCGGCGCGCGGGGCACCCATCGGCACGCTTTATGCGTCGCATGCATCGTTACATCAGTTGCCGTTCTCGCCATGATGGACCCGGGTTCCTCGCTAATCGCGACCCCGCGCCCGCCGGAAGGGGCGGTCTAGCATCATCGCAGGGAAAGGGTTCCCCATGGCAGTACCACGCTTCGCGCGCCAGCTCTTCGTCGCATTCCTGGCGCTCTTTCTCGTATTCGGCTCCTTCACCGGCGCCGGCCTGCTCACCCGCGCCGCCGCCCAGAGCCCCAGGACATGACCAAGGTCGAGGTTGTCGAGAAGGTCACCCCCGCGGTCGTCACCGTCTACAACATGACCACCTCGCCGGGGCTCATGGGCCAAAGCGGCGACCCTCAGGTCCAGGGAGCCGGCACAGGCTTCATCATCAGTGAGGACGGGTACATCGTCACCAACTGGCACGTCGTCGATGGCGGCAATGCCTTCCAGGTCATCCTGCAGGACGGCACCCCGGTCGACGCCGAGCTGATCGGCATCGACGCCCGTGACGACCTTGCCGTGGTGAAGATCGACCCCGCCTCGGTTCCCGCCGTAGTCTCCTTCGGCGACTCCGACGCCCTCAAGCCCGGCCAGGACGTGATCGCCATTGGCTCGCCGCTCGGCGCCTTCACCAACACCGTCACCGCCGGCATCGTCAGCGGCATCGGCCGCAACCAGCTAGCCGCGCAGGACGCCACCATGTGCCAGGACTACTCGAACCTGATCCAGCACGACGCCGCGATCAACCACGGTAACTCCGGCGGCCCGCTCTTCAACCTGCAGGGTGAAGTCATCGGCGTGAACACGCTCGGTATCCCGACAGACAATCAGGGCCAGCCGGTCCAGGGCCTGTTCTTCGCGGTGCCGTCCAACACCGTCAAGGTGATGGTCGACCAGCTTATCCAGAACGGCACAATTACCCGTGCCTACCTCGGCGTCACCTACTACGAGCTCTCCCCGGAAATGGCGAAGCAGTACGACCTTCCGGTCCAGTACGGCGCCCTGATCTCCGAGGTCGCGAGCGGCAGTCCGGCCGAGCAGGCGGGCCTGCAGCGCAACGACATCCTTACCGCCGTCGACGGTACCGAGGTCGCGATGAACCAGCCGTTCAGCGAGATCATGGTCACCAAGCAGGCCGGAGACACGGTCACCTTCACCGTCCTGCGCGACGGCCAAAGCTCCGACGTCCAGGTCACCCTCGGCCAGTCGGAGATGGACTTCTCGCAGTGCAGCCTCTCCACGGGACAGTAAGCGCTTCCGGCGCAAACTGACACCGGTTCGACGAGGGCCCTGGCGATATTGCCAGGGCCTTTGCCGTATCCAGGCTCTATTCATCGCCGCCGTGGAGTGATACAACAGGACCGGGCACAATGCGGTGTCCCGCGCGCCATCCGGAGCATTCCCCCATGATCAACGTCGTCTATCGTGAGTACTTCCGCCGCCTGTACGACGTGATCGAGGAGATGCTGGGCTCTCAATCCCTCAAGATCGAGCAGGTGGCCGATTGGATGGCGGAGTCCATCGCCGCCGGCGGCATCGTGCACCTCTTCGGCAGTGGCCACTCGCACATGGTCGCCGAGGAAGTCTTCCATCGGGCTGGCAGCCTCATGCCGCTTAACCCGATCCTCGATCCCAACCTGACGCTGATGGGCCACGTCAACGCGACGCTGCTGGAACGGACCTCCGGTTACGCAAAGGTCGTCATCGGCACGCACGACATCCGCGAGGGCGAGATCGTCATCGTCACGAGCAACTCCGGCGTAAACCCGGTGCCGATCGAAGCGGTGCTGGAAGCCAAAGCGCGCGGCGCGAAAACGGTCGCCATCACGTCGGACCACACCTACCGCGACGCTCCTTCACGCCATGATTCCGGCAAGCGGCTCGCGGATGTGGCCGACATCGCGATCGACACCTGCGTGCCACGGGGCGACGCGATCGTCTCCATCCCGGGCGTCGAGTTCCCGGTCGGGGGCGTCTCATCGGTCGTCGGCCTCGCCCTGATCAACGCGATCGTGGTCGAGACGACCCACCAGCTCCACCAGCGCGGCGTCGCGCCACCGGTGATCCCGACCATGAACCTCCCGGGCGGCGACGAGAAGATGGAAGAGCTTGTCCGCGCCTACCGCGAGCGCCTGCCGCTGCTCCATAACGCCTGATCAACCTCTCACGAGAACTGAAACCGCGCCCGGCCGAATCCCCGTCGTGCCGGGCGTTTCATGCCCTATTGGGAACGTGGCACGTGCGTTGCGTAGGTATGTGGTGAGAGTCTCGACCGGGACGCATGTTCCCCCAACTCTCATGCAGGTCCCGGCTTGGGACCACGTCTTGAAAAAGACACGGGTCACGAACATATCACGGAGGTTACACATGGACCGCGATCTTACGAACTTTGTACCCCAGAATGGCATGGACGTTATCGGCGCGGACGGCGAGAAGGTCGGCGAGATCGACGCCGTTGAGCGTGACTACTTTGTTGTGCGCAAGGGATTCTTTTTCCCGCAGGATCACTACATCCCGATGAGCGCCATCTCCTCCTACGATGAGGACAAGGTCTACCTGAACGTCACCAAGGACGAGGCGCTGGAGCAGGAGTGGAGCAATCCGCCCGCCGCGACGGGTGACGCCGTTTCCGACACCAATTACGGCCAGGGCACGATGACCACGGGCGATGCGGACTACGTCGCGGCCGACATCGAGCGTCCCGCGAACGTCGATACAGACTACGCCACCGAAACTGACGTCAACACGGGTTATGCCGCCGACCGCAACGTCGCGGGCGCGGCGAACGTGGCTGATGGCGACCGCACGGTCGACGTCCACGAGGAAGAGCTGACCGCTCGCACCCGCGAGGTCGACCGTGGAGAGGTCCGCATCGAGAAGGACGTCGTCTCCGAGCAGCAGACGCTCGAGGTCCCGGTGACCGAAGAAGAGGTTGAGGTCACGCGCCGCCGCGTTGACCGTCCGGTGACCGATGCCGACCATGCCTTCGAAGAGGGCACGATCGAGGTGCCGCTGCGCGGCGAAGAGGTCGAGGTCGAGAAGCGTGCCCGCGTGGTCGAAGAGGTCGACATCGACAAGACCGCCCGCGAGCACACCGAGCAGGTGAGCGACACGGTTCGCCGCGAGGAAGTGCATGTCGAGGGCGACAACGTCGACATCGACCGCACCGACCGCAAGGACGACGGCATCCTCTAGGCCGCATCCGAACCAAACGACATTCGAGAAAGCGGTGGGCAAATGCCCACCGCTTTCTCGTGCGGCCGGGATCGCTGCATCCCTGGGCCAGATTCGTGACGTCGCACGAGACTTGCGATAACGGCCGGCAGCAGTCCGCCACGATCGAGTCACGATCCTGACCGGACATCATGCAGCCGGGTCTAGCTTGAACGGGGACGCACGTGAACAGCACGGACGGAGCACTGTGGTACAAGGATGCGGTGATCTACGAGGTCCATGTCCGGGCCTTCGCGGATTCCTCGGGGGACGGCATCGGAGACTTCCAGGGTCTTATCGGGAAGCTGGACTACCTCCAGAGCCTGGGCATCACCGCCATCTGGCTGCTGCCATTCTTCCCTTCTCCCCTGCGCGACGACGGCTACGATATCTCCGATTACACCGCCGTTCACCCCGCATACGGCTCCCTCGACGACTTCCAGCAGCTCCTCGATGAGGCGCACAAGCGGGATCTACGGGTCATCATCGAACTGGTCCTGAACCACACCTCGGACCAGCACCCCTGGTTCCAGCGCGCCCGCACGGCGCTGCCCGGCTCCATCGAGCGCGATTTCTACGTCTGGAGCGACACGCCTGAGCGCTATACGGACGCTCGCGTCATCTTCCAGGATTACGAGCAGTCGAATTGGACGTGGGACGGCGTCGCGAATGCCTATTACTGGCACCGGTTCTTCAGCCATCAGCCAGACTTGAACTACAACCATGCACCGGTACGGCAGGCCATTATCGACACCGTCGATTTCTGGTTGGAGATGGGCGTGGACGGCTTACGACTGGACGCGGTGCCCTATCTCTCCGAGGCTGAGGGCACCTCCGGCGAGAACCTGCCAGCGACCCATGCCTTCCTCCGCGAGCTTCGCGCGCATATCGATCAACGCTTCGACGATCGCATGCTGCTGGCGGAGGCAAACCAGTGGCCAGAAGACGCCGCTGCCTACTTCGGTAACGGCGACGAGTGCCACATGGCGTTCCACTTTCCGCTGATGCCTCGCCTCTTCATGGCGCTGCGGACGGAAGACCGCCTTCCGGTGCAGGACATCCTGGCGCAGACACCGGAGATCCCGCCGACCAGCCAGTGGGCGCTCTTCCTCCGCAACCATGATGAGCTGACCCTTGAGATGGTGACCGACGAAGAGCGGCTCTACATGTATCACGCCTTCGCGCCCAGCGAGGATGCGAGGGTTAACGTGGGGATCCGCCGCCGGCTCGCACCGCTGCTCGGCAACAGCCGGCGCCGCATCGAGCTCATGAACGCCCTGCTCTGCTCCCTCCCGGGCACTCCGGTGCTCTACTACGGCGACGAGATCGGGATGGGCGACAACATCTATCTCGGCGATCGCGACGGGGTCCGCACGCCGATGCAGTGGAGCGCGGACCGCAATGCCGGATTCTCCTCCGCGTCTCCCCAGCGACTCTACCTGCCGTTGATCGTCGACTACGAATATCACCACGATGCCGTACACGTGGAGGCGCAGGAAGCCAACCCGCATTCCCTTCTCCAGTTCATACGCCGCCTGCTCCTCTTGCGCAAGCAATCACCCGCCTTCGGCCGGGGCGGCATGGTCATGCTGAACCCCGGAAACCACCGTGTGCTCGCGTTCATCCGCGAGTATGACGGGGAGCGGATCCTCGTCGTTGCCAATCTTTCCCGCTTCAGTCAATCCGTCGATCTCGATCTCAGCCCGTATGACGGCATGGTCCCGGTCGAGATGTTCGGCCGTGTCCCCTTCCGGGAGGTGCAGCCGGGCCAGCCCTATCTGCTCACGCTAGGGCCGCATGGCTTCTTCTGGTTCCGGCTTATACCCGCAAACACCATCGCGTCTGGCGAAACCGATGTCGGAGGGCCGACGACGCTTCCGACACTGTCAGCTGGCGAATCGCCCGAGCACGTGATCAACGGCCGTGCCCGAGCGCAGATCGAAGCGCTCCTGCCGAGCCTTCTGAACCGCCAGCCATGGGCGCGCGTCGCCCTGCGGACACTCCTGACAGCCCGCATACTCGACGCCGTGCCACTCCCGGAGGGGCCACATCCGACATGGATCCTCCCGACGCTGGTGCGCTTCACCGACCGGGACCCTGACATCTTCCTCCTCGCGCTCTCGCTCGCTCCCGCGGATGATGCGGACGTTGTACCGGAAACCGCGATCGCGCGCGTGACGACGCTGAAGGGCACCGAAGCGCTTCTCTGCGACGCCATCGGGCAGGATGGCGGCGACGCGGTGCTCGCCTCCCTGGCGTGGCTACGCCATTCCCCAGATGCACCTCTTCAAGGGGAGAATGGAAGCATCGTGGTCGAACACGCGCGGCGCCACGACCAACCGGTCGACGTCCCACCGACCGGAAGCCAGGCCACCCATGACGTCGACGCGACCGCCGGCACCTCCGTGTTCCGTTCCGACCGGCTGGTGATCAAGTTCCTGCGACGCACCAACGAGGGCATCAATCCGGAATGGGAGATCGGCGAGGTCCTGACCGGGCAAGGGTTCGCGCATATTCCCGCGACGATCGGGGCGCTGCAGTACCGCCGGCCAAACAGCCCGCAGATCACGATCGCGGTCCTGCAGGAGCATGTGCCGAACAAGGGCACGGCCCGGGAATCGGCGAGGGCCCACCTCGCCGACCTCATCCGTCACGGCCAGGTTGACGGCACCGTCGTGGCCCGCACGCCTGCCCTTACCGCGTCAGAGCTGCTGCAAGCCCTCAACGAAACCCCACCACCACCGCTCGACGACCAGCTCGCTTCATGGCTCCGCTTCGCTGACCTCCTCGGCACGCGAACAGCGAACCTGCACCATGCCTTCGGCGCTGAAACCATGCGTCCGGCGTTCGTTCCGGAGCCCTACGCGGGGTATGGACTCCGCTCCCTGTACCAGTCGATGCGAAGCTTCGTGGCTCGCAGCCGGCGCAGCCTGGCCCAGGCGTCCGCATCGCTGAACGGGGAGGCGGCGCGCCTCGCGAACGACCTTCTGGCACGCGAGGAGGACATGTTTGCCCGGTTGCGCCCGATCATGGATGTCCGCTCGGCCGGCTATCGGCTTCGAAACCATGGAGACCTGCATCTGGATCAGGTGCTTCGCACTGATGAAGATGTGGTGTTCGTCGATTTCGAAGGAGAGCCCGACCGCTTCCTCGACGAGCGCCGGCTCAAGACCTCGCCGCTACGGGATGTCGCGGGCATGCTCCACTCCTTCGGGGCGGTCGCCAGGGAAACGCTGGCAGATCATGCGGGCGAAAACGGACACCCCGCCGAGCACGGCGAGGCAACCGAGGCCCTGGTCGCGTCATGGTGCCGTGCCAGCTGCGTCTCTTTCCTGCGCTCCTACCTTCGCGAAGCGCAGGGCGACGGCTTTCTTCCGGAAGACGACGAGGATCGCGGCATCCTTCTCGACGCCTGGCTCTTCGAGCGAGCGGTGTTCGACGTCCAGCAGGCGCTCCTGCATGATCCTGGACAGGTGCAGGGCGCCCTCCGGCATCTCACCACCATCCTGGAGCAGGAACCGATGTAGTTGCTTGTCGCGGGGATCGATTGCGTGTGGATCTCCGGGCGCAGTTCCAACCAGAACTGCTGAAGGCCCTCACGCCGGGAGATGACGCGAGCGCGAGCCTGGATAAGCAAGGACGTCCCGGGCAGTGATCACTGCCCGGGACGTCCTCATGCTGAAAGACCCGTTTATCGATCGACGACGTTGCCCTCGGCGTCTTCCTCGGTCACTGTCACGACCTCGCGCTTCAGCTCCTCGTTGAACGTCTGCGTTGTTACATCCCGGTGCTTGGTCACGCGGACCTCTTCGATGATCCGATACCGCTTGGTGACGACGAGCACCTCTTCCACGACCGGGACAACGAGGGTCTCCCCCTCTTGCCGGACCTCCGGCGGGGTATCCACTTCCTCGTCCACCGCGACGCGCTCGACCTCGACGCGGTCTGTCCCGACGTCGACCTGGGCCTCGTGCGGCACCAGCTCGACGGTCTTGTCGATCAGCAGCCGGCCCCGGTCGATCTCGTGGACATGGGCAATCGCCTCCTCCGCCGAGAGCGCGAACGTCTGCGTATCGTGTGCGCCGAGGTCCATCTGGTCCTCAAGCAGGTCACCGACGCCACCCTGGATCACAACCATATCTTCCGACGAACCGTCGAGGTCGATCACGTTGAATGGCACAAGCATGGTCCGCTCGCCATCCGGCAGCCGCACGATAACCTGGGCATCGCTCCCCTCACCACTCACGCGATCGACCGTGCCGATCTCATGCCCGTCCAGGCTGATAACGCGGGCGCCGGGGTTGAAAAGTCGCTCATCCATGACGTGTCCATTCCTTTTCCGAGGTGATATCCAGTGCTCGTTAAGAATGGGGGAGCAATCGGCGTGCCAATCCTGCCAGGAACGAGTCGACTACCCCTGGGAGGCGATGCTCATGATCTCCTGGATCGCCTGCTCCATCGTGGTCCCCACCAGGACCCGGATGTCGCCCATCCCCGCTGACATCTCATCCGGTAGCGACGCGATGGCCCCGCCAACCACCACGATCGGCTGTAGCTGCGCCGGCAGTGCCTCGCGCATCGCGCGGATCGAGTTCATCAACGCCTGCTGATGCGCGCCAATCGTCAGCGACAGCACCACGGCGTCCGGCTCGCGCATGCGGACGGACTCCAACAGGAACGATGTCGCGACATTAGCCCCGAGGAAATGCATCCGGACGCCACGCTGGCGCAGCAGTCCGCTCACCATGCGCAGCCCGAGCTCGTGCAGCTCGCCTTCGACGCAGGCGGCCAGCACGGTGAGGTTCTTTCCATCGCGGCCCGCGTGGCGCGCCGAGAGGTCGGCGATCAGGTCGCGAGTCAGCTCGGAGACCTCGTGCTCCTGGCCCACGGTCAGCCTCCCCGCCGCCCAGCCTTCGCCGACCTTGACGAGCGCCGGGGCGAGCACGTCCTGGAAGAGCGTCACCAGGGGTACACCGGCCTCGTCAGCGTTCAGGATCGCCGATGCGGCCTCATCGACGCGTCCCTCCGTGGCAAGCTCCAGATAGCGCTGCCAGAGGTCGTTGGGCGCCGGCATCCGCTCCATGATTTGGAGACGCTGCCGGATCTCCTCCAGGGATAGATGCTGCGCTTGCCACTCCTTGATGGTCCGTACGCGCTCGATATCGCTGGCACGGAATTTCCGATGTCCCCCCTCAGTGCGGTAGGGCTGCAAGAGCCCTTCCCGTTCCAGAAAGCGCAAGGAGGAGTGCGAGACATCCGGAAAATGCTGTTGCAGCTCGGCGACGGCTCCGCCAATGGAGTACAGCTGGTCTGGCTCCGAATCTCCGGGGTTAGGCGTGACGCTGGCGGGCCCGGCGGTGGATTCGCGACGGCTCATGGATGCTTCTCCCTATGATCAACGTTGGCGGGTCCGGGGACTCGGGATGATGTCCACAACGACAGGCTCCACCGCCGGCTCAATATCTCTAGTATAACTTTATTTTTGGCGATGGGAAGCCCCCTTCCCCGCCATCTTCAGGAGGCTCAACAATGTCTGACAATACCCGAAGCGTGAACAAGACGATTGCGGACTGGGTCGGCGACATCGTCGCGCTGGAGGGCCACGTCGAGGAGGCGATGGACCACCAGTTGCAGCTCAAGAGCTCCAACAGCTCGCTGAAGCAAACCATCAAGACCTTCCACGACACCATCCGCGACAGCAAGCAGCGCGCGGTCGCCTATCAGGAGCAGTACGGCTCCGAGCCGGGCAACCCGGTCATCAAGACAGGAGCCGAGCTGTTAGGCAAGGCCGCCGGCCTGATCGACAAGGTCCGCAACGATAGCGTCGCCAAGGCGCTGCGCGACGACTACACAGCCTATAACCACGTCGCGATCGCCTACACCATGCTCCATACCACGGCCATGGCGCTCGGCGACACCGCGACGCAGTCGTTCGCGGAGCAGGGTCTGCGCACGTACGCCGGCATGATCCAGGAGATCAACAACGTCATGCCGCAAGCGGTCGTCGACGATCTGAAGGACAACGGTGACGTCCCGTCGGTCGACGCCTCGATCGTCGAGCAGTGCCGCCAAACCATCGACAGCATCTGGAAGGCGACCAACTAGTCGCGTTTCCGGTCTGTATCTCTCCCCAGACAAAGCGGGGTGGCAACGGCGCCATCCCGCTTTGTCGTCTCTTCGGGATCAGGAGGACGCGCGCCATGAAACGACTCTTCGGCCCGCAAACGTTCCGCGGAGGTCGCGTTCAGATGTACGGCTGTAGCCCGGGGTGGATCCTCCTTTGGATCCTGATCTCCCTCATCCTCACCGTCGTCCTGAACCTGCTCCTGAGAGTCATCTTCTAGCGCCAGTCCCCCGGGGCCCTCGTATTGGCGCATCCTCGTGCTGCCATTCTGTATAGAGAGTAGAGAGATCACGATCCCACGCCGATGTAGGGAGAGCCCGCGGACCCTCCCCGCCGGTGGTGCGAAAGAGCGTGATCGTGATCGTCTTGGGCGTGTCGCTAGTAGACGCCCCCGAGGCGGATCCAGCGATAACCGTAGGGCTCGAGCGTGAGGGTCGGGTTCGCCTTCCGGATCGGATCATACAGACGGTCCTCGAACAGGTCCGTCGCCGTTGCCGCGTCCTCCCGGCTTATCTCGAGGCTGAACTCCTGCGGCTGGTCGGAGAGGTTCGTCAGTGCCACTACGGCCACCCCTTCCTCCTCGTGGCGAATGGCGAGCACCGCATCGTTGTCGATCTGCATCGGCACCGCCTTCCCGCTTCCGATCGCCCCGCACTCCTTGCGCACGCGGATCAGCGTCGCCATCCAGTTCAGCAGCGATTCGGCGTCGGCGCGCTGGTCCTTGACGTTGACGGCCTTGTAGCCATACGGGCCATCCTCGAGCGGTGGCCGCACGACATCCTTCGGTTTCGCGCTCGAGAACCCGCCGTTCGTGCCGTTGGTCCACTGCATCGGCGAGCGCACCGCCATCCGGCCCTCCAGCGCCATCTGCTCGCCCATCCCGATCTCTTCCCCATAGAAGATCATCGGTGCGCCAGGGAGGCTGAAGAGCATCGCGTAGGCCATACGCAGCCGGGCCTGGTCGCCGTTGAGCATCGGGGCGAGACGCCGGCGCAGCCCGCGGTCGAAGACCTGCATCTCCGGCTCGGGACCGAACGCCGCGAAGACCTCCTCGCGCTGGTCTTTCGTCATGCGCGACAGGTTCAGCTCATCGTGGTGCCGGAGGAAGTTCACCCACTGCCCTTCGCCGGGAATCGTCGGGAGCTGGCCCATCCCGAACAGGATAGGATCGGCCGACTGCTGGGCGAGCCCGAGGAAGGCGTAGCGGTTGAGCGGGAAGTTGAACAGCGCCTGGAGCTGGTTGCCACCGCCGAAGTAGTCGGCGATCGAGCTCAGCCCCTCATCGACCTCGCCGAGCAGGATGGCATTGCCACGCCGCACCGTGACGTAGTCGCGCAATTCCTCCAGGTACTCGTGGGCGCTGTCTCGGCCGGAGAGCGACGTTTGCCCGGTCAGGTCGATCAGGAAGGGCGCGGCATCGACGCGGAAACCATTGACGCCCAACTCCAGCCAGAGACCGACGATTCGCCGAAACTCATCCCGCACTTCGGGGTTCGCGAAATTGAGGTCCGGCTGCTCCTTATAGAAGTGATGGAGATACCAGGCCTTCGCCTCTTCGTCGTATGTCCAGATGCCCTTCTGCTCGCCAGGGAAGACCACCTGGTCGCTCGTGTCACCCGGGTCATCCTCGCGCCAGATGTAGTAGTTGCGGTACTTCGATTTCGGATCGCGCCGCGCCGCCTGGAACCATGGATGCTCGATGGACGTGTGGTTCGGCACGAGGTCGACGACGACATGCATTCCCCGCTCGCGCGCCTCAACGATAAAGTCCACGAACCCGGCCATATCGCCGAGACGCGGGTCGACCGCGGCATAGTCAGCCACGTCGTAGCCGTCGTCACGACCGGGCGTCGGGTAGAACGGCATCAGCCACAGGCAATTCACGCCGAGCCCGGCGAGATAGTCGAGCCGGCTGGTCAGCCCGGCGAAGTCGCCCACGCCATCGCCATCGGCGTCTGCGAACGTTTCGACGTCGAGACAGTAGAGAATGGCGTTCTTGTACCACTGATCACGGTATCCCACGCTCGGGCATCCCTTCATGCATGCTGGCGAAGCGGCCAGCGCGGCTGGTCACTGCCGAACTCATCGCACGCCGGATGCCGGGCGAGTGACGATCAGGGGGACGGCGCGACCCGCTTGTGCCACGGGGAGTGGATCCAGTCGGACGTGTGTCGCCAGACATACTCGCACTTCACCGATGAGCGCGGCTTCTGGTAGATGACCGCGCTGCGCACTTCGGCGACGTATTGCTGGCAGAAATCGCGCGTGAGCTCGATGGTCGCCCCGGTGTCGGCGACGTCGTCGCAGATCAGCACCTTCGCCCCTGGAAGAAGGTCCTGATCCGGCACCGGGGGCAGCATCACGGGCATCGACAGGCGCTCGTCGCGCCCGGTGGAGAACTCGACGTTGACCACATGCAGCAGCTTCACGCCGAGCGCGTATCCCATCGCGCCGGCAGTGAAGAGCTACTCTCGACCAGCCGATTGCGGGATGCCGCCGAACACGGACACGGCGTGTTCCACCGCTGCTCTCTCCCCGACGAGGAACAGGTGCTCCGTGTTCCGGAGGTGGGAGACCCGCCCCACTTTCCGGCCGGCCGGGTTATGGATGCCAATCTGCGCCCCGACGTAGCGCCGGGCGTCGATATCGACTCGCGCGACGTGTCCCTTCTCCGAGAGAATACCGCGCATCTCCTCCGCCCCCAGGAACCCTTCGTTGCTGAACGAGACCAGCAGGAACCGGGACTCCACACCCTGGATCGTCCGTGTGAAGGCGTCGGTAAATGCGCGTTTGGAGTTGAAGGCACTGCGATTGTCGGGTGTGTCGATACGCTTGCGGGCCACGCCGTAGGATGCCGGAGCGTCGTTGCGGATCAGGGTTTCCCAGACGTGGTAGTTGCCGAAGTAGGAGTGCTGGTTATAGGGCGGGTCGATGTACGTGAGATCCATGCCTCGCGTGCCGCCTCCCTCGACGAACGCCACGGCGTCCTGCTGCTCCGCCCTCCCCGGCCCCGGCAAGAGCGCCGGCAGCCGTAGCTCGAGATCGTTCAGCGCGCGCGGCGCCCACGATTTGAGATAGGCCATCTGGAGACCGGTCGTGGAATCGACCCGATCAGCCGCCAGCAACAGCGCCGTCAATACCACCGCGCGCTCCTGCGGCGTGGCATCCAGACCATCGATCGCTCCGCCGGATGGCGTCGATCCGCGCGCCGTTCTTGGGATGGAAAAAACGGGCCTCCTCGCAGAAGGTCCGCGTCACATACCCCGGCTCGCCGGGAAGCGCGTTCAGCTCGTCGATCCAGCCCTGGAGCTTCACGACATCCAGCGCGCTCGCGTCGGCCTCGATGAAGGCACGCGCCATCACGGCGGAGTACGTCGCGACGTCGTTCGCCACCACGTACCGACCCGACGCTTTCAACGCCTGGGCAACGCGGGTCGTGCCGGTGAAGAGGTCACAGACACGTCCAATGTCCGGGAGCTCATTGACCAGCGCGAGGATATGCGGCACGAGCGTGCGCTTGGAACCAAGGTACTTAATCATAGGAGGATTGTCGCACGCGGCCGGATCCCAAAATGTGCCATGGTACACTGCCGACGAGCCATATCGGCCACAACCCACACCGGAATCGCCTACTTTTTCCATCTGGAGCGCATTGTATCCATGAGCCAGACCTGCCCGTCGTGTCACTCTCCCGTGCAGGACACCGACCGCTTTTGCCCGACGTGTGGCCAGAGCCTCTCCGTCGTCCATCACGATGACAGCCGACTATGTGCCGCTCCCGGGCGTGAGCGGTCAGCCGGATTTGCGGAATCGCAAGCGGCGCCGGCATCGGCGGCCATGGTACCGGCGACCGGTGTTCGTCACCCTCGCGCTGCTGGCCGCCGTCCTCATCATTGGCGCGGCCGGCGCGGCCTATTACATCCAGCAGCAGTTCGAGCAGATCAACGACCTGAGCACGCCACCACCGGTGGTTTCCGGTTCGGTGTTCGACGATGAGGGCGGGAGCGACGTGCAGGTCGACACCAGCCCGGCGCAGCGCGCGCTGGAGCTGGCGGCGTCCGGGCAGACCGGCGATTTCTCGCTGGCCGACGACGCGGCCGGGCCGCCCGCGCCCGCGACCCGGACGCACACCGGCTGGCACGGGCGCCACGCCGCATGGCGACGGCACTGGCGGGCTCGCGGTTCCCGGCCTTGCCGGCACGCCAGCCGCGACCCGATCGGCCTCGACGCCCGTCGCTGAGCCGACCGCGGACCTGGAGTTCATCCTGCGGCCGCTGCGCCAGAGCGAGGGCGACTCGGTGAACATGCTGCTGATGGGCGTCGATGCGCGGCCTGGGCAGGCGATCGACGGCGACGTGCGGCCGGATTCGCTGGCGGTGTTGCATGTCGATGGCGACACCGGCGTCTGCCGGATCCTCTCCGTGCCGCGGGACACGCGCACGGAGCTGCCGGGCTACGGGCTGACGAAGATCAACCACGCGCTGGCGCTGGGCGGCGTGCCGTACGAGACCCTCGTGGTGGAGCAGCTGCTGGGGATCGAGATCGACCACTTCGCGCTCGTCGATTTCGGCGGCATCGAGGGGTTGGTCGACGCGGTGGGCGGCGTTACGGTGTCCAACACCACGGCATTCGAGGCGAGCGGCTTCACCTTCCCCGAGGGCGAGATCGAGCTGGACGGCGAGCGGGCGCTGGCCTACACGCGCTTCCGGTACGACGAGGAAGGCGACTTCGGGCGGCAGGAGCGGCAGCAGCAGGTGATCCGGGCGCTGCTGGCGGAGACGTCCGGGCTGGACGTGGCGACGAGCGCGCCGAAGTTCCTGAACGCGGTGGAGGGGCACTTCAAGACGGATCTCTCGGTGCGGGAGATGATGTCGATGGGGACGACGTACCGGGACGACTGCACGGCGGATACGCTGGAGACATCGAAGATCGAGGGCGAGATCGCGACGTTCCCGGACCCGCTGCTGAAGATGGACCTGTCGTACGTGGTGCTGGACGAGCGCGAGATCGCCGCGAAGGTGGAGTGGCTGCTGGGCGAGGATGGCGCGAACGCGGCGTCCACGCCGGTGGCGACGCCGTAGGCAGCCGCTACGGGCGGCGAGCCTGCGGCCGGCCGCCCCTACGCGTTCTCCTAGAAGGGGTCCGGTTCGGCGAGCTTCTGGCGGAAGAAGGCGAGGGTTTCGCGGAGGCCGTCGTCCAGGGCGACCTGGGGCTCCCAGCCGAGGAGCGTTTTCGCCTTGGTGATGTCCGGGCGGCGGCGCTGGGGGTCGTCCTGGGGGAGGGGCTCGTGGACGATGCCGTCCGTGGCGCCGGAGAGGGCGACGATGCGCTGGGCGAACTGGAGGATGGTGTGCTCCTCGGGGTTGCCGAGGTTGACGATTTCGCCGGCGAGGCCGGGCGCCTCCATGAGGGCTTCGAGGCCGCGGACGAGATCGCTCACGTAGCAGAAGGAGCGGGTCTGGGTGCCGTCGCCGTAGATGGTGATGGGGCGGCCCTGGAGGGCCTGGATGCAGAAGTTGGGGACGACGCGGCCGTCGGCGGGGGCGCTGCGGGGGCCGTAGGTGTTGAAGATGCGGGCGATGCGGGCGTCGATGCGGTGCTGGCGGGTGTATTCGGTGACGAGGGCCTCGGCGTAGCGCTTGCCTTCGTCGTAGCAGGCGCGGGGGCCGGTGGGGTTGACGTGGCCCCAGTAGGTTTCGGGCTGGGGGTGGATTTGGGGGTCGCCGTAGACCTCGGAGGTGGAGGCCTGGAGGACGCGGGCGCCGTGGCGGCGGGCGAGCTCGAGGATGTGGTGGGTGCCGTAGGCGTTGACGAGGAGGGTCTCGATCGGGTAGCGGGCGTAGCCCTTGGGGCTGGCGGGGCTGGCGAGGTTGTAGATGCGGTCGAAGCGGTCGTCGACGAGCTCGTCACGCAGGGGTTGGGCGGTGTCCTGGGGGAGGAAGGCGAAGCGGGGGTGCTCGCGCACGGCGGTCGAGGTTGGCGGGGACGCCGGTGAGGAAGTTGTCGACGGCGACGACGTGGTGGCCGCTGGCGAGGAGGCGGTCGACGAGGTGGCTGCCGATGAAGCCGGCGCCGCCGGTGACGAGGATGCGCACGGGGGCGTGTTCTCCGCTGCGGGCCGGGCTGCCCCGGGTATGATGCCACAGGGGGTGGCGGTGGGGAGATGCGCAAGGTGATCAGGCGATCATGCTCAATCACACTTCCCGAGGCGGAATCGGGTGCGCATCTGGTCTTCTGGGGGATCGAGGGCGAGAGCATGGGGACGGGACGACACGCGGTCGTCCCCTACAGTTAATACAGATTGGGCGCGCGAAAGTGCGCCAGCGGTGGGGGTGACGGAGAGATGCTGATGGCGGTGGCGGGAGCGGAGGGCACAGCGCACGGCGGAGGCGCTGCGGAAGGGCGAGATCATCCGGCAGCTGCACTGGCAGTGCTGGCGGGCGGACGCGCCGCCGCTGGAGACGCCGCTGGCGGACCTGGTCGAGGTGCTGCCGGTGCTGATCGAGAGCGGGAGCGTGGGGCTGGTGTGGCCGCGGCTGTGGCACCGGGCGGAGGAGCTGGGCGCGGTGGGGGCGGCGCTGGCGGCGGCGTACGACGCGCAGGTGGCCCACAACGCGCGGGTGGAGCGGGACATCGCGCGGGTGGTGACGCGGCTGCGGGAGCATGGCGTCGAGCCGGTGCTGATCAAGGGGTTGGCGGTGGCGCGCCTCTACCCTGCCCCGCTGATCCGGACGGCCGGGGACATCGACCTGGTGGTGCGCGACGAGGACTACAACCTTGCAGAGCGCCTCATACTTGACAGGGCTTCTGATGCTCCCCCGATACATCTGCATTCTATTCCAGAATACCACGGAAGCAGAGAAGCCGATCTTTCCTGCGACCCAATATATCCAGCTCAATGGAACTCAGGTTGCGGTGCCCTCTAGAGAGCAACATATTCGAGCAATCGTTCCTAACTCGCTCATACATGGCCTGGTACGCCCGATCTACTTGTGCGACATTAGTATGCTGGTTGATTTCGGTGAGTTCCCGGTTCAGTGGAAAAACTTAGCTTCCCTACCTGATAAAGAACTGAATGGTATTTCAACGGTCACACTGCTTGCTCACACTATTTTGGGGGCCGACCTCACTGACGCGCCTGTGAAGGCATGGAGTTCGCTTCCTGATTGGATGTTGAACTATGTTGTTCCTACTTGGAGTAACATCGCCCTCTCAAAAATCGACCACTTGAGCGCGAGATACAAGCGGCCGACTCACACGAGTACTGCCAGCGATTGCCAAGCGCTGGCCAGATCCTGTTACTGCTACATTCAGAACTCGCGCTCAGTTCGACGATAGTATTCGCTTGCCATACCAAGTGCTCGACATTCTTAACTCGGTCATTAGGATTAATCTCTCGTTGGGCAGTCTGTCGAAAACTGATAAACCTCGCAGCGCTCCGGACGAAGTTGGCTGCTCAGTCGGCACTCGACGATAGCGAAACATTGCCCGCCACCACGAGATGTTGGAGGGGCCGCGCCGTCGACCAGGCCCTTGCCAGACCCGATCTCGGCGGCGACCCGCTCGGGAGCGTCACTGCACCGGGCTCCGGGACCGTTCGGCGACGACCGGAGCATTCGTAAATGCATCCGCGGTTGTATGCAGCCACGCTACTCCAATGGAAGACGGTAGGCGGGAAAAAACCCTGAGGGATCAAGCTCTTCAGGATCGAAACCTCTGTTACCAACTAAGCTCTCATAAGCCCCAGGATTAGCAATCAAGCGCCAGCTATGAAAGGGTTGCGTTACTTCGAAAATCCCGCCTTAAAAATCAAACAGCGAGTCACGTCGCCCGCCAACGCCCCCCCCCAGATGCATGACGCGATTCCCCCTGGCTTTCGCCCATAATCGCACTTCATGCAGAAGCAGCTTGTTCGGCTGCGCCTTCAGATGCTCTGTACGTGTCCCGGAAAGATGGTACTGGACAATTCCGTTGAACTCGGTGAAGAGGGATGCGGCCGCGACCTCGCCTTCAATGTCTACAACCCAAAGATCAAGAAGTTCACCGAGAAACTCGCGAAGCGCAAGAAAGTAGTCTCGGCTGAAAAAGTAGGAATCAGTCGCCCCGACACTCCCATCGTCTCCGTATAGATGTCAAGAAACGCGTCAAAATACTGCCAGCTCAGCATCGTGAAGCGCGCGGTGTCCCCGTTTCCGAGACCGATTGATTTCATACCGATGGCCCTTGCGCGTGTGCGACCAGAGTCTTCCTCGGAAAGGGTGAGATCGATGGAGACCGTGTCACCGTGAAGCACGGTCGTACCGAAACTCCACTTAACGGAGCGCAGGCCAACTAAGGGTGCATTCGCACGAACGCGGAAATAACCGGCGTCAGAGAGACCACGACGAGCTTGGGGCAGCGCCTCCCGCAGGAACGCACCACGCTCACTAGATCTCATGGGTGACAAGATAGGCCCCGGATATCCGTATGGCGAGCTGGCGTCCAGAACAACATCGAGGTCGGCACCCCCTCGAATATCGCGGATCACCAAAGGCACCAGGAGCTGACGCTCCCCCTCCCAAACATGTGCCGCCCGGACATCGTCGGTTGGTTCGCCGGCCGCGACCGCGTACGCGGGCAAGTGATAGATATCTGATTCCCAGGCGGCGGTGTATCGACGCCAACGGCTGTCCGTCGGTGTCAGCCATTCAAAAATCATAGAATCCGTCACGTCTGGAAGGTGTCGAGGATCTCAAGCAATTTCCCCATATCAGATCGGTCGTAGCGAAAATCGCATGGAAGTGTTAGCAATTGATCGCCGAGTTTTCGTGACTGCTCATCATCCGATGCGTAGGGACCCTCCTGCACCCAATGAACGGCGGGAAAGACTTGATGTTCTATGAGGTGTTTACGGAGCTTCTCCCTGACCTCAAGACTCTGACAACGGAGGATCACATTGAAAGGGGTCGACGTTATGGGCCAAGACGTAAAGAGAGGCTAAAAGGGGCGAGCCGTCCTGAAAGAAACCACTCTCCACCAGAAATCTGACATTCGCCTCTCTTTGCCTGCGTTGGCGGGGCAGATCGAGCGAATCTAGCACTTCAACCGTAAACACCGAGGCTGGCGTCTGCGAACATAAGCAACTCTTCCCCGGATACCTGAAGTGACCTAAACGCCGCCTTCTCTACCGGGCTCCCTTGAAGAGTACATCGCCTTAAGCAGCATTGCTTCGAGCTTCTACGAACCGCCTACCGGCTCCGGTGTGTTCGGTAACGCCAACCCGCGTGGGGAAAGCAGAATCGCGCCGTCAGGAATCGGCATCGTCTTGCGAAGCGAGGCGAGAACATAATGTGCTGGGCTCCGTTCCACGAGGCAGGACTTGGGTCGTGAGAGAGGTCGTCAATGATGATGCAGCCAGGATGGTCGTCGATCCATTGCGCCCAAATTGCGCTGGATCGCACGCCAAAAGATTCACCGCAAGCACGATGTCACCGCTCCCGCCGTCTATCGTATCGAAGTCCGGCGACGAGTCCGTAGGGCGATCAATGTACCAACTGATATTGAACGTCTCGGGCCACGCGGCTGTCACCTCGGGACAAAAAAAGAGGGAAGATGAAGCGTCGTCCCATGCCAACCCCGCGATGCCGCAAGCGCATCAACGCGGAACGACCGAGCAAAATGCTGCCCCGTAGCTCTTTCCCATCAGAATTTCGTCCGACAGAGATAAAGCTCGGGTCCCAGTGAAACTCAGAGCCCATTTCCCAGCGATTCGACGTCACTGTTGGGCGGCCTTCCATTCTTCCCGCAACAACGACATCATGACCACGTCGATATATTCCCCATCCCGGTACTGTTCCTGCGCATGACACCCTCTTCCACAAACCCGACTGAGAGATACTGACGAGCCCGCCTGTTATTCGCCAAGACAGATAGAGTCACTTTGTTAAGGTTGAGCTCCAGAAAACCATACTCGACCATCCATTGACTGATAGTCCTACCTAGACCTCGGCCTTGAAAAGCGGGGTTCCCAATAAGGACCGCGAACTCCGCCTTGCGGACACGGTGGTCGATCTGATAGAGCCCCACATGACCGATTACTTGGTCGGTGTCATCCACAACCGCATAAACTACCTCATCGTTCCGAGAAGCATGATATTCAATCCAACCGGCCAAATCTGTCTTCGCATATCCCGTGGAGAACCCTCCCAGAGACGACGCCACATCCCTATCATTGCGAAAGCTATATAATGCGTTGACGTCTTCTGGCTCGAACTTGCGTAGCCCTATTGATGCCCCATCAATCTCGATCACTTAGCTGACTCTCCTCGAGCCACTTGGTTCAGACCAAGATCATCTACATCGCGGACATCTTGACCTGTCTTGACTCCATTAGAACCCAATACCCGAACTACGGTTCGAAGGATTATCTTCGCGTCCAGCCATAAGCTCCAATGCTCCACATACCAAACATCCAGTTCCAAGCGCCTGCTGAATGGGATGTCTTGCCGACCGCTTACCTGTGCAAGTCCAGTGATACCGGGTCGCATACCGTGTCGCCTCATTTGCTCAGGTGTATACCTCTCTAGATAAGACCAGAGAAGAGGTCGAGGACCAACAATGGACATATCACCTTTCAGGACATTCCAGAGTTGAGGCAACTCATCCAAACTAAGGCCCCGAACCAACTTTCCGAGGCGTCCTATTCGTTCTTCATCGCTCAAGGGCCGTCCAGCATAATGGGTGGCACGCATCATCGTGCGGATTTTATAGACATCAAAGGGCTCACCCATATAACCTGGTCGCCGTTGCGAAAAAATAACGGTGCCCCCAACCTAATTCTACTGCCAGATAGACAGCCGCAATAACTGGCGACAATATCACAAGTAAACCACTGGAAACGACAATATCGATCAGACGCTTGATCCCTAGTTGCACGACGTCACCCTTCACCAGTTGATACAGACGGTGCGAAGCCAAACAGTACAAAGTTCCTAGACGCGAAACCGATGCCGAGCGATTCAAAGCGTAGTTGACTTAGTTACCGCTTGGGAGTTAAGTGGGGCAAATGCCCAGTCCTATGTTTCGACATTGGGTTTCACGATTTCTGCAGGAACACCTACAACTGTGGCACCCGCAGGCACATCGCGGTAAACAGCCGCTCCAGCACCTACCGTGGCCCAAGCGCCTATTCTCCGCAGTGGAATCACTCTAGAGCCGATCCCAAGAAAGGCTCCCTGTTCGACAACTACTCCACCGGCAATGTTTGTGCCAGGGGCCACATGAGCATAATCGTCTATTTGGCAGTCGTGGCCCACACTTGAGGAGGTATTGGCAATCACATGTGCTCCAAGGCGGGCCTCCGGCTGTATGACTGCCCCTGCGCATATAACTGTACCGATGCCTAAGACGGCGCTAGGAGCCACGTATGTCGCCCTATGCACAATGGTGGGAAAGGAAACGACACCTTTTAGGTCTTCGGACACACGGCGCCGAACACCGTTGTTCCCAATAGCGATAACAGCATTCGTGATGGCAAACTGTTGGATATTCTCTGGACAGATGCGGCCGAGGATCGGCGCACCCATCACAAACAGGCCAGGTTCCGAGTACGCATCATCCAGCAAGCCCACGACTTCGTACTCGCCCATGCTCTGGGCAGCGTCGATAACTGATTTAGCATGACCGCCAGCACCAAGAACCCATAATGGCCGCATTGACTGATTGACTCCCGTGGCTTAGGTGAGACCCAAGATCCGGTTATACGCCTTGTAAGCCAGGCGAGAATTTTCCTCGATATCCAGTTTCTGCCGAGTTAGCTTTCTTCCTTCCTCGCCATCGCTTTCGCCTTTTCGGGGCTCTCAAGGACTTCTGCGATGGCTTGCGCCAGCAGTACGGGGTTCTTCGGCGGCACTAACTCACCTGTAATGCCGGGTATGACTATATCTGGGAATCCGCCTACCTCGGTGGCGATCGTTGGAACTTCCAACATGAGAGACTCAGCGGCACCACCGAGGTCTCAGAATGAGATGGATGGACCGCGACATCAAATGATGAATAGAGTTCCCTTACGTCGGAACGCGTGCCAAGGAACAGTGCATGCTCACCCAACACACGCTTCGCATAGTCTTGCACGTGCTGCTCGTATGGATGTCCAGGCCGAGATGCACCTCCCACGAAAACGCCGGCGACATCTAGGCCCCGATCTCTGCAAATGCGCAATGCGTCTATCAGGTCTTCATGGCCCTTAAGACCCCTTCGTTGGCCGAGATACTTCTTTGGGGGATACATATAGGCCACCATCCCAATGGTTCTCGTGGACGGTGAAAACGGGAGAGAGACCTTGGGTCCATTCGCGGCCTGCAAAGCCGCGTCGAACTCCGTGAGCTTCTTGCCATAGTAGATCAGATCTACACGACCTGAATGTTCGCCCACCATCGAGATATAGCAGTCTCGTGTCCATTCACAAGCGGCAAACCAATGGTCTTTTGGACCGGCGGATGAAATTCCGCCCGACGGAAAAATGGATGCTCTAGATGAAGAGGACCGGGAACCTGAAACACTCGGGGCGTAGGATGGTGTCGTCCTAATGCTAGCCGCATCGTCAGCGTCGTACCCACAAAATGACTATGGATGAGGTCCGGACCTATGTTCTCTACAAGACTCCGGAACGCTCGCTTTAGGGCCGGCCACTGAGCCGGGCGCTTGACCGGGAAATCGGTTTGAGATTGTGCACCGAGATTTCCGGCTTCTTTGTATTGGCTTTCCCTGACGCTATCCGGTGGCAATGCAACATGAACGTCTACTCCCATTTGGACCAGCTCTCGCATTTGCATGAATGCCCAAGGAGCTCCATAGCCAGTCTTTACCAGCTGCAACACTCTCATACTGTCTCCCAACATCCTTCAACCGAAAGCCAATCCCCGTGAACGCCTACGGTATGCTGCAGTCCTAAGTCAATAGACAGGATCTAGATTCATTGGCCTCCGAGAAATCCAAACTCATCCTTCCGCTGTCCGCATTATCTCTGGACTAACCAAATGCTTGTGACCAACGTCCTTCTTGGTGAGCGAACTTGCATCCGCCAAATACCGCGTCTCCTCACTCGCCTTGGATCTGAGCCCTCGTATACCAAAGGCGAGGTATAGCACCACAGCAATGAGAAAGGGTTCGATTTGGAGCCGGTATCTCGATAGGCTGCCGAGATTTGTTGAGGCGGTGAGGCCGTATTGGACCGCCCAAAGCGATACTAAAGACGCCGCCCAAAGGAACACAGGATTTCGACTTGATCGTTCGCCGATTCTGGTAACTCCAAGTGCGAAAAGCAACAGTAGTATGAGTCGATCGACGCCCGCCATTATTCCGGGGAGCGACATGACTTCCCCGGGCAATGGGCGGAAGAGCGCCGTAAACATGTCATACGGCAATGAAATAATGGCTTGCGTCAGACTCCTGTTAGTAGAGGCCGTAATGGCCGATCCGCCGCCTCCACCGGCATAGGCTTCGTTGATCTTGTTAGTTGTTTCTAGGAAAGCCTCGGTTGAAGTTAGGCTGGTGCTGTACTCGAAATTTATTCCAGGCAAAGACTAATCCCAGCACAAGGAGCAACATGAACGCCACCTTGCTGGCAGTACCTCGAGAATGATCACCAGGGTTCCGTCCAAAAACGATAAATATCAGCGGTAAGATCAGCAAGGGACCATACCAAGTACGGATGCCAGTGACTATCACAATGCCCGTAAAACAAACCAGGATTGCCGAGAAAGTGCCTCTCTTGAACCACGAAATCGCGCCGTAGGCATACAGTCCCATGCCCAAAAAGCTAATCGGTTCCTTTCCCATAAGAGAAGACCAATACAGCACAGATGGAGCAAACGTCGATATGTAAAGTAGTGGACGGTCGTCGGCACCTATTAGCAAGGTGGCTGCCCGGTAGAAAAGATACGCAGCGATCAATCCCACAAGGGCCCACGTAACCATGATCATGTAGAAAGAGTCAGGGAAAATCAAATGATGGATGCCGACTAACCGAGCGATGTTATAGGTACCGTCTCCTACAGCGAATCCACTCAGATCAAGCCAGTCGGTTTTCGACCAATAGTAGTACTTGAAAGCGTCCATATCTGGCGATGCGTATGCTTCCAGCAGCATCAATCCCAGAGCAATTACGGACCTAATCACCCAAGCCCAAAAGAGTACGACCTTATGGTGGGCAGGAATGGGCAAAATCACCATGGAAACGCCAATGACCACCGCCCACGTTGCACCTATAACATACGCGCCGGACAGATCGTCCTGGGGAATGTATCTACCCAAAGTTTCTACAACCGGAAGCAACTTACCAAACGCCATACCGATCAAGATCGAGATTACAACTGCACCGATCAAAGCCAGTACATGGACTTCTCTCGTCTTATGCATGAGAACGCTCCTGGAGATGCGTCACCTCTGTAGAATCACGAGATCGATCACGTTCGGCTTCCGCTTGTGGCAGAGTCCTAAACACACGTGAGAGAACCGCTCCAACGAGTAGAAGCCTAGTAACCGATGCCATAACCAACGCCACAACTGCCCCCGCGGTTCCATATGTCGGGATTAGCAGCAATGACATCACCAATGTGAGAGCCAATGAAACGGCACCAATATACATATTGACGTCGATCTTCCTGACTACAGTCAATGCGGCGGTCACCAGCCGGGTGATGAGCTGGATTCCTACCAAAGTGACAATACCGACGATCGCCAGCGGATAATCCGCATATTCCGGGGAAAGGAGGAGTTCAACTATGAAAGGCCCAACGTACCAGGCCCCGATACCAGCAATAACCGTCCCTCCACCCGCAAGGACACCGATTTTGAAAAGCACCCCTTTTAGCTGCCCAAAATTCTCTTCCGCCCTATAGCTGGCCATACGAGGAATAGCAGTCTGCACAACTGAATCCACGAATAGACTGCCCGCTGACAATAGCGTCAGGAGCCCGACTAGTATCCCAAGCTCGTAGTTGCCGACTGAGGCAGCGAGAACGTATCGAGGCACGTTTACAGCGAGAGCCTCAAGAAGGAGAAGTACTCCCATTGGAACCGCTAGTCGGAACAATCGCTTTTGGGCTGTCCTACTCCAGGTTGGCTTCAGACCGCTGCCGGTTTCGGCGTCCGTCGGCATGAGTGCACGTGCAGCTGGTACGGTTTGCACTATCACGGGCAGTATCAATCCGAAGCCAGATAATAAGAACGATAGCGAAAGAGACATTCCGGACTTTATAGCCCAGAAGAAGACCAGAGTCGCAACAATGTATGAGCTGGTAAGCAGTTGACCATACCTATCCAGCCGGCCCTTCTGTGTAAAGAGCCCAGTAAACGGCTCAAGTAATGAGAAAGCAAGTAGCCGAGCACCAACAATGACGGTTAGTGTTCTCATGCTGCTGCTCATATCGATGAAAAGCAACACTGCAATTATTGACGCAAGCGCAAAGGCTGTACTGATCCAGTTCGCCACCAAATAGTCGCCAAAGCTATATGAGTCTCTTGGGTCGGTTGCTTGTAGCTGGGAAAGCCGAAGATTCGCAGTGACAACGATTGGGGTGACTATAGATAAAGCAAAACCGTACTCACCGACTTGGTTCGGTCCTGCCAGCCGAACCAGGATGAAGATAATGCTCCACTGGCTCGCGGCCTTTACCACCGTACCGCAGAGAGACCACAAGAAATCGGTACTACCAGAAGGCCGCACCAGCCTTCGTCCAACTATCGACGATCTCATGGCGTCATGCGCCTTCTAGATGGGGCATCCGCTCTCATGGAAGCAGGGTGAGTCCCACGTATGCACAAGAGCATATGGGGTCCACCCTGCGCCTCGCGGAGTCACTTTCCGTGAACCAACGTCTCATTAGGGCGCGACTACATCACTGATCTGGTTACACACGTATTCCACGAACTCCTCGGGCATCTGCGTGTAGAACGGGATGGCGAGGGTGGTCTCGGCGACGGCTTCGGTGACCGGGAAGTCGCCTTCGCCGAACCCGAAGCGCTCGCGGTAGAGCGGCTGGAGGTGGATCGGGACGAAGTACGGGCGGCTCGGGACGCCGTTGGCCGCGAGGCGGTCCATGACGGCGGTGCGGTCGATGCCCTCCTCCAGCTGGATGACGTAGACGAACCAGCTCATGCGGGTGGTGGCCGGGTCGATGTACGGCAGCTTCACGCCGGGCACGTCGGCCAGGCGCTCGGTGTACATGCGGGCGACGCGCTCGCGGCCGTCGAGGATGGCGTCGAGGCGCGAGACCTGGCTCAGGCCGAGGGCGGCGCTCATCTCGTCGAGGCGGTAGTTGTAGCCGAGGCGGACGTGGTTCATCCACGTGCCGGCGTCGTCGCGGCCCTGGTTGCGCAGGCTGTTCATGGCGCGGGCCATGTCGTCGTCGCTGGTGACGATCATGCCGCCCTCGCCGGTGGTCATCTGCTTGTTCGGGTAGAAGGCGAAGACGGCGGCATCGGCGTATGTCGGCGCGCCGACCTTCTCGCCGTTGCGCTCGGCGCCGATGGCCTCGCAGGAGTCCTGGATCACGCGCAGGCCGTGCTTCTGGGCGATGGCGTGGATGTCCTCGATCGGGCAGGGCTGGCCGAAGACGTCGACGGGGATGATGGCCTTCGTGCGCTCGGTGATCGGCCGCCTCGACCTTCGCGGGGTCGAGCGCGAGCGTGTCCGGGTCGATGTCGGCGAAGACGGGCGTCGCCGCCGCCGTACATGATGCAGTTGGCGGAGGCGACGAAGCTGAACGGCGAGGTGATCACCTCATCGCCGGGGCCGACGCCGATCGCGTCGAGGCAGAGATGCAGGCCGCTGGTGCCGCTGTTGACGCCAAGGCCGTGCGTCGCGCCGACGACGATCGGCCACCGCGCGCTCGAAGGCCTGCACCTGCGGGCCGATGCTGAGCGTCGGGGTCTGGAGCACGGCCACGACCGCGTCGATATCATCCTGGGTGATCCACGGCTGCGAGAGCGGGACCTCCATGCGTGTCGTTGCCATCTAGTCGTCGTCCCCTGTCGTGCCGGTGGTGCCGTTCGTCTGTGCCTCGCGGCGCTCGCCGCACCATCGAGGCGATCGTGGTGATCTTCTCCGTCGCCTTCGGCGGTGCGGAGTAGACCAGCCGGATCGGCGAGATGTCGGCGTCGCCGTTGAGCACGGGCGACTCGCCGTCGATGTCGGCGATCAGCTGGTGGATGCAGGTCGCGAGCTCCGAGTCGTCCTCCCCGTTGAGGTGGACGAGGTCGGCGATGCGCCCCGGGACCTCGTCGAGCGGCAAGTGCGACGCCATGCCGTCGATCTGGCGGATCTTCGTGTGGGCGGTCTCGCTGGCGTCCTCGAAATCGAGCGTCGAGCTCCTCGTAGAGCTTCTCGCCCGGCCGCATCCCAGTGTAGACGATCTCGATGTCCTTGCCCGGGCGCAGGCCATGGAGCTGGATCACGCGCTTGGCGAGATCGGTGATGGCCACCGGCTCGCCCATATCGAGGATGTAGGTCACGTTGCGATGGCCGAAGGCGCCGGCCTGGATGATGAGGCTGACGGCCTCCGGGATCGTCATGAAGTAGCGCTTCATGCGCTCGTCGGTGACGGTTACCGGTCCGCCGGCGCGGATCTGGCGCTCGAAGGTCGGGATCACGCTGCCGCGGCTGCCGAGGACGTTGCCGAAGCGGACGCTGCACACGGAGAGCCCGGTTTCCTTGCCGACGACGGCGACGGCCAGCTCGGCGAGACGCTTGGTCGCGCCCATGACGCTGGAGGGGCGCACGGCCTTGTCGGTGGAGACGAGCACGAACCGCTCGGCGCCGGACGCCGCGGCATGGCGCACGACGACATCGGTCCCGACGACATTGGTCTCCAGCGCCTGGCCGGGCTGGGCCTCCATCGCGGGAACATGCTTGTAGGCGGCGGCATGGAGGACGATCTCCGGGCGGAACGTCCGGAAGACGCGCCCGATGCGGGGCGAATCCGTCACCGAGGCGATGACCATCTGGACATCGACATCGGGCTGCTGGCGCCGAATGTCGAGCGACAGATCGTGCAGGCCGGTCTCGTTCGTATCGAGAAGCACGAGCTGCTCCGGACCGAGATCGGCGATCTGCGTCGCGAGCTCCGCGCCGATCGACCCGGCCGCGCCGGTCACCAGCACGCGCCGTCCGCGGATGAACTGCAGGCAGCTGTCGCGATCCGGCTCGACGACGGGCCGGCCAAGGACATCGACCGGTCGCACGGATTTGAGCGTCGTGACAGAGCTATTGCCCTTGAGGATGGATCCGATCGGCGGCATGGTCAGCACGCGGGCGCTGGTCGAGCGCGCGATCTCGCTGAGACGGGAATGTGCCGAGGTCGGCGCCGATGGAACAGCGATGACGACGACGTCGATACCCTCGGACTGCACGAGCGCCGGAATGGCGTCGGAGTCGCCAAGCACCGGGAGACCAGCGATGAGGCGTCCGATCTTCCCGTGGTCGTCGTCGACGAAACCACGGGGCCATAGCTTCCATTGGGGATTCGCACGGAGTTCCCAAGCAAGCACCTGCCCGCCAGAACCAGCACCGACGATCAGAACGCGTTCCATATCGTCCTGCGGTGCGGATTGCTGGCCATGCCCATTATGAAGCAAGGAAGAGAGGATTCGACGCGCCCCGACCGCGTGACCGTACATGCGGGCGAGCCGTCGACTGTTCCGCGTTTCCGAGATCCGCTGATTGGCGCTGAGGTACCAAAGCAAATTCATACGAGGCGTCCCTGCTCTCTCGGACGAAGCAGGATATTCGGCGCCGCGCCAGAATTGTCGGTCTCACAATCATTCTGACCGCAGGGGGCTGCAGTCATCCCTCGTTGACCGAATTCGCATAACGTTTCCCACCCGTTCCCGAAAGCTCACTGAGTTATTCTCGTTGCCCCCAACTGCTCCGTACTATACAGACCCGACCGTAGCAATATGCTACACGGAAACATTCTCTATGTCGACAAACCACGACCGTACGTACATACTCAATCAGATTCACTCGTGATGTCGCATCAGCGCTTAGCTTCTGTGCATCGAGGCCAGCGCTGGCCGGCGTGGAGTAGGTGCAACCTGTCGCGCCAGGAGCGCTCCGGAACCCGGATCGGGGGCGGCAGCGGATCGCCGTTCAGCAGCATCGCCGGCGCCTCGACGAGCAACTGGTGAATGCCGGCCTCGCCGATCAGGTCGCGCAGGCGCGCCATGCCGGCCGGGACAGCGGCCATGCGGTGGCCGGCGGAGTGCGCGTCCGTTGCGAGGAGCTGGACCACGCCACGCTCGAGCAGGATCTCCGCCGTGCGCTTGGCGCGCTTGCCGAACGCGCCGCTAAAGCTGCCGATGGTCACCTGCAGCGCGATTCCGCGCGTGACGAGCTCGTCGGCGCGGGCAGGGTCGTCCTGGATCGCCGGGTAGCGCTCGGGGTGCGCGAGGACAACACGACAACCTGCGGTCTGGGTGGCGAACAGGGTGCTGTCGGCATACAGCGGCCACTCGCTGAAGGGAAGATCGGCGAGGACGACCTCGGTCCCCTCCAGCGTGACCGCATCGCGCTGCCGCAGCCACTCAGGGACGCCTGGGGCAAGCCGGATCTCGAAGCCGCGCACGAGCGAGATGCCGCGCTCGCGGGCATGCGGCTCAACGAGCGCGAACGCGTCGTTTACCGCCGCGGCGTACGTGGCGTCCAGACGCTGCATCAGGTGCGGCGTGGTGGCGACGGTGCGGAAGCCATTGGCGACGTACGCGTCGAGCATGGCGATGGAGACATCGAGCGACGGGGCGCCGTCGTCGATTTCCGGCAACAAGTGGGAATGCAGGTCAATCATATAGAGGAAAGTTCTCCGAACGTTTCGTCAAGAAGCGGCGGTTGCCGAGGGTGATCGGCGGGCCGCCTCATATACTATAGTTTGCAGGTTGAGTTGGTGTCCGTTTCGCGTGCCCGGGGAAGAGCTTTGGATCTCGATCTCAGACAACTGTTGAACATCGCCCGGCGGCGATGGTGGATCGTCGTATTACTGATGGTCGTCGCGGGAGCATCGGCGTACGTGTCGGCATCTCGTGAGACGCCACTCTACTCCGCGACCGCAACGATGATGGTCAACCCGGGCTTATCCGGTAGCACGTCAGACTACAATGCCATTATCACCAGCGAGCGTCTCGCCGAAACGTACCAGCAGTTGATCACGACGCAGCCGATCCGGGAGCGCGTGGCGGCGGCGCTGGGCACCGAGTTCGTCCCGGCGGGTTATTCCGCGTCAGCGGTCGAGGGCTCCCAACTGATTCGCGTGACCGCGACCGGGACCGACCCGGAATCGGTTGCGTTGGTCGCGAATACGGTGGTGAGTGAGTTCGTTGACTACACCGCCGACCAGGCCCGGGATCGCGCCGACGCGAATCTCGGCGAGATCAATGCCCAGATCGAGGCGCTGCAGCAGCGTCAGACAGAGATTGATACCGAAATAGCATCGCTTCGGGGAGATAGCGGAAACAACCAGCGTGTAACCGACCTGCAGAACGAGCGCAGTGCCGTCACCCAGTCGCTGATCGACCTGAATAGCCAAAAGATTTCCCTGAGCACGCAGACGGTGGCAATGAGCGCGCAGGTGCAGCAGGTGGAGGAGGCGCAGGTACCCGGGGCGGCGTTCTCGCCACAGCCCAAGCGCTCGCTCATGCTAGGGCTGTTCGTGGGCGCGCTGCTCGGCGCAGGCGTCGTGGCGCTGCTCGAGTTCCTCGATAACACGGTGAAGCCCGAGGACAACATCCAGGAGATGACCGGCGCGCCGCTGTTGGCCACGGTCTCCCAGATCGCCAAGCTCGAGCCGGGCGGGCGTCAGGTTTACACCATGTCGCAGCCGCAATCGGCGGCGGCCGAGGCGCTTCGCCTGTTGCGGACCAATCTCGAGTTCGCCTCCGCCTCCGAACCCGATCCAGGCGATGACGGTGTCCAGCTCGTCCCCTGGCGAAGGCAAGAGCACGACGGCCGCGAACCTCGGCGTTGTGATGGCCCAGTCCGGGTTGACGACGGTCGTATCGACGGCGACCTCCGCAAGCCGACGCAGAACCGCATTTTCGGCGTCGACAACGGCTCCGGCCTGACGACACTGCTCACCCACCCCGATCAGTCATGGCAGGACGTCGCCAAGAAGGTGGCCCTTCCGGGTCTCTTCCTGATCCCAAGCGGGCCGATTCCGCCGAACCCGTCCGACCTGCTCGCATCCGACCGATTCGCCCGCCTGATCGAGCGCATCAAGACCGAAGCGGACCTGGTGATCATCGACTCGCCGCCGGTGTTGTCGGCGAGCGATGCGCTGGCGATCTCGCGCCACACCGACGGCGTCGTGCTCGTGACCTATTCGGGCAAGACGCGCACCGACGCGCTCAAGCACGCCGCGCACAGCATCCACCAGGGCGGGATTCGCCTGATCGGCGTGGTCCTCAACCGGCAGAAGGGGCAGCACGGCGCGTCGTACTACGGCGAGTACTACGGCGCCGCCACGACACCAGCGAAGACCAGGGCCGCAGCAGCCGGCGACTAACCGAGCGCGCGTTCATACCGGACGGCTGCGACGTCCAACGGTCTCGCGGATAGGCCAACAACACGAACAGGTCCGTCTGGAGCTAAATCCGGACGGCCCTGTTTCCATTCCGCCGACGCTCAGGCGTCGACGGGGAGCAACTCCGCGTCCAGCAGGTCGAGCACTGCGTCAGCCCCGGTTGCGATCGGCGATGCGACCTTGCCGTCCTCGTCAATGACGATCGCCGACGGTGTGCCCGTCACGCCATAGTCGTTCCCCGTGGTAAAGCCGTCGTCCAGCACCACCCGCGAGCGCAGCTCCATCGCGCGGTTCGCCTCCTCGGCGCCGCCGGACACGATGACCAGGCGGTCCGTAGCATCGCCCGCCTCCTCTTCCCACTCGCGCAGGTCCGGCAGCATGCGCTGGCAAAAGACGCAGTCCGGGCTGAAGAAGAGCAGTACCCGCCGCTCGCCGCGCAGATCATCCAGGCCAACGTAGCCGCCATCGAGCGCCGGCAGCGGCAGGCGCGTGCCGCTGGTACCGACCTCCGGCCCCACCGGGATACGCAGAAGCTCGCGCGGGTCGATCTCACCGTTTCCGTTCGCGGGCCGCTTGGGCGCAGCCTGGGGGCGCTTCCCGGTCTCGCCACGCGTCGTGCGGACCACCAGCTCGCGGATACGGTCACGACCGGGCGCATAGTCGTCCCAGATCATGCCCGTCGTGCTGACGAGCACCCCGGTCGGCGTGCCCTTCGCGTCGTAGCGATCGAAGACCTCGCGGCCCTCTTGCAGGGCGACCGGCAGCTCGCCGAATTTCTCGCGATTGTCTTCCAGCGAGCCACGGCTAATAAGGAGCATGGAGAAGTCGTCGGCGAAGCGCCTGTTCCACTCCTGCATGTCCGGCACGAGCGAGCGACACGGGCCACAGCCAGGGTCGACAAAGAGCAGCAGCGTCGGCTTGCCGCGCCCGGTAAGGGACGACAGGGAGACTGTCCCGCCCGCGAGCAAAGGCAGATCGAAGAACGGAGCGGAGCGCGGCGCGAAAGTACCGTCGGCGGTCGACTCGTCGCCGAGGATCGGGAGCGTCCCCGCCTCTACTCCACCAAGGCGATCGAGGAGTGTAGCCGTCTGACGTTGCGTCTGCAGGAGCGTCCAGGTCTGGAGCCCGAGGAGGGCCGTGATGACCGCACCGAAGACGACAGCGATCTGGCTCACCTCGTCAAGACCGGAGAACCAGTCGACCGGTCCGACGGCGCCGTGCCAGACGACGACGAGGGCCATGAGGGTGAAGGCGCTGTTGCGAATGATCGTCGGCCACCCGGCCGGTGCGGAGTGGAACTGGCCGAAGCAGTGGCAATCGGGATGATTGTCCTTCGCGATGTTCCAGCCAATGCCGGCGATGAAGGCAAGGAAGAGCAGCGCGGCGCCCAGCGCGGCCCAGCGGGCGGTCGCGCCCGGCAGGAGGAGGACGGCGAGGAGGAGCTCGACGCCCGGCAGCGCGGTGCCGAGCGGATCGGCGAGCGACGTCGGCACGCCGAAGTCACGCACCGCCTTACGCGAGCCCGGAAGATCGAGGAACTTGCCGACCGCCGCGACGGCGAGGACGCCGGCGAGCGCGAACTGAAGCGCAACGATAATGAGATCCACGCCAGGAACCCTCCCCTCACCACGACGCTCCTGTGACAATGCCTATGCCGGAGCGCCGCACTACGCTTTTACGTCAACGGAAACCGCTGGGGAGAGTATACCGAAAAGCGTACGTGGTCAGTAGCCCGGGCCGGGTTGATCTCGGATTTTCCGTTCCCGGACGTAGGACGCGGGGTTTCCTTGGTACACGCCTCGGGCCTCTGCATCCTTCAGCAGCACAGACCCCATTGTCACAATCGCCTCTTCACCCACCGTGATACCCGGACCGATCTTCGCAAAGGCCCCGATCCAGGCTCCGTCCTCGATCGTGATCGGTCGCGCCATCATGCCCATCCCCGGGTCGGCCCAGTCGTGGTTCCCCGTACAGATATAGGCGCCTTGGGAGATGACGACGTTGCTGCCGATAGTGACCGGCACCAAGTTGTCGATCCAAGCACGCTCTCCCAGCCAACAATGGTCGCCGACAATCAAGCGCCACGGATGCTTAACATGCAGACTGGGTTTGATGATGACGCCTTCGCCGATTCGGGCCCCAAACGCGATGAGGACTCGGCGCTTGAGCCCTGAAGGAAGAAAGACTGGATTGAGGAGGGTTACCGCTTCCACTACGAGCCAAAGGACGCGGTACCAGAATGGTCTTCCAGGGTGATAGTCGCGATTGGAAGTATGGCTTAAGCGAACATGCGTCACAGTGATTCCTCAGTCAGAACGTTGATAACTGACTCACCTGCCGCGCAACAACGTCGACCGTGCCTTAGCGACTACGGCCGAGCCAATTGGGAGCCGATCGAAGCCGACTCGCCCACTTCCGGGCTGACAATGCGGCGCGTGACGAGCGCACGCTAACGCTTACCCGGCGTCGAAGTGGGAGCATAGCCATGTAGTCGGAGATCACGGGGTTGGATTCTGTCAGGCGAGTGGCATCCAGGTAAATCCGACGTCCATACGCGAACTCCCTGTCCGCGAGGCGATGGAGCTCGGGATGCTCCCTCAGAAGCCAGTACGCTAGGCGCATAACCATGACGCCCCGTTGGGATGTGTTCGCGGGCTGATCCGTGTAAGCATTCGCCCCGTGGAGGCGTAGGATTGCCCAATTGGATGTATCCATGATTCCTGGCGCGAGCGCAGCAGCGACGTACTTGAGGTAGTTGTCACTCGTAATACGGTGGCCCTCGTTCTCAAGCGGTTCGGGCATCGGCAATATCCGGGTGAGTAGTTCCCTTCGAAAGCACATACCAGACGTAGCGGTTGGGAAGTAAGGCAGTCGCCCCTCTAGCGCACGCCGGCGCAGATTTGTCGAAGGTGGTACTGAGCCGACCGAAGAGGGAAACATTGTGTCAAATCTCTGCCGTTCATGGCAAAACTCACTCGTCTGTAATCGCTTCAACTCGTGAAAGTACCAACCCGCGTCTGGACGGGCCAAAAGGATTCTCACGACCTCGACCACCTTATTGCGATGAAAGACATCATCTGCGTCCAGGAAGCATACGATATCTCCAGATGTCGCCTTGAACCCGGCATTGAGCGCTGAGGCTTGTCCTCCGTTGGACTTGTAGAGCGGAGTAACAAACGATCGAAACCGTTCAATGACTTGGACGGATTCGTCAGTGGAGCCGTCGTCAACGACGATGACTTCAGTGTGTGGGTACGTTTGGCGGAGGGCGCTTTTTATCGCATCTTCGACATACTCGCCATAGTTGTAATTATTGATGACGACACTTACGAGCGGCCGAGCGGCCGTCCGCGTGACCTTCATGACAGGGCCTTTCGATCAATCAACCACAGGGGACGGGCATCAATGGCGTCTGAACGACTCTGATGCATTGACGTCCTCAGGCTTGCACTTATCGCCTCGGGCGAGAATAGTGACCGCATACTGGGTCAAAATCCGACGTTGCCGCGGTAATACAACGACGACAACCACTGGCATCCATAACGCCAGCGACCATGGCCAAGGAAACAACGAACTGGAAATCGCAATCGCCAGTGCAACGAGCCACGGGAGCACATCGTTGTACGATACCTTGATCCTCCTTGCCAAACCTCGGTGGATGACCCAGTACGAGGGAAACGCAAGCAGTTCCGCAACGCCGTACCCCATGACACCATAACGGGGAACGAGAGTCAGCGCAGAGAGTGCAAATAGCGCAATGTGAACCACATGGAAAACAGCAACTCGTGCATTGTCGCGAAACACGTATAACACCGAGGAGTGCATGTTGAACATTGCGTTGACAAGATAAGACAGGCCGATCAAGGGCAGAACGCGCGCAACAGGTCTCCATGCATCTCCAAACAGGAGTGGGATCAACCAAGGACCGGTGAGGCTCACACCGCCGATGGGTATCCCAACAGAAATCACCTGAACCCACATTCCTTCCATGACAACTGTTCGCAGTCTCTCCATGTCATTCTGCACTCGTCCAAGCACTGAGAGCGAGAGTCGCCAGAGGACGGTCTTGACCATGGAGAGCAACTCGACGAGCCGGATGGCAAGATTCACGTGAGCGACTGCTGCGGGTCCTAAGGCGGAGCCCACGATTAATGGGTTCACCAGCCCGCGGAGTTGCCAGAGCCACGCAGCGGAACTGTATCCAAACCCATAGCTGAGCATGTCGCGAAGCTGATCCGGATGCCAGACCAGTCGGGGCCGATATCTTGTCGCGAGCAGCGAGAGCAACAGCAAAAGGGATTGCCATATCCAATAGCCGGCAACGGGAGCCCAAAGCCCGTATCCGGCTATGGCCATAGATATAGATACCGCATAAAAGGCCAACTGGCCCGAGAGCTCGATCAGTGCAACGCCTCGATACTCCAACCTCCGCTCCAGTTGCGTAGTCATTGATACGGACATAAGGGTCAACGGAATAGTGGGGAGCAGCGCCAACAGAGGGTCGCTGTAGCGTGGATCGACAACGCCGGCGATCCCGAGACTTACTGCGGCCGCCCCAAAACCGGCAATTACGATCCCGGCAAGGAGCAAGTAGGTGAACGCCTGATGATAAGCAGAGGCGTTGTCCTCACCTTCGCTTCTCAGTAGATAGACATCCAGACCGAAACGGCCTACGTTCTGTAGAAACAGGATAATCGCAAGCGCACCTGTATAGAGACCGTAGCTTGAGGGACCAATCAGGCGGGTCAACAAGATAACTCCGCCAAACCCGACTGCCACCCCCATCGCCTGCCGGGCAATCAGGAACGCGCCGCCTTGGACGACCCGCGTTCGAAGGTCCATGTATCCCCGCTATCCTCTGGTCACCAATCGACCGAACGTCAGAAGAATTATCTCGTGCTCGCCACTTCTTCATAAAGGCCCAACAGCTGACTCGCGACGACATCCCAGTCAAACCGCTTGGCGTACTTCGCCGCATTAGCGGCGAGTTGCGAGCGCAACCCGCTGTCACGCGCCAGCTTCATCAGGGCGCCGGCGACCTGTTCTGATGTGTTGGGTACCATTTCCAGCGCTCCGTCTCGATGAGCATCAGGAGCGATGTTGACGAATGGTGACGTCACCACAGGTAACCCAATGGCCATAGCTTCGATCACAGCATTGCCAAAGTTCTCTGTGTAGGATGGCAAAACCCAAATATCGGTCGCAGCCAGAACGTCTCGCAGCCTGGTGCCATGAAGGCTACCGATAAGGTGTACTCGCTGCACAAGACCGAGTTCCCGGGCACGCGATCGTAGTTTTGCACCGACGTCCTCGTCATCGGGACCTACAAAAACGAGATGTGCATTCGGTATGGATCGCTGGACGACGGAAAAGGACTCCAACAGAACGTCCAGCCCTTTCTTTCGGGCCAGGCGACCATGGTTGAGGATGATTAGCCCTTCATCCGCACCGAGCAACTCTCGTCGCCATTTCTCGTCGCGCGATGCTGCTCGGTACTGCAAGATGTCGATTCCGTTGGGTACGATGCGGTGAGGCGCGCGTATGTGAAGATCGAGCAAGAGATTCATCTCTTGCTGGGATGTGAGGTGAAGTGCCGCCGCGTTATCTAGCATGCGCCTTTGCCAAAGGACGTCCGTAATCTGCTTCCTTATTCGACCGCGAGCTCGGAGATACGGATCCAGTGAACCTCGGGGAGAGACAATGTAGGGTACGCCTGCCTTCGTACTTGCACGCCATGCCGCAAACTGGGGAAAAAGGAACAACTGGTGGATGTGGACGACATCGAACTGAGAAACATCGGCGACCAAAGCACGAGCAAGGGCCGGAGACGCAGCCAGACGATGGGGCATCACCTCCGAGAAGAGGTGCGTATCCAGCCCCGCTAGGTCATCTGGCAGATCTTCCGAACGTGCCACGCGACGCTCCCTCGATTGAGGGATCGTTCCGCTGTCGACACTATAGATAGAGACCTCTGCCCCCAGTTTCTGTAAAGCATGTGAAGCAGCAACAGTGTTGGTAACAGGTCCCCCATAGGCTCTGGCGAGACTGGGAAGGACATGAAGTATTCTCATCCGCGATCTCTTCCTTGCGCATGCACCTACGCTGGCTTAGGGAGCACTGGCGGCGAAATGTGCGGGACAGATACCACATCCCGGTAAACCTCGTGTAGAGAGGCCCGTACCTGATCGGCCGAGTACCGCTTGGATCTAGCCAGCCCAGCTGCTTGAAGCTCGCGCGCAAGCGAATGATCCGACCACAAATGTTCCAAGGCGTCAGCGAGCCCCTTAACGTCTGTCGCCTGGGCTTGGAGACCAGCTCCAGCGAGTGATGCAGTGATCGCAGGATCCGTGGACGCTACAACCGGAAGACCAGTGGCCATGGCTTCAACAACCGGCCACCCAAATCCTTCTTTGAGGGAAGGAAACAGTAGAGCATTCGACGACCGGTAGATGTCGGCCAGCGCCTCATCCGGAAGCGGCCCCATCTGACGAACCCATCCATCTATTCCCAGATCTTGAACGAGACTCGCCTCGTCTCCCTCGAGATCTCGCCCCACACGTACGAGTATCGCGGGCACGCGCCGTGCTCGCAGCTCTGCCACCACCTTAAGTACCGTCGGAATGTTCTTATAGCGTCCAGGGGAACCGACATGCAGGATTACGAAATTCATCTTCCTGCAACGGCGTCAACCTACCGGTCCCTGCCTCAGGTCGGACGTGAGGTGCCTCAAAAATCGGGGCCACAGGCGGCGGAATGACCGCTATCTTCTCCGGCGGTACCAGGTTGAATTTCAGGAGGTCTCGTCTGGTGTTCTCACTTACGGCAACGACCGCAGCTGCCTCTTTCAAGTGGGCGACGCTGAACTTGAGGAGGGATACTGCAGGGCTCCACTTGGCCCGCTGACGCCACTCGCCCTGTGTCAGGAGCATGACGTCGTGACAGGTGACGACGGTGCGTTCATGAGGAAGGTTCCGGAGAAGATAAGCGTATGAATGGTCCGCGATATGGTAGACATCTGCCCGAAGCGACTTAATCGTCCGAGGATATTCGACGTACCGGCGGCGATATCGCCTCAATTTGTCAATCGCCCCTCGCACCTGACGGGGGTCTTCCTCCGGCAGCGCGGCCTTGACTAGCTCTAGCCCCGGGTCAGACAAAACCATTTGTTGCAGTTGGTCTGCGTACCGCTCCATGGACACGCTGAACTCGGACTTCAAATCTCTTATCACGGCGACTGAAATCAACTGTTTACCAGCTTTCATTGGGGAAACCCGACGACCAATCGAAACCAGAGACATCGCTAATGGATCGGCGATGACGCGGGGCGGTCACTCCTTGCTGAACGTCCACCAATCGAACGGCGATTCACCTGAGCACGGCGCAGTCGGTGCCCCGGCAACATTCGTGAAGGGCCGATAACGTCTATGTATCGACGTGAAGTGCTTATCGCGACTGTGAGGAAGATCAGGAACGCGTATGCACTATGCCGCAAGAAAATGGATTCCACCATGTTTGAAACTACGATCATCACCATAAATGCAATTGGCCACGCGTCCTGAATGGCTCCAGTGCGAAGCCACGTTCTCCAACCGAACACCAGGGTGGCGGATATCATGGAAACGATGAGAAAAAGCCCGAGCGTCCCGGTGTCCAGGAACACATCTATATAGCCATTATGCGCGTGCGTCGCTCCCGGAAACCGTGCTCCTTCCATAATCGCATGCGCTGGAGATTCGGCTCCCCCTAACCAAAAGCCGTTGTAACCGTACCCGAGTATCGGCCGATCGAGCCCGGCCTTGATCGACGACGTCCATAGGTACGTCCTGCCCGTGAGGGTTGGATCTTTCCCCAACATCGCCATTGCTGCGGAGAAGTTGAAGTACAAGAGGACGCTCGACACCGCAATCGCCAGGAGCAGTGTCCAGACGACTAGCCCGAACGTCGCGATTTCTTGCTTCTGTGATCTTGCCTGGAACACTAGGTAACTCACGACAATAGCGGCCCAAAGTACCAAAGCCGTCGCAGAGGAAGACATGATGATTACAAATAGCGCCAGCAATGGGGTGCCGATTTTCACAATAGCCGACCATGATTTTCGTATGGGCACATAGAGGGTGACGATTGTGAGATATGAAGCCAGCCGTCCCAATTCGTTCTTCGTGGGAAAGTAACCCTGCCATGCGCCTTGGGGATCAATCCCAACTTTGGGGAATACCAGGATGTAACCCAATGCAGAAATGAGCGCAGTAAACAACGCCCCCGCCAAAAGTCGCAACTGCTGGCCGGAAGTCAGCCTCGTACCGAGGATCATCGCGAGAAGAGCTGTCCCGAAAAGCGGGACCGACCTTCGCATCGTGAGGGGAGCATTCAGCGACCACATCACCGAGAGTACGCAGGTTGCAATCAGAGACCAAACGAGGATGTCCATCAAAGTAACACGAAACACAGTCCTCAGTTCGGGGAGGAAGATCAGCACCATTGCAAGGTATAGAACAGCAAAGAATATCTGATTTAGTGGATTGCCTTCAGCACCGCTCTGAGCCGGGCTCGGACCGCTGTATCCCTGACCCAGTTGAATGATAGGCAACATCCCCGTGGCAAAGGAAACGACTGCGGCGAACAGGAAAATACGCCGGATGAATCCAAGAGTTAGGAAGACGCGGCGGGGATGTACTCGGGTGGGCCTTTGCATGATGTCAGCAGAGAGCACGGCAACATCTCAAACTACGCTGCGTGCCGATGAAAGTCGTCGCCACCATCCAGGACACTACCCCTTCTGGCACACGGCTATCAAAATTTGCGTCACGATGTGGCCACGTAGCTGTCCCGTCTCGATCACCAAAGGGGAGATCATTGCGAGTTCCACAAGCCTCCACAAGGCTGCTCGCGCTCGCCGCTTTATTCCTTCACCGGCTGGCCGAGCCGGATAGGCATTTACCCGTTCGAAGCCAGCCAAATGTGATGCCTGCCTGATGCTTGCTGCGGTGTAAATAACGCCGTGCGTGAGATCGCTATAGAGAAATCGCCCACTGAACGGACTACTACCGTTCGGGGTTCTCAAGATGAGTCGTCCACCGGGCCGGAGCAATGAGAACCATGCACGAAAGAGACGCACTACATCCCTACGTTCAAAGTGCTCCGCGACGTCCAAAGCTACCACGACGTCGTATTCGCCTGGATGAGACGCGGCATGGTCAAACAGGTCATCGACCATGACGGTTCGTCGACCCGTCTGATGGGCGAGCGCCACTTGCTCACTGCTAACGTCTATTCCGACCGCGTTCAAGTATCCTGCTCGCTCAAGTACCCCCAGGAGAACTCCTTGACCGCAACCACAGTCCAAGATACGTATGGCTTTGTCACTTGGAAATCTCGGCAGGATGTTTGCCTCGAGATCAGCAATGTTTCCCGCTGACTCTACATCACCTTGGTGGCCACCTACATAGTCTTGATAAAGCTCTTTACGGTGATCCCGATCATCAGGTGAATTTCCCGTCATCCGATTGACCTCCAACATCCAGATCTATGCGCTCAATCGCAGGAATCAGAACCGACCGCAGCCGCTTCACATTTTGCGGCCCAAGCCCGCTATCGGCAAATTGCTTACCATGCAAGCTCAATGCCCGTCTCAGTTCTATATCTGAGACCAGTGTCCATATTGTGTGATGAAGAGCTTGGGGGGCGTCCGGCACAAGTAC
>CAVUJR010000027.1:0-149974 GCA_963741805.1 uncultured Chloroflexia bacterium
CAAGAAAAAAGAAACGAGGTGTCTCACCGGAATCGTGGTGAGGCACCTCGCCACGTGCGAGATGGGTTGTTTCGTGGGGCGTCGTGACAGGGAGGTTGGAGACGTTGGTAAGGTGCCGTGCAGGAGATGTTCAGCGCGAGACGTCCGCAACCGACAGCACGTGTTCGATCACCACCCCCAGCGCTTCCGGCCGCGCACGTCTCCCGGCATGCCAGAGATCGGCATAGGGTATGTTACCGAGCTGCTGGCGCGCCGACTGTTCGGCGCTTGCGAATGCGGTCCGCTCCGGTGGTGCAAAAGGCACGTCGTGATTCTCGACGGTGGCCGCACCGAGCAACTGGGCCACTGATTCCCATTCGCCAAGCTCCGCCGCAAGAACGGCAACCGAGCCGAGCAGTTTGGAATCGTCACGTGGCATACCGGAACCACGGTCGATATACGCCTGCCTGAGGAGCGCCGCGGCGCGATCAGCCTCGCCCTGTTCGCACGCGATGAGCACGAGGTACCCAATGGTCCAGGCGGGAATGAGCATGTCGCCGATTGACTGCGCCGCAGACCGCGCCTCTTCAAGGGTCGCACGGGCATGATCGCGGTCGCCTCTGCCGTAGGCGACGACGCCGAGATGGTAGTGGGCACAGGCCTGTCCCCATTTGAGGCCAGCCTGGCGAGCAAGTTCACGCCCGCGTGTGAGCAACCCTTGAGCCTTCTCGTAATCCTCCAGGTCTTCGGACATCATCCCGAGAACGACCGTGGCGTAGACCTGGTGCTCGATGTATCCGGCCCTCTCTGCCAGAGTCAGGCCCTTCTCCAGGTAGGCACGTGCGGTTTCATCGTCGCCGAGTGTCTGAGCGAGATGCCCACCGCCGACCAGCACCGTGGCATAGGCCGATGATGTCTCATCGCACGTCCGTGCAAGGATGCGCTGGACCCAGGCCAGGCCTTCGGGTTGGTGACGGGAGAGGTACCAGAACCACGTCAGCGCAGCCACGAGTTCCAGAAAGTCGTTCGATCGTTCACCGTGGTCAAGCCAGTCCAAAGCGGAGCGAAGGTTTGCATGCTCAGCTTCGATACGATCGCCCGCCGCGAGATTCGGCGTTGGAGAGAAGTCCAGTTCAGGTGCCATGGCGCCTGCAAAAGCGAGGCACCACTCGGCATGGTGCTGCCGGGCGATCTCCTCCTCGCCGCTCTCGGCCAGTTGCTCCTCAGCGAACTCGCGGATGGTCTCCAGCATCAGATACCGTTGTGCGCCGGTCGGACTATCGGTCACGCGCACCAGGCTCTTATCGACGAGCGAGGTGAGGGCGGCCAGGGGATCGAGTTCCTCGGACGCGAGATCATCACATACGGCCTCGAATGCCTCCAGGGTGAAGCCTCCAACGAAGACCGATATGCGCCGGAAGAAGCGCTGCTCGCTCGGGGAGAGCAGCTGGTAGCTCCATTCAACGGTGCTCCGCATTGTCTGCTGATGCTCCGGAAGGTCCCGGTCGCCTTCGGTGAGCATCGGCAAGGTGTGCTCCAGGCGCGACTGGAGGATGATCGGCGGAAGCACCTTGATTCGGGCAGCAGCGAGTTCGAGGGCCAGCGGAAGGCCATCCAGACGCCGGCAGATGTCGGCAATTGCCGATGCGTTCTCGTGTGTGAGGGCGAAGTCCGGTTTGATGTTCTGTGCCCGGGTCACGAAGAGGTGGATCGCGTCTGACGCTGCCAGGTCGTCCAGCGACAGGTCGTCGAGCGGTTCCGGCGTGCGGAGCGGGCTCACGGGATATTCGTGCTCACCAGACACCCGGAGGTGCTCGCGGCTGGTCGTAAGGACCGTGAGACGAGGGCATCCGGAAAGGAGTTCAGCGATCCTGGTTGCAGCGGGTGCCACCTGCTCGAAGTTGTCGAGGAGTAAGAGCATGTCCCGCCCTTCCAGGGCCGCTCGCAGGAGGTTGGGAAGCTGCGGTCCCGACGATTCGTGGACGCCCGCCGCGCGTGCGATCGCAGGCAAGACAAGGGCGGGGTCGCGAACTGAGGCGAGTGGCACGAAGGTTACCCCGTCGGCAAACGTACGGTGAACGATCTCGGCTGCTTGCAGCGCCAGGCGCGTCTTGCCCACGCCACCCGGTCCCGTCAATGTGAGGAGTGAGACATCGTCCCGGCAGAGAAGCGCGGCGATGTCGGCAACCTCCCGCGCCCTTCCGATAAGACGCGTACGGGGCCGCGGCAGGGGGTGGGATGGTCGATCGGGTCCGGTTGGCGATGGATGTGGTGCGCGCGCGGCCGAAAGGAGAGCTGCACGTTCTTCGGGTTCCAGGTCCAGCCCTTCGGCCAGCAGCCGCACGGTTTCCAGTCGAGGACTTGTCCGCGCTCCACGCTCCAGGTCACTGATCCCGCGCATGCTTAGCCCGGCACGCTCGGCCAGCCGCTCTTGCGACAGCCCGGCCGCCAGGCGGTAGGAGCGGAGCAGTTGTCCAAATATTGGGATGTTGACCGTGTCCATGGCCCACCCACGCCTAGAGGATTCTTTTGATGCGTCCCGGATAGCCCACAGTAACACCGCCGGAGTGCGATGTCACTTGCCGGCGTCCCCCGACGGGTCAGAGCGTTGTCGATGCGTGGTCGATGCGTCATCGGTGCGCATATCTGCTCGATCCCTTTCGGGCGCATGCTGGAACCCTTCCCGGATCGGCCGGGACTGTTCCGCGGTAACGGGACAAGGCAGAAGGCAGGAGCGGCATCATGTTCTTCGAGAGTCAATATCCGTCATATCCGGGATCCCGGCTGGATGTCCAGCGCCAGTATCTGGAGGACAAGCGAGTGGGCTACGCGTTCATGAATCCCGATCCCCGGGACAACCGGGAAAACCGATTCTCCCAAGGTCTTCGGGGCCTCCGTGCGTTCATCGCCAACACGATCGTCGCAGAGCGACGACGGTCCCGTCGGCCAATCGTTGCCGTGACGGAGTCAATGGCTGGAAATACAGAGAGAGCCGAGTGGGTCTGACCCAGGTGGGGCGAGCGGAGTGCGCGGAGAGACGGCCATCCCAATGTAGGGGACGGCCGTCTCTCCCTCCGGTGTGACAAAAGGTGCCCCTCGGTGTAGAACCGGACGTCGTCACGCCAGGGATCACTCGGCGCTTCGTGTCTCCGGGGCCTCGCTACCGGCAAGTGCTTCGGCGACGATCTCATCTGGGCGTAGGTCCATGCCCCGCAGCCGCTCGGTCTCGAATCGGTCGTCGCCGAGTATCCTTCGTAGCTCTGTGATATCCGCCTCGTGGCGTCGACGCAACAACGCCGGCACTGAGCGAATGACATCTCCGAACGACTCGATCCCGCCGACCAGGTGAGCCGCGCGGCGATATTCGCGATCGCTGATTGCCGGGCGGACGAGCCCCATCAGGTTCTTGACCAGGACCAGCGGGAAATCTCCATCCCATCCAGCCCCTATACCGCTGTGAAAAAGCGTGCGTGCCTCGTCAAGTTGTCCGCGAGCAATCGCAACATTGGCGAGCCCTGCCAGCGCGGAGGACTCAAAGGCCCTGACGTTGATGTCCCGGCTTGAATCGAGGGCCTCGGTAAACCAATGCTGCGCCCGATCCACCTCTTCAGCCATGATGGCAAGCCAACCATTCACCAACATGGAAACAGTTGCTTCGAAACCACGGGGCGCTCCATACGATTGCGACAGCGCAAGGCTCTCCTCGACGAGAGTCTCGGCACGCTGGAGGTTGTCGAGAAGGCCGTGAGCATAGGCGAGGAAATTGAGAAGGCTGGCGGTCTCCCTCATGTCATCCGCTGATCGGGCGAGCGCGATCGCCTCGATGACGTACGGGATGCTCCCGCTGACATCTCCCCCGAACAGCAAGGTCTGCGCAAGGGCGTCCAGGGCGATGTAGACGCCATACGTGTCTCCCTCGCGCCGGGCGAGAGCGAGACTCTCCTGCAGGCGCGCTTCCACTGTGGCCCGATCGTCCTGCAAGCCGGCGAACGATCCCAGTATCCGCAACGCGGCGATGCGGTCCCTCGCCGATAGGTCCGCGCCGATCTCCGAATTGAGGAAGGACTCCATCCAGGCGCGGCCCTCCGCCTTGCCACTGTGCGCGGACCAGAATCCGCTCAAGGTCGACACCAGACGAACCCCCTTCTGGTTCAGCCCGTGATCCCGCAACCAGGCGAGTGCCGACCGGATATTTCCCTGCTCGGTCGCCATCCGAGCCTCCCAGCGGCGTTGGGCGGCGTCTGAGGGATCAGCGGTGTCTGTTTCGGCCAGCCCAAGGAAGTAGTCGACAAGATTTCCCCGGATGGCATCTGCTTGGTGGCTTGCGTCCAACTGCTCCAACGCGAATTCCCGGACCGTCTCGAGCATGCGGTAGCGAGGGGCGCCATCGACTCCCTGGACCATCTGGACCAGGCTTGCGTCGACCAGCGAGGCGAGACCTTCGATAATGTTCAGTGCACCGTCCTGCGCAGCCACGGTTTCCGCCGCCTCGAGCGTCCAACCTCCGAGGAACACAGCCAGGTTCCGGAAAAGGACCTGCTCTTGTGGCGAGAGCAGGTCGTAGCCCCAGGCTATGGTCGCGCGTAAGGTCTGCTGATGCGAGGGGAGGTCCCGAGGGCCGCCGTTCAGGAGCGGCAGGCGTCGTTCAAGTCGCTGCAGGAGCGCATCCGGAGTCAGCAACCTTGCCCGCACCGCTGCCAGCTCCAGGGCGAGCGGGAGTCCGTCAAGTCGACGGCAGATCTCGGCGATCGCTTGCCCGTTGCGCGTATCCAGTGAGAATTCGGGCCTGACATCCCGGATACGTGCCACCAGGAGTTGGACAGCCCCATAGTTATCCAATTCGTCAGCCGTGTAGGAGCGATGCGCGTCGGGGACTCCAAGGGGCGCGAGGGGATACAGGCGTTCGCCGCGTAACTGTAGCGGCATGCGGCTTGTGGCGAGTACATGGAGACCCGCCGATGTTGACAACAGCGACGCGACCAACGAGGCGGCTGATAGCACATGCTCGAAATTGTCAAAGACGAGCAAAAGGTGCTTGGTGGCCAGGAACTGCGCCAGTTCTGCCTGCAGCGGTTTAGTTTCGCTCACTTGGAGGCCCAGCGCATTGGCGATCGCTGGCAGTACCAGCCGCGCGTCTGGAACGGTCACCAGCGTCACGAAGCAGGCACCGTCAGGGAAATGACGCGCAAGCCGCTGTGCCGCTTCCTGGGCCAAGCGCGTCTTACCGACTCCTCCGGGTCCGGTAAGGGTGACCAGGCGGGACTCTCCATCTGCTACTACCCGGATCAGGCGATCCAGATCGTCTTCACGCCCGACGAGTGGCGTCGGGGGCAGCGGAAGTCGCGCCATCGCGGGTTCACTGTTGGCGTCGTGCGCGGGAGGGGGTGACGGGTGAGCGGCGAGGAAGAGCGCGGACCGTTCTTCAGGCGTGAGCTCCAGGCCCTCGACCAGCATGCGGACCGTTTCGAGGCGGGGAGTGGTCCGCGCGCCGCGTTCCAGGTCGCTGATCCCGCGCAGGCTGAGACCCGCTCGCTCGGCAAGCCGCTCTTGCGATAGCCCGGCCGCCAGGCGGTAGGAGCGCAACAGCGTCCCGAATGCTGAACCCTTGTGTGTGGCCATGGTGCGCCCACGCCTGTGATGTCCGGTTCGGTTGGTCCCGTGTCACCCACAGTAGCACCGCGGATGTCCCGTGTCACGTGACAGCCAGCCGGATGCGTTCGCGATGCGTTACGGATGCGTGCGCGATGCGACATCGGTGCGCATATGACCGGGGCCCATTCTGTCACATGCTGGAAGCCTCCCTGGATGAGCCGGGAGGATCCCTGGCATTTCAGGGCGAGCGACAGGCAACGAGAAAGGCATGGCCCCATGGATCTCAACTTTGGTCACGCAACCCTCCTTCGGTACTTCGCGACCTCGTATCTCAGTGGTCTCGAGTCACAGCAGGCTGAACAGGAGATGGCTGCCCCGACACTCGAGCTCCTCGAACCGCGTACTTCGTGGACAAGGACGGTGCGGGAATGGAGCGGAGCACGGCTCGTCCTGTTGGGGAGACGCATTGCTCAGGCGGCAGATCCCAAGCCTGTCGACATCGTCATGCCGTCCTGACCGCTTTGCGTCCGCACACCCTCGTGATCACCGAAAGGGAAGACAGTCATGGACACCTACAGCCACCTTCTCTACATCAACGCTGTCCATCGTGAAAACCACCATGACGCATATGTCAATTACGCGCTTCGTTCCAATGCCAGTCCCCGAACCAATCGCATCGCAGCCGTCGGCGTTGACTTACGCCTCAAGCTGGGAGCGTTGGTGATGGCTGCCGGCGAGGCGATCAATCCGATGCCGGTTGCCGGGTCAGGCAGCGGAGCGGGTAGTGACGCCGGTGAGCCCGGAGTCGCCGTCGGTGGCGTGAACCCGAAATAGCGTGATGGAGCCGGTGCCGGAGCGGATGAACGCCGGGACGCGAACAGGCCGCCCACGGAATCCCGTGGCGGCCTGTCGCGTGGAGTTGGGTGGTTTTCCTAGATGCGCTCGTCGATTGTGCGGAATGTGCCGTGGAGGGCGAGGCCGGTGAAGGCGACCGCCATCCAGATCGGCGAGACGACACCCGGGAAGCCCGGCAGGCCGGTCAGTCCCGTGAAGGCGAGCACCGCGAGCACCGGCACGAGGCTGAAGAGCCCGATCCAGAGCGGGATCACGCGCTCGCGCAGGCTCATCCAGGCGACCGCGCCAGCGGCGACGGTGACGCCGAACCAGCCGATATACGACCCGAAGTCATTGAGGATGTAGTAGACGTAGAGGCCCATCTGGTCATACGTGCCGGCATCCATCCCGTCGGCGTGATAGATGGCCGAGGCGCCCTTCCAGCCGTAGCCGAGGGTGAGCGCGCCGGCGGCGGCCGTCAGGCCTTGCGTCACGATGCGGGCGGCATTGCTATTCGGGAAGCGGCGTTCGACCGTGCCTCGCCACTGGGCGGCAAAGGCGATGAGCAGGACCACCGCCGTGAACCCGGCGAGGATGCTCATATGCGCCTTTTGCTGGTCGATCTGCTCGACGACCGCCATGGTCTCCGCCGCGCCGAAGCCATCGGAGGACACATGGATGTCGGTCAGGATGGTGGCGACGAAGCCGGCGATGCCGGCGAACGAGCCGATGAGCGGCCACATAGTGCCCGCGCGGGAACGTGTGGCCGGGACGTCGTGGGCGGAAGCAAAATCTGCGCGAAGCACCTGGTCTCCTCCTGCCGCCGCGTGGCTGTCGCGGCGGATCGTTGTTGGCATGGCGGTCTCGATCGACCTGTCATCACGATAGGGGCAGGAGGTGGACTGGCGCGTACGCAGACCCGCGTATTCCGGATACGTAAAGCGCCGGGGCGATACCCGGCGCGCTACGTACGTAGGAAGGGAGCGGTTGGTGAGGGCGCTACATCTGGGTGATGTAGAAGGCGAGCGCGCCACCGACCACGATGACGAAGAGGAGGGGGAGGAGGATCCCCATGAACGAATAGAGGTTGAACCCGAGCTTGTAGATCCCGGTCTTGTCCTGCAACTGGTCCTTCACTGACATGGAACATCCTTTCTGACGCGCCCGCGGTGTCGGCGCGACCGATCGATCATGATCTGCGTTGTGCTGACAGGATAAATCCCGCGAATGGCCCGCGCTACTCCCGGGCGGGGGCCGTCGGGACGATATCCTCATCTTCGTCCTCGTGCCCGGCGACCTCCCACTGCTCGCTGGCGAGCCGGCGCATCGCCGGGAAGAGGATGACGTCGCGGATCGTCGACTGGTCGGTGAGGAGCATCACCAACCGGTCGATGCCGACGCCGACGCCACCTGTAGGCGGCATGCCGTACATCAGGGCGTTGACGAAGTCGACGTCGATCGGCATCGCCTCCTCGTCGCCGGCGTCGCGGTCTTTCTGCTGCTCCATGAAGCGGGCCAGCTGGTCCAGCGGGTCGTTCAGCTCGGTAAAGGCGTTCCCGATCTCGCCGCCCCCGATGTAGGGCTGGAAGCGCTCGACGTGCGACGGGTCGTCCGGCTTGCGCTTGGCGAGCGGCGAGAGCTCGACCGGGTAGTCGGTCAGGAAGATCGGCTGGATCTGGTGAGGCCGGACGAACTGCTTCAGCATCTCGTCGACGACGCGCGGCCAGACCGTACCGGTGTCGATATCGGCGCCCGCCTTGCGCGCGGCGGTGATGAGGTCCTCGGCGTTCGGGTAGTCGACGTAGTCAACGCCTGACGCTTCGCGGATCGCCTCGCGCAGCGTCCTGCGCGGCCACGGCGCGGTTACGTCGATCGTCTGCCCCTGGTATTCGAACGTCGTGCCGCCGTAGACATCATGGACGACGGTCACGATGAGGCGCTCGACAAGGTCCATCATCGTTTCGTAGTCGGCGAAGGCCTCGTAGAACTCCAGCATCGTGAACTCGGGCGAGTGGTTCTTGTCCATGCCCTCGTTGCGGAAGTCCTTGGCGATCTCATAGACGCGCTCGTAGCCGCCGACGATCAGCCGCTTGAGGTAGAGCTCGTCGGCGATTCGCAGGTAAAACGTCTGGTCGAGCGTGTTGTGGTGCGTCGTGAACGGGCGCGCCGCCGCGCCACCGTAGAGCGGCTGGAGAACTGGCGTCTCGACCTCCATATAGCCTTCGCCATCGAGGAAGCGGCGGATGGAGGAGACGATGCGCGAGCGGATGGCGAAGACGCGCCGTGTCTCCTCGTTCGCGAGGAGGTCCGCGTAGCGCTGGCGATAGCGGGTCTCGATGTTCTGCAGCCCGTGCCACTTCTCTGGCGGGGCGTTGAGCGCCTTGGACAGCATGCCGATCTCGCGCACGCGCAACGAGATCTCGCCCATCCGGGTGCGGAACGGCTCACCGGTCGCCTGGACGAAGTCGCCGACGTCATAGAGCTTCAGGATGTCGTTGTACGTCTCTTCCCCGACTGCGTCCTTGCGGATGTAGAGCTGGACCTCGCCATGGCCGTCGCGAATATGGGCGAAGACGGTCTTGCCCATGTGGCGGAAGCTGACTAAGCGCCCGGCGAGGCTCATCTCGGTCGTGCTGTGCCCGCTCTCGTCGAGCGATCCCTCGGTCTCCTCGCTGGCGAAGAGGTCGAGCGCTTCACGCGTGGTGTGGGTGCGGCGGGCGCGGGTGGGGTAGGGCTCGATGCCCTGCTCGCGGAAGGCGTCGGCCTTCGCGCGGCGAATCTCCTGAAGGTCGCTCAGGTCCATGCGTTGCTCCGTTTGCGGATGTTTGTGACCGGGGACACAGGAAACGCGGCGGGAAGTACCCGCCGCGTTTACCTGCCGGTCGTCGTGCACTCGGGTACTAGTGTACGTCGATGATCCTGTAGTTGATCTCACCCCCGGGGGTTTTGATCGTGATCGTGTCACCGGATTTCTTGCCAAGCAGGGCAAGGCCGACCGGGGACTCATCGGAAATCCGGCCCTCGACCGCCTGCGACTCTTCCTCGTTGACCAGCATCCAGTGCTCCTGCTCGTCGTCATCGTCCGCCTGGACGGTGATGCGCGAGCCGAGCCCGATGGTGCCGTCCGGCGACCCCTCCTCGAGGAGGACGGCGCGGGAAAGGATGTGCTGGATCTCGCGAACGCGATCCTCGGTGTAGTAATACTCCTCCTTCAGCTCTTCGAACTCGCTGTTGTCGGAGATATCACCTTCCTCGTTCGCGGCCTGGATGCGCGCGGAGAGCTCCTTGAGGCGTTCCTCGCGGAGCTGTCGCAGCTCTTCTTCGAGACGAGCCTTTCCTCCAGGCGTGAGTTTGAGTTGGCGTTCGGTTGCCATCCCTATGTCCTTTCATCGGGCAGGAGCCCGTGTGCCCGTGCCATATGCCGTGATGGCCTTGTCTACAGGTCGATCTCGTCAGGCGTCATCCCCGTCCGCGGGATCGCTCGTTTCGGGGCTCCCTTGTACAGAAACCCCGAACATGGCGTCCGGGGTCGTGCTCGGTTCGTGGGGCCGGGAGACACGGGTGCAATCCCGGGTCGCGAAAAACGCCTATGCGAAAGCCGGAGGTTCTCCCCCCGGCGTGTTGATCCCGTGGCCCAAGTATAGATCGTTCGTCATGAAACGGAAAGGCCACCCTTCCGGGATCGGGCACGCTGTGCGCTTCTGGCACGAATGAGATCCGTTTCACGCCGCACAACCGAGTTTTAGATTCGTTCCCGATCTGTCAATAGCAAAGGCAATAGTATTTTTCGCTGATTTCTTTCGTGATTAGCGAGGGTGAGGACATGGCCTCATGACGACGTATCGGCCAAAACACCTCTCTACCAAGCCTGGATTGATATTGTGACATGAGAGTCACAATGAGGTTGATTCAGTGCATTGCCTTTGAACCGTATGCCAATCTCCCTTGCAGGCGCTGGCTCACAACCCCTTGCATCAAATGACCTTCGCGAGTAGCATACGTTCACAGTGTACGTACACCGATGGCAACGGGAACGTCACACGCGTGTCGCGAAGACACATTTCGACGGAGGAGACCGTCGGGGTCTCACGCATCAGGAGGGGGATGTGCCGATGCATGTCACAGCAATTCCGGGGACGACCGCAGTCGTCGCGACCCGCCACTCGCAGCGAATCGAACGACGCCAGATGGTTACCCAGCTCGGGCTGGCGTTGATGCTGGCATTCGCGCTGCTGGCGTCGTTAGGGTCGTTCGCCGCACGGGAGGCGTCTGCAGGGGAGATCGGCTATATCCAGACGCAGGGCGCGCCGTTGATGGTGCATCCGACCGATCTGAGCGTGGTCGAGTGGATGGACGCCGGAACGCCGGTCGACATTCTCTACGGGCCGTATGACGGCATGTACGAGGTTCGCTATTACGGCGTTGACGGTTGGGTCTGGGCCGGCGATATCGGTCTCGATGGCGGCAGCAGCGAGGCGACTGGCGTCGGCGGCGGTTCGTCGTACGATGGGGCCGCGGCACCCGCTCCGGCAGGACCGGAGCACTGGATCGACATCAACCGCAGCAGCGGCGCGGTGAGCCTTATGGTCGGCGATAGCGTGCAGGCGACCTTCTGGGCGTCGCTGGGGTACGACACCTCGGCCGACGGCTTCTACTCCACCGCGGTCGGCACGTACTACATCTACGGCTTCGATTACTCGCTCCATTACACGCCATTTGCCGAGAACTACATTACGCACTGGATCGCCTTTGATCCGGTCCGCTTCAACGGCTTCCACTCCTATACCAAGGACGCCAACGGCAACATCTTGCCGAATGGCGCGGGCCTGACCGGCGGCTGCGTGGCGCTCGCGCCTGGCGATATCGACGCGCTGTGGGACTTCGCAGAGCTTGGCATGCGCGTCGAGGTGCATTTCTAGCAAGCGCGGACAATGCGATGCGTGCTCCCGGTGACACGAACCGGGAGCACGCATCGCTGTCACGAGGACGGGATCGATCGTGAGACGGCGGCAACGCGCGGAATCCGGTGGGCTGGGCACCTTCCTGCAGATCATGCTGGTTGGGGCCTTGCTGTTCGCGGTGATCTGGCAGGTCCGTGACTCGGTTGATCCAGACGCTCCTGCTGATGCCGTGTCAGGGGCCTATGTCACGACCGACGAGGTGAACCTTCGTTCCGGGCCCGGGCTTGGCTACGATGTGCTCGCGGTGCTGCCGCTGCATGCCGAGGTGGGCGTTACCGGGCCGGCGGAGGAGGGCTTCCTGCCCGTCGACGCTGACGGCACGTCCGCGTGGGTGTCATCCGACTATCTCATCCGCGAAGGCAGCGTGCTGGCCGGTTCGAGCGGCGACGTGCCGATGATGGAGGCGGCAGAGCCAGAGGAGGCGTCGTTCTCCGGACTGCTGGTGTCTGATGTCTCCGCCGCGGAGGTCGATGTGCCGGATCTCGCGCCGGTCGAGGAGGAGGCTCCGGTGGTGGCCGAGACCGTTGCCCAAGAGACGGTGGTGCAGGAGCCGGTCGACGTGGCGCCGCCTGACGCGGCACCGGCGGAACGATGGATCGAGGTCGATCGCTCGACCGCGACGGTCACGCTTCATGAAGGTGACCGCACCGTGGCGCAATACGACGGGTTGATCGGCAAGGATCCGTCGACGGACGGATACTACGCAACGGCCGTCGGAACCTTCCATGTCTATGTCAAGGAGCGGGCGTTGGCCGAAACGCCGTTCGCGCCGGGCGTCTTCCTGACGGACTTTGTGGGGTTCGACCCCGCCCGCAGCAACGGATTCCACTCGCCGGTTCGGGATGCCGATGGCAACGTCGTCCAAACCGGCGGCACGACCACGCTCGGGTGCGTGCGCCTGGCCGAGGATGAGGCCCGGTTCCTCTTCGACTTCGTCGACATCGGTACCCGCGTCGAGATTCACGACTGAATAGACGGGTAGCCCCGGATCGGTGGTATCCGGGGAATCGGCGTGCAGGGTGCCTTCCTGGTGCCCAAGCGTCGATATCGGTGACGCGAAAGCCACGGTGTGCTCCGGCCAGCTCCTCGCCCATCATGAGGGCGAGGCTACCTTGTTCCCGCTACCCGGCGAGCGGGAAGCGGTCCTGCTCAGGGTGCGGGTGATGGAGGCGGCGGCGAACGCGGGTCGCGACCGCGCCAGTGCGCGGGGCGAAGAGGAAGACGAGGCCGAAGATCACCGTTGCTGTCAGCACCACAGCCGCGCCGGACGGCACGCCACGGTAGTAGCTGATATACAGCCCGACCACGCCGGAGATCGCCCCGATCGCCGAGGAGAGCACCATCATCCGCCGCAGGTCGTTCGTCAGCAGCCGCGCCGTCGCCGCCGGGGTAACCAGCATGGCGAGGACGAGGATGTTGCCGACCGTCTGGAGCGAGACGACGATCGCCATCGCCAGCATCGCCAGGAAAAGCTGGTCGTAGGCCCACAGGTTGAGGCCGTTGGACTGGGCGAAGGTGCGGTCGAACGAGATGGTGACCAGTTCACGGCGGAACAGCAGCATGAGCAGCAGCACGACCGACCCGACAGCCATCGTCAGCAGCAGGTCGGAGCGGCCAACGCCAAGGATGGATCCGAACAGGAACGTGTTGAGGTCGCGCACGTAGCCGCTTTGCAGTGACATCAGCGCCACACCGAGCGCGAAGGCCCCGACAAACAGGACGCCGACGGCGGTGTCGTTCTTGATCCGCCCGCTTTGGCTGATCGCGCCGATGCCGAGCGAGACGAGGACTGCGGCGACGAGCGCGCCGATCAGGTAGCTGCCGCCGAGCATGAAGGCGATCACCACGCCGGGGAAGATCGCGTGCGCCAGGGCATCGCCGAGGAAGGCAAGCCCGCGCAGGATGACGAAGACGCCGATCGCCCCGGCGATCAACCCGACGAGGATGATCGCCAGGAAGGCGTGCTGCATGAACGTGTGTTGCCAGGGATCGAGAAGCCAGCTCATCCGCGTGTTATGACCTCCTCGAGTTCCCGCTCTTCCGTGGCGTGCAGGACGACGACCTGGCCGCCGAACGTGCGTCGCAGCGCGTCGTGGCTCATCGCGCTGGATGGCGGACCGTAGGAGATGATTTCGCTGTTGATGAGGACGACATTGTCCGATGCGCGCGCGGCCTGTTGCAGGTCGTGCGTGGCGTAGACAACGGCCGTGCCGTGCGCGCTGAGCTCGCGGAAGATGGCGACCAGCATCTCCTGGGTCGGGATGTCGACGCCCGTGAACGGCTCGTCGAGGAGCAGGACGTCGCCGCAGGCCAGGAGTGCCCGGGCAAGGAAGACGCGCTGCTGCTGGCCGCCGGAGAGCGCGCCGATCTGCGCGTCGGCGAGGTGATCCATACGTACCTGTTTCAGCGCATGCATGGCGGTGTCGCGGTCCTTGCGGCCGAACGGCATCCAGCGCGAGCGTTTCGGGGCGAGCCCGAGCAACGTCGCGTCCAGCACCGAGATCGGGAACGACCAGTCGACGCCCGAGCGCTGCGGCACATATGTGATGCAGTTGGTTGGGCCGGAGACCCGCTCGCCCTGGAACCGGACCTCGCCGTGCGAGGCCGGGAGCATGCCGGCGATGACTTTCAGCAGGGTACTCTTGCCGGCTCCGTTGGGCCCGAGCAGCCCAAGGATCTCGCCCGGGTAGATGTCCAGCGTGACGTCGCGGAGCGCGGAGCGGTCCTCGTAGTGGAGCGACATGTTGTCCACCTGGACGATCGGTGGCTTGGCATGGCGGAATGGGGAATCGGAGGTCATACGAGGCTCGTCAACTGTGCGGATGGACACACCCGCGAGAAAAGGGATGGTGTCGCGATGGCCAGATGGGCCTGTCGCGACGGCAGCGCTAGCGTAGCACTGTTGAGACCTGGTTTCAATAAGCGTCAGGCGCTCTGCCGCTGGCAGTCCGGACAGATGCCAAAGACTTCCAGCACATGATCATGAATCTCGAACGCCGTGTCGCGGGTCAGGCGGTGGACGAGGTCGTCGACCGGGCAGGCAGTGAAGGTCACCGTCGTGCCGCAGCGTTCGCACAGCAAATGATGACGATGGCCCGGCGTGCCGCAGATGTATGTTGGATGACCATCCGGCTGGACGATGCGGGTCAGGACATCGATCGCTGCCAGCACCTCGAGCGTGCGGTAGACCGTTGCGCGCCCGATCTTTGGCCCGTCCGGCGCGTGCGCCAGCTCGCCCACCAGTTGCTCGGCGGAAAAGGGGCGAGGGTGACGCAACACAGCGTCGACGATAGCCGCGCGCGGCATGGTCAGCCGGTACCCATGAGCGGAGAGGGTCTCTTCAACGTCATGGCGAGTGAGCGGGGTTGGGTCCGGAGTGGTGGCATGCTCGTTCATGACACCATGATACACGCTATTTGGGACGTTGTCTCATTTGGGCGGCCGGGACGGCCCCGCAATTGCGTTGATATCCGCACGACTCCCGGTATTCCTCCGGGGAAGAGAGGCGCTTGGGCGGTACACTGATGGTGTGACGACCACATCGCTCCGAGGACCATACGAAGGCGGTATGCATTTCATGTCCACCCAGTTCGCCTCCCGCTTTGGCGGCCGTTCGATCCCGCTCCTGGCGCTCTTCGTGCTGCTGCTCGCGATGCTGGCACCTGTCGGCGCGCGGCCGGCGGCAGCGCAGTCCAGCTCGGTGGTATGGGATGAATACAACGTCGACCTGCAGGTGCGTCAGGATGGAACCGTGCACGTCGTCGAGACGCAGGTCGTCGAGTTCGATGGCCGCTTCAGCACGGGCTTCGCCGATATCCCAACCGCCTATGTCGAGAGCCTGACAAACGTCCAGGTCAGCATCGCGAACGGCGCGGGCGACCAGCTCGCCCCTGCCGAGCAGGTCTCGTCCTTCTCCGAGGAGCCGGGCACCTATGCCGTGACCACCGGGCGCGGGCAGGTCGAGATCAACTACGCCTTCGAGCCGACGAGCTCTTACAACTCCCTGGCCGACAACACGCGCACGATCGTGCTCGAGTACGACGTCGCGGGCGCGCTCCGGGTCTACGAGAATCTCGACCCGGCGAACCAGCAGCTGCGCTGGATCGCGATCTCGTCCGACGTGACCGACATCGCCCCGATCCGTAGCTCCACCGTGACGATCGACCTGCCCGAGCGGGTCGACCCGGCCCAGACGGTCGCCGCACCCGAGGGTGTCGAGACCGATGGGCAAACGTTCACCTGGACGCGGTCGAATCTCAGCTCCGGCGACCAGTTCGAGGTGAATCTCCAGTTTCCGCCGATCACCTCGGCGACTATTCCGGCGTGGCAACAAACGTACGATGACCAACGCGAGCAGGCGGCGCTGAACGACGAACGTTCGGCGGTTGCCGGCACGATGTTCCTCGGCGCGGGACTGCTGATGCTCGTCGGCGGCACGGCGCTGCTGGTCGGTATCTGGTACACCCGCGGTCGCGACCCGGAGATCGGCCTCGTCGCCGATATCGTCCCGGAGCCGCCCGACGACTTGCGGCCCGGCGCGGCCGGCACGCTGATCGACGAGCAAACCCACACGCGCGACGTGATCGCGACCGTGTTCGATCTCGCCCGGCGCGGTGTGCTGCGGATGGACGAGAAGACGTCCGAGGGCTTCCTTGGATTCGGCAAGCAGACGAGGCACACCCTGACGCTGCTCGAGCACAAGGTGGAGTTGAACGGATACGAGCAGATCCTGCTCGACACGCTCTTCGGTCCGGGCGCCAAGGCGGGCGCCGAGGTGCCGCTCGAGAACGCGAACCTCGCGTTCCAGTCGCAATCGGACCGGATCCACAATGGCTTCTACGACGAGCTTGTCGAGCATGGGTACTTCGACGCGTCGCCGGAGCAGACCCGGCGGCGCGCGAAGATGCTCGCCTGGATCGGGCCGGTGCTGGCCGCCATCGTCATCTTCATTGTCTTGCGGTTTGCCGGCGCGGGCAGCGCATGGATCGTCCTCCCGATCATCGCAGCCATCATCCTGATGATCGTCGGGAATAAGGTCGCGACGGCGATGCCGCGCAAGACCTTGAAGGGCGCCGAGGCGGCCGCCAAGTGGCGCGCGTTCAAGCGCTACCTGGAAGACATCGAGAACCGGAGCAACATCGCCGCAAGCCAGGAGATATTCGAGCGCTACCTGCCGTTCGCGACGGCGTTTGGGCTCGAAGAGTCGTGGCTCCGCAAGTTCGAGCGGGCGGGCACGGCGATGCCGCAATGGTTCGGCGGCGCCGGACCGGTGCTGATGCCGGGTGGCTACGGTCGCGGCTATCGGCGGGGTCCGGGCGGGGTGATCATCCTGCCGGGCGGCGGGTTCGGCGGCTCGAGCGGCACCGGTGGCGCGCCAGGCCAGGGTGGTGGCGACGGCGGCTTCGAGATGCCCGGTATGCAGGATATGAGCGATTCCGCTGGCCGGGGCCTGCAGGGCGGGTCCGACAGCATCCTCGACATGCTTGGCACAGCCTCCCGCGTCTTCGGCGGTGGTGGTGGCCGGGGTGGCGGAGGCAGCTTCGGGAACTGGGGCGGCGGTGGGGGCGGCTTTGGCGGCTTCTCCGGCGGTGGCGGCTTCGGTGGCGGCGGCGGCGGTGGGGGCCGTGGCTTCGGATAGCCTCCACATCGGTACGTGACAAGGGGCCCACAGCGGGCCCCTTTCTCGTGCCTGCCGGAACCCCGATCAGCGGCATCGCGTTATCCCGCAAGAAGACATGATCAGCCGCGAAAGGACACCATCCGGACCCCATGATGGACACGAGCACACGCGAGGACCGTATCGCGCTCGGGGCGATGAAGCTCCTGGGCTTCATCGTGGTTGGCGTTGTGACGCTGCTGTTCTTCGTCGGCGCGAACCGCGACGCGACGGACCACGATGTCGACCCTGGTGTCGTGTGGGACCGCTACGACGTCACGATCGATGTGCGGAGGGACGGCATCCTTCACGTCACCGAAGCGCAGGATGTGAGCTTCGACGGCCGCTTTTCGACTGGCACCGTCGAGATCCCGATGACGCGCATCGAGTCCATCGACCACGTCGCGGTGAGCGTGGAGGACGGGGAGCCCCTGGAGAACGATACGTCGTATCTGAACACGACAGTGGACGAGCCGGAAGGCGACCTTCAGCCGGCGACGCAGGTTGACTGGGACGCCTACACCCGCGAACCGGGGACCTTCCGGGCACGACAGGAGGGCGACCTCTATGTCATTCACTACGCCTTCGATCCGACCACCTATTGGTGGGAAACGGACGCGACGACATCGATGCGGACGCTGATCGTCGAGTACGATGCCCACGGGGTCATTCGCGATTATCCGGACGCCGCCGAGCCATGGCAGCAGTTCCACTGGCTGGCCATCTCCGATGAGGTGACCGCGATCGCGCCGATCCGGTCGGCATCCGTCACGGTGAACCTGCCGGAGTCGGTTGACATGGCGGATCTCGTCGTCGCGCCCGCGCCGGGCGAGCAGTCGCCGACACAGGTGACGTGGACGCGCGCTGGCATGGGCGAGGGCGACTCGTTCGATGTGCAGGCCGCGTTCCCGGCGATCACGGACGCCACCGCGCCTTCATGGCAGCCGGCGGCCGACGAACGTGACGCCTCGATCGAGGAGCGCGAGACACGCGCGAACGCCGGGCGATTCATGCTGGTGCTCGCGGGTATTGGCATTGCCGTCATGGGTGGCATCGTGCTGCTCTCGGCCTGGTACCGCTCGATTCGCGAACCGCAGGTCGGGCTTGTGCATCGGACGATCCCGGAGCCGCCCGGCGACTTCCCGGGCGTGCTTGTCGGGTCGTTGCTCGATGAGCATATCGACCCGCGGGATATCGCGGCCGGCGTGCTCGATCTACACCATCAGGGCGTGATCACGATCCGCGAGGCGCTTCCGGGCGAACCCGAGCGGTATTACCTCACGCTGAACCGGACGATCCCGGTCCGGCCGGCATGGGCGCGGGTAATGTTGACGAGTATCTTCGGCAGTTCGCCGGAGCCAGACGCGACGCGCGGGTTCAGCGCCCTGAAGAAGTCTCTTCGGGAGCGACCGCGAGGCGTTGCAGGCGGCGATCGACCGCACACTCGTCGACGACGGCTACTACGAGCAGCTGCCGGAGACGAGCCGGCGTCACTGGACATGGATCACGCGCGGTTTCGCAATAGTCGGGCTCGTCGCTGCCGTCGCCATCCTCGCCTGGGCGCGGAGCTGGACGCTCTGGGCAGCGATCCCTGTCGCGCTTGGTAGCACGCTGTGGTGGTTTGGCCGCCGGCTGACGCCGCACGTCGCGATGAAGACGCGCAAGGGCGCGGAGACGGCGGCCATGTGGCGCGCCTTTAAGCGGCATCTGGACGAGAATCGCGCCTTCCGCTCCGGCAGGACGCGCGACGATGAGCGTGTTCGCCTCGCGCCGTGGCTCCTGGCGTTCGGGATGGAGCAAGGCTGGCTATCCGAGATGAACCGGCCGTCGTGGGAGGCACCGCCGCGCGGGACGCCTGCACCCCAGCCGGCATCGTGGAGCTGGGGACAGTCCTCCGGCCCGTCGTCGCGACCATGGTCCGGGACAGGGACAGGGACAGGCGGTGGCGTGCCGTCGCTGCGACCACCATCGTGGCGGCCATCATCTATTGGCTGGGAGCCCGGCCGCTGGGGCGACCTGCAGGCCGGCAGCAACCGCGCCGCGTCGACGCTCACCTCGATGTCTGACGGTGCGTTCCGGATGATGGGTGACATGCTGGAATCGATCGGTAGCTCGTCCGGTGGCGGAGGCGGCTCGTTCCGTTCCGGGTCTTCGCGCGGCGGGTCGTCGCGGTCTGGCGGTGGCCGCAGTCGCAGCTCGAGCGGCGGCGGACGGCGAAGTTTCGGATAATGGTGCTGTGGGCCCGCGGGCTCTGGGACCGAATCCGGCACGATGAACTGGCGCGGTGGGCGATGAGCCGAAGCGCGCGCAAGAGAGGTCGATGACGATGTACCGCTCCCGTTTCCGGCTCCCGTTGCTTCTGCTGGCGCTGTTCTCCCTTCTGCCGCTCATTCCGTTGCCGTTGTCGGCGCAGGAGGGCGACCAGGTTACCTGGCGCACCTACGACGTGACGATGGAGATTCGGCCCGATGGGACCGTCCGTGTCACCGAGGACATCCTGATCGCGTTCAACGGGTCGTTTTCCCAGGGGCATCGCACGATACCGATGGACCGCATCGAGAACATCTCGGATGTCGAGGTGTCCGTTGGCCGTGACGGGCGGACGATGGCGCCGAGCGAGCCCGCCGGGGGCGCGTTTCTCGGATCTCCGGGAACGTTCGAGGCGCAGCGACGATGGCAACGATTTCGTCATCGACTACGCCTTCGAGCGTACGTCTCCGGCCGACGACGATGTGATGCGGGCCGTGACGATCTCCTACACGGCCTCCGGCGTGGTCCGTGTCTATCCGGATGCGACGCCGCCGGAGCAGCAGCTGCGCTGGACGGCGATCTCAAGCGACGTGACGGGGACCGGCCCGGTCGAGAGCGCGAGCGCCACCGTCATCTTCCCCGAACCGGTTTCGCAGGCGCAGCTGGCGATCGACCCTCCCGCTACCAGCGTCGAGGCGGACCGCGTTGTCTGGGAGCGCGATGCGCTCGCGAGCGGTGAGGCGCTGCAGGTCGCGGTCGCCTTCCCGCCGATCACCGACGCCGCGGCACCGGCCTGGCAGGCGGACGCCGATCGGTTCGAGGGCCGGCGAGAGCATATCCCGGCGATCTCGATGCTGATCGCGATGGTCGCTCTCGTCGGGTGGGTCATTACGACCCTGCTGATGGTCATGCGTGGCATCAGGGATCCCGAGGTCGGGCTCGTGGCGGATATCATCCCGCAGCGGCCGGACGATTTGCCGGCGGCACTGGTCGGAACGCTCGTCGATGAGTCGGTTGATACCAAGGACGTCCTTGCCGGGTTACTGGACCTCGACCGGCAAGGCTACATTCGCATCTACGAAGACGAGTCGAAGTCGTCCAAGGCGAAGTACCGGATCGAGCTCCTGCGCCCGATCGCCGAAGCCGCTACATGGGACCAGCCGATGCTGGAAGGGCCTCTTCGGCGAGAAGGGCAAGGTCGGCAAGGATATCAATCTCAAGGATCGCCTGAAGAAGCTCCGCGAGAAGTCGATGTCGGAGCTGACGAAAGCCTATGAGCAGGAGCTCTACGTGCGCGGGTACTTCACCGAGAAGCCATCGACGACGCGAATGCGGTGGGTCGGCCGCATCCTTCTCGTTGCGCTCGGGTTCGCGCTGCCGGTCGGGTTGCTGGCTCTTTGGACGCAAACGTTCGCCGGCTGGATGGTCGTGCCGCTGGTCGTCACGGGGATCGGCGCGATTCTCGGGCTGATCCTGACGACGAAGGCGGCGGCAAAGACGGTCGACGGCGCGCTCGTCGCGGCGAAGTGGCGGGCATACGGGCGCTATGTGGAAGATTTGAAGAAGGGGCCGACGCCGGAGAAGTTCTTCGAAATGCTGGCGCAGGACCTGCCATGGGCGGTCGCGCTCGGGTTCGATTCGTCATGGACAAAGCTGGCCGACGACATGTCATCGCGGACGTCTCGCACCCGCGGGGTGACGCCCGTCTATGTTGGCGGGTTCGGGAGCGGCCGCTCGGCGAGTGCGCCCTCCACCGGTGATAGTGGCGGCGGATTCGGTGGCCTGCAGGGCGCGAGCGCGCGGACCCTGGCGGCAATCGGGGGCGGCAGCGCCGGCATGTTCGCGATGCTGAACGACGCGGCGGCGAGCTTTAACGCCGGGGGGAGCTCGGGCAGCTCGTCCGGGGGCGGCTTCAGCGGCAGCTCCTCGATCGGGAGCAGCGGTGGTGGCGGCCACAGCTTCAGCTAGGCTTGAACAGGTGAATCGGGCCTCGTACCTCACGGGGGCACCAGGCCCATCAGGCGAAAGAGCATGGGTGTGACGTCGATGGAACCTTCTCGTGAGTAGTGCCGAGGCCATCCTGCGGCTGGCGTTGATCGGCGGGATGCTCCTGCTGTTCGTCGGTGGGCTGATCGCGATCCTGATGGTCTGGTACATCCGGGGCCGCGACCCGCACACCGGTCTTGTCGCCGACATCCTGCCGGAGCCTCCGGACAATCTCTCGCCGGGTGCGGCCGGCACGCTGCTCGACGAGCATGCCGACCATGAGGACGTCGTCGCCACGCTCGTTGGGCTTGGTCGGAACGGTGCCGTCGCGATGACGCCGGCCGGGGATGCGCCCGGGGACTGGATGATCACGGCGCTGCACCCGGAGCGTGTCACCAGCCGTGTCGAGCGGGACCTGCTCCATTTGCTCTTCGACGGTCGGCCTGAGCCGCTTCGCGAGGTGTCCCTGCGCTCGGTGCGGCCGCGTTTTGTGGCGGCGGAGGCACGTATACGGGACGATCTCTACGGCGAGCTGGTCGAGCAGGGGTACTTTCCTGTCTCGCCGGTCGTCACGCGGCGGCGTTGGCTGCGTATCTCGCGGGTCGGCATCGTCGCCTCCATCATCTTCGGGGTGCTCGGCGCGATCTTGCTCGATCCGTGGGCGCTCGGCGTGATGATCGCCGGGGTTATCGTCTGGGCGGTGATGCTGCGGATCAGCCGGCATATGCCGCGAAAGACGGACAAGGGCGCGGAGGCGGCCGCCCGGTGGAGCGCGTTCCGGCGCTATCTGGAGGACATCGGAAAGCACCGCGATCTTGGCGCCTCGACGGAGGTCTTCGAGCGCTATCTCGCCTACGCGATCGCCTTTCGCATCGACCGCGAGTGGATTCGCGCCTTCTCGGCCGCCGGTGCGCGCCGCCCCTCCTGGCTGGGTGGCATCGGTGATGTGGGGGACGTCGTCGTCATCGGCGGGGAGATGCCGGATTTGGCCGGGGCCGGTGAGTTGATCGGCGGGCTGGGACGTGTCGCCGGGGATGTGTCGCTGCCCGACGTGAACCTCCCGGATGTCGGCATACCCGATATCCAGGGGTTGTCGGATATGCTGGGTGGATCGCTGCAGGGTGCGAGCGACGGGCTGTTCAGCCTGCTGGATTCCGCCGGGTCAATCTTCGATGCCATCGACTTCGATCTCTAGCGCCACGGCGACCGACCGCGTCTCGCTGCTCGATGTGCCTGTCGACGTGATGACATGGCCCGCCGTGCAGGATGCGATCCGTCGCCATCTGCATGGCGGTGAGGGGTGCCTGCACGTCGTGACGCTCAACCCCGAGTACGTGATGACCGTGCGGAGCGACCCGGCGTTCGCCGCGGCGGTTCGCGATGCCGGGCTGATCACCGTCGACGGGGTTGGCGTGTCCCTGGGCTTGAAGCTGCTCTATCCGGACCGCGCGCAGGACCGGGTGACGGGGGTGCAGCTGAGCTGGTTCCTCGGCGAGCTCTCGGCGCAGATGGAGGAGGGACTCTTCCTGCTCGGCGCGGCCCCGGGAGTCGCGCAGGACGCGGGCCGGAAGATCGCGGAGGCGTCACCGGGCGCGTGGATCGTCGGGACATGGGCGGACGGCTCGCCGCGTGCGGAGGACGACGCGCGAACCATCGCTCGTATTTGCGAGAGCCGGGCGTCGATGTTGCTCGTCGCGTACGGCGCGCCGGCACAGGTGCACTGGATCTATCGCAACCGGCCGGAGCTCGAGCGAGCGGGCGTCAAGGTCGTGATTGGTATCGGCGGCGCGTTGGACTACATCTCCGGCAAGGTCGCCTACGCCCCGCCAATCGTGCGGTCGCTCGGCCTGGAATGGGCGTATCGGCTGGCCCGGGAGCCATGGCGGTGGCGTCGGCAGCTTGTGTTGCCGGTGTTCGCGGGCCTCGTGCTGCGGGACGTCGCGCTGGCGCGCCTGCGGGGACGCGGTCGAGGGGTGGCGTAGAATACCCTTCGTCCGGGGCGCCTGCCCCAGTATCGTGATCAAAGGTACGGTTCCCACCCCCATGCACGAGTTCACCGGCGAGGTTCCCTGTTCCTACCACCCTGACGTGATGACTGGCCTCCGCTGCAATCGCTGCGGCAAGCCGATCTGCGCCAGGGACGCCGTCCGCACGCCGGTCGGCCTGCGCTGCCCCGATTGCGCCGGGGTGCGCAGCATGCCATCGATCAAGACGTCAAGCGACGTCCTCCTGAAGGCGGTAGGCGGGGGCCTTCTTGTCGCTCTCCTTGTCGCGGTGCTCTGGCGCTTCCTGCCGGATTGGGGCTTCTACCTCTCACTGGCGATGGGCTTCGGCGTGGTCGAGACGATCGCGAAGCTCACGCGGAACAAGCGCGGGCGCGACTTGCAGTTCGCTGCCATCCTGATCATCACCGCCGGGTTTGCGCTGAGTCGCGTCCTGCTCGCCCAGCGCTACGGCATCGACATCATTGACATTAACCAGCTCACGCCGCGCGTCTCGCGCCTGCTCCAGCTGGAGGCCGTGCCCGATCTTGTCTACATGGCGCTCGCCTACCTCATCGCGTGGATCCGCTTCCGGTGAGCGAGTCCGCTCCGGGCGCGCCATCCCGGCCGGCAGGAGGGGGGATCGCCCTCGCCGCGATGATCCTGATGCTCGGGAATGTCCTCAGCCGGGTGCTGGGCCTCGTTCGCGAGCAGATCGCGGCCGGACTGTTCGGCACGGGCGACGAGATCGCCGCGTTCACCGTCGCCGACAACATCCAGACCCTGTTGTTCGACCTGCTTGCCAGCGGAGCGCTGCAGGCGGCGCTGATCCCGGTGCTCGCGCAGTGGGCCATGCCCGACACCAGGAGCCGGCAGGAGTTGGCGCGCATCGGCGGGACGCTGCTGGTCGGCGTCACGGTGGTCGTCGGGGGCCTCGTGCTTCTTGGGGAAGCGTTTGCGCCTCGCGTCGTCGACGCGCTGATCGTCATCTCAGGGGACGAGTCGGCGCGCGGGCCGGAGGCGGTCGACCTCACCATACGGCTCGTGCGGATCGTTCTTCCGGCAGCTTTGTTCCTCTCGATCGCGACCGTCTTGCAGGCAGTGCTCTACGCGATCGAACGGGTGGCCGCCCCGGCGCTGTCGACCGCCGTGCGGAATGCCGCGATTGTGGCCGTCACGGCACTCTTCGGCTCGGCGTGGGGCGTCGAGGCGATGGCATGGGGCACGCTTGCCGGGGCGTTCCTGATCATCGTCATCCAGATCCCTCCGCTGGTCCGCAACGATGTGTTGCCGCGCCTCGCCTTCGACTGGCGGCACCCCGCGCTGCGGCAGATGGCCGCGCTCTACGTGCCGGTCTTCCTCGGCTTGATCGTCAACAGCGTCGCGGTGATCGTCGACCGCGGACTTGCGTGGGGAGCCGGGGAGCACGCGCTGGGTGCCATGCGCTACGCGACGACGCTCGTGCAGCTCACACTCGGCATCGTCGCGGCGGCGATCTCGCTCGCATCGCTGCCAACGCTGTCGCGGCACTTCCAGGCGGGAGACGAGGCCGCCTACCGCGCGACGCTCGGACGGGCGCTCCTCATGGTGACGGTGCTCATCTTCCCGGCGACCTTCGCGCTGGCGGCGCTGTCCCACCCGATCGCGGCCCTGCTGTTCGGGTATGGGGCCACGGATGATGCCGGGCTGTCCCAAATCTCGCTGGCCCTGCTCGGGTACCTGCCTGGTACGCTCGCTGCGGCCTACGACCAGGTGCTGATCTTCGCGTTCTATGCCCGCCAGAACACGCGGCTACCGGTCGTGATCGGCGTGATGGCGGTTGGGGTGTACTTCATCGTCGCGTTTGCGCTGGTGAACGCCTTGGGGATGATGGGGCTCGTGCTGGCGAACTCGGCGCAGTTTCTCGCGCATACGGCGGTGATCTGGTGGGTCGGCAGGAAGGCATTCGGGTGGGCGCCCTCGCCGCCACTGCGCCGGATCGTGCCGCGCGTCGCCTTGCTGGCGGGTGTCGCGGCGATCGCGGCGTGGCTGCTCTGGGCCGGGATGGAGCGCATCGAGCCGGGCGTAGCGGGCGCAGGGGAGATCGCGTGGCGGCTGGCGCTGGTCGGTGTGCCGGGCGCGGTGTTCGTCGTCATCTACGCCATTGGTGTGACGCGTGTCGCCCCGGAAGAGGTGCGGGGAATCGTCACAGCTGTGCGGTCGAAGCTGCCGGAGCGGACACGATCGTAGCCTCGGACCAAGTGTCCGAGGCATGCCGCTTCGCGGCATATCGTGGGCGTTGGCGATGATGCGCGTTTTCGACCGAAATTTTACTATCGCTTCTGGCCGATGCGGGCCTCGCCAATGCGATAGGCCTCGTGCCAGACGGTGCTGGCCGGGATGTCGTGCGCCCGCGCGTAGGCGGCGCACTGGGCAGCGTCCGGTTCGATGTCGATGATGCGGCCCTGCCAGCGGCGATGCGTGATCGTCACATCGCCCCAGCGGGTGGTGACCGGCTCGGACGACGTCTCGACGACGCTGGCCTCGGCTGCCGTGGCGATGATCGCGGTCGTCGAGGAGTTGCCGATGATGGCGCCTTCCACATCGTCGCGCCGCTCTGCCGGGACCACGAGCGTCAGGCGCACCGCCGGGCGGCCGTCGCGGTCGGTGACCGGCGCGGTCCAGACGTCGATCGCCCCGTGTTCGACGGCGCGGTCGATGAGCACGTCGATGAACCGGGTAGCGTCGCGGACGATGGTCTCCAGCAGCAGGACGTCGGATCGAACGGGCATCGAAATGGCTCCTTGGCGCGGGCGAGACGTTCCCCGGACCGGCGCGAGGCGATACAATACAGTACCAGCATACCCCGCGGCCCACGGGCATCCGTTCTTCCCTGGCTGGCGATGGGTATGCATACGTCCAGGAGGTGTACGTTGAGCTTCAATACCTATGCACCATCTGGATGGTGGGACCGTACGCGCCAGCTTCGCTACGTGTTTGCGGCCGGGGTCGTCTTTGGCATGGCGCTCGGCTGGGCGTTTCACAGCGTGATCTCGATGGCGGTCCGCTTTGGCGTCGTCGCGTTGCTGCTCGCGCCGCTGATGCTGCTCGGGTTCATGTGGTGGCGCTCCTCGCGCGAGCGCAGCCGGATGCAGGCGACGATGACCGTCATGCGCTGGGATGGGGGGCCGCTCCCCGGACGGGGCGGCGACCTCACGATGGATTTCGAGCGGGGGGACGTGGTCGATCTGGATGACGTTCGCACGCGGGGGCAACAGCGCTGACGTTCTTCGGGTCTCTCCTCGTCGTCATGTTCGCGGTCGGCACGCTCATCGGCTTCATCGGAGCTGGTGGCGCCGGCGTCATGGTCTCGATCCTGACGCTGGCCTTCGGTCTTCCCATTCACCAGGCCGTCGGCACGGCGTTGGCGGCGATGCTGTTCACGACGATCGCCGGCTCTATCTCGCACTATCGCGAAGGCAACGTTGTCATCATCCCCGGCGTCGTGATCGGCGCAGGCGGGATGACGGGCGCCGTCGTCGGCGCGAACCTGAGCCAGTCCATTCCGGAGCACATCCTGCAACCCGCTGCCGGGGCCGCGCTCTGGTTCCTGGCATTCCTCGTCTGGATGCGGATGCGGCTGCGCGAGCGGATCAAGGCGCATCCGGAAGGGGAGGTCTATCGTCTCTCCGCGCCCCAGATCGCCAGTGGGACCGGCGCCGGGGTGCTCGGCGGGATGGCCTCATCCTTCTTCGGCGTCGGCATGGCGCCGTTTGTCCAGCTCTCGCTGATGACGGTGATGCGCCTGCCGCTGATCCAGGCCGTCGGCACGACGATGCTCTCACTCTCCTTTATCAGCCTGACCGGGAGCCTCGCGCTGGCGAGCCACGGCGATGTCTCTCTGATCCACACCATCGGCGTCACGATCGGGATGACCGCCGGGTCGTACGTCGGCGCGAAGTTCACGCGACGCGCACCGGTGCGGGTGCTGCGCTTCGCCGTGGTCGCGACCCCGGCGATCGCCGGGACGATGCTGATCGTGTTCTAGGTCGCGACGTCCGCCTTGAACCCGCCCGGTACACTAGGTAGGAGCAATCGGGCTCACGATGGTGCCCGAGCGTTGCGAAATCAACTTCACGGAGGTACCTGCTCCCAATGGCAGCCGAGTTTACCAAGGATGACATCTACGAAGGCCTGAAGAACGTCTACGACCCGGAAATCGGGATCAACGTCGTAGACCTCGGGCTCGTGTACGACGCCGATATCGATGAGACGGGCGATGTGCTCGTCACCATGACCCTGACATCGCTCGGGTGCCCGCTGGGCCCGGTGATCATGCAGGAGGTCAACAACGCGTTGAAAGACCTCCCCGGCATCGGCGACACCGACGTCAAGCTCGTCTGGAGCCCGCCCTGGTCGCCGGCCATGATGAGCGAGGACGCCAAGGACGAGCTGGGCATCTGGTAACAGACCAGCTTTACGGTACGCGCCCGATGTTCGTACACTGGGCGCGTACCGTCGTTTTGACCCTCATCACAGATCGCACGCATGAGAATCCCCACCAAGCCGATCCTGCTTCTCGCGCTGATCGCGATCGCCACCGCGATCGGGCTCTTCGGCGCGTCTCTCGACGATGTGTCGGTTGGCGACAACGCGGCGGACGTCGCCGAGGCGCCGCGGACGCCGGAGTCAACGGCCGCTGACGATACGGTGTTGCCGACGATCGACGACCGCCGTTGCCCCGACGGTTGGCCCCACTGACGCCCCTGCAGATGTCGCCACCCAGGCGCCGACTACCGTCGCGCCGCCGACCATGACGCCGACGCCGGAGCAGACGCCCCGACCGCAGGTACCGGCGAACACGACCGGCGCCTCGATCATTGTCGAGCGCGGTGTTTCCGACCGGAAGCTCATCGCCCTCACCTTCGATGCGGGCGAGGGTCCGGGCTATGCCGACGAGATCCTCGACTTCCTGGCCCAAGAAGGCATTCACGCGAGCTTCGGATTGACCGGGGACTGGATGCGCGACCACCCGGACACGGTGCGGCGGATCGTGGCCGAGGGCCACATGATCATCAACCACAGCGACAGTCACCAAAGCTGGACCGGCGCGTCGACGACTGGCGTGCCCCTTACGGAGGACGAGCGGATCGACGAGCTGATGGGTGCGGCGGTCGCGGCCGACGAGATCGCCGGGTACGAGACGGCGCCGTTCTGGCGTCCCCCCTATGGCGATTACGACGCCGAGGGCCAGGCGCTGCTGGCGGACTACGGCTACGACTACACGCTGTACTGGACGTGTGACTCGTTGGCCTGGAACGGCTCGACGGCGCAGGAGATCGCTGAGCGTTGTGCCCCGGACCAGCCTGGCGGCGGCCCCGGCGCGATCATCCTCATGCACGTCACGCAGGAGGCGGACTACCAGTCGCTACCCGCGCTCGTCGCGGAGTACCGCGCAGCGGGATACGAGTTCGTCACCATGGAAGAGATGATCGCGGACTGAATCGCGATGGCGCGCTGCCGCCCACCAAAGCCTGCGATCATTGCGTACAGCCGGCCCTTGTGGCCGGCTTTTTGGCGACGGTCCCGCCTATCTCCCGTTGAACCCATCCCTGTGCCACTGTGCCGGATTCGATTCGATGTAGGCGCGAATTCGTTGGAGATCGCGTTCGTTTCGGACAACATGATCGTGGTAGCCGTCGAGCCAAAGGCGCGTCTCGTACCGTGGCCAGCCGAACTCCTTGACGCCTCGTATGTATTCGACCGTGGTGGCGGATTTGAACCAGTTCATGATTGAGGGGATGGAAGGGAACGGCGGCACGGCCCCGTCGGTCAATCCGATCCCGACGAGCCCGTGGAAGTGATTCGGCATGACGCATCGCGCGTCGAGTGATGCACCCGGGAAGCGGGAAGGCATCGAGTCCCAAAGGCTGGTGACCATCTGTCCGGCATCATTAGGGACGAACGCATCCTCAACGACTTCACCAAGCCGGTGCGCCCAGTCGTTGATGCAGACCGTGATGAAGTACAGGCCGGGTTCGCTGTAGTCATGACCTCGCAAACGCATGCGAGAGGTGACTCCCGGGCGCTGGGGGAATCTGTTCATTCGCCGACGTCCGTTCCTTGCTGGTGGTTGCGTTTGCTGCTGGTCGGCAATGTAATCCGGTTTGGGATGGCGCGAAAGAGCCGGCCGCAAGGGCCGGCTGTACGGTATTCGAGAGGCGATGATTTCGGAGGCTCAATTACCGCCGAGCCGGCCACAAGGGCCGGCTGTACGCACGGCGGGACTGTGTTCGAAAACCCAGTAAGCTATCGGGTGATCTCGCGCACATAGCCGTTGACCGTCTCGAGCCATTCGGGAATCCGGTTGCGGTGCATGGAGTGGCTGCCGCCGGGGATGCGGACGATGCGCGCGGCGGGCAGGCGCTCGGGGAGGGCGGCGAGGTCGTCAGGGTGGACCATGCTGCCCGTATCGGGATCGCCGTGGATGAACAGTGTCGGTGAGGCAATGTCCCGCATGCCGTCCCTGCTGTCCAGCCCCTCGTTCGCCAATGACGCCGCCCGCAGTTCGGCGATGGCCGCCGGCTCCGTCTGCGTGATGTCCCAGGCGCGGGTGTCGACGAGGTGTTGTGGCCAGCCCGGGTTCTGCGTGGCGTAGTACTCGCGCGCCGCCTCGAACGGCAGGGCGTTGAGCGATTGCCAGCCGTCGAAGGCGGACCCGAAACCGGCGCCCGAGCGCAGCGGCGCGTCCTCGATGATCAGCGCGCGGGCCACCGCCGGATGCGCCATCGCCCACCACAGCGTCAGGATGCCGCCGAGCGAATGCCCGAGGATGATCGGTTCGTCCATACCGAGCGCGTCGACGAGGCGGGCGAGATCCCGCGCGTAGTCCTCGTAGTGATAGCCGGTGGCCGGCTTGTCCGACTCGCCATGACCGCGCAGGTCGACGGTGATCGGCGTCATCGCGCCGGTCAGCCCGTCGATGACCGGGTCGAAGTCGCGCGCGCTGGAGGTGATGCCGTGGATCAGCAGCACCTCGGGGCCGTTACCCTCGTAGCGGCGGACGTGCAGCGAGATGTCCCCGACATCGACCATGCGGTTTTCGGAGGGTGTCGCTGGGGTGAGGAATTGTGGTGTCACGGTGGTGTATCGCTCCGGAAGCTGACCCGACATCCCATGAAGGAAGGCGGGCTGCGTAAAGGTCCGGCGGGTATCGTACCGCTCCCCGGGTCAGGGATGCCCACGGTCACCGTCTTGCGAAATGAGGTGATAGTCGCGGCAGGCATGCCGTGATGCGGTGATTGGGGCGGGGATATGGCGATGTCTCGGTGTCCGGGACGCGGTACAATGAGATATACGCGTGGCGGGAGGCTGTCGCACGTTTTTTTGTGTGCCTGCAGAATGGCTGCCTTCTCTCCCGAACCAACCCCCCGGCATCCCGGTACCACCGCCAGGACACAGGGGCCCTCATAACCTGTAAGGGTGGACCCACGAGGTAAATGGAGGCAACAGCCCTTATGAATCGCTTGAACCGTCGACGATTTTTGGCTCTTGGCGCGGCGAGCACCGCGAGCGTGGTGCTGGTTGCCTGCGGCAACGAGGCGCCGACCGACGCGGAGATGAAGCCGACCCAGATCCCGGATGTTGCCGGTGCGCCGCCGACGCTGGCGCCGCTCACCTCGACGCCGTCCGCGGAGCAGGGTGGCGGTGGCCAGGCCTCTGGCGGCCAGGGTGGCGGTGGAGCCGCGACCGCACTGGTCATCTCCGCGCTGGACTCGTTGGCGTACGACCCGAGCGAGGCCGATGTGTCGCCTGGTCAGACCGTGACGCTCAAGAACGAGGGATTCCTTCAGCACAACATTGCGGTCGACGCGTGGGGTGGTGAGTTGGTCCCGCTGTTGAACAACGGCGAGACGGGTGACTTCACGGTGCCTAGCGATGCCGCGGTCGGCGATACATTCGAGTACTACTGCACCGTCCCGGGTCATAAGGAAGGCGGCATGGTCGGGACCTTCACCATCGTGGAGGCCGGCGCAGCGTCTGGCGGCGACCAGCAGGCGGCGGCGACTCAGGATCAGGCGGCTGCCGGTGGCGGTGAGGCCCTCACCATCACCACGCTGGATGCCCTCAAGTTCGACCCGAGTGAGGCCGACGTGTCGCCAGGCCAGACCGTCACCGTCAAGAATGACGGCTTCCTGCAGCACGACCTTGCCGTGGACGAGTGGGGTGGCGAGATGGTCCCCCTCCTCAATAACGGCGAGAGCCAGGACTTCACCGTGCCGGAAGATGCCGAGGTCGGCGCGACCTTTACCTACTTCTGCACGGTCCCCGGCCACCGCGAGGGTGGCATGGAAGGGACGTTCACGATCGTTGAGGCGAGCGCCGCGTCCGGCGGTGGAGATCAGCAGGCGGCGGCCAGCCAGGAAGCATCCGCGCCTGCGGAAGCAGCGGCGGCTCCGTCCGGCGGCGAAGCGTTGACGATCACCACGCTCGATTCGCTGGCCTTCGACCCCACCGAGGCGGACGTGTCGCCGGGACAGACCGTCACGGTGAAGAACGATGGGTTCTTGCAGCACGATCTCGCCGTGGACGAATGGGGCGGTGAGATGGTGCCCCTGCTCAATAACGGCGAATCGCAGGACTTCACCGTTCCCGAGGATGCTGAAGTCGGAGCGACCTTTACCTACTACTGCACCGTCCCGGGTCACCGCGAAGGCGGCATGGAAGGCACGTTCACAATCGTCGAAGGCGGCGGGGCAGCCGCTGGCGGTGACCAGCAGGCCGCAGCCTCGCAGGAAGCCAGCACGCCTGCTGAGGCCGCCGCGAGCGGCGGTGGATCCGCCGAGCCGATCACCATCGTCACGCTCGATTCCCTCGCGTTCGACCCGAACGAGGTCGAGGTCGCTCCGGGCCAGCAGATTACCGTCCGCAACGATGGTTTCCTGCAGCACGACTTGGCGGTCGATGAATGGGGCGGCGAGATGGTCCCGCTGCTCAACAATGGCGAAACGGGTGACTTCACGATTCCTGAAGATGCCGCTGTCGGCGAGCAGTTCGAGTTCTACTGCACAGTCGCCGGCCACAAGCAGGGCGGCATGGTCGGTACGTTCACGATTGTGGAGGGCGCTGCGCCGGCCGCGGGCGGTGGCGAGCAGCAGGCTGCCACTCCCGCCGAGGGCACCCCGGCTGCTGGCGGCGAGAGTACTCCGGCGGCTGCGGGCGACGCGTCCGACCCGGCCAACGTGACCGTGGTCGCGACCGAGTGGTCGTTCGAGCCGGCCGACTTTGAGGCTGTTCCGGGCGCGACGATCACCCTCATGAACGAGGGCACGGTCTCGCACGGCATGGCAGCCGAGTCGCTCGGCGGCACCTTCCTCGGTCCGGTCCGCGCGGGTGGCACGGGTGAGTTCGTCCTTCCGTCGGACCTCAAGCCGGGTGACACGATCGAGTACACGGCGGTCAACTCTTCCGCCGCGAACCTCGGCATGGGCGGCACGATCACCATCGTCGAGGGAGAGGCCGGCGCGTCCGCGTCGCCCGCGGCGAGCCCGGCGGCGTCGCCGGTTGCCAGCCCTGCGGCGACCCCGCAGGCGGGCGGCGGCTCGGGTGAGGCGATCGTCGTGAAGACGCTCGATACGCTCGCGTTCGATCCGAGCGAGTTCGAGGTGTCGGCGGGGCAGACGATCACCGTCCAGAACGACGGCTTCCTGCAGCACGACTTCGCCGTGGAGGAGTGGGGCGGCGAGCTGACGCCGCTGCTCAACAACGGTGAGACCGCGGACGTGACCGTTCCGGACGACGTCAAGCCGGGCGATACCTTCACCTACTACTGCACCGTGGCGGGTCATCGGCAGGGCGGTATGGAAGGCACGCTGACGATCGTCTAGCGCCCAACGCCGTAGCGAACAACCGGATGGGGCTCGTCTCGCGTAATGCGAAGCGGGCCCCGCCCTATTTAACGGGGCGGGGCCCCGTCTTCTGCGATATCGTTACGGAAGGACAGGTTCAACGGTGAGCCGACCCGGCAGGAACCTTGCGGGGACGGTGCCATGAACGGCAGCAACGACGCTCGAAAGGATTGATCATGGCCGGAACCATTCATGACGATATGCACTTACTCCTCGCGGCGTTGGACGGCATCGTCCGGGTCGAGGGTGATGGCGTGGAGGTGCTCGACCGCGATGCCCTCCGCTCGCGGCTGATCGACGACCTGGCCTGGACGGCGACGTTCGGGGCCGGCGACGCGCAGGAATCCGCCCGCTGGCTGATCCGCGCCATCGCCCCGGCGGTCGGCGCCTTCCCGGCGTCGATCCACGACCTCTACATGGCCGCGGCCCGCAACGAATACCGCAACGTCACCACCCCGGCGATCAACGTCCGAGGCGATGCGGTCGAGTTCGCCGGGACGATTTTCAAGGCCGCGCAGGCGACCGGCACGAAGCAGGTCCTGTTCGAGCTGGCGAAGTCGGAGAACGGGTACACCTTCCAGACGCCCACCGAGTTCGCGACATCCATCCTCGCCGCGGCGATCAAAGTCGGCTGGGAGGGCCCGGTGATGATCCAGGGCGATCACTTCCAGGCGAACGCGAAGAAGTACGCCGCCGACCCGAAGGCCGAGATCGGGGCCGTCCGCAAGCACGCGATGGACGCGATCGCCGCCGGGTACGGCAACATCGACATCGACGCCTCGACGCTGGTCGATCTTTCCCAGCCGACGCTGTCCGAGCAGCAGAAGCCGAACTATGTCCACACCGCCGAGCTGACCGCGGCGATCCGCGAGGCGGAGCCGGAGGGGCTGACGATCTCCATTGGTGGCGAGATCGGCGAGGTCGGCAAGTACAACAGCACCGTCGAGGACCTCGAAGCGTTCATGGATGGCTACACCCGTGAGCTGGCGAAGTACGGTGACATCACCGGCCTGAGCAAGATCTCGGTCCAGACCGGTACCAGCCACGGCGGCACTGTCCTGCCGGACGGCACGATCGCTGACGTCGCCGTCGACTTCGAGACGCTCGGCAAGCTCTCCGAAGCGGCCAAGACCTACGGTATGGGCGGCTCGGTCCAGCACGGCGCCTCGACCCTGCCGGAGAGCGCGTTTGGCAAGTTCGCGAACGCGAACGCCGTCGAGGTTCACCTTGCGACGGCCTACCAGAACGCCTACCTGGACAGCGAGCACTTCCCGGCCGACCTGCGCGAGAAGATGTACGCGCATCTCGCCGAGCACATGGCCGACGAGCGCAAGCCGGACATGACCGACGCGCAGTTCTATTACACGACGCGCAAGAAGGTCTTCGGCCCGTTCAAGAAGGAGCTCTGGAGCCTGCCGCAGGAGACGAAGGACGCGATCTATGGCGAGCTCCAGCCGCGCTTCGAGCAGGTTATGCACGAGCTTGGCGTTGCCGGCCGCGCGGATCTGGTCGACACCTACGTCACGCCGGTGAAGGTCTCGCTCCCCGCGCCGGATGCGTTGAAGGCCGCCGTCAAGGCGTAAAGCCTCGCTTCGACGCACATCGACGAACAATGGACGCGCCGCCCAGGAAAGGGCGGCGCGTTCTTCGTGTGGCATGCTGCACCTGATGTCTCCCGAATGTCGCCTCGCTCCCTCCCTTTGTCATTCTGAACGAAGTGAAGAATCCCTGTGCGAAGCACATCTATGGCGCGCAGCGCCTTCCACCTCCGTTTCTGGGCGGGGCATTGCGCCCGGATATCGACCTGCGGTCGATCGGCTTCGCCGGGGGATTCTTCGGCTACGCCTCAGAATGACGGTTGGGCGTTGTGGACGGTGAAGGACGAGAGCGCCTACTCCGAATCGATCTCCGGGGCGGGACGGTTGTCGGGCTCGGCGGCGGCGGGATCATCCGGTGTGGCCAGGGAGCGCGTGGCGGTGATCGCGAACATGAGGCCGACGCCCGGCACCGGGATGCGCGCGTCGAATCGCTCCATCGCCTGCCGCAGCGGGTTCAGGCGCAGCTCGGTGTCGCGCTTGCCGGCGAGGAAGTTGCCGGCGACGAGCCCGGCAAGCTGTGGCACTTCCGCCAGGCCAGTCCCAACGCGGTCGATCTCCACGTTCGTGAACCCGGCACCGAGCAGGATCCCGGATACATCGCCGACGCCGTAGTGCCGGTTCCATCCAGTTGGCAGGGTGTCGTCCGGGTTGTCGCCGCGCTTCAGGATGTCCGTCATGTACCGGTAGATGTTCCTGGCGTCGAGCCAGGCGAGGGGGCCACCCGCGAAGAGGCGCATCCGCAGCGTGCCGCCCGGTTGCAGCACCCGCGCGAGTTCCGCCAACCATGCCGCTTCATCGATCGTGCGTCCAAGGACATCCCCGGCGTCGATCTCCGCGACAGAGGCGTCCGGCAGGTCGAGATGCGGGCTCTCGATGTCCACGCGCAGGGTGGCGATATGCCGCCGCGACGTGCCGGTGCGCAGGTCGAAGCGTGCGCTAGGGCAGCGCTCGCGGGTATGGTACGCGTCCAGGTTGGTGCTGGGCTCGACGCTGATCTCAAGTCGGGGGGATGCGGGCATACGGGCGAACGGGCCTTCCTGTTGCGCGGTGTCGTCACGTGCGAGTATGGAGGACTGGGCGGCATTCGTCATATGTGGCACGCCGCTCGCGGGGACGCACCCAGACGAGCCGCTGCGCGGACACCGCCACCCGGGAGAAAGGCATCATGGAACTTATCTCGCTCCATCCGTTCGACATGACGATCGCCGAGGCCTACATCGCCGCCGTGCGCGGAGCGGCTGCGCCGGATCCGCGTTGGGCACCATGGTGGAGCGACGACCTTCGCACCGCGCTGGACGAGCTCCGCGAGGGGAAGGAGACGGCGGCGAACCGGCTGACCAGCGGCCTCGCGCTGGCGATGATGACCACGCACCCGGCGTTCCTGCAGGAGGGGTTTGGCTTCACGACCTGGGAGGCGCGCATCGACCGTGGCGTTGGCATGCTGATGCGACCCCCGGCCCGGATCTTCATGGACGCGGGGGTCGACCGCCGAACGGTCGAGGCAATGCCGATCCGGCTGGACCTGCAGGGTGGGGTGATGGGTGGCGCCTATGTACCGGACCGCCTGATGGACAAACTCGATGAGCTGCTCGACCAGCGGCTGGAGCGGATGGCGAAGCGGCTGAAGGACGCCGAGTACGACCCGTTCCCGATGATCGGGTTGATGCAACAGGCGGTCGACTACGCCGGGGAGCGCAACCTCGGTCTTTACGAGGCGATCAACGTGGTGGTGCCAGGCATGAACGTGATTCGCGCGCCGGAGAGGAAGCAGATGGACCAGGATTTGCGCGCACGGATCGAGGCGGCGATCATGCCGGAGAAGAAGCCAGGGTCTATTCGGGCGATTGTTCGGGAGAAAGCGGCCGGGAAGTGACTAGTCGGCGGCTGACCCGGACAACGCACTGGATAGGATGTTCTCTGTGAGGTATAGCAACCTTTTCGGCAAGACGACTCGCAACGTCCCGAAGGATGAGGTGACGGCAAATGCCGAGTTGCTCACGCGGGCCGGGTTTCGTCGAGAAGCTCATGGCCGGCTCGTATACCTATCTGCCACTTGGCGTGCGCGTGCTGGCCAAGATCAGCGCTATCGTGCGTGAGGAAATGGACGCCATCGGTGGCAATGAGGTCCTCATGCCGATGATGCATCCGAAAGAAAACTGGGCGCGAACCGGTGGTTGGGATTCCATCGATGTCCTTTTCCGGCTCGAGAGCCGGACCGGGCGCTCCTACGCGCTTGGCCAGAGCGAGGAGGAGATCGTGACGCCACTGGTGATGAGCCGGGTCCAAACGTATCGGGACCTCCCGCAGCAGGTCTATCAGGTGGGGTGGAAGTTCCGCGACGAGCTTCGTCCGAAATCCGGTGTCATGCGTGGGCGTGAATTCCTGATGAAGGATATGTACAGCTTCCACGAAGACCAGGACGACTTCGATCGCTTCTACGCCATCGCGAAGGAGGCGTATCTCCGCGTGTACACTCGGCTCGGCCTTGTGGCGAAGGTCACCGAGGCGTCCGGCGGCGCATTCACCGAGAAACTCTCCTATGAATTCATGGTGCTCACCGATGCGGGAGAGGATGACATCCTGTACTGCGATGCGTGCGAGTTCTGCGTCAATGTGGAGATCACAGACCTGGCCGAAGGTGCGCTATGCCCGAAGTGCACGAACGGTTCGTTGACGCAGGCGCGGGCATCGGAGGTCGGCAACGTGTTCGACCTGGGTACGAAGTACGGCCGGGACTTTGACATGGGCTTCGTTGCGCGCGACGGATCGAAGCAGTTCCCGGTCATGGGGTGCTATGGCATCGGCATTTCTCGATTGATGGGAGTGATCGTCGAGAAGTTCCACGACGAGAGAGGGATTGTCTGGCCGATTCCGATCGCGCCAGCGCGGGTGCATCTTGTCCAGCTCGGGCGTGACGAGGCCATCCGGGATGCGGCGATGGAACTTTACGACCAGCTCAGTCACCGAGGTGTCGAGGTTCTTTGGGATGACCGGGATGCATCTGCGGGGGTGAAGCTGGCGGATGCCGATCTCATTGGCATCCCGTGGCGCATCGTCGTGTCGGCCCGAATGCTGAAGCAAGACCGGGTCGAGCTGAAGTCACGTATCGACGAGCCAGAGGTTCTCACCGTCAACGAGGCACTCTCGCGCATCGCGTGATTGTCGAAGCCACCGTCGATTCTTTCTCAGAGTAAGCCCGGCGCAGGTTCCGGCTGTCGTCGCAACCGCGTGCTCCAACCTTGACAGGGTCCGTATCAAGCCGGTAGTATTTCTCGTGTTAGCACTCCCCATGAGAGAGTGCTAAATGACGAGGAGAACAAACCCGGTGGAGATGGTGACCCCACAATTCGATGGACCTGCACTCACGGAACGACAGAAGATCGTTCTGCGGTTGCTCGTCCAGGAATACGTGGCGACCGGTCGGCCGGTCGGGTCCAAGACCCTGTCCAACATCTTCCCGCTTGCCGTGTCCTCGGCCACCATTCGCAACGAGATGGCGGCGCTGGAGGACTATGGGTTCATCCAGCAGCCCCATACGTCCGGCGGGCGCGTCCCGACCGACCAGGGCTACCGCTACTACGTGCACCGGCTGATGGGGAAGCCCGAGCTTTCGTCCGGCGACCAGGTGATGATCCGTCACCAATTCCGCCAGGTCGAGGCGCAGCTTGACTCGTGGGTCGACTTTGCGGCGGCGGTGCTCGCCGAAACGGCGGGTAACGTCTCGATCGTGACAGCGCCGCGGTCCATGGTGGCCCGGCTGCGGCACTTCGAGTTGATTTCGCTGCAATCACGGCTCGCGCTGCTGATCCTGGTAACCCAGGAGAGCGCGGTGCGGCAGATGATGCTGCACCTGCCGGACGAGGCCGATCAGGCCCTGCTGAGCAAGGTGGCCGATATGTTGGTACCGGTTCTGCGCGGTCTGAGCGCGGCCGAGGTGGAGGCCCGGGCGCAAGGCGCCAGCGGGCTCCCGGCCTACGTGCTGGAGCAGGTCGCGTTCGGCCTCAGGGGGCTCGGCGCGGTCGAGGATACGCAGGTCCGGCATTCCGGCCTGGAAAACATCCTCGGGCAGCCGGAGTTCGCGGGGGCCGAGGGACAGAACGTCCTCGAGCTGCTGCGCGGTACATCGCTGCTCAGCGCGCTCCTGCCGCAGATGACGCCCGCCGACGATGTGCAGGTGTTCATCGGCGAGGAGAACCCGGCGGACGCCCTCCGGCGCTTCGGCGTCGTGATGGCGACCTACGGGATCGACGGGGAGGTGACGGGCATCCTCGGGGTGCTCGGGCCGACCCGCATGCCATATTGGCGCTCGATCTCGTCGGTGCGGTACATGGCGCGGCTGATGAGCGACCTGATGGAAGAGCTGTATTCATCGAACTGATCCGGAACAGACGACGATCGGCGGGCGACGATGCCCGGAAGCACGGAGGACTGCGTGGCCAAAGACGAACAGGCATTTGACGAGACCATGAATGGCGAGGCGCCGGAGGACGAGACGGTCGATGAGACCGAGCTCGGGATGGAAGGCGATGCGCAGGACGTGGTCGAGAAGCTGCTCGCCCAGCGGGACGAGTACCTGGACCAGCTGCAGCGGAGCCGGGCGGAGTTCATCAACTACCGCAAGCGCACCGAGGCCGAGCGCGCAAAGCTCGGTGAGGTCGTGACCGCCAACACGTTGGCGCAGTTCCTGCCGGTGCTGGACGACTTCGATCGCGCCGTGAACGCGGTGCCCGAGGCGGAGCGCGAGGGCGGCTGGATGTCCGGCATCCTCATGATCCAGAAGAAGCTGCACGGCATCCTGGACCGCGCCGGAATTAGCGAGGTCCCGGGCGTGAATGAGCGGTTCGACCCGGCCTTCCACGAGGCTGTCGCGTCCGATCCCGGCTCCAGCGGCGAGGTGGTGACCGAGGTGTACCAGAAGGGGTACCGCCTTGGTGACGCGCTGCTGCGGGCGGCCATGGTGAAGACCGGCGACCCGACCACACCCACGGAAACGAAGGAGCAGGCGGACGCCTAGGTCCGCGGACCCCGGACCACGAAGACGTGGCCCCACGTTAGAGGAGAAAGACAAGCATGGGACGAACGATTGGTATCGACCTGGGAACGACCAACTCGGTGATGGCCACCATCGAAGGTGGCGAGCCGGTGGTAATCCCGAACGCCGAGGGCGAGCGGCTGACCCCGTCCGTCGTGGCGTTGACGAACAACGGTGAGCGCCTCGTCGGCCGCTTCGCGCGGCGCCAGGCGGTCACGAACCCCGACAACACGATCTTCTCGGTCAAGCGATTCATGGGGATGAAATTCAACGATCCCTCCGTCTCGCGCGACAAGGATCTTGTGCCCTATTCCGTGCAGGCCGCCTCGAATGGCGACGTGCAGGTGAAGATGGGCGACAAGTGGTACAGCCCGCAGGAAATCTCCGCGATGATCCTGCAGAAGCTGAAGGCCGACGCCGAGGCGTACCTCGGTGAAACCGTCGACAAGGCGGTGGTCACCGTCCCGGCGTACTTCGACAATGCCCAGCGCGATGCCACCAAGGACGCCGGCCGCATCGCTGGCCTCGAGGTGCTCCGCATCATCAACGAGCCGACGGCCTCAGCGCTGGCCTACGGCCTGGAGAAGAGGGGTGACGAGAAGGTCGCGGTCTACGACCTTGGTGGTGGTACCTACGACATCTCGATCCTCGACCTCTCCGAGGGCGTCTTCCAGGTGCTGTCGACCAACGGCGACACTCACCTCGGTGGTGACGACTTCGACCAGGTCCTGATCGACTGGCTCGCCGACGAGTTCAAGAAGCAGGAGGGCATCGACCTCCGCAGCGATCGAATGGCCCTTCAACGCCTGAAGGAAGCCGCCGAGAAGGCGAAGATCGAGCTCTCCAGCACCCAGCAGACCGACGTCAACCTGCCGTTCATCACGGCGGACGCCAGCGGCCCGAAGCACCTCAACGTCACGCTCAGCCGCTCCAAGCTGGAGTCGCTGGTCGGTTCCCTGATCGAGCGCACGAAGGCTCCTATGGCCGCCGCGCTGAAGGACGCTGATCTCCAGAAGAGCGAGATCAACGAGGCGCTGCTGGTCGGTGGCCAAACACGCATGCCGGCTGTCCAGAAGGCGGTGACCGACTTCTTCGGCAAGGAGCCGCACAAGGGCATCAACCCGGACGAGGTCGTCGCTCTTGGCGCCGCGATCCAGGGCGGCGTGCTTGGTGGTGACGTGAAGGACATCCTGCTCCTCGACGTGACCCCCCTGACGCTCTCCATCGAGACCCTCGGTGGCGTGGCGACGCCGCTGATCGAGCGCAACACGACGATCCCGGCACGCAAGAGCCAGACGTTCACGACCGCGTCCGACAGCCAGCCGCAGGTGGAGATCAACGTCCTCCAGGGCGAGCGCCCGATGGCGGCTGACAACAAGAGCCTCGGCCGCTTCATCCTCGACGGTATCCCGCCAGCACCCCGCGGCGTGCCGAAGATCGAGGTCACGTTCGATATCGACGCGAACGGCATCCTGAACGTCTCGGCGAAGGACACCGCGACGTCGAAGGAGCAGAAGATCACGATCACCGGCTCGTCCGGTCTCTCCGAGGATGAGGTCAAGCGCATGGTCAACGAGGCGGAGGCTCACGCCGCCGAGGACGCCAAGCGCAAGGAGTCCATCCAGACCCGCAACGACGCCGAGAGCATGATGTTCCAGGCCGAGAAGCTGGTCGAGGAGAACGGCGACAAGATCCCGGAGGACACCAAGAGCGACCTCCAGGCGAAGATCGCCGACATGAAGGACATCCTCGAGAATGACCGCGAGAACATCGACCGCATCAAGCCGGCGTACGACGCGCTGATGACGTCGCTCCAGGCGGCGGGCACGGCGATGTACCAGGCCGGTGGGGCTGAGGGTGGCCCGGACATGGGCGGCTTCGACGCCAGCGACATGGGCGGCGCGCAGGCCGGCGGACCGACCTCCGATGACGATTCGACCGTCGAGGGTGAGTTCCGCGAGGTCAACGACGACGACAACAAGAGCTAAACATCCTCAGGGATCAACGGCGATATCCTGCAGACCAAGACGAACGGGCCGGTGGAGCAATCCATCGGCCCGTTGTTGTTCCTGCAGGGTCAGGGTGAGGGCGACAAGACCATTCGCATAGTCGCGGGCCTCCACCATGAGGATGCGCCCCTGATCACGTTGGTCTGCGTCTTCGGGCATCGGGACACCTACTCATTCCCGCAGACGGCGGTTTCCGATCTGCACCCGGACATCAGTCCAAACGTCTTTCAAGCGGGCCCTGTCGCGAAGATCAGCTTGCGGATGCAGCGCGGCGTGCCTCTGCAAATGGCAGGCGGTCGAAGACGATGTGCATATGGGTGATCTTGCCCTCCCGGACCGAGACACACTCCGCTGCGGGGGCATCCGGGACGAGGGCCGAGTTGGTAGCATACATGAGCATGGCCGTCATCTCGTCCCCGAATGCCGCGATCATCTGCGCATCCATGAGTGAATTCGCGAACGGTCCCATGAATTGCCGGAACGCATCCTTGCCTTCTAACCAGCCGGCTGGAGCATGACACGTGATGTCCTCCGCGATAAACGCCATGGCTCGCTCGAATTCGCCGCTCGTCCACGCGTGGTGATACGCAAGGGCTGTGTCTAGCGCCGGGCTCGTGTTGCTGTCCATTCGTGTTACCTCCTCGTAATGAAAGGTGAGTTCCGTTGTCTGTTAAGACACCTACGATCCAGCAATCGGAACGGTCCGGGCAATCGATAATCAACCGCGCTCGAGAAGGTGACGAAGATGCTTTTTTAGGGAGCTGGTGTCGCCATATGCTCATGAACTGCATATCCATTGCTACCGCATGCTTGGGTCGCTCACCGACGCGGAAGATCTCCTCCAGGTAACGCTAACGGCCGCATGGCAGGGACTGAAGGACTTCGGTGAACGATCGTCGATCGCAGTTGGCTTTACCGTATTGCGACCAATCGCTGCCTGAACGCGATCCGTGATGCAAAGAGGCGGCAGCCAAAGGAGCCAACCCCACCATTTACTCCCCCAGCACCGTCGCGAAGGGGAGAAGTGACCTGGCTCCAGCCGTATCCTGACGCTTTGCTCCAGCAGGTGCCGGAGCTGTCGCGTGATCCAGAGGCACGGTACCAGGCTCTCGAAGCGGTCGAGCTGGCCTTCATCATCGCACTGCAACAGCTTCCGCCGCGCCAGGCTGCGGCTCTTCTCCTTCATGATGTCGTCGGGTTTGGCTCGCAGGAAGTCGCAGACATGCTGGGGACACGTCCCACGGTCGTCAAGGGACTGCTCCAGCGTGCCCGTGCATCGGTGGACCGGAGGCGCGGCCTGGCGGCGGAGGAGCGTCACTCTACCGCGGGACGGACCGAGGACCGCGATCTCGCCCAACGGTTCGCGACTGCCTTCGTTGAGGGGGACGTCGACACCGTGGTGGCACTGATGACGGACGATGCTTGGTTGTCAATGCCTCCCGCGTCCCACGAATACCATGGTCCCGCCGAGATCGCCCGTTTTCTGGATGCGAGTGTTGGTTGGCGACGCCAACAGAGAGGCGGTCTGGTGCCCACGAGGGCAAACGGACAACTCGCCTTCGGCTATTATGTCCTTCACCCGGGGGAACCCAGGGCGCGAGCCGCCAGCTTGTTGGTAATGACGATCCGCGCCGACCGGATCGCGAGCCTCATTCATTTCGTTGATCCCGATTTGCGGCGTTACTTCGGGCTACCAGACACACTGGAGTAATGGGGCGTGCTTGCGGCTGATTGGTGTCGCCCAAGAAGCAATCCACCGGACCGTGTCGTGTTCCCGGACGGCGGTCGGGAACGTGCCGAGTAATGGCCATCATGGTCAACAGTTGGCTCAGTTCCGTGTTCGCGTGTGAGGGACAATGTGTATGGCTGATGGCATGAACGTGATCTCGAGTTCGCCGAAGGCAAGAAGGTCGGCGTCCAGACCCTAGAGGGGGTGATCCTGACGCCGGAAGGATTAGCGACGTATCGGGACGACTTTGTCGACGGCCTGCGCGAGTACCACGCCGAAGGCAGGATAGCTGGCCGGACCTGGACGGTCAGCTATCTTCTCCGCCACACCGCCTACCACGTTATGGACCACGCCTGGGAGATGGAAGACAAGGATCTAACCGGACAGGAGGAGGCATCATGACAGAGCCAATTCGCGTTGTCCTCGAAGTCGCGAAGAAGAAGTCGTTTGCCTCGGCGATCGACTGGCCGGGCTGGAGCCGGCCCGCAAAGACACCGGAAACTGCGCTGCAGACGCTGGCCGGACTATGCGGACCGCTACGCGGTTGTCGTGGGTCACGCCGGTCTGCCTGTTGCCGACCTCACCGAAGTCGCCCTCGAGGTGGTGGACACCGTGCCCGGAACCACGACCACCGAGTTCGGGGCGCCCGATGTCGCGTCGGACCTCGAGCTGGCGCACATGGGGGAGGATGAGTGCGAGCGGCATATCGCGCTGCTCCGCGCGGCGTGGGATGTCTTCGATGAGGCGTCCGCGCGCGTCTCCGAAGAGCTGCAGAAGGGGCCGCGTGGTGGTGGCCGGAACCGGATCGAAGATGATGGAGCATGTCTTCGAGTCCGAGCGGGCCTACATGCGGAATCTCGGCGTGAGGACGGACAAAGACGCGATGGCGACGCCGGACGGATTCGCCAGGCATCGCGATGCCGTCTGCCGCGCCATCCGCGAGTACAACGAGCGCGGAGAGCCAGCCCGAAAGTGGCCGCTGCGCTACTTCATTCGCCGCGCGACCTGGCATGTGCTCGACCACGCGTGGGAAATGGAAGACAAGGACCTGAGCGGCCAGGAGCGTCGGACTGCACTGTCCGATGCTCTCCGGCAGGTGACGTCCACTTCAGGCGATGGCGCCCACCGTCTGCCGTGCGATCTCGAGCTCCTCGTTCGTCGGGATGACGAGGATCCGCCACCTCGGACTCCGGCGTGCTGATCGCGCGAATGCCGCTGCCCCGGTCGTGGTTCTTGTTGTGGTCGAGCCGGATGCCCATGTGCTCAAGGCCCGAGAGCGTGCCCTCGCGGATCTCCGGCACGTTCTCGCCGACGCCCGGCGGTGAAGACGATCGCGTCGACCCGGCCGAGCTGGGCGTAGTAGGCGCCGACGTAGCCCTTCAGCCGGTGGCAATAGGTCGCCAGCGCCAGCGTCGCGCGTTCATCACCGCGCTGCGCCGAGGCCAGCACATCGCGCATGTCGGAGCTGCCGGTCATGCCGAGCAGGCCGCTGCGCCGGTTGAGAAGGTCGTCCAGCTGGTCGGTCGTCATGCCGGCCTGGCGATGCAGGTGGAAGAGGATTCCGGGGTCGATATCGCCGCTCCGGGTGCCCATCACGAGCCCTTCCAGCGGCGTCATGCCCATCGAGGTGTCGATCGACCTGCCACCACGCACCGCCGTCACCGAGACGCCGTTGCCGATGTGGAGCACGATCGTGTTGACGTCGTCATGCGGCAACTGCAGGTACTCCGCGGCCAGCTCAGAGACGTACTTGTGCGACGTGCCGTGGAACCCGTAGCGGCGGATGCGGTATTGCGCGGCGAGGTTGGCGTCGATGGCGTAGGTATACGCTTCCGGCGGCATCGTCTGGTGGAACGCCGTGTCAAAGATCGCGACGTGCGGGATATCCGGGAAGGTCTCCCGCGCGGCGCGAATGCCGAGCAGGTTCGGCGGGTTGTGGAGCGGCGCGAGCGGGCTGATCTCTTCCACCGTGCGGATCACCGCGTCGTCGATGATCGTCGGCGAGATGAACCGGGCGCCACCCTGCACCACGCGATGACCCGACGGCGACGATCCCCAGCTCTGACAGGTTCGGGCCGAACTCCGCGCAGGCGTCCGTCATTGCGCGGAACCCGGCCACATGGTCGAGGATCGGCTGCTCGAACGTGTGCTTCTCACCATCCGGCGCGGTGTGGTTGACGATGCCATGGCCCGTCCCGATGCGCTCGATGAGCCCCCTGGCGACCAACGCCTCGGAGTCCATGTCGATGATCTGGTACTTGATCGATGAGGAGCCGGAGTTCACGACGAGGACGTTCTTCATCCCTCCATCTCCTGGGCCTGGATCGCCGTGATGGCGATCGTGTTGACGATGTCCTTGACCAGCGCACCGCGCGAGAGGTCGTTCACCGGCTTGCGAAGCCCTTGTAGCATCGGGCCGATCGCGACCGCCCCGGCGCTACGCTGGACGGCCTTGTACGTGTTGTTGCCGGTATTGAGGTCCGGGAAGATGAAGACCGTGGCCTGCCCGGCGACCGCGGAGCCCGGCATCTTCGACGCGGCGACCGCGACATCCGAGGCGGCGTCGTACTGGATCGGCCCCTCGACAAGGAGCTTCGGTTCGCGCGAGCGGACGATCGCCGTGGCCTCACGCACTTTCTCGACGTCCGTGCCCGCGCCGGACTCGCCGGTCGAGTAGGAGAGCATCGCCACGCGCGGCTCGATGCCGAACAGCTGCGCGGAGCGGGCGGAAGAGATCGCGATATCGGCGAGCTGGGAGGCGGTCGGGTTCGTGTTCACGGCGCAATCGCCATAGACCAGCACGCGGTCCGGCAGGGCCATGAAGAAGACGCTGGAGACCAACGAGACGTCCGGCCGCGTCTTGATGATCTCGAACGATGGCTTGATCGTGTGCGCCGTGGTATGGGCTGCGCCGGAGACCATGCCGTCCGCCATCCCGAAGTGGACCATCAGCGTGCCAAAGTACGACACGTCGCGGACCGTCTCACGGGCGCGTTCGACGGTCATGCCCTTGTGGGCGCGCAGGCGCGTGTACTCCTGCGCGAACCGCTCGTTCAGCTCCGGGTCCTCGGGGTCGAGTACGCGCGCGGCGGAGAGGTCGACATCGAGGCGCTGGGCCGCGGCGCGGATCACGGGCTCTTCGCCGAGGATCGTGATGTCCGCCGCGTCGTAGGCGAGCACCTGCGCCGCCGCGAGCAGGATGCGGTCGTCGTTACCCTCGGGGAGAACGATGTGCTTGCGCTCGGCGCGGGCGCGCTCGATGAGCTGGTACTCGAACATCAGCGGCGTGATGACGCAGGTATCACCGACCGCCAGGAGCTCGGCGAGTCGGCGTCCCTCGACGTGGGCGTGGAAGTGCTCCCGCGCCTTCTGCAGCTTGGCCGGGGTCGCCGTCGCGAGGCGGCCGCGCGTGCGGGTGATGCGGCGGGCCGTCTCAAAAGTCCCGTAGGGCACCGTGACGATCGGGAGATCGACGTGGAGGCCGGAGATCATGCGCTCGATCAGGGGCGACATCTCGAAGCCGCCGTTCATGAGGATGCCGGCGATCTTCGGGAACGTCTCGGAGAGCTGGGCGACGTGCAGCGCGAGCAGCACCTCCGAGCGATCGCCCGGGACGACGACGGCTGCTCCATCGGCGATCCAGTCGATGACGTTCTCCATCGACATCGCGGAAACGACGTACCAGAGCACGTTGCGGTCGAGCAGTTCGTCCCTGCCGATCGTGAGCGTTCCGTCCAGCGCGCGCATCAGGTCGCGCATCGAGGGAGCGACGAGCAGTGGGTCCTCCGGTAGCGTCCAGACCGGCACCTGACCGGCATCCTCGACCGCCGTTACGAGCGCGGCCCGGACGTTGTCCAGCCGGTCGGGCTCGATGCGGTTGGCAATGATGGCGGCGAGCTGGGCATGCTCAGACTCCAGCTCGGTGATCGCCATCTCGGCGAGCTGGCGCATGTCATCGGCGGTGCGCGGGTCGCCCGTGATGAATTGCGAGTTGACCGGCGCATCCTCCTCGTGCATCCGGCCGCCGAGCACAAGCAGGACCGGGGCGGCGAGGTTGGCGGCGATGCGGGCGTTGTAGGCGAGTTCGGTCGGAGAGGAGATGTCTGTGTAGTCGGATCCGAGGATGATCATGACCTCGTGACGCTTCTCGATCGCCTTGTAATGGGAGATGATGCGCGCGATTGAGCCGTCGGGATCGAGATGGACGTCTTCGTAGGTGACGCCAATGCACTCGCTGGCGGGGTCCGGATGGTCGAGATGGGTCACGAGCATCTCCAGCACATCGTCCGGCTCGGTGCGCGAGCGGGAGACGGGTCGGAAGACGCCGACGTCCTGGTTTTGCTTCTGGAAGGCGTCGAGCAGGCCGAGGGCGATCATGGATTTGCCGGTGTGGCCTTCGGCGGAGGTGATGTAGATACTTCGAGGCATGGCGTCTCCTCTCAGACGGCGGTGGCCGCCCACGTCGGCGGTTTCCTCTCGTAAGTGTACCGGTGCATCATGGCGGTACCCACGCCCAAACGGATGGGCGCGGCGGGCCGTTCAAAGCGGGTACAATTGCGGACCAGAGAGCGAACGGAACGATGGAGAGGTGCACTTGATGGCGCAGCCACAGGCCGCGAAGGCCGCCCGCCTTGCCGCGATCCGGCAGGAGATCGAGGCGCTGAACGACACCGCGCGGGAGAAGCAGGCCGCGCGTGGCAAGCGCAGCGCGATGGACCGCGTGCTGGCGCTGCTCGACGAGGGCTCGTTCATGGAGCTGGACGCGTTCGTCCAGCACCGCGCGACGCAGTTCGGGATGGGCAAGTCGCACCCATACGGCGACGGCGTGGTGACCGGGTTCGGCACCATCGATGGCCGTCGCGTCGCCATCTTCTCGCAGGACTTCACGATCTTCGGCGGTTCGCTGGGCGAGGCGTACGCCGAGAAGATGGTGAAGATGATGGACCTCGCCGAGCGCTTCGGCTGCCCCATCATCGGCATCAACGACGCGGCCGGGGCGCGCATCCAGGAGGGTGTGGAGGGGCTTGCCGGATATGGCGAGGTCTTCTTTCGCAACGTCCGCGCGTCCGGCGTCGTGCCCCAGATATCGATCATCGCCGGGCCGTGCGCGGGTGGGGCGGTGTACTCCCCCGCGATGACCGATTTCATCTTCATGGTCGAGGAGATCGGCCAGATGTTCATCACCGGCCCGGACGTCATCAGGACGGTGACCGGCGAGGAGGTGACGCTGGAGGAGCTGGGCGGCGCCGAGGCGCACACCGCCCGCAGTGGTGTTGCCCACTTCCGTGCGGCGAACGAGGACGAGATGAACGAGCAGGTGCGGCACCTGCTGAGCTTCATCCCCTCAAACAACCTCGAAGCACCGCCACTCGTGGAATTCGAGGACGATCCGCTGCGCGAGTCGCCTGAGCTCGAGAAGCTCGTTCCGGCGGAGACCAGCAAGCCGTATGACATGCTGGCGGTGATCGAGGAAGTGTTCGACCACGGCGAGTTCCTCGAGGTCCAGCCGGACTACGCCCGCAACATCATCTGTGGCTTCGGCCGGCTCGAGGGGCAGAGCGTCGGCATCGTCGCGAACCAGCCGGCGGTGCTGGCCGGGACGCTGGACATCGACGCGAGCACCAAGGCGGCGCGGTTCGTGCGCTTCTGCGACGCGTTCAACATCCCGCTTGTCACGTTCGTCGATGTGCCCGGGTTCCTGCCCGGCACGGATCAGGAATACAACGGCATCATCCGCCACGGCTCGAAGCTGCTTTACGCGTTTGCCGAGGCGAGCGTGCCAAAGCTGACCGTGATCACCCGCAAGGCCTACGGCGGCGCGTACGTGGTGATGAGCTCCAAGCATATCGGCACGGACTTCAACGTTGCCTGGCCGATGGCGGAGATCGCCGTGATGGGGCCGGAGGCGGCGGTCAATCTCGTCTTCCGGCGAGAGCTGAAGGCGCTCGACGACCCGACACCGCGACGCAAGGAGCTGATCGAGGAATACCAGGATCTCTTCGCCAGCCCCTACCAGGCGGCGCAACGAGGGTATATCGACGAGGTGATCGATCCGGCGGCAACGCGGCCCTGGCTGATCCGCGCGATGGCGCTGGCCCGGTCGAAGCGCGTCGCGGTACCGAAACGCAAGCATGGGAACATCCCGCTATGACCGGGAATGACGATACCGGCATCCACATCGCGATCTCGCCGGAGCCGAGCGATGAGGAGGTCGCGGCGATCGCTGGCGTGGTCGCAGCGCTCCTAACGGTGACGCCTGACGAGGAGGCGTCTGCGCCGACGGTGGATCGGTGGGCGCTGGCCGGGCGGCACGAGGCGCTCCGCGGGCCGCTCTGGCCGGTTGAGTGGGATGGATTCGGGAGAGAGCATGAGCCTGACAGGTGAGGACTTCATTACATCGATCAATACACTGCAGGTCCCTGCCGGGGCGATGGGCTTCTGGTGGCTCGGTCAGGGAAGCGCGGTGATCAAGATGGGCGGCCAGGTGGTCTGGCTCGACCCGTATCTCGACCCGGACCTGGAGGCGCGGGGCAGTGCCCGGCGTCTGATGGAGCCGCCGGTCGCGCCGGAGGAGGTCACCAACGCGACGGTGGTGCTGCTGACCCACGATCACCGCGACCACATCGACTCCGAGTCGCTGCCGGGCATCGCGGCCGCCTCGCCGCATGCGACGATCGTGGCGCCGAACCCGCTGCTCAAGCGCGTCACGGATCTCGTCGGTGGATCGGACCGCAACCGATTTGTTCGCGCCGGGGAAACGCTGCGAATCGGTGAGCTCCAGATCACCACCATCGCCGCGGCGCACGAGCGGCTGGACGAAGACACCGCGCTCGGGAATCCGTATCTGGGGTACGTGCTGCGCGTCGATGGCCTGGCGATGTACTGCTCCGGCGACACGGTGCCGTACGAGGGCCTGGTCGAAACCCTCCAGGAGCATGAGATCGACATCGCCATGCTCCCGATCAACGGACGCGACTTCTACCGGACGCGCTCGGGGATTATCGGGAACATGGACTCCCGTGAAGCGGCCGAAATCGCGCACCAATGCCGATTCGACACGCTGATCCCGGTGCACTGGGGCATGTTTGCCGGCAACACCGTACCGCCCGGCACGGTCGTGTCGTATGCGGCCTCCCGCGAATACGATTTCCACATCCATGTGCCTGGTTTGGCGAGGCCGTGGCTTTATCGGGCGCCACGGTAGGGCAGGACATGGCCTGCTGTAGGTGTATCGACTTTCGGGCACCGCAAGGGAGCCCTTCAGGTCGATACGAGGGCATATGAGATCCCTGGCCACCACGGGGCCAGCGTTACCGGGTGGGGAAGAAACCTGCCTGCAGTAACCGGAGAAGCTCGTCCCGGGCACCGTTGACCTGCTCGACGAGCCACGGGGACGTTTTCCTCAAGTTCGATTCTTCCAGCTCATCGTCGTCCAGCAACGTCAACGTGCCGTCCGCCAGGAGGACGAGGTCCAGGATCAGGTCGGGCCAGGCAAGCACCAGCATGTCGCCATCGCGGTAGGCGCGCGCCGGCCAGGTGACGTTGCCATACCAGCCCCGGAATGTTCCATCCACGCCGTAGATCGCAAACACATTGAACGGGTGGCGCGGCGAGAAAAACTCCCGCAGCTCTCCGCCGCGCTCGAAGAGAAGTCCCGAAACGTCGACGGTGTCGAAGGTCCAGATACCGCGTGTCTCGATCCAGGGAGATGGCATCGACGACTCCATGACCGTGGCGTCGTAGCGGACCGCCTCGCGGCCTGGTTCCGGAAACTGCTTCTCGATAAGGATGTCCATGCCCGGCGTGAGCTCGTCCCACAGCGGCAGCGTATCAAGGTGTGGCTGCCAGAGCGCGCCGTAAGGCTTCCCGTTATGGTTCTGAAGGAGCCGCTCGACGATCACCACGTCGCGCCATACGCCGTCCAACATGGCGTGTCGCTCGTAGACACCGACGTCGCGGAAGCCGACCTTGCGCAGCATGGCGCGGCTGCCCAGGTTCTCGACGAATACGCGCGAGACGAGTTTCTCCAGGCCGACCTCGGTCGCCGCCTCGATCAGCGCCTGCATCGCGAGCGTTCCGGCGCCGAGCCCCCGGCTCTCGCGATCGACATAGACAGAGAACTCGGCGTTCCGCGCGTAGCAGGCACGGGGTCGATAGGACGATGTGCTCGCCCACGCGATCACCTTGCCGCCGGACTCGACCACGACGATCGGGTAGCCGGTCTCGAACCAGCCCCGGACAGCGTCAACTGTCCGGGGCTCGGTCTCGAAGGTGGCAACCCGGTCATGGATGCCCTGGTTGTAGATGTCCGTTATTCGCGCGGCGTCCTCAGCCGTGGCGCGCCGCGCGGTCAGCGCCGGGCGCGTCTCGCTCACGCCTGACCCCTGATCAGGGCGAGCACCTCGTCGACCTTCTCCTGCAGGACGCGCTGGTCCTCCGCCTCGACGTTCAGGCGCAGCAGGGGCTGGGTGTTCGACGCGCGGAGGTTGAACCACCAGTCGTCGAACCCGACTGTGAGACCGTCGAGATGGTCGATCTCGGCGCCCTGGGACGAGAAATGCTCTTCCACCATGTCGATCGTGACCTGCGTATCAGCGACCTCGGAGTTGATCTCGCCGGAGCGCACCCGGCTGTCGATCGGCGCGAGGATTTGGGAGAGCGGTTGGTCTTCCTCGCTGATCAGCTCGACGACGGTCAGCATCGCGATCAGGCCGCTGTCCGCATACCAATTGTCGCGGAAGTAGAAGTGGCCCGAGTGCTCGCCACCGAAGATCGCGTCTTCCTCGCGCATCAGGGCCTTGATGAAGGAGTGACCGACACGCGAGCGCACGGCATGGCCGCCGTGATCCTCGATGATCTCCGGCACGGTGCGGGAGCAAATCAGGTTGTAGACGACGGTCGAGCCAGGGTGCTTCTTCAGCATCTGGAGTGACACCATCGCGGTCGTCATATCGCCGCCGATGAACTCGCCGTTCTCGTCGATCAGGAACATGCGGTCGGCATCACCGTCGAAGGCCACTCCGAGATCGCATCCCTGCTCGACGACCGTGCGCTGCAGGTCGCGGATGTTCTCCGGCTCGATCGGGTTGGCTTCGTGGTTCGGGAAGGTACCGTCCAGTTCAAAGTAGAGCGGGACGATTTCCAGCGACGTTCGCTCGAAGACCGGGGGAGTCAACTTGCCGGCCATGCCGTTGCCTGCGTCGACAGCGATCTTCAACGGCTTCAGCTTGGCAAGGTCGATCATGCTGAGAGCGTGGTCAGCGTAGGCGTCGAGGACGTTGCGCTCCTCGCGGGTCCCTCGCGGGCCGCGGGGCTCGCCGAAGTCCCCGCTGAGTACAAGATCGCGGATGTCCCCGATACCGGTCTCCATGGAGAGGGCCTTGGCCTCGTCCTTACAGATCTTGAAGCCGTTATAGGAGGCCGGGTTGTGGGACGCGGTGATCATCACGCCGGCCGGCTCGCTGTACTTCCCGACCGCGAAGTAGAGCGTGTCGGTGGAGACCAGCCCGATGTCCACGACGTCCGCGCCCTGGTCCATGATGCCGTCCATCAGGGCCTTCTGGAGCACTGGCCCGGAAACACGCATGTCGCGGCCGACGACGACCCGGTCGACGTCGAGGAAGGCGACGATCGCCCGGCCGATGCGGTAGGCGACGTTCGCGTCCATCTCTTGCGGCACGAGGCCACGGACGTCGTACGCCTTAAACAGGTTGCCGACCTTCGGGTCCAGCGGTGTGGAGACGTCGTAGCTCGAGGTCGCGTCTGAGTCGGTCATCGAAAATCCTCCCAGTCGTTCGGCAGCCAGGCCATCTTCGCGCAGTGTTCTCTCTTCCGTAACTATACTGGTGATCTGAACTCGCAACTCCTGTTCCGGGTATGCATTTCGTTCCAGCACCAAGAGGAGCCCCCGTTTCGTGACCCAGCCCGCTCATTCCCCCGTCGTCCCCACGCCGCTTGCGCCGGATTCGCCGGTCGACCTTCACCTGCACACGTTCGTCAGCGACGGTATCTGGCACCCGAAGGAGCTGGTCGACCGGCTGGACCAGGACGGCATCCGGGTCGCGGCGGTTTGCGATCACGATAACCAGCGCTCGGTGGTCGAGGCGATCGCGTATGGGGAGCGTCGCGGGGTGCATGTGATCCCGGGCGTCGAAATGACGGTGCGGTGGGACGAGCGCCAGTGGCACATGCTGGTCTATGGCATTCGTCCGGATGAGGAGCGTGAGGAAGCGAAGCCGTTCCTCGACCTCGTCGCGCGGCAGGACGCGATATTCCAGGAACTGGCGGCCGACGCGCGGCATCGGATCGAGGCGAGCGGACGACCGATCCCGACATTGCGCTCGCTGGAGGTCCACGGACCGCTGATGCCGGTGCATGTGCTGCGCGCGATGATTGCGGACCGTCATGTGCCACGCCTGAAGGAGGCGGCCGAGCTGCTTGTGGCGCTGGGCGGGAACTTCACGACCGACACGCCGTTGGCGGAGGTCGTCGCGGCGGCACAGGCGGGCGGTGGCGTATGCGTCATCGCGCACCCGGGTCGCGCCGATCTGGGCCCGGCGATGACCGAGGAGGCGCTCGATCGGATGCTGGCGGACGCACCGGTGGACGGCATCGAGTGCCACTACCGGACCTATACCGACCGTGACACGACGTTCTACCGGCGGCTGGCCGAGGAGCGCGGTCTGCTGATCGGGACCGGGTCCGATTCCCATGGTGCCGGCGTGCCCGTCGACCCGCGTCCGTTCCGGGCGGCGTGGTCGGCGGAACTGCTGCTGGCGGCTGGGCGTGACCGTAGACGACCCGGCGGGGCCAGCGTGGGAGCCGGGGATGGACCCGCTCGTCGCCCCGGAACCCGAGCCCAAGGCGGACGAAGCGGCCGCTGAGGCGGCGCAATCCTAGACCACGGACTCCTCAACGGACAGCGACGCACCGTGGTCGAGCCCGTTAGGGTGCTGAACCGTGGCATACGCTCTGCTGAGCTGATCTCTACCTTATCGGCACGCGTCATCGCCGTTCGTGTGGTGGCGGAGAAAGGAAGAGAATATGGCAAGGCTGCGTCTCGCTTCAGCGCTCATCATGTCCCTGGCGATGATTCTCGGTTTCCTTCCAGGGGGGTCTGCACAAGATGCGACCCCGTCCTCTGCCGGGCCTGTGGCCGCGTCCCCCACTCAGGGGCAAACCGTCGAGCCTGGAGGAACACTCCCTGGAAACCCGTCGGTCCAACTGGTCAAGGTGGCCGGTGGCCTGGCCGACCCGGTCAACGTGGCCGCTCCTGACGACGATAGCGGTCGCCTCTTCATCGTCGAGCGCATCGGTCGTATCCGCATCGTTGATGCTGATGGCAAGCTGCTGGACGAACCGTTCCTGGACATTAGTGACAGCGTCAAGACCGATTTCCTGGAGCAAGGGTTGCTGGGGCTGGCGTTCCATCCCGATTACAAGAACAATGGCCGCTTCTACGTCTACTACAACGAGTTCAACACAAACGGCGATGTCGTCCTGATGGAGTACACAGTATCCCAGGACGATGCGAACGTGGCGAACGCCGGATAGCGGGCGGATGCTGTTCAAGCAGACCAAGCCGTTCGTGAACCACAACGGTGGCACCATCCACTTCGGTCCTGACGGCTATCTCTACGTTGCGCTCGGCGACGGCGGACTCGCCGGTGACCCGTATGACAACGCCCAGCGATTCGACACCATCCTCGGCAAGATTCTCCGTATCGATGTCGACCAGCAGGGCGCCGAAGCGTACGGCATCCCGGACGACAATCCGTTCGCGAATACAGGAGTCGAGCTCCCCGCGAGCGTGGCGAGCACTATGGCGCAGGACGGATCGTATCACCCAATCGCGCAGACGGGAGATCTGCAACTGGGGGCTTCGCAACCCGTGGCAGTTCTCGTTCGACCAGAAGACCGGCGATCTCTACATCGCTGATGTCGGCCAGAACGTGTGGGAGGAAGTGAACTTCGTCTCCGCCGATCAGCCGTGCGGTCACAACTTCGGGTGGGATCACAACGAAGGTGCCCACTGTTACCCGCCTGAGCAGGACAACTGCCTCCAGGCTGGCGAGCTTCCGGTTGCGAATTACTCGCATGGAGACAATGGCTGCTCCATCACCGGTATCGGCGTGTATCGCGGCCAGACCTCTCCGGACCTTGACGGCATCTACTTCAACTCCGACTACTGTTCGGGCAGGATCTTCGGTTTGGTGCAGGGAGATGATGGTTCCTGGACGTACCAGATCGTGCTGGACTCCGAGGTCGCGGTGACGGGTGCTGGACAGTCGGCGGACGGAGAGCTGTACCTCACGTCGTGTGAGTGCGTCTACGGCAACTCGTACGACCCGCTGGCGGACCCATCCGGAGCCGTGTGGCAGATCGTGCAGCAAGACCAGGTTCCGTCGGGCGCGGAGATAGCACCAAGCACGCCGCAGGCGACACCGGCCGGCAGCGTGGTGAGCGATCGTCGAGTGATGGGCCGGGTGACCCGCCTTGGCGTCCGGTCTTGATCTCGACCCTTCAAACGAGGTTCCATCCGCGCGATGCCGTTGCGCGGATGGGACTGCAACAGAACACGATTCAGCTGATAAGGTGATCACATGGAAGGCACATGGAACCGTCGACGATTGATCCTCTGGGCCTGTGCCGCGATTGTGGCGCGTGAGGCTGTCGCGGTCACCGCGACAGCCTCATTGCGAGCAACGCCATCTCCCGCCAGCTCACCCGCGGCATCCCCTGCGGCGACGCCTCTCGCCACCCCCCGGGCACAGTCCCGGACTACTCGTTCCATGTCCGTGACGAACGATGTCACCATTCGTCTCACCGATTCCGGCTTCGATCCCGGCATCGTGCAGTCGACGAATGGCCATGACCTCGACATTCATCTCGTCAACACCGGGACCCGACCCCATGGATTCCGGATTCGCGAGCTGCACATCGACGAGACGCTCGACCCCGGAGACCAGACCACGGTCACCGTGACTCGCCCCCCGCTCGGGGAGTTCCCGTTTGTGAGCGATGCTCCGGGAGATGAGGGGATGACGGGTTTGCTCGTGTTCTATATCTAGCGCCGATTCGCGGTGCTCATGGGGCGACCAATGCCGAGGCCATACACCAGCACAGGCATTTGGCAGATGGGACGATTTGCGTAGACCCGGACTTCGTATCCGGGTTGCGGCATGCCATGGACAGGCCTAAAACAGTGGCCTAGGTGAAGATGCCGATCACGGAATCCCGCGTGCCTTGATCGAGCAGGGTGGACCACGCGAAGACAGCGATCACGAGCAGGATCAGGATTGCCGCGATCCAGCCGAGCACCATCCCGCGCGAGCCAATGTCGTCGCGCGTGTCGCTAATGCCCGGTGCGGGGATAATGGACTCCGCCCAGCCGACCTGCGCCGGTGGCAGGCCGATCGCGGTCTGCTGGCTGCCTGACGTGGACTGCGGACGGAACTGCTGCGTCGCGTATGGATCGGCGTCAGCCGGCTCCGACACCGGTGTGAAGGTCGTTGTGGTCTGGTCTGACGTCGCTCCTTCGGACGCAGCGTTCGTGAGGCTGGCGCCGCACTCCGCGCAGAACAGGCTCAGGCCGCTGTTGCGCGCCCCGCATTCGGGGCAGATCCGTGCCGGTGTCGATGCCGCGCCCATGGTGGCCTCCTGCTAGTCGGTATCGGTGAGGAAGTTGCGGTCGACGGCGAACGCATCGGCGATGCCGAGTTTCTCCATCACGACGGCGCTGACGGCGTCGGTGTAGGAGAGGCCACGGTCGCTGCGCGAAGAGATAACGCGGACCCTGGCACGTTGCTCGTCTTCCTCGTCTACGTGGTAGACGCCCAGACGATGGTCGCGTAGCCACTGGCGGGCGATGTCCGGTCCCGGCCCGTCGGAGAGGAGGCTGACGGTCTCGGCGATGACGAAGTTGGTTGTGAACAGGCGGTAGCCGGCCTCCAGCAGGTCGCGGTAGGCGGCGACGGCGGCCTCGTGCGAGCGATCATTGCGGTCGACGAGCGCCACGATGGCGGAGGAGTCGACGAACATGACGGGCTCCTGCGGGGTGACGGGCGACTGCGCGGTGTCGCGCTGGACGGTGGCCTGGGCTGATCTCTCGGTCATGGCGTGGTTCCTCGGCAACTGACCGGGTCGACACGCGGTCGACCCCTACGTTTCGGTGCGTTAGCGGCGGCGGAGGCTGGCGACGCGGTATTGGTGCTTGCCGTTGCTGATGTCGGTGCCCGGGCCCTCGCCGATGCCGATGACGTCGTCCAGGGGGCGGACCCGCTTTGCCGGGCGCAGCTTCCGGGTGAACTGGTCTTCCTTCGTCTGCTCAACGCCGAACGCGCTGACGGCTGCCCGCTCGATAAACCACTGGCCACCCATGCGCCGGCCGGCCAGGCGACCCTCGCGCAGGTAGCGGCGCACCTGCTCCGTGGAGCGCGAAAGCTCCCGGGCTGCGTCGGCAACGGTCATCAGCTCTCGATCGGAACCACTCTGATCCATGCTTTCCATCCCACGTGTACCTGGCGTGCTGGCGGTCATCCTCGCGTTGGCGACAAGGGCGCCCGTGTCTCGTTCCCAGAGACATCGTCGCGGAGATGTGCGTCGTATGCAACAACATGGTACGGAGTTTTGGTGGCCCCCGGCAAGGTGATCCGCGCGTGGCGGCCAGGACCGGCGCTCTTCTATGCTGGAAAGCATCACGTAACGAGTGTCGAACGGAGGAATACGCATGACTCAGGAGACAACAAACGGGCAGCCGGTACGGATCGACAATGGCGTGACGCTCCTCGACCTGCATTTCCAGGGGCGGCCCGGCGCGATCGGCGCCTACCTGCTGGCGGGTGACGACGATGTCGTGCTGATCGAGACCGGACCGGGCAGCACCCGCGAGACACTGGAGGAGATGGTCGGGCAGGTGGGACTCACGATGCGCGACATCTCGCGTCTGATCGTGACCCACATTCACCTCGACCATGCCGGCGCGGCCGGGCTGCTGATGCGCGATTACCCACACTTGCGGCTCTCGGTACATGAGGGTGCGGCGCCGTTCCTGATCTCCGTCGAACGCCTCTGGAGCAGCGCGGCGCGGATCTACGGCGACATGATGGCCCCACTGTGGGGCAAGGCGATCGACGTGGATGCTGATCGGGTGGACCCGTTGCACGACGGCGACGTGCTGGAGGTCGCCGGAACGCGGCTGCGCGCGGTTGCCACGCCGGGCCACGCCGGAACCCATCTCGCTTTTTTGGATGAGGGCCGGGGCATCCTCTTCACGGGCGACGCGGCCGGTGCGCGAATGCAAGGCTCCGACCTTGTTGTGCCGACGCTCGCGCCACCAGAGCTGGACTTCGCGCTATGGGAGCGGTCGATCGAGACGATGCTCGCGCTGGAGCCGACGCGGCTCGCGCTCACTCATTTCGGTGTGTTTGACGACCCCCGTCGGCATCTGGAGGCGCTGATACCGGCGATCGACGATGCGATGACGGTTGCCGGCCGGGTGTTGACGCGGCCTGAGGATGAGGACGCGCTGACCGCGGCGCTCGCGGCGCGTATGCGGGAGATGTACGAGGCGGAGGGAGGCGGCGTCGAGGCCAAGGAGGCGGCGATGCAGCTTGCGATGCCGTCGTACCTTGCCGCGAAGGGACTCCTGCGCGTGTTCAAGAAGAGTGGGCGGTTCGATTAGCGCCGCAGGATATCGACCCTTGGGCACCAGGAGGTGCCCTGCGGATCGATCGGGTCGGACCCCTACGATGTGGGCAGCAGGGGCCCGATCCAGAACGGATCGGGCCCCTGTGCGTCAGGCGGTCTCTTCTTCGGGGACGACTCTGGCGGGGAGTAGCTCCAGGCCCGGTGTGGTGACCGGCTCCAGACGCATCAGCAGGAGCGGGTTGTCGTCTGCGGCGATCCGGTTCGGGTCTTCCTTGCCGCAGCCGAGGCAGCGATGGATGATGACCTGCTCGCCGTTGCGCCGGTTCAGGATGCCGGCGGGCGCCATCATGGCGTGGCAATCGCTTTTGCGATCGCCGGGCCGGGTGTCGTCGACGTGGCGGGAGTAGAGGCAGTTCGGGCAATGGTTGCGGTGTCGTCCACCGCTGGCCGGCGCGCCGATAAACTGCTTGCAATGGCCGCACTTGAACGCCTGGTCGGCTTCCGAGCGCGGCGGGCGGGTCAACCGCGTTCGCGTCCTGCGCGCCGGCGTTTCGGTTCGCGTCGGTTTGGCCGGCCGCATTGGCTCGTCGTCACACGTCAGGTGGTCGAGTTCGTCGGTGTCCCAGTCGAGATCGAACGTGATCTTTGGCAATGGTGAACCCTCTGCGCGGTGGGCGCATCGTGAGGTGGGTGGTCAGGGAGGGGTTCGTTTCCCCGCCGGCGATGTGCATCGTCGCGGCGGGGCCATTGACAGTGGCCAGGGTATACATGCAGGGTCCTTTCATGGTCGTGCGTTCTGGATTGATTGGTATCTGGTGCTCTCGCGGCTCGTATGGCAGGGAGAGACGCCAGCCACGCCGCTTTTGGGCGTGCAGGGACAGTCGAAGGGGGGTGTCAGGCAGCGTGGACGGCGAGAAGCGGCGGGGAGGTCGTCACGTCCGCCACCATCGGGTGATGGTCACGGTTCCATGAGGCGTGGGTGGGATCGGGACGATCCTACCGGGTGCGGGCCTCTCCGGCGTCACGGGGCGTGACACCTTCCGGCGCAAGGATCAGGTTGGTATTCACACAATGCTCCTGTTCCAGCGTCGATCGACGACGATGGCGGCACACGGGGCAGCGACATTCGCGCGCTGTTGGCCGACGCTTTGCACTATACGGATCAGGACATCGAAACGCAATGGGCTGCGGGAGGAATGGACTGGAATGATCGACGTGCTGCTGCTGGGAACCGGGGCGATGGTTCCCTTGCCGGACCGCTATCTCTCCAGCATGCTCTTTCGCGTCGGTGGTTCGCTGAATCTCATCGACTGCGGTGAGGGCACCCAGATGTCGTGGCGACGCTTCCACTGGGGCTTCCGGCGACTCGACGCGATCTTCCTGACACACCACCACGCCGACCACGTCGCTGGCCTGCCTGGCCTGTTTCACACCGTCGCCAACGCCGGGCGGACGGAGCCGATGCACATCTACGGCCCGCCGGGCATGTTCGAGGTCATCCGCGGTCTGCGGGTGATCGCCCCCCACCTTCCGTTCGACATGCATGTGCATGAGGTGGAAGGCGGCGAGGAGTTCTCGTTGCCGTCCGGTCTCCACGGACGGGTCGCGTATGGCGATCACCGCGGGCCGGTGCTGGCCTACCGCTTCGACCTTCCGCGGGAACGCGCGTTCCTGCCGGAGAAGGCCAGGGCGCTTGACGTTCCCCAGCGCGACTGGAAAACGCTCACACGTGGCGAGCCGGTCGATGTGGCTGGGCGCAGTGTTCAACCGGAGGACGTGCATGGGCCGCCTCGCAAAGGACTCTCGTTCGCCTTCATCACGGACACGCGGCCCACGGATGAGCATGTGGAGTTGGTCCGAGGCGTCGATTTGCTCATCTGTGAGGGGACGTATGGCGACGATGCCGATGCGGAGAAGGCGGTCGAGAAGCGGCACATGACGTTCCGCGAGGCAGCGACCATCGCGCGGGACGCGGGTGCCGGAGCACTCTGGCTCACGCACTTCGGCGCGGGCATGCGTGACCCGGAGTCGTGGGTGCAGAATGCGCGGGACGTGTTCCCGGCTACGGAGATCGGGTTCGAGGGGCTCTCCGGCCAGCTGACGTTCGAGGACGGCTACAGGGGTGGGGAAGCGGCGGTGGCGGACTCCCCGGAGAGCACCGACTCGATGTAGGCGCTGATCGCGTCGATGTCGCCGGTATAGACCCACGCGCCATCGTCGGCGGTTCCTGGCTCGATCAATGGTTGCTCGAGATTGGCCATCTGGACGCTTGCGGTGTTGAAATGGAGCGCCATGGAGGCGAGCGCGAGTTGCTCGTCCCAACCGAAGCTGGTCAGGGCCGCGCCGCTGAGGGCGGAGATGAGATCGGCAGCGCGGGTCAGCGAGCCGAGATCCTGGCCACGCTGGAGCATCGCCTCGATCACCAGCATCTGACGCTCCCGTCGCTTATCGTCGCTGTCCTGATGCCGGGTGCGGGCGTAGGCGAGGGCCGTTTCCCCGTCCATATGCTGGCGGCCAGCCTCGACGACGAAGGTGCGGGTGCCGTAGTCCTCGGTTGGGTACGCCTCATCGACGATCCGCTCCGGCACGGTGATCTCGATACCGCCGAGCGCGTCGACGACCTCCTTGAAGCCGTCGAAGTCGACCATCACATAGTCGTCGATGTAGACGCCAAAGTTGTACTCGATGGTGTCGCGCATCATCGCCACGCCGGCGACCCGGTTTCCGGGGTCCTCCTCAGTGCCGAGACCGTAGGCGCCGTTGATCTTGCCCTGGCCGTATCCGGGTATCTCGACCAGCAAGTCGCGGGGGATGCTCACCGAGCGCAATTCCTGGGTCTTCAAGTCCAGCCGCGCAAGGATGATCACGTCGGCGTTCTGGTCGCCTCCGTCGCCACGCGTATCGACGCCGAGCACCATGATCGTCAGGGTATCGGTGTCCGGCCAGACTTCCCGGGGGCTGACGTTGTCACTGCCGGTTCCGGCGCGGATAAGACCAACGGTGATGTCGAGCGAGGAAGGGTTGTCACTCGAGGACGCCCGCTCCGTCGGGCGAGGAGCCTCGGTCGGTCGCGGCGATTCCGTCGATCCGGGCTGCGGGGTTGCGGCTGCTTGCTCGGCGTTCGATGTCGGTGCGGCGGAGCGTTGCCCATGGCGGTCCGGATCTCGAGTGGGAAGCGCGGCGACCGACTGCGTCTGGGCGTCGCCGATCGCGTTCGTCACGCTCCGCATATACCAGCCGGCCGCGACGAACGGGATCAGTGCGATCAGGACGACCACCAGCAAGGCGACCTTGCGGCGGCGGGCCCAATGGTCACGTCGGCGGGACGGGAAAGCGGATGACATGCGGTGCTGGGTCCTCGGGATGCGGGGCGAACGCTAATGAAGGCAAATTGAAACCCGCGACACACACCGGCAAGTGTGCGCGTTTGCACAATGTTATTGCAAGCGGGGTACCGCCGTGGCGGGCTTTGACAACCCGATATGGATGGTGTCCCATGCCCTTCAACTGGCACGACGGGCAACCGGGAGGGACGCGCGATGGAACGCGGCAACACGGAGTGGTTCATTCACGATCGGTTCGGGTTGTTCATTCACTGGGGCATCTACGCTGTCGCCGGCCGGCACGAGTGGGTGCAGAGTAGGGAGAAGATCCCCTCCGACGTCTATGCCCGGTATGCCGAGTTCTTTGACCCGGACCTGTACGAGCCGGCCGCCTGGGCTCGGATGGCGCGAGAGGCGGGGATGAAATACGCCGTCCTGACCTCCAAGCACCACGACGGCTTCGCGATGTGGGATACGCAGCTCTCCGACTTCAAGGTGACGAACACCCCGGCCGGGCGGGACGTGCTGCGGGAGTTCGTCGACGCCTTTCGGGCAGAGGGGCTGAAGATCGGCTTCTATCACTCGGTCATCGATTGGCATCACCCCGACTACACGCTGGACTCGCCGCACCCGATGCGAGACATGGACCCCGAGACATACAACAAGGGCCGCAACATGGCCCGATACCGCGAGTTCCTGCACGGGCAGGTGCGCGAGTTGCTCACGAATTACGGCCAAATCGATGTGATGTGGTTCGATTGGACGCCGCCCGAGAAGAGCCACGACGACTGGGACTCGGAGGGGCTCGCGCGAATGGTGCGGGAGCTGCAGCCGGGCATCTTGCTCAACGACCGCATCGATTATCCGGAGTCGGCCGACTTCGTGACGCCGGAGGAGTACCAGGCGAAGACCTGGCCGGAGCGCGATGGGCGCCGGGTGCTCTGGGAGACGTGCCAAACCCTCAACGGTTCATGGGGATTCGACCGCGACAACCACAACTGGAAGTCGACGGATCTCCTCATCCGGCTGCTGATCGACTCGGTCGCCAAGGGCGGAAACCTGTTGCTCAACGTTGGGCCGACGGCGCGCGGGGAGTTCGACCCCGTCGCGCAGGCGACGTTGGCGGAGATCGGCGCGTGGACGCGGCGCCATGGCCGTGCGATCTACGGCGCGACGGCGAGCGAGGAGACGCCGCCACCGGATTGCAGGTTCACCCAGCGCGGCGACCGGCTCTACCTGCACATCTTCAGTTGGCCACTCCGGCACATCCATCTGGACGGGTTCGCCGGTCAGGTGCGCTACGCGCAATTCCTGCACGATGGCTCGGAAGTACGATTCCGGGACGCGAACCCGGAGGCCGTGGCGCAGAACACCGAGATGGCGGAGGAGACTGGCGCGACGATCCTGGAGTTGCCCATCGTCCGCCCGGACGTCGCCATCCCGGTGATCGAGCTGATTATGAGGTGACTCACATCTCGTAGTCCCGGACCACGTGTCCGGGACATGACCCGAAGGGTCATACCGCGCCCATATCGACCTGCGGCAGATGTCTCGCACACCGGTCGCGGCTGCGTGGTGCGAGACTACGAAGGATTGCCCCTTAGCTTCCGTCCCGGCGGTAGATGCGGGCGCCGTCCTGGTTGAAGACCTCGGTCCAGCCGTCGCCGGGGTAGGCAGGGTCGTCGAGCGCCCGGGAACGGGCCGGGGGCGAAGGAGCCCGGGGTTGTCGCCTGCCCGGTGCCGTTGGTCTCTGTCGGGCCGATGTAGACGAGCGTTACGCCGTAGCGGTCGAGGATGTCTTGCTCGAGAGGCCTGCCGTCGTAGAGGGCGATGATGTCGTTCACGCGCTGCTCACGGTCGGCCGTATAGCCCTCATGCCCGAGGCGCCACTGGTTCTCGTGCCCGGCCCAGCCCATGATCGCCGGGACGCCGCTACCGCCCGATACTCGGCCGATTGCAGAGTCCCACTCGCCGCCACCGGCGGTGAGGATCACGTCGTCCTCATTTGCGTTCTTCAGCAGCCACTGGATCGCCTCGTACTCGCCCCTGAATTGGCCCCCGCCGTCCGTCTTCAGGTAGGCGAGGCCATCGACGCCGTCCCATGTTCGGTCCGGCGCGCGCCACTCGAGCCACTGGTACCCGCCCATGACCGGGTAGGCCATGCCGGCGAGCACGACTACGGCGAGACCAGCCGGGAGGAGGATCACGCGCGACGATGCTGCGGTGGAGCGTGCGCCAGATGCTGGTGGCGGCCAGCGCAGAGGCGACCGCCATCAGCAGCCACACCTGGTACGACACCTTGAAGACGGTGTTCATGCGGCTACCGCCGTAGATGTCGCTCAGGTAGAAGAACTCCGGTATCAGCGTCAGGATCAGCGCCAGCGAGAAGAGCACCAGGGCGACGTTCGCGGGGGTGAGACGGGCATCACGCTCCAGCAGGAGCCACGTCAGGATCACTGGCAGGCCGGCGATGACGAGCAGCGGCACCGGGACGATGATCGCGCCGAAGAAGCAGAGAATGGCCGTGATGATGGCGACGTTGCGCGTCAGCGGATCGGGCTCCCACGAACCGCCGCGCGACTCCGCGTAGGCGATGAGGGCGTCCTCACGCCGGCGCCACGTCTCGACGACGATCAGGGCGATCAGGATGAGGTACATGAAGCCGAAGATGGCGAGGAATTCCTGGGGCGATGTGCGCTCGCCCCTGTACGTCGCGATCGAACCGAGCACCCCACCGAGCACCGGGACACCGGAGATCCAGTCGGAGAATGCCGTGCCGGAAGACGCGGCGGGTGCTTCGAAGTGAAGGTAGAACGGCAGCCAGGCGATGAGGGCGGTGCCGATCACGATCGCGCCGGCGGCAATGCGCTCGCCGATCGACGCGCCGACTGTCCCGAGGCCGAGCGCAAGCAAGGCGATGAGCAGGTAGGTCGGGAAGTCCCACGAGTTCATCGCGTAGAGCGAGCCGATCAGTCCGCCGGCGAGGACCAGTCGGAACCAGTCGCGCCGGATGAGCGAAACCCCCTCTCGCAGGCGGCCGAGCGTGAGCAGCGTCCAGGCGAGGCCGAGGGCGAGCACCGTGAACGGCAGTGCCATGACGTGCGGATGCAGATCGCCGAGCACAAAGCTGAAGGCGGGGAACTCCGTGATCGGGTTCGTGCCGCCGCCTTCGACGTCGGTGATGATGCGGGATGCCTTCCAGCCGATGCCGTCGAAGAAGTACGCGTTCTGCTGGTATGCGCGGTCGCCGAGCACCTGCCCGGTCGACCATGGGTTGCCCATCAGCAGGATCAGCACGCTTCCGATCGCGCCTCCGGTGATGGCGACACGGTCGCGGTGGAAGCGGCCGAGCACGGAGGCGATCAGCCCGGCGCCGCAGACAAAGGTCATCGCGAAGGTGCTGATGAGCGCCAGGTTGAAGACCTCGGCAGGGACCGCGCCGACCATCTTGCCGAAGCCACCCCAGATCGCATAGCCGAGGTAGTAGTAGTTGATCGTTTCGCCGGACATCCAGGCGTCGTGCGGCGGCATGCTCGTCGAGTGCATCACCGACGAGAGCATCATCAGGTCGGAGGGCTTTTCCTGGAAGTTCGCGTCCGGTCCGTATCCGCGAAACCAGAGGAAGGCGAGGAAGGCGACGAGGTAGCCGGCCTCTGACACGGCGAGATGGCGCAGAGTGTCGCGGGTGACGTGTCCACCTCGCCAGGCCCAGAGCCAGCCGGCGATGCCGAGCACAAGCGTGGAGCCCCAGAGCGTGACGTTGGTATAGGGGATCGCGCCATCCGTGATGCCGGAGAGAAACCAGGCTGGCCACATGAAAAGGATGGCGGCCACCGGGCGGGCGAAGCTGGCACCCTCGCCGGGCACGCGCCGGAAGATGGCGAGCGCAATCGGGAGGAGGGCGAGGGTGACGACGAGCGTCACGAGATACCAGCGAAGGATGATGTCGAGCGAATCCACAGGCATATCCCGCGCGAGGAGGGCAAACAGAAGAACAGCGGGACAGCCCGCCGTTCCCAATGCTACCTGAACTGCCGGATAGGATCGCGATCCAGGACGATTCCCCGGAGGATTTGGCCCCCAGGTATCGACCCGATCGACTCCGCTTCCTTACTCGCCCCGCTTGGCAGGGATCCCACGGCGCAACCGGACTGTGGACGCGCGCGTCTCGCCCAGCAGTTGGCGGCTGGTCTCGTCGAGACAGACGACCGGACGAGCCGGGTCATAAGGGTCGATGAGTAGACCTCCAGCACATCTTCCATCGCAGCCACAAAGGCCGGATCGGCGATCGGGACGAAACACCATTGTTCGACCAGCCACGGCTTCAGCTCGTTTTTTTGAGCACCTGACGCACCGTCTCATAGGAGATCGTGTCCGCCACCTCCAGCCGCACCAGCTCGTCGGCCAGGATCCGCAACGACCAGCGCGCGTGCCCGTCCGGCGGGGCACTGCAGGTGAGGGCAACCAGATGCGCCTCCTGCTCCCCGTCCAGGCGGCGATCATAGACGCGGTCCGGCCGCTTGCGCGCCAGCGTCGCGGCGAGGCCTTCGGACGACAAACTGCCGTCGCACCCGCAGGACGGTGCTGGGGGTGACGTCCAGCGCCCCGGCGATGGCGGCATCGGACCAGCCGGGACCGGCGTCACTGTGATCGGCCTTGAGCAGGATGCGGGCGCGGGTCAGTGTGCGGGCGGACGCGACACCGGCCCCCACCAGGCTGCGCAACGCGGCGCGCTCCTCAGCGGAAAGGACGATGCGATACGGATACGCCATGGCGGGGACTCCTTGGGCGGGCAACAGGGAGAAGGACCCTGTTGCCCGCACACTCCCTGCCACCGGCACATCAGCCGTGACGCTCCACTAGATCAGGCCACGACGAATGGATTCGGCGACGGCGTGCGCGCGGTCGACGGCCCCGAGCTTCTGGAAGATGGACTGGAGACGCTTCTTGATGGCGATCTCGCTGCGGTCCATGGCGATGCCGATCTCGCGGTTGGTCGCGCCCTTGCTGGCCCGGCGCAGGATCTCGCGGTCGTCCTCAGAGAGGTCGGAGTCGCGCACGGTTTTCTCCCGGGCGAGCCCACCGAATTCCTCCAGCACCCCGTCCAGCAGCTCCGGGCTGAGCTGGCGCCGCCCCCGGGATGCCTGGCGAATGGACTGGATGAGCTCGTCTGACGGCGTGCTCTTCAGCAGGTACCCGTCGGCGCCGGCCTCGAGGGCCTGGGTCACGTACGCCTGGTCGCCGTAGGAGGTGAGCACGATGATCGCGCCCGGGAACTCCTGCTCGCGCAGGCGGCGGGTTGTCTGGATGCCCGGTCGCTCCCGGCATGCGCAGGTCGAGCAGGATCACATCGGGCTTGAGGAGCTTCGACTGCTTCAGGGCGGAGGCGGCATCGTTGGCGGCGCCGGTCACGTCGATATCGCCGGCGAATTCGAGGAGCTTGCGGAGCCCCTCGATCACAACTGGGTGGTCATCCACCAGGAGTACGGAGATCACGGAATCGTCCTCTGGCTAGCGACGTCCCGTTTCGACATCCGTGCCGTTCGAGGCGTCGTCACTGGGCCTATTGTCCGCTGAATCCGTCTCCTCGGCCAATTGCCGGGTGTCAGCGCGGTGGCGCAGCAGGTCGTCGAGCAACTTGTCCGACATCACGCTGCCTGTGTCCTTGCGCTCGATGATGATCGCCGTGCCGCCACCTGGCCGGCTGATGATCTCGAACGAGGCATCGATCGCGGCGGCGCGCTCCCGCATGGAGAGCAGCCCGAGCGAGGTTGGACGGCGCGCTTTCTCCGGGTCGAAACCGGTGCCGTTGTCGCGGATCGTTACCCGCAGGGTGTTGTCCTGATGCTCCAGACGGACAACCGCCTCGTCGGCCCCGGCGTGGCGCAGAACGTTGTGGAGCGCTTCCTGGACGATGCGGTAGATGCCGAGGCGGACCTCCGGTGTGAGCGGTGGAGGGTCGTTGACGACCTCAAGTCGCGCTTCGAGGCCCGTGCGCTGGATTGTCGAGACGAAGGCCTCGATCGCGGCAACCACGCCGATATCGTCGAGGTCCGGCGGTCGAAGGTCGAAGATGATCTCGTGGATCTCCTCTGACGCGCGCTCCAGGAGCTTGTTCACGCTGTCCAGTGTCTCCTGGACGTTCTCCTTGGTGGTTCCGCCGTTCGCCATCAACAGGGCGCGCGATTGATAGAGGGCGCCGGTGATCAGCGGGGAGACGGCATCGTGAATCTCGCTGGCGATGTGCCGTCGCTCGTCTTCCTGCATGCGAAGATCGCGGCGGAGTAGCTCGCGCATCTGCTCGGTCTGCCGTTGACGTTCCGTCTGGTGCTCCTCGGCACCGCTCATCTGCTCCTCGAGGCGCGTCTGGAGCGTGGCGAGCGCGGTGCCGAGTTCGCGGATCTCCCCGCTGCTGCGCGGCACGATGGTGCGCGTGTAGTCACCGGCGGCGAGGCGTCGCGACCCGTCCACGAGATCGTCGAGGGACCGGGAGGTCAGCTCACCGATGGCGTAGGCGATGGCGATGACGGCGATGCCCGTGAAGCCCATGATCGGGAGGAGACGCTGCCAGGTGGTGTCCAGGCGCGATTCCGGTACCGGGGTGGTGATGACGACCGCGAGATCGACGTTGTCCAGCTGAAGCGGCGTGTAGGTGGCGATACGCTCACCGCCGCTGAGCCCGCGCATCGTGAACACGTCTGCCGACGAGTCGGGGAATTCGCTGATCGCCGTGTCCAGGCTTTCCCAGAATTGCTGCTCGTTTTGCATCATCGTGTCCGACGCCGCGATGATCTGCTCGTCATTGACGATGATGATGTCCATGCGCTGCCGGGCCGACGGGATGAACGCCTGCCTGATGCTCTCGACGTTGATGACCGCGCCGACGACGCCGACTGTCGTTCCCGGTGGCCGCGTCCCGGGCGTCCCTTCAGGGGTAGGCGTTTGCGTCGGGATCGGGAGCGTCGCGTCGTCTGATGTCGATCGACGCCGGTGTCTCGGTCGGGCGTGGCGCCGTCGACTCCGTCTCGGTCAGCGTGGTGATCGGCACGAGGAGCACGATCACGCTGGTTGGCTCTTCGAGGTCCAGGTCGATGCGCTGGGTGACGGTGCGCTGGCCTGTGGTGAGCGTGGTGGTGACCTGGCTCTGGATCTCCGGAGCGATCAGCGCGGCGTCGGTCCCGGACTGGCCGACGATATCTCCGTCGGCGTTGATGACGAAAAGTCCGGCCTGGTCCGGCCGGAAGGTGCGAGCCTGACCAAGCACGGCGTTGATCGTTTCGGGGTCGTCTTGCTGGATCACCGCGCTGATATTGGAGAGGTTCTCCACCGCGCGAAAGTTCGTGGACAGGTAGCTGGAGAGGGTGTTCGAAACCAGCGAGGACATCGCCGCCTCATTGGAGACGATCTCCTCGTTGCTTTTGGTATCGATCTCATCCAACAGATAGAACGTCAACACCGCCACCGGGATCAGGCAGAGGAAGCTGAACAGGATGAATCGATTCCGGATGGACCAGCGACCTTTCACCGGGGAGCCATCCTGGCGTGCGCCGTTGCTGTGCCCCATGCGCGGGGTGGGGGTGTTGGCTTGCCAGGGGCAAGATCGCGGGAGGTTCGCGCGGGGGGAGCCTTCGGCGGCGGGGGAACAGTGACCATAGCCCTACAATCATCCATCACCGATGCGGCGATTGCGATATACACACGGACCGGGTGCGCTATCCGTTGGCGCCACAATTCTGGATCTTGCCGCGCGACGGGGGACGAAGGTGCTGGGGAAGTCGCGACGGTCGTGGCGTCTTTGGCTGTCGAGAATTGCGTGTTACCGTACCGTCTAGATGGAAAACGGTCAACGCGGTCGGGAGGAACGACGCACGATGAGCTGGCATGTGGTGATCGGCGGTGGGATCGTCGGGGCGAGCGCGGCCTATCACCTGGCGCGCGAAGGGCATCGCACGGTTCTTGTCGACCGGCGTGACCACGGCCGCGCGACCACCGCGGGCGCGGGGATCATCGCGCCCGGGACGAGCCAGCGCGATATCCCGCCGTTCTACGAGATGGCCGTGCCGGCGGTGCGCTACTACCCGGAGCTGATCGAAGCGTTGGCCGATGTCGACGCGGGCGATACGGCGTACGCCGTGCCCGGCAAGCTCTTCCTCGCCGAGAACGACGAGGAGTCGGCCCAGCTGGACGCGCTCAAGGCGCTTTTCGAGCAGCGCCGCGACGCCGGGATGCCGAACCTGGGCCAAATGGAGTTCCTTGACGACCGGCAGGCCCGGGAGCTCTTCCCGGCCGTCCGCGATGTGCCCCGGGCGCTCTGGATCCCGGAGGCGGCCCGGGTCGATGGCGCGCACCTGCGGGACGCGATGACGCGCGCCGCCGAGCACCATGGCGCGGAGGTTGTGCTCGGCAACTCCTCCCTGATGCTGAAGGGGGACCGCGTGGTTGGAGTCGAGGTCGACGGGCGCAAGATCGACGCGGCGTCGGTTGTGGTCGCGGCCGGGGCGTGGACGAATACGATCCTCGACCGAACCGGCACGCGGCTGCCGATGGCGCCGCAGAAGGGGCAGATCGTCCACATCCGGATGCCGGAGGCGGATACATCGACCTGGCCGATCCTGTCCTGGTTCGGCGACCAGTACATCCTTACATTTGGGCCAGATCGGGTCGTGGCCGGGGCCACGCGGGAGTTCAACTCCGGGTATGACACCCGCGTGACGCCGGACGGCGTGAAGCACGTGCTGGACACCGCGCTGCGTATTGCGCCCGGGTTGGGCGCTGGTACGCTGGTGGAGGTCCGTGTCGGCCTGCGGCCCTACGCGGACGACGGCGTGCCGTTCGTCGGCGCTGTGCCAGGCATCGGCAATCTCGTCGTCGCAACCGGACATGGCCCCTCTGGACTGCAGCTCGGGCCGTACTCCGGGAAGCTCGCCGCGCAGCTTGCGGCCGGGCAGGAACCGGAGATTGACCTGACGTCCTATCGGCTTCACCGGCCGATCTCATCATCATCCAGGGAGCGTATCCAATGAGCGGTAAGCAGCATCCCATCTCGTTCGGCCTCGTTACGGGCCAGCATCACCTCTCGTGGGAGCAGGTCCGGGACCAGTGGTTGCTGGGCGAGGAGCTGGGCTTCGATGCCATGTACCTCTTCGACCACTTCACCGGTCTGTATGGCGACGAGGAAGCGCCGTGCCTCGAGGCGTCAACCCTCCTCGCGGCGCTGGCGCGAGAGACCGAGCGTGTCGACATCGGCGTGCTGGTCTATGGCAATACGCACCGTCACCCGGCGATGCTCGCCAAGGAGATCGTGACGATCGACCATGTCAGCAATGGTCGCGCGATCCTCGGCATCGGCGCCGGCTGGAACGTGAACGAGCATCGTTGGTATGGATGGGAGCTGCCCGCGCCGGGGCCGCGTATCCGGATGTTCGATGAGGCAATGACGGTCATCCATGGCCTGCTCGACACCGAACACCGCTTCTCGTTCGACGGCGAGTTCTATACGATCGACAACGCGCCGTTCTCGCCGAAGCCGGTGCGCCAGCCGCTGCCGGTGCTGATCGGCGCGAAGGGCGACAAGAACCTTCGCGTGGTGGCGAAGCATGCCGACATCTGGGACGGCGGCGGGAAGGACCTCGCGGTGCGCAAGGAGCGCGTCGAGGAGCTGAAGCGCGCCTGTGACGAGGTTGGTCGCGACTTCAGCGAGATCCGCCAGTCGCAGGGGTACGGCGCGAGCGGCCTGCTGGACGTCGACAGCATCGAGGAGCTGATTCGAACCCAGCGCGAGGCCGGTGTCGACCAGTTCCTGTTCGACATGCCGTTGACGAAGGAAGAGCAGGACGTCGTGCGCAAGGTGGCGACGGAGATCCTGCCGAAGTTCCGCGACAGCTAGGAACGAGCGCGGGGAGGGGCAAGACGGTGCAGATCTCGGATATGATCGACGGGCCGGTGGAGCTGGTCACATTCGATCTCTACGACACGCTGGTTGAAGCCGTGCCGGCGCGCTGGGATCGGTTCCATGCCGCGCTGCTCGCGTCCGGGTTCGACGTGAGCCGGGAGGATGTGATCCGCGCGGATCGCGACGCCGAGAACTTCTACACCATCGAAAACGGGCGCTACCCGATCCGCGACCGCAACGAGGAAGAGGTGCGGGCGTTCCGACTCGGGCAGGCCCGTGCCTACCTTCCGGCACTTGGCCTGCCGACCGACGACGAGACCGTGGAACGGGTCCAGCAGCGGTTCATGGACGAGACGCAGAACCATGGCGGCTGGCGATACCGGGCGTTCAAGGAAGTGTCCGACGTGATGGACTACCTCGCGCGCCACGGAGTGAAGCGGGCCGTGATCTCCAACGCGGACGCTGATGTCACCGCCTTTTGCCTGCATATGGGCTTCGCCGAGCAGATGGACATCATCATCACGTCGGCGCTCGTCGGGTGGGAGAAGCCTGACAGCCGGACATTCTACGCGGCGCTGGAGCCGCTGGTGGTCGACCCCGGGAGCGCGATCCATATCGGTGATCAGCCGCTCTCGGACATCGTCGGGGCGCGGGAGATCGGTATGGCCGCCGCGCTGATCGACCGCTACGATCGTTGGTCGGACGATGAGGTCTCGGCGTTGCGTGTTCGCTCGCTGATGCAGCTCGCCGAGCACGTCGTGGAGTACAACGCGGGCTTTGAGTAGTCGGCCAAGCCATGTCGGGTCGTTGCGGTTCAGCGCCGACCGAACTCGACGACGGTCTTGATGCCGCCCGCGCCACCGGTGGCGATCGGTGAGAGATCGCCATCGAATGGAATGCGCGCCGTGATCAGGGAGGCGGCCAGCCCCGGCCACAGTTCCTCGAAGCGGTCGAGATCGGCGACGGCGGCGTCCCAGTCTTGGCGACCGGCATTGATCGACCCGAGCACAACCGCGTTGGCCGGAATGAGGGCCTGGTTCACCAGGTCGACAGGCACCTCGATCCTCCCGCCACCACCGGTGAGGCTCAGCAGCCCGACAATGCCGTTCATCCCGACGAGTGCGACGGCCTCATAGCTCATTGCCGCGGCGCCGGTACTCTCCAGCACGATGTCAGCGCCGGCTATGTCATCCAGTGGTGTCTCCTCTGTGGACACGTAGCGGGCGCCGGCTCGTTCAACGGCAGCCGACGCGGCATGCGGCCCCGGCGTGCGGGCGACGGTCGCAACCTCCAGGCCCCATGATCGCAACACCATGGTCGCGAGAATCCCGACCGGCCCCGCGCCGAGCACGACCGCCGTTCGTGGTTCCCACAGCGCGAGTCGCTGCTGGATAGATCGGGCCTGGCGGAGCACTTTCTCGATGACCGTCAACGGCTCGACGAGCGTGCCGGTCTGTTCGAGATGGCCTGGCAACGTGACGACCCACTGCTGGTCGATGAGTACTTGCTCGGCGAGGAATCCATGCAGGCCCTTGATGCCATGCTCCGTATAGTCGCCTCGCACGCACATGTCCGGTTGACCTGCCGCGCAGAGGGGGCAGCCGTCCGGCCGGCGCACGGTTGCGGTGACGAGGTCGCCGGGTGCAACTGTCGTCACGTTTGGCCCGGTCGCCTGGACCCTGCCCAGCATCTCGTGCCCCAGGATGATATCCGCCTCGCCGTTCGGCGGGCCGCCGATGTGACCGGCGATGACCTCCCGGTCGGTGCCGCATATCCCGCATCGGATGACGTCGATCAACACCTCCGTGCCGGTTGGCTCGGGGACATCGATCGAGACGCGGCGGAGCGACGCGGGGTCCCCGGGCGTGACAGCGATAGCGATAACGGTGGGCATGGATGAGGCTCCGTGCGGAGGGCGATACGGCCTGATTCCGTCAGTATGTCAGGTCCGGTGAGATCGGGTATACTGGGCCAACGGGTCAAACTGTGCCCGTCGTTCGTTGTGTGCCCGTTGCGCATGGCGACGACCCTGTATTCGACATCTACACGCGCTTGAAGGTGGTGATAAGCATTTATGCGTGTTGAAATCCGTGACAGCGAAGGTTTCGAGCAGCTGCTCCGCCGCTTCAATAAGGGCATCGAGCGCTCTGGCATCCTGCGCGAGCACCGCCGTGGGCTGCGCTTCATCAGCGTCCAGGAAGAGGACCGCGCGAAGCGTCGCAAGGCCGAGCGCCGCCGCCGCCGTAACCAGAACAAGTAATCGTTCAGCAACGCTGAATGATCCTGATCGGGTCGCCTGAGAAGGCGTCCGGATCGTGGAGACGGGCAAGGTCGGGACAATGTGTCCTGCCTTGCCCGTTTTGCGTCCCCGCGACGTTCGGTACGATGAGGACCTGCGTGATCGCTCAGGGAACAGGAGGGAGTGGCGATGAAGATCCTGATTTCGGCGGATATGGAAGGGACGTGTGGCGTCTCGTCATGGATCCATGTCGACGCGCCGGAGGAGACTGCCGCTGGCAAGCCCTCTAGCCAGGGCGAGTACGAGCGGGCCCGTCTGCGGATGACGCGGGAGGTGAACGCGGCGATCGAGGGCGCGTTCGCCGGCGGCGCGACGGAGGTGATCGTCAACGACAGCCACGACGGCCAGCGCAACCTGCTGGGCGACGAGCTGCACCGCGACGCGATGTACATCTCGGGCTCGGACAAGCTCCTGGGCATGATGCAGGGCGTTGACCGGGACGGTATCACGGCTGTGTTCTATACCGGCTATCACGCGAAGGCCGGGACGCCGAAGGCACCGTTGGCGCACACGTGGTCGACGTGGTTGCAGGATGTGCGGTTCGATGGTGAATCGACCGGCGAGTTCGGCATCAACGCGGCGATCGCCGGGCATTTCGGCGTGCCGGTCGTCTTCGTCGCTGGCGACGACCAGGCGGTCGAGCAGACCCGCGCGTTCATCGGGGAGCAGGTCGAGGGGGCGGTCGTGAAGTGGGGCCTCTCGTCGACGGCCGCGTTGCACCTGCATCCGGAGAAGGCGCAGGACATCATTCGGGCCGGCGCCGAGCGGGCAATGGGCCGGATCGAGAACGCGAAGCCCTATCGGCTGCCGTCAGGTGTGACCGTGGAGCTGGACTTCGACCATCAGGCGCGCGCGGATCAGGCGGAGCTGCTGCCGGGCGTCGAGCGCGTCGGGGAGCGGACGATCTCGTTCCGGCCGAAGGACGGATTCGACTTCAACCGCATGTTCCGCGCGGCATGCAAGCTCGCGGCGATCCGGATGACGCCGTAGGCACGCGTCGCCCCTCTTTACAGGTCGTCATCCTGAGCCGGTGAGTCTGCGCGAGCAGGCTCACTGTGTCGAAGGATCTTTGTATCAGCGGAACGCAACGCGGAGCGGGCCCTTCTCGTGCGTCCCACTCCGAGGTCCGCCTGGTCGAGATGACGATACTGGCGATAGGCTGATTCGGCCACTAAGACGTCTTCAGCGACCGTTCCCAAACGGCGATCTCGTTCTCGAGGTCGCGCATGCGGTGGCGGGCGAGGGGGAGGCGATCGGCGAGGCGGTGTCGCTCCTCCGCCTCGTTTGCGCGCTCCTTCAGGAGATGCGTGCGCTCGCGGAAGAGTTCCTGTGCCCGCGCCTTCCGGGTCGAGCAGCTGTCACAGTGGCCCATCCAGTCCGTCCACCCACCGCATTCCTTGCATGGGCTCGCAAAGTCGGCCAGCGTCGGGGTGGCCGGTAGAGGCTCCTCGTCCAGCGTGCGGTCGCGGAGATCGATCGCGAACGTGATGACGCTATCGCGCAGGTGCTGCCGAAGCGGATCGATCAGCTCTGCCGGTGTATTCGCCGGAACAAGCGAGCCAACGTCTCCCGCTATCTGGACCAGTTCGGGACGGGCGATCTGCGTGCCGCGCTCTGCCCAGTCCAGCACCTCTTCGAACGCGAACGCCTCGTCGCCAATGCGGAAGGCCAGGGCGATCCCGTCCCCTCGCTCAACGCGAATGTCGGTGATCGGTGTTGCGGGCACTGGATGGTACGGGCCGGGCGCGACCTGTTCGGCCTGGCGGAGATCTTCCTCGACATTGACGAGTGCCTCGCTCAGCAGCTCGATCCGGTGGGTCCACGGGTTATCGGGCGTGCTGGCGAGCTCGCCCTGGTCGATATCGAATTGAAGACCAATGCGCCGACGCTCGTAGGCGTCCCGCTGCTCCGCGACGGACGGGTCCGGACGCAGGCGTGGCGCGCTGCGCTCGTCAAGGATGCGCTGCATATGGGGTGGAAGTGTGCGGCGGACGGGCGCGGCCTGGTCCTGGTCGGCGACGTCACCCGGCACCGGGGGAGCGATGGGCGTGTGCGGGGCGTCGTCCGGCGCGTCCTGATGGTCGTGTTTTCGGGATGAGAACAAGGGCATGGGAGGCGTCCTTTCCGCTTGGCAATCAGGTGCTATTGTCCCACAGCGGGGTACAGGCGGCGTCTGCCTTGCCGCGCGGGGCGGCGGGTGTCATGCTACGCGCCATGGAAACGCAACGCGGCGATAGCGCCGGCTCCTCGTCCCCGTCCCGGGGTCCCAAACCAACCGCGCGCATCGGCCGCCGGCGCCGCAACGACCGCTACGAGAATCCCTCACTGGAGCGCTATACCGATCTTCGTTTCGAGGAGGCGCCTCGCGGGCACCGCCCGTGGGTGGTCGCGTTGGCGCTGCTGATGCTCGCCGGCGCGCTGACGATCGGCGGATTCATGGCGGCGATCTACGTCCAGGCGCGCAATGACGAGGCGCGGGAGGTCGACGCCATCGTCGTGATGGGCGCGGCCCAGTACAACGGCCGGCCCAGCCCGGTGCTGAGCGCGCGGCTGGATCACGCGCTGGCGCTCTACGAGCAGGGCTACGCGCCGGTCATCATCGTCACCGGCGGGAAGATGGAAGGTGACGCCTTCACCGAGGCCGGAACCGGCGAGCAGTACCTGCTGGACCGAGGCGTGCCGCAGCAGGCGATCCTGAAGGAGGATCGCGGCGAAGATACCTGGCAAAGCATGGAAGCGGTCGGCGAGATCGCCGAAGGGCGAGGGATAAAGACGGTCCTGATCGTGAGCGACGGGTTCCACCTGTTCCGCAGTGAGCGTATGGCGGAGGCCGTCGGGCTGGAAGCCTATTCATCGGCCGGGCCGGATAGCCCGATCCGGCCGTGGTCCGCCAGCGAGTTCTCCTATGTCATCCGCGAGACCGGCGCCGTGATCGTCCAGATGCCGGAGTGGCTGTTCTAGACATTGGTTACCGCCTACCGGCGAAGCAGCCCAGAAATGCGGCCGACGCCGAAAGTGACGTGTCGCCATGGCGTGAGGCCAGTGACCTCGTAGATGAACCAGAAATACATCGGTAGCACGGCCGAGATCGAGAGGAGCATCGCCGTGGCCGCACCCTCGATACCCCAGCGGCTGACGAGCGGGTAGATCGACGTTGCGAGCACCACCAATCGTGTCAGGTTCATCCAGAAGTCGTAGCGCGGGTGCCCGGCGGCCTGGAAGACGCGCCCGCCGATGGTGACGATGCTCCGGATGAGCCCGGCGACGGCCAGGATGCGCAGCGACGGCACCGCCGCCAGCCATTGCTCCCCGAGGAACCAGCGCACGATCTGCTCGGCGAACACGACCATCAGTATCCCGACGGAGATCGAGATCGCCCAAACGGTCGTCGCGATCTTCAGGTAGAGGTCGTTGAACCGCTCGGGACGGGGTTGCGCCTTGCTCAGCGACGGCAGCGCGACCGAGGAGACCACCGAGCTGACTTGCGTCGCGGGGAGCTGGGAGATGCGCCACGAGAGATCGTAGAGGCCGAGCGCGGAGATCGGCAGCAGGCGCCCGACGGCGATCGTGTCCAACTGCTGCGAGAGAAAGATCACGATCGAGCTGGCGCCGACCCAGCGCCCGAAGATGCGGAGCTCGCGGATATCGCGCATCCGGAAGCCGAACGTCGGCCGCCATGGCTCGATGACGTATGAGCCGATCGTGCGCACAGCCTCCTCGATGATCATCGACAGCAAGAGCACCCAGACATCCTGCCGCAATGCGAGGATGATACCGGCGGAAATGAGCCCGGCCAGCGTGATCGAGCCATCCCAGTAGAAATGCTGCTGGTAGCGCAGGTCGCGGTGGACGGCGGCGATCTTCGGATTCTGCAGGGCGCGCAGCATCGTGATGGCCGCGGCCGCCTGGATCACCGTCGTCGCGTCCGGCTCGTTGAAAAAGCCGGCGATGAATGGGCCGCCAAGGATGAGCGCGACGGAGAGCAGCAGCCCGCGTCCGACGTTCCAGAGGAAGACCGAGGGCAGGAACCGTTCGATCTCGCCGGGGCGCTGGATGAGCGCCTGCGAGAAGCCGGTGGTGGTGAGTGATTCGAGCGCCTTGATGACGATCATGGCGATGCCCATGATCCCGAACTGGGCGGGCGTGAGAAAGCGCGCGAGCACAGAGGTGCGCACGAGCCCACTGATCTGGATGACCGCCTGACCGAGGCCCATCCAGAACGTGCCCCGCGCCATCTGCTGGCCGAGGCTGCCGCCCGTGCCGCCCAGGCGCCGGAAGAACGTCATGGGCAACGGCGATTCCTTCCACGCTGGACCGATGCGATGGGCCATGTGTTGGTGTTGGGTGGTGCCGGAAGGGGGATTCGAACCCCCACGGTGTTGCCACGGGCGGATTTTGAGTCCGCTGCGTCTGCCATTTCGCCACTCCCGCGTGTCGACCACAAATTCTACCGCGGTTTGAGGCGATTTGTCGCCGTGAACAGAACGGATAATCGGGTAACGACGGGGGATGGCGCACCCTGTTCCAGGTGATGGGCGAAGGCGAGGCGCACAAACGAAATGAGTACATAGAGATCGCGTGGACCGAGCTTCAGCAGTATGTACGTGACATGTGAATGACTCCGCCCGGAGAAAGCGACTGCCCACAGCGTTGCGGGGAAATGAGGCGGAGCGCCTCCTGGTTCCACGGCTATGGGGAGCGAACCTGCGCGGGCACATACCAGCATTGCGCAGGCGCCCCTCGGGTATCGTTATTGATTTTCGCCCGCGAGAGTCGCAGTATAGCGGTACACATCTGCATCCCGAGCAGGAGCGGAGCATGTCTGGCACGGAGCATCTCCCAACTGCAGGGCCCCCGTCGGGGCATATGGTGCCCATGACATCCTTCGTCGGCCGAGTGGACGAGATTCAAAGGGTGGCCGGGATGCTCCTCGAGGCGGATACTCGCCTCCTGACGCTCATCGGTCCGGGTGGGATTGGCAAAACCCGCCTCGCGCTCCAGGTTGTCGAACGAGTCCGCGCTCGGTTCCGGGATGGTGTTGCCTTCGTCTCACTCGTCGCCCTTCGCGACCCGTCGCTCGTGCCCCAGACAATGGCTCAGGGGATGAATCTCTCTGGCGGCCCGGCCAGTCCGCAATGTCGCTCCTGACGACGTACCTCGCAGGGCGGCGACAGCTTTTGGTCCTCGACAACCTGGAGCATCTGCTGGACGCTGGACCGATTGTCTCTGAGATTCTGGTGTCGTGTCCGGGCATCACCCTGCTGGTAACGAGTCGTGTGCGCCTGGAGCTTTCGGGTGAACACCTTTTCCCCGTTGGGCCGCTGGAGGCAGATGCCGCGCGTGATTTGTTCGTCGCTCGCGCTCGCGCTGTCAATCCGGCCCTTACGATGAGCCCTGAAACCCAGTCGGCCGTGGATGCCATTTGCCTGCGAGTAGACCGGGTCCCGCTTGCGATCGAGCTCGCTGCCGCTCGCAGTAACGCGCTATCACCAATCGCGATGCTGAACCGACTGGACAACCGGCTTGAGATGCTCACCGACGGGCCGCGTGACGTGCCCGGCCGCATGCGGACGACGCGGGACTCCATCGCGTGGAGCTACGAGCTGCTTGCGCCGGAACAGCAGAGCGTATTCCGCCAGATCGGTGTTTTTGTGGGTGGGTTCGCTCCTGAAGCAGCGGAGGCCCTTACGGGGATGGGTTCGGACACATTTCGTCACATCACCTCGCTGGTAGGCGCCAGCCTGGTGATTCCGATCGAGGGTGTGGGTGATGATCCCCGATTCACCATGCTGGCGACGATCCGCGAGTATGCGCTCGAGGCGTTGGCGGCAGGTGGAGAAGAACCGGAATTCGTCGCCGGCATGCCGAGTACTTCCAGCGAATGGCGGAGGATTCGCTTCCGCATTATGACGGCCCAGAACTCTAAATATACAACGCGCGGATGGACCAGGAACTCGACAACTGCCGCGCGGCCATGGCCTGGGCCCTGGAAACCGGGATGACAGAGACCGGCGTGAGACTCGCCGGGGCACTTTGGCGAGTGTGGGGGTACGGATTGGCCGCGGGCGGCAAACCCTGGTCTGATCGGGCGAGGGAGGGACGTGCCTGGTGCGAACGAATGCTCGCCGTTGCGGAAGGCCTGCCTGTTGCCGCCGTCACCGAGGCATACCTCGGGGCCGCATTCCTCGCGCATATTCAATAGGACAACGCAGCTGCAAGGTGTCTAGGTGAGGAATTGCTCCGGATGGCACGGGTAGGTGACCACTCCTATGGCCAATGGTGGGCCCTCCATCTCCTTGGCTCCGTGTCTTTCGATGAAAAGCGCCTCGTGGAGGCGAAACAGCTGTTTGAAGAGGCAGTCCGAGATCGCCCCGCGGGTGCGGAATCCTGAGAATCATCTGTCAATGAGCCTGGTCTTTCTCGGGACAGTCGCGGAGCAGGAGGGTGACCTTGAGCACAGCGCATCGTTGTTGGAGAGAGCGGTGGGCCAATGTCACATCTCCGGAAACCCTGCCATCCTCGCGGAGGCGACGTATCATCTCGGTCGCATCTGCCGGAAGAGGGGACATTATCCAGAGGAATGCGCTCGGATATCTTCTGGAGGCGGCGACGGTGTACATGGCCCAGCACGATATTGGCGGCGTGCAGGCGGCGCTTATCGAGCTCGCGTCTTAGCGGAAGCGGCTCACTATTCGGATATCGCAGCGAGTCTATCGGCGTCGCTGGCACGATCAGGGACACGTGGGCAGCGTCCCGTTGCTGGAGGAGGTCACCATACGATTCGCTCAAGGATGGACAGAACGGAGTTTGAAGTCGGCAAGGGAGGAGGCTATGGCACTGTCCTGGGATGACGTATCTGTGTGGGTCGAGGCGATGGCCAGGGAAATGAACACGGAGGGAGCAGTTTCAGAGGTCCGGGCTCGTCAGTCCGACCTTCGGGCTTACGCGCCGCGAGATCGAAGTCCTCGGCCTGGTCGCCGAAGGCAGGTCCAACCGGGCAATTGCCGGTGAACTCTCCCTCAGTGAGCGAACAGTCGAAAACCATGTCTTCCACATCCTCACGAAGCTGGGGCTAGAATCGCGAGCCGCCGCCGCGGCATACGCGGTCCGCCACGGTCTCGCGTGAGTAGAACCACTTAACTTGCTGGGTTCCAGGCTGGGATGAATTGAGCGGTTGCCCGGATGTTTCGAGAAAGCATGAACGCCATCCTGTTGACACGTCGCGAGCATCAGGTCGGTGCCACCCGGCGAAGATTCATCAGGAGCATGGAGATGAACCGCTATCCTCGCTGTCAGCTCCCTTTGATGCTGGTTCTCTTGGGACATCTGGTATCGCTTCCGCTGACGGTTCACGCGCAGGATCTATCGGAACCGCCGGGCATGGCACCACGGCTCGTTGAAGTGGTCGTTGATTCGGCTCAGGGAGTGATTATTGTGACCGGAGAGCATTTCATACCCGGTGGACGAGTGTCTATCGCGCTCTTTGATCGCGGAGGCGTCCATGTGATTGCGTCACGAACCGTCACTGCGACGGAGGCAACGTTGGGAATGAACGGGAGCCGTGACCCGGCTCTCGGATACCTGGCGGGAGGAACCGTTCTCGAATCGTTTGCGATCGCTGAGACCGTGTATGGTCCAAATGGGAGCCGTGACCCGGCGATCGGCTATCGTCTCGGTCTGGACGGCTCTAGCGTCGCCGCCGAGGTGTTCGGCCCGAATGGGAGTCGCGATCCCGCGATGATCGGTGTGACAGGTGATGCCAGGGAGGATCAGGTAGCGAGCACCTGTGACCCGGCGTTGATCGTGGTGGCGCTCGACGAGCAGCAAGATCTCTGGAGCAACATGCTTGATGTTGGGGCGGAATGCCGTCTCGCGAGCACTCGTCCGTAACGTATCCGCACATGCAGGAGCCCGGATGACAACCACCATCCGGGCTCCTGCATGTCTGAACGTTGTTCTGGGTTGGGTGCCGGAAGGGGGATTCGAACCCCCACGGTGTTGCCACCGGCGGATTTTGAGTCCGCTGCGTCTGCCATTTCGCCACTCCGGCCTGTCGACCACAAAGTTTACCGCAGCGGGAGGCGATTTGTCCGCAGGAACGATACGGTAGGATAGGCGGGTAACGGGGACGGGACGGGCCGCCTCGTCCGGGGAGACGGGTGAACGCGGGGGACGGCGAGGCCGGTGTATATCATTGAACCGATGACGCTGGAGGATGTGGAGGAGGTCAGCTCGGTCGAGCGGCTGTGCTTTACGAACCCGTGGCCGATCGCCGCCTATCGTCGCGAGCTCCGGAACCCCTCCCAGAATTACTACATCGTCTTGCGTGACGACCCCGACGCCGACGATGAGGACCCGCCGGTCGTGATCGAGTCCCGACCCATCAACGCTCGCCGGCAGGGCCGGTTCGCGTTCTGGCCGATCGGCCATCGCTCTGGCAAGCGCACCCCTCCGCCCATCATTGGCTTTGCCGGCATGTGGCACGTCCTCGACGAGTCGCACGTGACGACTATCGGCGTGCGGCCGGATTACCAGGGCCGGGGGCTGGGCGAGCTGCTTCTCCTCGCGCTGATCGACGAGACGCGCCGACGCCAGGCGACCTGGCTGACGCTGGAAGTGCGCGTCACGAATTACGGCGCGCAGGCCCTCTACCGGAAGTACGGCTTCACGATCCAGGGTACGCGGCCGCGCTATTACAGCGACAATAACGAGGACGCCTACATCATGTGGTCGGAGTCGTTCCGCAGCCTGGAGTACCTGCGCCGAATTGAGGAACTGCGTCGCCGACTGAACCACCGCCTGAGCTTCCCGGAGCGCGACGCCGCCTCCTGACATGTGAGAGATCCCGATTCATGAACATCCTTGGCATCGAGACGTCTTGTGACGAGACTGCCGCGGCGGTCGTCACCGACGGGCGAACGGTGCGCTCCAACGTCATCTCCTCCCAGATCGAGCTGCATCGCGCCCATGGTGGCGTGGTGCCGGAGCTGGCCGCGCGCGGGCAGGTAACGGCGATCATGCCGGTGGTCGAGGCCGCGCTGGACGAGGCCGGGGTGGCGATCGACGACATCGACGCCATCGCCTACACCCAGGGGCCCGGGTTGGCGGGCTCGTTGCTGGTCGGCGTGAACGCTGCAAAGGCCTACGCCTGGGCGCTCGACAAGCCCGCGATTCCCGTCAATCACCTCGAAGCACACGTCTACGCGAACTGGCTGGAGCGCGAAGGCACCCCGGTCGAGATGCCCTTGTTCCCGGCCGTCTGCCTGCTCGTTTCGGGTGGACACACCGAGATCCTGCTGCTGCGGAGCCATGACGAGGTAGAGGTCCTCGGTCAAACGATCGATGACGCGGCCGGCGAGGCGTTTGACAAGGGAGCTCGGCTGCTGGGGTTGGGTTATCCGGGCGGTCCCGCGATCCAGAAGGCCGCCGTCGATGGCGACCCGACGGCGTTCACCTTTCCCCGCGCCCGGCTCGGTGGCTCGTATGATTTCAGCTTCTCTGGCCTGAAAACGTCGCTCCTGCGGCAGGTCGATCCGTATCGCTTGCCGGACACGCAGCCGAAGGCGACCGGCCAGATCTTCCCGGAGCATCGGCCACCCCACTACCGGGAAGACCTCCCGCTGGCCGATCTGGCCGCTTCGTATGAAGAGGCGATCGTCGACGTCCTGTCCGACAAGCTCGCCCGAGCCGCGCGGAAACACGGCGCCGCCTCGGTGCTGATCGCCGGAGGGGTGGCCGCGAACCGGCGGTTGCGCGAGCGGGTGCAGACGCTGCTCGGCGATGAGGTGACGGTGCGTTGGCCCGCGATGGAGTTCTGCACCGACAACGCGGCGATGGTCGCGGGCCGGGCGTTCGTCGTCGCGCACAAGGGCAGCTACGGCACGCTCGCCTCTGACGCGTATCCCCAGTTGCCGATCAAGGCACGATAGGACGAGAGAGAAAGGGACAGCTGACGTGACCGAACCGAGCCCCGATATCCTGCAGCGTGCCGGCGTTCTGGCCAAGGAGTTGGCCTACGCTGCTGGCGCGCAGGCGCGAGAGGCGGCTGGAACCGAGCGCCGCATCGCCTTCAAGGGCACCGTCGACCTCGTAACCGATGCCGATGAGGCGGCCGAGAAGCTGATCGTGGAGGGCATCCGCGCAGTGTTCCCGGATCACCGCCTGACGGGTGAGGAGGGGGCGACAGGTGCGGACGATAGCGACTACGGCTGGTACGTGGACCCCATCGATGGCACCACGAACTTCGCCCACGGCTACGCCCATTGGGCTGTATCGATCATGATGGAGTACCGTGGCGAGCCGGTGGTGGGGGCAGTTTACGACCCGATGAAGGACGAGATGTTCTTCGCGGTCAAGGGGCAAGGCGCGACGCTCAACGATTCGCCCATTCGCGTCTCAACGGTTCCGGAGTTGCTCCAGGCGTTGACAGCAACCGGGTTCTCATACACCATCGCTGAGCGCGCTCCGGCGTTCGCCCTCTGGCAGGCGTTCAACAACAATGCCCAGGGGATGCGGCGGGGTGGGGCGGCGGCACTCGACATGGTCTGGGTGGCCGCGGGGCGGCTCGACGCCTATCTCGAGCGACCGATCAACACCTGGGACGTTGGCGCCGGCGTGATCATCGCCCGGGAGGCCGGTGCGACCGTGACGATGATGGACGGGCGCGCGTATGACCTGCACGGGCGTGAGGTGTGTTGTACAAATGGCGTACTTCACGAGCAGGTGATAGACCTGATCCGGCAAACGCTCGCGGACGTCGACTAGGCGCGGGGCGCGAATATGCCGTCGTCGTGTAATCTACTGCCAGAAGTACCGCATGTGAGGATCGCCGGTACCCGGGCGCTTTGAAGCCGGGGCAGGCGGGGACGACGCCTGAAGGAGGAGTACTCCCGTGAAGTTGATCTTTGCCATTGTCCAGGACGAAGACACGGACATCCTCACCGAGGCGCTCATCTCGGCCGGGTTCCGGTTCACGAAGATCGCCACGACGGGGTCGTTCCTGCGTACCGGCAACACGAGCCTGATGATCGGCGTCGAGGATGCCGGCGTGCCGACCGTGATGAACATCCTCCAGCGGAGCTGCCGCCGTCGCACGCAGATCGCCGTGCCCTATTCCCCGGCACTCGAGCCTGGCCTGTTGTACATGCCGGAGAACTTCGAAGTCGAGGTTGGCGGCGCGATCGTGTTCGTGCTTAACGTCGAGCGCTTCGAGCGGATCTAGCGGACTGTTCCTGTTTTCGCCCATTGCATGGGCTCGGCCGGGGGGACGCTGCCGCTTTGCCCCTGCTTTGCAGGGTCACCCGGCAACCCTTCGGGGTCGGCCCTTACGTAACTCGAGAAATACACCATCAACGGCCATTCCCGGTTGGGGATGGCCGTTATGCGTGGTACAAGTACGTCACGAATTGATCGATTTGACGGAGGACACAATGACGGACGCAGGAAACGCGGGGACGGCATGGGCGGACAAGGTGTCGCGCGATGCCATCGTGAAGGTCGGATGCGAGCTGGTTTCGGTTCCGAGCGTGAGCGGTGACGAGTATGAGGTCATGCAGTTCGTCAAGCGCTGGCTCGACGAGCGTGGCATCAGCTGGGTGGAGACGGCGAACGACCCGAAACGCCCGAACATCATCGCCACGGTCGGTGACCCGGCCACCGGTCCGATCATCGCGATGAACGGTCACCTCGACGTGGTCCCGGTGTCCGATGCCTCCTCGTGGAAGACGGATCCGTTCGAGGGCGTGGTCAGCGAGGATGGCACGCGCATCTACGGCCGTGGCGCGAGCGACATGAAGACCTCCGTCGGCGTGATGATGCACATGCTCGAGATGTTCAAGGACGCCCCGCTGAAGGGCGCGCTCCAGGCGCACATCGTCTCCGACGAGGAGACCAGCGCCGAGTTCGGCACGAAGCATGTCCTGCGCGAGATCGAGAAGGGCAGCCTTCCGCGGCCGGACTATGTGTTCATCGGCGAGGGCTCGGAGCACAAGGTGCGTAACGCCGAGCGCGGTGGCATCGGCATCAACGTGATCTTCCAGGGCAAGGCGTCGCACACGGCGGCGGCCCGCGTGACCGGCATCAACGCGCTGCAGAAGGCCGCGAAGGGCATCCTGGCGCTCGAGCATCACATCGAGACGTTCCACCCGGCCGTCGGCTACCCGGTGCTCTCGGTGAACATGATCGAGGCCGGCATCGCCCACAACGTCGTGCCTGGCGAGGCGAAGATCAGCATCGATCGTCGCCTGGTCCCCGGCGAGACGCGGGAGAGCGCTGTCGAGGACATCCGCCAGAAACTGGATGCGGTCGCGGCCGAGGATCCGGACTTCCAGTACGAACTCGAGATCGACCCCAAGGGCACGTATATCGAGCCGAACATCACGCCGGAGGACTCGCCGCTCGTCCAGGCGTTCCAGACCAGCATCCGCAAGCTGACGGGCGAGGAGCCGGAGTTCTTCGTGCAGTGGGCCGGGATGACGGACGGCCGCTTCTACCGCCAGTACGGGATCGACACGGTCGGCATGGGGCCGCGTGGCGAGGGCGCGCACGGCGCGAATGAGAGCATCGCGATCGACGACCTCATGAAGCAGGCGCGCATCTACGCCACCACGATCTCAGACCTGCTCGGCGTCTAAAGCCGTGATCGTAAGAAATACCCGGTCAGCGTAGGGGCCGACCCCGAAGGGTCGTCGGCCCGATTGACCGAAGGTCGATACCTGGGCGGGTAATTCCACTGAGCACCACTGTAGCGCCGGCCGCGACACAGGGGCGTGCGCGGTGAGCATTCCCGCGCATGTCCCTGTGTCGTGTTCGGTGTCCGAGGTTACCCGGCGACGATCCGTGCCAACTCGCGCATCTCGGATGCGGCGTCATTCACCGCGACCGGGTGGAGCAGGACCTCGCCGATCCCTTCGGTGAGGATGCCCTCCAGGCGCCTCCGGATCTCGTCCGGCGTACCGGTGACGAGCACCGCGTCGAGCACCTCAGCCGGCGTGCGGCCGTTGTCCGTCGCGGACAATCCGGCCTTCTGGAACATCTGTTGGTAGAACGGAAGCGCTCCGTAGTAGCCGAGGTCGGTTTTCGAGGCGTCGATAGCCCGGGCGCGGTCCGTCGTGACGGATACCGGAACATGGGCGATGAGTGGCGGAACGGGTCGACCAGCTTCCTCGGCCCCTGCCTGGAGTCCCGGGAGGCCGGTCTCGACAAGATACCGGATCGGCGCCATCCAGCTAATTGCGGCGTCTGCGATGGCCCCGGCCATCCGGTAGCTCTTCGGGCTCAGCGCCGAGACGCTGATCTCAGTCTTTGGCGGCGTGATCGTTCCCTCCGGGTACTTCTCGACGACGTTGAAGTACTCGCCGTGGAAGTCAACTTCGCCCTCCCACAGCATCCCGCGGAGTACCGCGACGTACTCCCTGAGGTAGGTGAGCGGCTTGTTGCCCATCGGGATGCCAAGGTTCTTCTCCATGCGCGGACGGTGACTGGTGCCCACGCCGAGACGTAGCCGCCCCGGCGCGAGAGCCTCGATCACTTGCGCCTGAGAGACGAGCGCGGCGGGATGACGCGGGTAAATCTGCATGATCGACGTGCCGAGGCGAATCCGCTTCGTCGTCGCGGCCACGGCCGCGTAGAACCCCATCGCGTCCGGCCAAAGGACGTTGTTCGTCTGCCAGACGGTTGGGACACCGCTCTCGTCCAGCTCCTGGACGGTGTCGAGGTTGCGTCCCACATCGGGCGTTGGTTTGACGAAGATGCCTGCATTCATGGGCATGGTGGTCTCCGATCATCGGCGCCTGCGACGCCGGTCCCGGACACATGGTCCGGGACTACGCAGTGGAAATGCCTTCTCGTGGTCTCGCACCAGGTGAGCGAGCCGTAGCCCGGAGGGCGATATAGACCGCGGTTCCTACCCGAGGTATTTCCCGAGCCAGGCGACGATGCGCTCCATGAGGTCGACCTGGTGGTTGTACTCGACGAAGCCGTGGCTCTCCCGCGGGTACCGCACGAACTGTACTGGCACGCCACAGACCTGCAACGCGCGGTAGAACTCCTGACCCTGGGTGACGTGCACGCGGTCGTCGGCCTCGCCGTGCACGATCAGCGTCGGCGTGGTGACGTTGGCGGCATAGCGGACCGGCGAGATGTTCGCGTAGAAGTCCCACGCATGCTCGCGGTACGGGTGATCCGGGTAGAGCAGGGTGTTGTACTCGGCGATGTCGCCCGCGCCATGGTCGGAGATGTTGTTGGCAACGCCCGCACCCATCACGGCGGCCTTGAAGATGTCCGTCTGCGTGATCGTCCACGCAGTCAGGTAGCCGCCCCACGACCAGCCGGTGATGGCGAGCCGGTCTTCGTCGGCGATGCCGCGCTCGACCACCGCCTTCGTCCCGGCGACGAGATCGCGGGATTCCCCGCCTCCGACGTCGTCCTGCAACAACTGCTCGAACGATGTCCCGTAGCCGATCGAGCCGCGCGGGTTCGGCAGGAGGACGGCGTAGCCCTGCGCGGCGAGCATCTGCGCCCAGTCGTGCCAGTGCATATGGATGCGCTCGGTCCAGAGCGACGCCGGACCACCGTGGACCTGCAACACGAGCGGATAGCGCTTCCCTTCTTCGTACCCGTGCGGGTAGATCAGCAGGCCCTCGACATCGACGCCATCCTCGGCCTCCCATGAGACCACGTCGCCGTTGGAGAGTCGACCAGCGAATCGCTCGCCGAACGACGTGAGCCTGGTCGCGTCTCCTCCGGCGGAGATCCGGTAGATTTCCTCAGGCACGTCCAGCGCGCTCCATGAGACGGCGAGGTCGCCTGTGGTCGCCATCGAGGGCCGGTTGAGCACGCTGCCACGGTCGCCGAGCGTCCCGACACTCACGGCCGCCAACGCGCCGCTGCCACCATCCAGTGTGGAAAGCCGCAAGGTGGAATGGTCCGCCTGGAGCAGCAGGAGCCCGGACTCCGATCGCGGATCGGCGGCGAGCATCATCGCGGCGGAGCGCTCGTTGTCGGTGACCTTGCGGCGCTGCCCACCTTCGAGCGGCACCGACCAGACGGAATAGGATGGGTCGTCGCGGTGATCGTTCGCGAGGAAGAAGACGATCTGCTCGCCGTCCACGGTTCGTACGACGGGGTGCGAGGGGATGTTACGGGTCTCGGCCAGCAGGCACGACCGCCCTCCGCTCGCTGGTATCATCCGCAGCTCGGAGGCGAGGAACATCTGATTCGCCGTCGGCTTGTCGGCCGTGATCAGGACGATGTGCTCGCCGTCCTCCGACCAGGTGTATTCCCAGACGTGTCGATGCCCGTGGGTGAGGCAGCGGGCGTCGCCGGTGGCCGGGTCGATCGTCCAGACGCGGGCGACCTTGTCCTCTTCCTCGAACAGGACGACGTCCCGCTTCTCCTCCTTGCGCGTCCTTTCGTCCTCCGTCTCGTCGTCGGTGACGAGCACGGCGATGCGGGAGCCGTCCGGCGACCAGGACGGTGACGCGATCTTGCCGGCCAATTCCCCGAGTTGCTGGGCCTCGCCGCCGTCGATCGGGATGCTGTAGACCCGGCTCTTGTCGTCCTTCTCGCGCCGGGCGATGAAGACCAGGGAACGGCTGTCCGGGGACCACGCGAGTGCGGTGTGGTCGCCGCTACCGGTGGTGTACCGGCGGGCCGGGGAACCGTCCGTGGAGACCCAGAGCGCGCGGTCGAAGCGGTCCTCCTTGCGACCACGCATGGCGACGGTGAAGGCGATGTGGCGGCCGTCCGGCGAGATCTTCGGCTCGCTTGGCACCAGGCGGTCGGCGATCTCCTCGATCGTGACGGGGCCGGAAGCGTGAGTATCGATCATGGGGTGTCCTTGTGCGTCTTTGCGGGCATTGGTCAATGCCCACAGTGTCTCATCAGTCCGCGGGCTCGGGGAGGGAATCATGCCGCGCCGTCGGGTCACGCTGGAAGGGCGCCCACCAGTTCCAGCGGCCCATCAGCTGCATCGTTGCCGGGAGCAGGAGAAGGCGGATGACCGTGGCGTCGAGCGCGACGGCGATCGCGAGGCCCACGCCGAGCGCCTTGATGATGCCCAGTTCGCTCGTCGCGAACGCGGAGAACACGGCCAGCATGACAAGCGCCGAGGAGGTGACGATCCCGGCAGTGTGGCGGAGGCCGCTCTCCACGGCGCGGCCGTTGTCGCCGGTCGCCTGCCACCCTTCCCGGATCCGGCTGAGCATAATGATCTCGAAATCCATGCTCAGCCCAAAGAGGAAGCAAAACATCAGGATCGGGACGAGCACGACGGTCGTCCCGGACGGTTCGAACCGAAGGGCTCCGGACAGGTGGCCGTCCTGGAAAATCCAGACCAGCGCGCCGAACGATGCCCCGATCGAGAGCAGGTTCATCGCAATCGCTTTCAGGGGCAGGAAAACCGAGCGGAGCTGCACGAGGAGCGCAAGGCCGGTCAATACGATGATCGCGACGATGACGCCCGGCATGTGGTCTGCCGCGAAGTCCATCACGTCGACGTCCATGCTGACATTGCCGCCGACAAGCACCTGCAGATCGCGTCCGGCCATTGACTGGGCGGTCGCTCGAAGCTCGCGGACGAGGTCGCGGCGCTCATTGTCGGAGAGGGTGGGATCGACCGTGATGTTCACGAGCGCGGCACGCGGGGTCAGGTAGGGCGTGGAGACGCGCCCGAGATCCGGCTCGAGGACCAGGCTCGTTGAGTAGGTCGAGGGCGTCATCGCGGACGGCAGGAGCGACCAGATGCTATCCGCGCGATCGATGCCGGGGAGTGTCGACAGCGCGGAGACATAGTCTCGTAGCGCCTGCAGGTTGTCGGCGCTGTACATCGAGTCGCCGGTGGGCTGGACGACGATGGCGATTGGGGAGAGGGTCGCGTGCGGGAACGACGCGGCGATCTCGTCGGCGACCTGTCGGGCCTCGGTGCTACGCGGGAGGCTGGTGATCGTCGGAGACGAGAGCGCCATGTGGCGTGCCGGCAGCGCGAGCGACACGAGGAAGATCGACGTGAGGAGGACGGTCGCGAGCGGATAGCGTGTCCGCCAGTGGCCGATGGCCCGCAGGGCGTTCCCGGCTCGCTTGGGAAAACGCAATCGTGGCGTCGTACGGGAGCCGATACGGTCGCCGGCGAGCACGAATGTGGCGGGGAGCACGGTGAGGGCGAGCAGGACGGCGATGGCGATGACCGCCGCGGCGATGATGCCGGTCGAGATCGCGGCTGGCACGCGGAACAGGACGAGTCCGCTGACCCCGATCGCGACCGTCGCCCCGGCGCCGATCACCGCGCGGCCCGCAGTGGCCACCGTGTGGCGCGTAGCATCCTGCAACGAGCGTCTGGACCGCTCCTCGCGGAAGCGGCTGACCATGATCAGCGCGTAGTCGATGCTGACCGCCAGACCAAGCATGGTGACGGCGTTGATCGAGAACGTGCTGACGAGCATGACCTGAGCCACCGCCCACATCGTGGCGAAGGCGAGGATCATCGAGAGCACGGCGAGGACGATCGGCAGGCTCGCGGCCATAACCCCGCCGAACACCAGCAACAGGAGTCCCAAAGTGATCGGCAGCGAGACGAGCTCCGCCCGCAGGAGATCGCGCTCGGCGACGTCCATGAAGGCGTTCGTGGTCGCCGGCCATCCGCCGATGCGGGCGTCGAGCTCCGTGTCGACGAGCATCGAATCCAGATGTGCGACGGAGTCGGAGGCACTCGTTGCCGTTTCGGCGAGCACGACGACGGCGATGGTTTGCGTGCCGTCCGCGGAGATCAGCACGCGGTTCAGGGTGTCGTTGGAGGTTGATCCCCAGGTGTAGACGGCCGCCACGGTGGGATCGGCGCGCAAGGGGCGCACCGCCTGCTCGACGGCAAGGCGGAACTCCCGGTCGGTCGGTTCCAGCGTGCCGGTGGGATCCGTGAAGAGGATGAAATGGCTGCTGCCAGTCTGGCCGAACTCTTGGGCGGCGAGGTCCTCTACCCGCTGCGCCTCGGCCTGGGGCGGTACCCAGCCATTGGCGACGAGATTCTCCGTGGCCCGCAACGCCAGCGGCAGCAGGGCGACGGCGAGGATGATCGGCACGAGCAGGACCTGCCACGGGTGGCGCACGACAAGGTCGCCCCACCGGTGGAGCGGGGACATCCGACCCTTTCGATGCTCGCTCGCGACCCGGCCCAACGTGATGCTCTCCATGCTGCGACACGCCTGTGCTGCTGGCAGGTAGTGTAATCTGCGAAGATCGTGCGAACCGGTCGATGGTACAGGGTGGCGACGGATGGTACATGGACAGGCGCAGGGGACCCCGGAGCGGCACCGGTCGTTTTCCGACGATCTTTACCTGCTAGCCGGCTTGCTGGGCGATGTGATCCGCTCGGTCGGTGGTGAAGAGGCGTTCAGGCTTGAGGAGGATGTCCGGGCAGCCGCGAAAGACTTGCGGCGGAGCGTCGAGGGCGCCGGTGAGCGCCTGGATGACCTGATCGAGTCGGCGGACACGTCTGAGCTGCGGATGCTGATCCGTGCGTTCACGAACTACTTCCAGCTGAACAACATCGCCGAGGACAGCGAGCGCATCCGACGCGTGCGACGGCGCGAGCAGCAAAACCCCGACTCGCCCCGGCGCGGGTCGATCCACGAAACCGTCCAGGCACTGGCCCGGCGCGGGGTCACTGCCGAGCAGATCGCCGACATGCTCGGGCAGGCGAAGGTTCGTTTTGTCCTCACCGCGCACCCGACCGAGGCGCGGCGGCGAACGATCATCGACAAGCTGTCGCGCATCTTTGCCACGATCCGCGAGCTGGACGAGCGCGATGCCCTGCCGCGCGAGGTCGACCGCGCCCGGGCATGGCTGGCATCGACGATCGCCGAGCTGTGGACGTCCCACGAACTGCGCACCCAGAAGCCAACCGTGCAGGACGAGCTGCGGGCGACGCTCGTGTACTTCAATGTCAGCCTGATCGACACCATGACGGCGATCTACCGCGATATCGAGGAGGCGCTCGCCTCGACGTTCCCGGACCAGCCGGTGCGGGTGCCGCCATTCGTTACCTTCGGCTCGTGGATCGGCGGTGATCGCGACGGTAACCCGTTCGTAACGCCGGAGGTCACGGTCGAGGCGCTGGGGATCATGCGCGAGTCGGCCCTTGGGATGCTCGATGAGCGCCTGACGCAGCTCGCCGGGCGGATCTCGGTCAGCGAAGCGATGGTGCCGCCGACAACGCGCCTGCAACCGCTGCTGGCCACGTATGGTGCGATGTTCCCCGAGCTGGACCAGTACCTCGCGCGTAACAACGCCGGCGAGCCTTATCGGCACCTCCTGACGTTGATGCGCGAGCGTTTGCGCGAGGTGCGCACGGGCGGCGAGAACGCCTATCGAGCGCCCCAGGAGCTGCTTGCAGACCTGCGGGAGGTCGAGGCGGCCCTGCGGGAACAGTCGGCTGGCATGATCGTCGGCGGCGACCTGCACGACCTCATCCGCATCGTCGAGGTGTTCGGCTTCGAAATGGCGACGCTCGACCTGCGCGATCACGCGAAACGCCATGAGGCGGCCGTCGCACACATGCTGGCCAAGGCGGGCGTCGAAGCCGACTACGCGTCTTTGGGGGAGACCGCGCGGCAGCGCCTCCTCGTGCGGGAGATCGCGGATCCACGGCCGCTCGTGACGCTGTTCGATCTGGACGCGTCGACCGTGCCGGGCCAGGTGATCGAAACCTTCAGGACCGTCCGGAAGCTGCTCAACGGGGCGTACCCGCGGGCGATCGAGACCTACATCGTCTCCAATACCGAGGCGCCGTCGGACCTGCTCGAGGTGCTCCTGCTGATGAAGGAGACGGGGCTGGCCGAACCGGGCGGCACCGGCGCGCGGCTGCGCATCGTGCCGCTGTTCGAGGAGGGCGGGACGCTGGCCGCCTCCCGCGAGACGATGGGCGTGCTGCTCGACGAGCCGGTCTACCAGGCCGCGCTGGAAAGCTCCGGCGGCGTGCAGGAGATCATGGTCGGGTATTCGGACTCCAACAAGGATGCTGGCTATCTCGCGTCATCGTGGGGACTGTACAGGGCGCAGGAGGAGCTCGCCGCGCTGTTAAGTGAACGCGGCGTGCCGTTCATGTTCTTCCATGGGCGCGGCGGAGCGGTCGGGCGCGGTGGCGGACCGACGAACAAGGCGATTCTTGCCCTGCCGCGCGATACCGTTCACGGCCGGATCAAGATCACCGAGCAAGGGGAGGTCATCTCCGCGCGGTACTCGACACGGCCGATCGCGCATCGCGAGGTGGAGCTTGCGGTCGGCGCGGTGCTGGCTCGGTCGTTCCCGATCCGCGACTGGGATGGCGGGGAGGAGACGCCGGAGGAGCATGCGGCGCTTCACAGCGATGATGGACCGTATGGCCGATGTCTCGACCGCCGCATATCGTGACCTTGTCTACGGCGATCCGGACTTCGTGCGGTTCTTTTATGAGGCAACACCGATCGACGCCATCTCCCGGCTCCAGTTCGGGTCGCGCCCGGCGAAGCGAACGACCTCGAACGATATCCGCGACCTCCGCGCGATCCCGTGGGTGTTCTCGTGGACTCAGTGCCGCATCATCCTGCCCGGGTGGTACGGGCTCGGTACCGCCTTGCGCGCCGGAATCGCGGAGTACGGGCTCGACGCGCTGCGCGACCTGCACGAGCGCAAGCCGTTCTTCCAGACGATGCTGGCCAACGCCGAGATGGCGATCAGCAAGGCGGACATGGGCATCGCGCGGCGGTACGTCGATCTGGTCGAGGATGAGGCGCTGCGCGAGCAAATCTGGTCGCGACTGATCGCGGAGCACGATCTCACGGTCGAGATGCTTCTCCGCGTCACCGGGCAGGAGCAGTTGCACGAGAACACGCCAACGCTCCAGCGCACGATCGAGCGACGGAATCCCTACGTCGATCCGCTTTCGATCATCCAGGTCGAGCTGCTGCGGCGCTGGCGACGCAACCCGGATGATCCGGACCTGATCGACACGTTGCACCTCGCCGTGAACGGCATTGCGGGCGGTCTTCGCAACACCGGATGACCCCTGCCCAGCGCGTACAATGGCCTGCATGACGACGCGGGAAAGGATCACAACAGAAGAGGGCCGCAAGACCGGCCGCCGCTTCGTGGAGGTGGCGGTCGATGGTGTTGCCGTGTGGTCCAACGGCGGGGTGCTGACGTACCTCCTGCCGGACGGCATGGATCCGGAGCCCGGGCAGGTCGTCTGGGTGCCGGTGCGCAACAAGATGGTCCATGGCATCGCCATGCGCGTGACCGACGAGGTGCCCGAGTTCTCGACCCGGCCGATTGGCGGCATCGCCGAGCCGCCCGTCGGGCTGACTGCCAGGGCAGTTCGCCGTCGCCGGGTGGATGGCGCGGGAGACGGCGAGCACGTTCTTCTCCTGCGCGACGCTCTTCCTGCCGCCGGGGCGGGCATATCGGGCCGTCGAGGTGCTCTCCCTGAACGAAGACGCCGATCTTGGCGAGGTCGAACTGACGTCGGCGCAGGAGAAGGTCGTTGACCTGCTTCTGGAGCGCGGCGAGATGACGCTCGCGCAGCTCAAGAGCGCGACGGGCCAGCCGTTGACCTCCGTCGTGCCGGATCTCGTCGGCAAGGGCGTGCTCCAGCGGGAGATGCGGCCGGACGACAAGGTGCCCGGCATGCGGATGCTGCGCTTCGTGCGTGTGCTCGACGCCGATGCCGAGATCCCGGATCGGGCGCCGAAGCAGCGGGCGGTGATGGAGGAGATCATCCAGCTCCATCGCGCGGCACAGGACCATGAGACGGACCTGATCCCCGTGCAGGACCTGCAGCAGGTGATCGATGTCGACGGCGCGATGCTGGATGCCCTCGCCGGCCGGGGCGCGATCGAAGTCGTCGAGCTACCGGCCCGGGAGGCTCCGCAGCCACGCGCGGCGGTGGCGCCGACGATGAACGCCCCTCAGGCGGCAGCATGGGTGACGCTGGAGCGGCGGCTGGCGGCGGGTGACCCGACGCCGAACCTGCTCTTCGGCGTCACCGGCAGCGGCAAGACCGAGATCTACCTGCGGGCGGTCGCGTGGTGCCTCCGGCATGGCAAGAGCGCGATCATCCTCGTGCCGGAGATCGCGCTGGCGACGCAGGTCGTGCGGCGCTTCATCGACCGCTTCCCCGGGCGCGTCGCGGTCCTCCATTCCCAGCTAACCCCCGGCGAGCGCTACGACATCTGGCAGGGCGTCGCCTCTGGCGAGGTGCCGGTGATTGTCGGGCCGCGCTCGGTGCTCTTCACGCCGGTGCGGAACCCGGGCGTCATCATCATCGACGAGGAGCACGACGCGTCGTACAAGCAGGATTCCGAGCCGCGCTATCACGCCCGGGCGGTCGCCCAGAAGCTGGCCGAAACCTATGGTGTGCCGCTGGTCCTCGGCAGTGCCACGCCGTCGGTCGAGTCGATGTGGCGCGCGGAGCAGGCCCAGTACCACCTCCTGGAGCTGCCGGAACGCGTTGCGCCGGTGCGCGGGTCCAATCTCAGCCAGCGCCTGGAACTTCCCGACGTTGAGATCGTCGACCTGAAGGACGAGCTGCGGCAGGGCAACAGTGGCATGATCAGTCGCTCGCTCAAGACCGCCGTGCAGCGATCGCTCTCGCGCGGGGAGCAGGCGATTCTGCTGCTGAACCGGCGCGGGATGTCGACCGTGGTCATGTGTCGCAGTTGCGGGCACCGGCTGGAGTGCCCGAACTGCGACATCCCGCTCGTGTTCCACAAGGACATGCACGAGCTGGTCTGCCATCGCTGCGACTTCCGGATGATCCCGCCTGAAGGCTGCCCGGAGTGTGGCGGCCGGCTGGACTACTTCGGCGCGGGCACCCAGCGCGTCGAGGACGAGGTACGGCGGCAGTTCCCGGACGCGCGTGTCATGCGCTGGGACCAGGACGCGATCCGCCGCTCGGGCGGCTATGCCGCGATGCTGCAGCGCGTCGAGGACGGGCATGTCGACATCATCGTCGGCACGCAGATGGTCTCGAAGGGGTTTGACCTGCCGGGCGTGACGACGATCGGCGTGGTGCAGGCGGATTCGATGCTCTATCTTCCGGACTTCCGCAGCCCGGAACGCACGTTCCAGCTCCTGACGCAGGTCGCCGGGCGGGCTGGCCGTCGCGGGCCGGGAAGCGTCGTGGTGTTCCAGACGTACACGCCGGACCACTACGCAGTGCTGGCGGCGTCGAAGCACGACTACCGGCAGTTCTACAAGGACGAGATCGGGTTCCGCGAGCAGTTCCGTTTTCCGCCGTACTACCGGCTGGCGCGGTTTGTGATGCGCAAGGACTCCGAGCGGGATGCGGCGTACGAGGCGGAGATGCTGGCACGCGAGCTGGCCCGTTTCGCCCGCGCGAACGATATCGGCATGGAGCTGTTGGGCCCGACGCCGGCGTTCGTCGCGAAAATCCGGAACCAGTACCAGTGGCAGATCGTCATGCGTACGAAGTCGCTGGACCGCATGCTCGACGGGCTACCGATCCGTCCGGGCTGGGTCGTCGACATTGATCCGGAGAGTATGCTTTAGGGGTACGAATCGCGCGTACAGCCGGCCCACAAGGGCCGGCTGTACGGATTTGCGCTTAATGTGGAGAGCAAAGAGTGGCACTGCTGGATATTGTGAACGACCCGGACCCGGTCCTCCGGAAGAAGGCGGTCAAGGTGCGGAAGGCGGACGACGGCCTCCGCAAGCTCGCCGATGACATGTTTGAGACCATGTTGGAGGCGCCGGGCGTTGGGCTGGCCGCGCCGCAGATTGGCAAGAGCATCCGGATGATCGTGGTGCATGTCGACGCCGACGAAGAGGACGGGACCGAGGAGACGTCGCTTCGACTCCTGAACCCCGAGATCATCAAGGCCCATGGGTCCGAGATCGGCGCCGAGGGGTGCCTGAGCATCCCGGGCTGGGCGGGCGACGTCGAGCGCCACACGCATATCACCGTGAAGGCGATCGACCTCGATAACAGGCCGGTACGGATCAAGGCCGAGGGGTTCCTGGCGCGCGTGCTGCAGCACGAGATCGACCACCTCGACGGCATCCTCTTCCCCGATCACATCGAAGACAAGAAGAACCACATGTGGCCCGTCCGCGAAGACGACGAGGACGCTCCGCCGGCGGAGTAGAGACGACCACCGGCTTCGTAGACCCGGACTGGAGGAGCGCCGCAGCGCTCCGCAGTGTCCCGGCGGATCGGAGCGGGGTGTCTAACCCGCCTGACACCGACCACTACGGGCCGGTGCTACCGGCGGCACAAGGCCCGGACTACGCACGTCGGTCTGGATTAGGGGATAACGATTTCCGGTCGGGTGACGCGGCAGCGCTCGGCGTGGACGATCTCGCAGATCTGGTCCACGGCGGCATCCAGCTTCTCGGCCTCGTTGAACACCACGTACGTGAAGTTCTCGACTTCCTTCAGCTCGGTGCTGGCCGTCTGGAAGCGCTTCATCAGCACCTCCGGGTCGTCGGTCTTGCGGTCATGCAGGCGCGTGTGGAGGGCTTCCATCGACTCGGGAGCGAGGAAGATCGAGATCGCGTCCGGGATCAGGCGGCGGAGCGTGCGCGCGCCCTTCACATCGACCTTGATGATCACGTCGCGGCCCTCTTCCAGTCCCTGGACGATGGGACTGCGGGGTACGCCGTAATGGTTCTCGTAGACCATCGCGTTCTCGATGAAGTCGTTTTGCTCGATCCGCGCGACGAACTCGTCCTTCGAGAGGAAGATGTAGTGCACGCCGTCGATCTCGTTCTCACGCATCGGGCGCGTGGTCGCGGTGACGACGTACTGCGCGGTGGAGAAGGTCTCTCGTAGCCGCTCGATCACCGTGTCCTTGCCGACACCCGAGGGGCCGGAAATGATGAAGATGCGTGGGGTGTCCGCGGTCCGGATACCGTCGATCAGCTCGTCGCCCTCGGCGTAAAGGGCTTGCAGTCTGTCATGATGGTCAGGACTATCCGGTCGGGACGGCGGCGTATGCGGTGCCAAGAGGTGATTCTCCCCATCGCGTGCTGGTTCGGACAAGTGGGAAACGCGCGCGGATGCGGCGTTATCTGCCGAGGATACCGCGAAGTAGCAGGAAAAGGGTAGGGTGGGATGTTCGATGTCCTGACGACCGGTGCTGTCGTCGCTGAGTTGCGGCGCACGGTGCTCGATGGCCGGATCCAGCGTCTGGGGATGGTCGATGCGCTGACGATCGGCGCGGAGATCTACGCGCGCGGGCATCGCTGGCACCTCATCGCGAGCGCCGATGCGCAGAATCCGCGCATCCACCTGACGCGGTCGATGCCGTCGCTCGACCCGAACACGATCACGCCGTTCGGCCTCCAGCTCCGCAAATTCGTGCGGGGCGGTTTCCTGATCGATGTTCAGCAACCACCGCTCGAGCGCGTCATCCGCCTCAGCATCGCCAAGCGCATGGGGCCGGCAACCGGGAGCGAGCCCGATGAGGAGGGCGACGTCGATGACGACGAAGAGGACATTTGGTCTGGCGAGAATGTCTCCCGGCTGGACCTCGTCGTCGAGATCATGGGGCGGCACTCAAACCTCGTGCTGGTCGACGAGGAAGGGCTGGTGCGCGAGAGCGCAAAGCGCGTGACGCCGTCGATGAGCCGCGTGCGCCCGGTCCTGCCAAAGCGTCCGTATGAGGCGCCGCCACCACCCGACAAGCCGGATCCTCGCCAGCTGACTACACCGACGGTCGAGCAGATGATCATCACGGCGAAGGGGAGCGACAAGGTCGCCGACCTGCTCGTGCGTGGCTTCCGGGGCGTTTCTCCGCAGATCGCGCGGGAGGTCGCCTTCCGGGTCGCTGGCACGACCACCGCGACGATCGCCGACCTCGGGCCGGACGACGCGCGGGCGCTCGCGCAAGCGGTGCGCGGCATGTTCCAGCCGCTGCTGACCGGCGCCTGGGAGCCGCATCTGTACGAAAAGGATGATGTGCCGATCGGCTACGGCGCGATCCCGATTACCTACCTGGCGGAAGATGCCGAGGCGACCGCGGTCGACTCGATCTCGCAGGCGATCGAGATGGCACAGGATGCCTCTGGCGAGACGACGCCGAAAGATCACGCCCAGCGCCGCGCGCGAATCGTCCAGTCGATCGATTCGGCCGTCGGCTCGGTGAGCAGCCGTCTGCGGTCCCTCAAGCAGCAGTTCGAGCGCACGCGCGACACGGAGCAGTACCGGCGCTGGGGCGAGGCGATCTACGCCTACCTGTGGCAGATCCATCCGGGTGACCAGGAGCTGGTTGCGGAGACGGAGAAGGGCGAGGAGCGCATCCCGCTCGACCCGGCGAAGGACCCGAAGGAGGTCGCGCAGGCGTACTTCGAGGAGTACCGCACCTCCCAGCGTGTCGGTGAGAATCTTCCTGAGCGCATCGAAGCCGCGGAGAACGAGCTGGCGTATTTGCAGGCTCTCCGGGTGCATGCGCAGCAGGCCGAGGGCTTCGGGGCGATCGAGGCGATCCGCCAGGAGCTGGAGGAGCACACCGGCGGGCGGCACAGCGGTAACGAGCAAAAGGGGCACAAGGCGTCGAAAAAGCAGGCGCAGAAGAAGGTGCAGCCGCTCACGGACGATGATGGCAACCTGGTGTATATCGGTCGTTCCGGACGCGAGAACGCGCAGGTGACCTTCGACATCGCCGGGTCGGACGACTACTGGTTGCACGCGCGCGGCGTCCCTGGTTCGCACGTCATCTTGCGGCTTCGCGTGCCGGCCGAGGAGCCGAGCGAGGCGGCGGTCGAGACGGCGGCGGCTCTGGCGGCGTACTACTCTGGCTCGCGGGACAGCGGGACCGTTGAAATCGATGTCACGCAGCGGCGACATGTGCGCAAGATCAAGGGCGGCGGTCCCGGGATGGTGACGTACCGCAACGAGTACACGATCCCTGTGCGCCCGGCGAACGAGGATGAGCTGCGGAAAGCTGGCCGCATCGAATAACGGCGGCAGGCATCACTGTATGCGGGGAAGCGACTGCGGACAGCCGGCCCTTGTGGCCGGCTGTCGTCTGCCATGAGCCGGCCGGCCCGCTGTGAGCAACCAGGTGCGGCGGTACGATGAACAACGCAACGGCCCCAGGGAGCGCTCCCTGGGGCCGTTGCGTGCCTGGCTCGTTGTTGTGTCCTAAACGTCGTCGGGTTTCTCGACCTCGGCGATCTCCGCGTCCTCGACGGTGGCGCCGTCGGGTGTTGTGGCGCGGCCGCTCACGGTCGTCTTGGCGAACAGCGAGGAGATGATGATGCCGACCTCGTAGAGGACGACCAGCGGTACGGCGACGACCGCCATGTTGTACGGGTCCGTGCTCGGTGTGATGATCGCGGCCGCCACCATGAGCACCAGGAACGCGTACTTCCGCCACTTGCGCATCTGGTCCGGTCGGGCGATGCCGAGCTTGGACAGGATGAACATGATGACCGGGAGCTGAAAGGCAATGCCCAGGCCGATCATGAGTGTCAGGAAGAACGAAACCGTATCGTTGCCTGTCGGCTGCCAGTTGAAGACGTCCTTGTTCCAGTTCGACAGGAAGTACAACGCTCGCGGCGCGGCGATGAAGTAGCCGTAGTAGATGCCGAGAATGAAGAGGACTGTCACGAACGGGAGCGACAGGAACAGGAATCGCTTCTCCTTGCGCGTCATACCGGGCGCAAGGAAGGCGATCAACTGGTAGACGATGATCGGCATCGTGATCGCGAGCGCGACGTAGAGGGCGACCTTGAAGGAAAGCGTAAGCGGGTCGGTCGGGGAGAGGTTCTGCAACCCGTCGACCGCGTTCGCCTTCTCGCGGATATCGACCAGGATCCGGCCCTGGATGATGAATCCGAAGATGAACGCCGGGACAATCGCGAGCACCATCTTCATGATGCGGTCGCGGAGCTCCTCGAGGTGCTCCTGGAGCGTCATCTCTTCGAAGACGTCGGGCTCGTCTGTGATCTCCGGGATTCGTGGCACCCGGAGCGAGGGAATTTTCTGCATGAATGAGCGCGCCATAACGGTTCTGTTTCTCCTGGATGATCCTGCGCGCATCGGCGCAGCTGATCGCTACCGGTGGAGTGCTCTGGCGCGAGGTCGGACCATGTATCTTCGCGACGTTGTGGACGACCAGGATGGATACACGGTTCGTCGGCAACCCGGATGATGCCGGGTGGGGTGACAGGCTCATCGCCTGTCGATGTGCCGCAAGGTCGTTCGCTCGCAGTTAACGGATGGATGCGCCCGGCGAACCAGACGCATCCACGCCGCATCCGGCGTGTCTGTGCGGGAAGCCCGCCTGCCGGGATTTCGGTGCTGTCAGGGGCGAGGGAGCGCCGGGGCGATCATCCTCGCGACGGGCAAGCGCCTAGGCGTTGTGCTCATCGATGTAGCTCACCGCGTCGCCGACGGTGCGAATCTTCTCGGCGTCCTCGTCCTTGATCTCGATGTCGAACTCCTGCTCCATCGCCATGATGACCTCGACAAGGTCGAGCGAGTCGGCATTAAGATCGCCGATAAACTCGGCCTCCGGGACAACCTGCTCGGCATCAACGCCGAGACGATCGGTCACGATGCCCTGGACACGCTCAAGAGTGGTAGCCAATTGATTCCTCCTCAGAAGACAACATTCGACGCGGGTCCCCTCGCGGGGAGGCTGTCCCCACGCTGGCCGCCGTGCGGGCGACCCGGGTTGGAGACGTCACCATGAAGTGCTCCACCATGTGATGGTAGCTTACCCGCTGCATGATACTGCAAACCCCGCGCCCCTGCTAGGATTTCCGATTGCGCGGCCGGCCATCCTGCGGGTGGTCAGCAGTGCGCTCTGCCGGAAGCTGCCGCGAGATGGTGCCGAGCACGCCGTTGACGAACTTGCCGGAGTTCGGTCCGCCAAAGCGCTTGGCGATCTCGACCGCCTCGTTGATCACGACGCGGTACGGGACATCGGGCACGTGATGCAGTTCGTAGATGGCGAGGCGGAGGACGTTGCGGTCGACGATGGCGAGCTGCCCAATCGGGAACTGCGGCGCCGCGGTCTCGATGATCGGGTCGATTTCCGCTATGTGCGCGGTGACGCCCTCGACGAGGCGCAGGGCGCGGTCGGCGACCGGCTTCGGTACGTCGTCGACGCCCGATTCGTCCTCGTCCGTCGCCTCGACGACGGAATCGGGTAGCGGCGTGTCATCGTGGCGGATGCGTTCGACGATGTCCTCCAGCGGGCGCTGGACGCTATCCATCTCGTAGAGCGCCTGCATCGCAAGGATGCGTGCCTGGTGCCTGGTGGCGGTGCGGTCGACGTAGGCACCCGCGCCGAACGCGGCGGGGAGCTTGCCACGCCCGCGCTTCTTCTTCTCGGGCGCCGGCGTCGAGCCGGTGTCCGTGGTGGGTGTGTCCTGCGGTTCTGTATTCTCGGGGCTCATGCGTGTCCTTGGTACTGGAGGGAGATGTCGTACCGGCGCACGTGATGTGCGGCGCCGGAGAACCGCTCCGGCGGTGCGGAGACATGTTGCTGGATCAGCTACTCGGTCACGGGGACGATGTCGTCCACGAAGATATCAACGGTGCGGACCGTCATGCCGAGCATGCGGCCGGCGGCGACGCCGACGCGCTCGCGGATCTGGTCAGTAAGGCGGGCAACATTCGTGCCGCTGCGGACACTGATCGACACGACGGCGTCGATCTGGTCGCCGTCCACGGTGACCCTCACCTTGCCGTCATCGAACGACTTGCCGCTGCCGGGCTCCGCTGTGTCGTCGGACTTCTTGCGGCGATGCGTGGTCAGGGCAACGACGCCCGTGATGTCCATGACCGTTGTCTCGATCAGCTGGATCAGCACGGCCGGAGCGATACGCACGGTGCCGCGTACCTCGGTGGCCTCGTCGACCTGCACGGTCGTCGTGACCTCGGCGCGGTCAGTCTTCGGCGTCTTGTCATTGTGTCCGTCGGTCATGGCCATGTCCTCGGAGGGATCATTCCTCATTCGTCCACCTCGTCTTCGAAGCGGCCACCAAGCCGGTCCATCAGCTCGGGGATGAAGCCCGTGTGGACCTCTCCACGCTGGAATGCGCCATCGGCGAGGATGGCGCGGTGGAACGGGATCGTGTGCGTCACCCCCGTCAGCACCATTTCCCGCAAGGCTCGCTCCATGCGAGAGACGGCCTGCTCGCGGGTAGCGCCCCACGAGATGACCTTGCCGAGCAGCGAGTCGTAGTGCGAGGGAATCGTGTAGCCCTGGAACAGGTGTGAGTCTATGCGAATACCCGGGCCACCGGGCGCGACATACGTCTCGACTGTACCGACGGACGGTCGGAAGTCGTGCGCGGCGTCCTCCGACGTGATGCGGCACTCGATAGAGTGTCCGCGGGGCGTCAGCTGCTCGCGCTTGACGTCCAGCTTTTCGCCGGCCGCGACGCGGATCTGCCAGCCGACGAGATCGAGGCTGGTGACCTCTTCCGTGATCGGGTGCTCGACCTGGATTCGCGTGTTCATCTCCATGAAGAAGAAATCACCGCTGCTATCGAGGAGGAACTCCAGCGTACCGGCACTCCAGTAGCCGGCGGCCTTTGCGCCCTTCTCGGCCGTCCGCAGCAGGCGCTCGCGAACCTTCGGTGGCAGGTGTGGCGCCGGGGCCTCCTCAACCACCTTCTGGTGGCGGCGCTGCAGCGAGCAGTCGCGGTCGCCGATGGCGAGCACGGTGCCGTGCTGGTCGCCGAGCACCTGCACTTCGACATGGCGCGGCTTGAGCAGGTAGCGCTCGATGTAGACGTCTCCGTTGCCAAACGCGCTCTCCGCTTCGGATTGCGCGACCGGGTAGTAGCGGGCCAGCTCGGCGTCGTTCTGGGCCACGCGCATGCCGCGCCCGCCACCACCGGCGACCGCCTTGATCACGACGGGATAGCCGATCTCCCGGGCTGCCTCGCGGGCATGGGTGAGCGTCGGGACGATACCCTGCGTGCCCGGCAGGAGCGGCACGCCCGCCGCCTTCATCACCTTCCGGGCCTCGGCCTTGTTGCCCATCTTCTCGATGACATCCGGCGAGGGGCCGATGAAGGTGACGCCGACTTGCTGGCAAATCTCCGCCAGCGTGGCGTTCTCGGCGAGGAAGCCGTAGCCCGGGTGAATTGCATCGCAGCCGGTCACGAGGGCGGCGGTGATGATCGCCGGGATGTTGTTGTACGACTTCGCCGCCTGTGCCGGGCCGATGCAGACGGCCTCGTCGGCAAGGCGCACCGGCAGGGAATCGGAATCGGCCTCGCTGTAGGCGACCACCGCCGGGACGTCGAGGTCCCGACAGGCGCGAAGGATGCGGAGGGCGATCTCACCCCGGTTGGCGATCAGGATCTTCTTGAACACGCGTTGACCTCCCCGGTCGGTCCTGCAAGGTATCTGGGCGATCAGGAGGCCATCGAGAGGCCGCCATCGACGGACAGCACGTGGCCGGTGATAAACGAGGCCCCGTCGGAGGCGAGGAAGGCGACCGCGTTCGCGATATCCTCGGCCGAGCCGAACCGGCCCAGTGGCGTGCTGGCGAGCAGTTGCTGCTTAAGGTCGTCTGGCAGGATGTCGGTGAGGCGTGTATCGATGAAGCCCGGGGCGACGGCGTTGACGGTGATGCCGCGCGAGCCGACTTCCTTCGCGAGCGACCTGGTCAGCCCGATCAGCCCCGCTTTCGCCGCGGCATAGTTCGCCTGGCCGGCGTTGCCGGTGAGCCCGACGACGGACGTCAGGTTGATAATGCGGCCGGAGCGTTGGCGGAGCATCGGTCGAACCGCCGCCTTACTGGTGAGGAAGGCGCCCTTGAGGTTGGTGGTGAGAACAGCGTCCCAATCGTCCTCGCTCATGCGCATGATGAGATTGTCGCGCGTGATGCCGGCGTTGTTCACCAGCACGTCGATGCGCCCCAGCTCCTTGGTCGCGGTCTCAATCGTCTTGGTCGCGCCCTCGCTCGTCGAGACGTCGGCGGCGATCACCTTCACCGTTCGACCGGACGCCGAGAGCGTTTCCTCGGCCTGCTTCGCGACCTCGGCGTCGCCGCGGTAGGTGACCACCAGGTCGTACCCGTCGCTTGCCAACCGCTGGGCGATGGCGAGGCCGATACCGCGGGTTCCGCCGGTCACGACGGCCACGGGAGTCGTCTGGGTGTCACTCATCAGGGGCTTCCTCTTTCGTTCCTAAGGTGCGGGCCCGACGCATCGCCGGGCGCAGTGGCTTGATCGTGGTCCGGGTCAGGACGTCGCGCGACGGGTTCCGGCGACGCCCCAACGGACGAGCCCGGCGGCCCAGGCGAGTCCGGCGCCGAACGCGACGAGGACGACATTGTCGCCTTCCTTCATGGCCCCGGCGTCGGCGGCCTCGGCAAGCGCCATCGGTACGGAGCCGGCCGAGGTATTGCCGTACTTGTCGAGGTTGACCCAGACCTTGTCCATCGGCAGCTCCAACTTGCGCGCCGCCGCGTCGATGATGCGGTAGTTGGCCTGGTGTGGGATGAGCAGGTCGACGTCCGAGATCTCAAGGCCGGCCTTGCGGATGGAGTTGATTGCCGCCTCGCCCATGACGTTGACGGCAAAGCGGAACACCTCGCGGCCGTTCATGCGCAGGTGTGGACGGGCGTCCGGGAAGAGGTCGGCGCTCTCCGGCACGAGCTGGGCCCAGCCGGGCACGTAGAGATGCTTGTGGCCGCCACCGTCGGCGCCCAGCTCCGTGCTGAGCAAGCCGCGGTCCTCGTCGCTCGCCTCCAGCACCACGGCACCGGCGCCATCACCGAACAGCACACAGGTGCTCCGGTCGGTGTAATCGATGTAGCGGGTGAGGGTATCGACGCCGATGACCAGCGCGCGTTTGTAGACGCCCGTGTTGATGAACTGGGTGGCGACGGAGAGCGCGGTGACGAAGCCGGCACAGGCCGCCTGGACGTCGAACGCGGCCGCCTTGCCGCCGATCTCGGCCTGGACGAGGGCGGACTGGGAGACCAGGAAGTCGTCCGGCGTGGCGGTGGCGACGACGATGAGCTCCAATTCATCCGGGCTCATCTCCGCCTTCTCGAGCGCCTTGCGGGCCGCGGCGACGGAGAGCGAGGTGGTGGAGTCGTCCTTGCCGACGATGCGCCGCTCACGGATGCCCGTGCGCGAGACGATCCACTCGTCGTTCGTGTCGACCATGCGTGCGAGATCGTGGTTCGTGAGAACCCGATCTGGAACGGCATAGCCCCATCCGATGATTGCGGCGTTCGGCATCGTTCTTCCTTGTCCCTGCCGGTGTAAAGATCGGTTCCCGGTGGCGCTCCAGCCTCATCGCGCCCGCGGCACGATGCGACGTCACCGGGTGGCCCTGGTTGCGCTCCCATGATACCGGGTGTGCGGAGCGCGTGCGCAGGATCGGCGCGCGGGGTACAAGGAAAGGCGGGAGAGCATGCTCACCCCGCCTGTTCCCCTACGCACTGTCAGTTGACGAGCGGACGCCCGCCATGACGGTGATCCTAGGCCTCTGAGGAGCGCCGTCGCTCTTCGATCTGGATCACCTGCCGGCCGCGGTATTGCCCGCAGCTCGGGCATACGTGGTGAGACTTCTTCATCTCGCCACAGCTCTTGCAGGGCACGAGCTGCGGAGCGGCGATGAAGTGGTGGCGGCGGCGGTTGCCCTGATGGGCCTGGCTAATACGCTGTTTTGGAAGTGCACCCATGTCGAATCCTCCTGGAAATGTGTCGGGGAACAGCCCCGGGTTTGCCTGTCTGACAGATCACCACCTGATGGCGATCCCGATCTACTCGTCCTCGCTCAGCAGTTGCTCCAACGCGGCGAATCGCGAATCAACCTGCGCCTCGGGGTCTTCCGCGATGGCCGGGGGGCCAGGGCAGTTCTCCCCGCAATCCGGACGCATCGGGAGCTCGAGCAGGATCCACTGCCGCAAGAGCTCCGTCATGTCCATCTCGTGCGCATCATTGATCTCGAAGGCGATCTCGTCGTCATCCTCCTCCGACACCCGCCGCACGCGCGATGGCGTGACACCGGCCCCATTCCGTACATCGACGGTCTGGCGGAACTCCTCCGCGAACCTGGTGCGGAAGGTCTGGTCGTACTCCTGGAGACAACGCGCGCATTCGAGCTCGACGACGCCCGAGATCTGGCCGCTGGCCAGGATACCGGACTGGAGACGGGTCAACCGGATCTCGCCGGTGGTGTTCCTCGCGACGAGATCCTCATCGAGGGGGAAGGTGCCGAGGTCGATGTGAACATCGCGCCGGCCACCGATCTCCTCCATCAGGAGGGACGCGACATTGAGCTGCGTCTCATCGTGAAGCTGAATCGTATCCGCGTTCGTCATATGTCCTACCATCCTCGTCCGTCTGTCGGGACAACGTGTCGTCGGCAAACGCACGAAGACGCCGGGATGACACCCGGCGTAACCGTCACAGTATACGGCGAACGGGCCGGATCTTCAATTCGACCCGTTCGCCCGTCGCTAGCGATTCTTCCACCAGATCGCCGCGTTCAGCGCCGAGGCGAACGTCGTCCACGCGAGATAGGGAACCAGGAGCAGCGCGGCGATGCGTGAGATCGGCCAAAACGCGCGAATCGTCAACAAGATCGCGGTCCAGAGCCCGACGATCTCGACGAGCGCGAACCCCGGCGCCCGAAGGCCGAAGAAGAGCACGCTCCAGAGGGTGTTCAGGCCAAGCTGGATCTTGTAGATGCGGCGGGCGTTCTCCTGGCGTTGACCGGTGTTACTGGTATCGACGAGGTAGTCCGCGACACCCATCATCAGGTAGAGCACGGTCCAGACCGGGCCGAAGACCGACGAGGGCGGGTTGAACGACGGCTTGCGCAGCGTTCGGTACCAGTCATTGACGCTGCTGGAGGTCGCCAGTCCGCCGATGGTGGACGCGGCGGCCGGTAGGGCAAGCGATCGCAGGAAGCGGGGAAGATTATCGGGCACGGGCGGGCTCCTTTCGCGTCGTTGCGGATTCGTGTCATATCGAGATGGCGCAAGTTGATGGCCATGCGTCTATGCTGTACGGAAAGGTCTACATGGCGCCAGAATAAAAGGAATGTCCGCATGCCTCAGCCTTCGTTGCTCGCGGTGGCGCGCGCGTATGTGTTGCTGCCACATCTCACGCCGATCATCGCGGTCATGACCGGAACGGGGCTATTCGCGTGTATTGCCAGCGGAGGGTGGCCGGCCGGGCTCGATTTCCTGATGCTGATGCTCGCCATGTTCGGCGGGCAGATCGCCATTGGCGCGGTCAACGAGCTCGTGGATGTGGAACTGGATCGGGCATCCAAGCCATCGAAGCCACTCGTCTCCGGTCTCGCGACGGAGCGAGGGGCCCACGCGATGGTCGCAGCAGGCGTGATGCTGATGGTGCTTGGTAGCCTGCGGTTCAACATGTGGGCGTTCGCGCTCTGCGCGCTGGGGACCGGGCTGGGGGTGGGTTACAGCTTTTGGTTTAAGCGCACGCCGTGGTCGTGGGTGCCGTACGTACTGGCGATTCCGCTGCTGCCGATATGGGTTTGGACAGCGCTCGCAAAGGTGCCGGGCGCGTTAGTGGCGCTGTACCCAATCGCGGTGCCGGCGATCGTCGCACTGCAGATCGCGCAGTCGATTCCGGACATCGCGGCCGACCGGTCCGTTGGAGTGCGGACGCTGGCGGTCATGCTCGGTGACCAGCGTGCGGCGTGGGCGGCACGGATGCTCGTGCTCGCGTCGGCGGTGCTGGGTGTTTGGCTCGCGCCACGGGTGCTGTCGAACTCGCGCTATGTTTTCGCTTCGGCGTTGATCGCGGTTGCGCTGATGTGCGTCGACGCGATGCTTTGGAGGGTGAACAGCGATACGGGACGGATGCGGATGTTCCCGCTCGTGGTGGGGGCGGTTGGGGTACTCGGGGTGGGGTGGGCGCTCGGGATCGCGGTTTAGCCCCGGACGGCGTCCTTCGCGTTCTCCATGGTGTCCAGGGTGCGCTCGACGGCGTCTTCCATGACGGCCATGCCGCGACGGACGGCGTCCTCGACGAGCTGCACTTGCTCCAGGACAAACACATCCATCTCGCCGCGAGTGCGTTGGGCCTGCTCCTCGGCCTGTCGCAAGAGTTCCTCGCCACGCTGGCGCGCTTCAGCGAGGATCACGTTCTGGGACACCATCATCTCGGCGCGGTCACGGGCGGTTTGGACGATGCGGGACGCCTCGTCCTGCGCCTCGCCGACGATCCGCTCGCGTTCCTTGATCACCCGCTGGGCCTGCTTCATCTCGTTCGGCAGCGCCACGCGGAGCTGATCGACGATCGCGAGGAAATCCGCCTCCTCGACCATCACGCGGTTGCTCAGCGGCACGCGTTTGCCACCGCCAACCAGCTCCTCCAGTTCATCCAGCAGGTAGAGGACGTCGGCGGCGTTATCGCCGGGGTGCTGCATATCGCCACGCTTGCTCATCAATCGGCCCTTCGTCTCCACAGTGTGGTCGTGTTGCCCGTGTGCCCCGACTATCGCGTCCGTTCGCGCAAGGCGCGTTCCACGTTGGGCGGAACCAGCCCCCGCAGATCGCCCCCAAGATGCGCGACTTCCCTGATGAAGCTCGAGCTGATGAACGAGTACTTGGCGGAGGTCATCAGCGACACGACTTCGATCTCAGGCGCGAGATGCTCGTTCATATGCGCGTACTGGAACTCATACTCGAAATCGGAGACCGCCCGCAAGCCCCGCACGATCGCGAGGGCGCCTCGCTCACGGGCAAACGTCACGGCGAGACCGGAGAACCCCTCCACCACGACCCGGTTGGAGAATGGGTGATCGCTCTCGGCGATCGCCTGCTCGGCAAGGGCGATGCGCTGGGGGATGGAGAACATCGCGCCCGGTTTCGCCGAGCCTTCATAGACGCTGATGATCAGCGTGTCGAAGAGGCAGGCCGCCCGCAGCGCGACATCCAAATGGCCATTGGTCAGCGGGTCGAAGCTTCCCGGGTAGATCGCGATGCTCATGCGGACGGTTCATCCTCCTCGCCGGCGGTTTCGTCGCCGGGCTCGTCGACCCATTCGTAGATCGAGAAGCAGGTGTCCCCATGGCAGCGGTGGCGAAGCGCCTCGAAGTGGCCAACCTGGTCCGGCGGCTCGACGCGTGGAGAATGACCGAGGACAACAATTGTGCCTGATTGTACCAATTTTGACCCTGCCAGCGATTCGAGCGTCGGGATGATCGCCGGGTCGGCGTAGGGAGGGTCCATGACGATCAGGTCGTACGGCTCGGACGCCCGCTCAATGAAACGATCCACTGGCATCTGATGCACGCGTCCCTGGCGCTCGAAGCCGGTGCTGCGGAGGTTGTCCCGGATCACCGCGGCGGGCTCCCGTCCCATGTCCACGAAGTCGGCGTGCACGGCACCGCGCGACAGCGCCTCGATGCCGATCGCGCCAGTGCCGGCGTAGAGATCGAGCACGCGATCCGGCTCGACACCGAGCGACAGCAGGGAGTTGAAGACGGCGCCGCGGATCTTGTCCGACATCGGCCGTGTGGCGTGGGAGGGTGGCCCCTTCAGTTTGCGGCCCCGAGCCGAGCCGGTAATGATGCGCATGGGCGAGTTTCCCTCAGGCGTAGTTCAGGAGATGGACGTTGATGGTTCCTTGCGGGTGAACCAGAACTGCTGCAAGCGGCGCTTCAGCCGGGGGAAACGCGTGTCGCTGATATCCGGGTCGACCGCGACGAGCCGTTCGGCAAACTCCCGGGCGCGGTCGAGCATGCGGGTGTCGAACCCCTGCTCGAGCCAGCTTAGCTCCGGGAGGCCGCTCTGCCGCGTGCCGATCATGTCGCCCGGGCCGCGCAGCTCGAGATCACGCTCGGCGAGCACGAAGCCGTCATCCGTGGCGACCATCGTGTGCAGTCGGGCATTGCTTTCCGCTGATGGGTCGTCCGAGAGCAACAGGCAGTAACTTTTGTTACCGCCCCGACCGACGCGGCCGCGGAACTGGTGAAGCTGGGCGAGGCCGAAGCGGTCGGCACCTTCGATCATCATCACTGTCGCGTTCGGGATGTCGATCCCAACCTCGATGACCGACGTCGAGACGAGGATGTCGAACTCCCGATTCCGGAAGCGTGACATGATCTCGTCCTTCTTCTTCGCCGGCATCTTGCCATGGAGGACGTCGACCTTCAGGTCCGGAAACACCTCGTTCTGCAGTCGCTCGGCCTCGGCGACGGCCGCTTTCGCCTCGATCGTGTCTGACTCCTCCACGAGTGGGCAGATAACGAAGATCTGGCGACTCTTCTGCACCTCGTGGCGCACGAGCTGGTACGCCTGCGAGCGATCCGGCCCGACGAACTTGCTCGTCTCGATGGGGATGCGACCCGGCGGGCGCTCATCGATGATCGAGACGTCGAGATCGCCGTGAAGCACAAGATTCAACGTGCGCGGGATCGGCGTGGCGGTCATCGAGAGCAGGTGCGGCTGGTAGCCGTGGGCCTTGTCGGTGAGCAGGCCGCGCTGACGCACGCCGAAGCGGTGCTGCTCATCGATCACGACGAAACCGAGGTCCCGGAAAAGGACGTCGTCCTGGATGAGGGCGTGCGTGCCGATCAGGATGTCGATCTCACCTTGCGGCGAGGCTGTTCAGGATCTCGCGGCGAGCGGCGGCGCGGGTCGAGCCGGTGAGCAGCGCAACCCGCGGTCGGAGATCTTCCGGCAGCGGGTCGAAGAGCTTGAAGAAGCTCGTGGCGTGCTGTTCAGCCAGCAATTCCGTCGGCGCCATGATCGCTGACTGGATACCGTTCGCCTTGGCGAGGAGAGCGACCATGGCCGCGACAACCGTCTTGCCGGAGCCCACGTCACCCTGGAGCAGGCGGGTCATCGGCTCGTCGGTGCTGATATCGGCGAGGATCTCGCGTACAACGCGTTGCTGGGCGCCGGTGAGCGAGAAGGGCAGCACCTGCTCGAATGCCGCCAGCACCTCGTGGTCGACAGTGATAGCGCGGCCCTGCTCCCCCTTGCGCCGCAGCTTCTGCTGGACGAGGCCAAGCTGGAGCAGGAAGAGGTTCTCGAACATCAGCCGCTTGCGCGCGAGCCCGAACGCATCCGAGGTCGGCGGATAGTGGATATGCTCGTACATGTTCTCGAGCGGCGGCAGGTAGTCCCACACATCGTTGTCGATGAACTCGCGGGCATCGGCGAGCCAGTCAACGAGATGTTTTTTCGTGGCGTCGAGCGCGTGACGCGTGAGGTTCCGCATCGACTTCTGCGTCACGCCCTTGGTGAGCGGGTAGACGGGGACCAGCCCGCCGGTGGAAAGGCCGTCCTTCCCGACCGGCTCCCACTCCGGGTTCGTCAGCGAGAGCCCGCCGGGACCCGGCATCAGCGTGCCGGCGACAACGATCTCCGAGCCCTCGCCAAGCTGCTTCGCGATCCAGGTGCTGAACCAGGTGATGCGGATCGAGCCGGTGCCGTCGAAAAGACGAGCCTGGACACGCGGCGTCCCGACCCGGATTTCCCGGAAGTCAACCAGCGTTCCGCGAATCGTGACGTCGCCGCGCAGGCCGATCGGGTCGTCGAGCCGCACGGTCTTGGTGTAGTCGATATGGCGGCGCGGAACGAGCTGCAACACGTCCTGCAACGAGTGGAGGTTTAGCCCGTCCTCATACTTCTTGACGTTCTTCGGGCCGACACCTGGCATTTCGGTGATCAGCGCGTCGGGCGGGAGTGACGGCACGGTCACCGGGCGACGCGGGGCACGCTCCTTCGGCGCATGACCGGCGCGCTTCTCACCAAGCGCTGTGTTCAGCTTCCCGACCTCGGGACCGCTGGCTGGCTGGCCGATGATCGGTTTGATAGCTTGCAGCGTCTTGCCAATTGCGGCGATGTGCTCGCGTCGGGCGTCCTGCTCGCGGGGGAGATGGCGGAGCGACTCGATTGCCGTCTCCAGCACCGTAGCGGCCTCGTGAGTGGCGGCTGCCTGTGGCTGCAGGTGGCGCAGGGTATCGACCGCCATGGCGATATCGCGACCCATCTCCGGCCCGCCGATCCAGACACGGCGCAGCGCGGCGATCGCATGCTCGAGCTGCTGCGCGCCGGAGGTTCCTCGGTTAAGGGATGGACGCCGAACGGTGGACACGAGCTGGTCCTCGCTGGGCGGGCGCACGGTGCGGAAACGGCTGAACTCCGCACCCGCGACCCGCGGGATACGGAGTTCAGTCTAGAACATCAGTCGAACACCCTGCCGATCAGCGGTTCGGCGCGGAGAGGGTAAGGATTCCGATCGCGCCGGGACCGGAATAGGTGCCGATCGTGGAGCCAACCCAGTCGATGACGATGTTCGCGTCCGGGAACTGTTGCTGCAGCTTCGCGGCGGTCGCGTCAGCGTCGGTCAGGTTGTCCGCATGGAGCACGGCAATATCCGTCAACTGCCCCGAATCGGCGGCGAGCTCGATGGCGCGGGCGAGCGCCTTCTTCCAGGTCCGTACCCGCTCGACCGGCGTGACGACGCCGTCGATGAAGTTCAGGATCGGCTTGATGCCGAGCGCTGAGCCCACCATGTGGGAAGCGCGGCCGATCCGCCCACCCTTGTACACGTAGTCCAGCGACTGGAGGACCGCGAAGCAGTTCGCTCGGTTGATCGCGCCCAGTGCCGCCTGTTCCACGGCGTCGATGTCCGCTCCGGATGCCGCCGCGCGAGCGGCTTCGACAGCGACCCATCCGGCCTGCATCGTGGCTCCCCGGGAGTCAACGACCCTCACTCGTGCAGGATCGACCTGCTCGGCGGCCATGCGGGCGGAATTGTAGGTACCCGAGATGTCGGACGATATGTCGACGCAGACGACATCCATCCCCTGGTCGTGGGCTGCCCGGAATGCTTCAGCGAAGTGAGCGGACGGCGGTTGGGAGGTCTTGGGCAAATCCTTCTCGCGCCCAAGCCGCTCGACGAACTGCGGCGGCGAGAGGTCGACGCCATCGACAAAGGTCTCGCTCCCGAACGTGATAGAAAGGGGCACGACCGTGATGTCGTACTGGTTGCGAAGAGACTGCGGGATGTCGGTCGCGGAGTCTGTGATCACCGCCACCTTGCGTGAGTTAGTCATTGTTTCGGGCCTTTACGACGACGCCCAGGACATCCGGGCCGATATGCGAGTCGATAACGGGTCCGAGCTTGACGAGGTGAATGGGAGAGTCCGGTGTGGCGGCCCGCAACGTTTCGGCGAGCTTGTGGGCGTCGTCCGGGGTCGTGTTGTAGAGGATGGCGATCTCCTCCGGCACGATGTTGTCGGTTGCGAAGTCGGCAAGCGCGCGTGTCGCCTTGCTGCGAGTGCGGGTGCGCTCATAGGGGATGACCTGTCCCTCGTCGATGCGTAGCAGCGGGCGGAGCTGGAGGAGTGAGCCGAGCATCTGGGCGGCCTTCCCGATGCGCCCGCCCCGCCGCAGGTGCTCCAGTGTCTCGACAAAGAAGACGACATGGTAACGCCCGGCTTCGTTCCGGAGCGTCTGGGCGATCGTCGCGGCATCGAGTCCCTGGTCTGCGAGATCAGCCGCGCGCAACACCTGAAAGCCGAGCCCGTAGCTCACATTCAGGGTGTCAACCAACTCGATCCGAATCTCGTCGGCAAGGTTCTGCGCGGCGATCTGGGCCGACTGGAAGGTGCCGCTCAGCCTGGAGGAGAGGAGGGGCGCGATGATCTCGGTGGCGCCGGTCGCCCGGAAGGCCGTCTCGAAGGCGCCGACGGACGGCTGCGACGTGGTTGGCAGCTTCTCGGCGGTCGACATCTTCGCCATGAACTCGTCGGTGGTGATGTCGACCTGATCGCGGTAGACCGCGTCACCGAAATGGACATTCAGTGGGACCACCGTGATATCGCGCGCGGCGGCCAGCTCCGGGGCGATATCGGAGGTGCTGTCGGTGACGACGGCCACCGTTCGTGCGTTCGTCATGGTGTCTCGGATCACTCCTGGTCCGGGTATGGTGCTGGAAACCTGCGGAAAGCCAGCATCGTTGCCTCACATCATGCATGTTCGGGGCCAGAGATGCGCGGATATGACTACTCGACCGAGATCAGGTACTGATAGTGAGGCTGGTTGCCCTCGACGACCTCGATCTCGGCGTCCGGGAAGACACGCGTGGCTTCGTCGTGAAGTGCCCCGGTGCCATCATCCGTTGCGCCTTCACCGAGGAAGACCGTCAGCAGCTCAGGCTCAAAGCGGGTGATGAACCCGAGGCAGGTCGAGATGATCTTGTCCAACTCGGCTCCTGATGCGACCAGCTTGCCATCGACGAGACCGATCATCTGCCCGGAGACGACGTTGACGCCGTCGAGCTCCACGTCGCGCACGGCCTGGGTGATCTCGATCGCGTGGACGTCGGCCATGCTCTCCGCCATCGCCTCGACGTTCTCGTCCAGCGGCGCCTCGGCATTGAAGGCGGAGAGGGCCGCAAGCCCCTGCGGAAGCGAGCGAGACGGCACCACGACAATCTGCTTGTCGGTGAGGTCCGAGACCTGCTGCGCGGCCATGACGATGTTCTTGTTATTCGGCAGGATGATGACCTTATCCACCGGCAATTGCTCGGTGGCCTGGAACAGCTCCTCCGTACTCGGGTTCATGGTCTGGCCACCGCGGACGATGAGGTTGGCGCCCATCGCGCGCAGGGCATCGCCGAGGCCTTTGCCGGCAGCGACGGCGATGATGCCGATCTCGCCATGGACCTCAACGGGAGTCTCGGCGTCCTCACCGGCAGCGTCCGTCCCTTCAAGGGCGTTCTTGCGCTGGCTGGTGAGCTCCTCGGTCTGAAGGCTCATGTTGTCGATCTTGATCTGGTCCAGATAGCCAAGCGAGAGCGCGTACTGCAAGACGTCTCCCGGGTCTTCAGTGTGAATGTGGACCTTGATGATCGTGTCATCACCAACGGCGACGACCGACTGCCCCATGCTGGCGAACTTCTCGCGGGCGGACTCGAATTCCATGCCCTCGCCAAAGATCATGAAGTTCGTGCAATAGCCAAAGGCGTCCTCGCCATGGAGTTCGGCGATGTCATCGAGGAAGGTCATCTCCGCGCCGACGTGCTCCGGCGTGCTGGACTCGTCAATCGTCGTGTCGCCGAGCGCGTAGCGGTAGAAGCTCTCCAGGATGAAGACAACGCCCTGTCCACCGGCGTCGACAACCCCCGCCTGCTTCAGGATCGCGAGGAGGTTCGGCGTGTCTGCCAGCGCCTCGCGCGCGCCGTCCAGCGACTGCTCGAGCACGTAGACGATGTCCGTCTGGTGCTTGGCGGCTTCGGCGGCACGCTCAGCGGCGACACGGATAACGGTCAGCATCGTGCCTTCGACGGGGCGCATGACCGCTTTGTACGCCTTCTCGCGCGCGCCATCGAGCGCGCGGGCGAGATCAACGCCGTCGATGGCGTCCTTTCCGGAGATTGCGCCGGCGAAGCCGCGAAAGATCTGAGAAAGGATGACGCCGGAGTTGCCACGGGCGCCCATCAGCGCGCCGAACGCGAAGCGGTCCGCCACGGAGGAGACGCTGGTGGGGTGCTCCGTCTTGCGGGCGGCCTCCAGCGATGCATGCATCGTCAGCGTCATGTTGGTGCCGGTGTCGCCGTCCGGGATCGGGTAGACATTGAGCGCGTTAACGCGGTCGCGATGGTGGTCGAGCCACTGACTCGCAAAGGTGAGCGCGTCCAGGAGGTGCTCACCATTCCAGGCAGTGGACGGCGTGATCGGGCGCGTGGTCGGCGTACTGCTCATGTTGTCTTCTCGGTCTTCGCGCTGACGCGCAGCCCGTCGACGTTCACATCGACCCTGGCCACCTGCATGCCAAGGAGGTGGGCAACCTGGAACTTCACGGTTTGCATCACGTTCTGGGCGACGGTGAAGATTGGCGTGCCGTACTCAACAACGATGGAAACCTCGATCTCCAGACCCTCATCGGTGGTGATGATGCCGATGCCGCGAGGGCTGTTGGTGATACGCAGGCGACGGGTGATCGCGGAACCAAGCGTTTGGGGCCCCAGGTCGACCACGCCGTAGCACGACAGGACCGCCTCGCTGATCGTATGCGCGATCGCGTTCTCGGCGATCTCGACCCGACCAGTCGGGACCTGTGGGTCTTGCCATACGCCTCGTTCGGACATGGGAAACGCTCCTTTCGCCAGACGCGATCGCCGACGGTATGGAGGAAAAATACCCTATTTGCACGTCGGGAGTGAGGGTAAACGGACGACAGGCGGAAGATCGCCCCGGTCAATCGTGACCGTTGGCGATGACCTGTCGCATGTGCTAGGATATGGCCTTGGTAACGGCGCCGTCCACCAGACGGCGTTGCTTTCATGCCCGGGGCGGCATGGAGGCGCCCTGATCATTGAGATCATCCATTGCACTACGCGCGTCTGCGGGCTGTCGGACCAGGTTTCCCGGGTCGCTGCGCCAGAGAGTTTTGAAGGGAGCATGCCCGTGGCCGGGAAATGTGATGTCTGCGGTAAAGCCAAGACGTTTGGCAATAATGTGAGCTTCTCCAAGCGCCGCACGAATCGGGATTTTCGCCCGAACGTGCACAAGAAGCGCATCGTGATCAATGGCATCAGCCTGCGGCTCAACATCTGCACGCGTTGCCAGCGCTCGCTTGGTAAGGCCGGCAAGGTCGCCTAGCGCGGCGCGCGCTCATGCACGAAAAACACCCGGTGGCTTCGGCCTCCGGGTGTTTTTTTGTGTCACTGCGTTTGGTCGGGAAGACGGCCTCGCGATGGCAGGGGACACGCCTCAGCCGCCGGATGTCTCGAGCGCCAGTGTCGCTTCGTCGACCACGAACGGGTCGGGGTCGCGGAGCCACGCGCGGTCGAGCGCCTCGTGAGCGAGCACGCCGCCGAGTAGGCCAAGCGCCCAGGCGGCGTGACCACGGACCAGCGACTCATCATGGTTCTGGAGTGCCCCGATGAGGATCGGGATGTCGGCTTCCGTCCCGATGTTTCCGAGCGCGACGGCGGCATTGCGGGCGAGGCCGCGACGCTTGGTGCGCGGCACCGGGGTTCCGAAGTAGGTCGCGCCGAACTCGTCGTCCGTCATGCCGAGTAGCCAATGCAACGACGGGAACGCGTTGCTCACCGAGGCCGGCCTCAGCTCTGGCTCGTCGACGATCTCCGCCGCGCCGGTGTAGGGGCAGGTGTCCTGGCAGACATCGCAGCCATAGACCCAATCACCCATCTTCGGCCGGAGCTCGTGCGGGATGACATCGCGCAGTTCGATCGTCAGGTACGAGATGCAGGTCGGCGCATCGATTGTGTAGGGCGCGACGATCGCGCCGGTCGGGCACTGGTCGATGCAAATCGTGCAGCGGCCGCAGTTCTTGGCCAGCGGGGCGTCCGGTTCAAGATCCAGTGTCGTGACCATTTCGCCCAGCAATACCCACGTTCCATGTCCTGGCACAATCAGGTTCGCGCTCTTGCCATACCAGCCGAGACCCGCCCGCGCGGCCACGGCCCGCTCGACGATGCGCGCGGTGTCGACCAGCATCCGGACGTCCAGCTCCTCGCCGAGCTCGTCGCACAAGGCGCGGTGCAGGGCCTTCATCCGGCGCTTGAGCACGCGGTGGTAGTCCTTGCCCCAGGCGTAGCGGGAAATGCGGCCGCGCGGCACGCCATCGTCCGGCTTCTGCGCGGGGCCGGACCAGTAGGCGAGGCCGAACGAGATGATTGACCTGGCCGCCGGGTGCAGGTTGCGGACGTCGGTCGAGAAGCGGGCGCGCTCGGGCGTGAACCAGTCCATGCCCTCGACATGTCCGGCGGCGATGTGCGCTTCGAGATGGTCGGCGACGGCGGGGAACGGCTCGGCGGTCGTTACGGCGTTGACCGCGAGGCCATGCTGCGCGGCGAGCATCTTGACGCGGGAGGTGAGACGCTGGCGCTCGGTGGGAGGCGACGTGTGGAGGGTGAGGGGCGCAGTGGTCGGTTCCATGCACCCAGTATAGGGCGCTAGCCCAGCGCGGCGTCCGGGTTTGAGGCTATGGTCGCGACGGTGTCCCAATCGAGATGGTGAGCGAATCCCCAGGTGACCGCGGCAACAACCTGCGGCATGAGGAGATCCGGCATGGCGTCCAGGATGGGCCGGATCACGCGCTGGTCGCGGCTGATGATCTGGAGGCCGTCGGGCGTGACGGCAATGGCGGCGCGGAGATGGGCGCCGGGCATCATATCGAAAAGGTCTCCGAGCGCGTCGGCCGGATCATCCTGACCGGTCAGCGCAGTGAGCTGCGAGGGCGTGCCGACGACCGCGTCGAACCGCAGCGCGATTTCCAGCTCATCGTCCGTTGCTGGCTGGAGGTCCAGGTGCGAGAGCGTCGACACCATTCGGACCGCGCCGTTGGTATGGGCGGGCAAATCAGAGATCAGGCGGCGCAGGGGTTGATCGCGCGTGTCGAGCACCAGCGCGTCGTGCCCGAAGAGGGCGTAGATGTCCATCCGCGCGCCGCGCGTCATGCCCGGGCCGGGTGTGCGCTCAACCACATCGCCGCGTTCATCGCGAGACCTGGAGGCGGTGGGGCCGTCCACGCGGTCAATCAGTCCAGGATGGATGCGCGCTGCCTTCAACCGGGAGAGGACCGTGTCGCCGGCTGTATCAGTGCCGAGCACCGAGCGCAGCGTGACCGTGCCGCCGAGATCGCGGAGGGCGAGGGCGAGGGCGCCGCTTCCGCCGGGCAGGATCTCGTCACCGTGGTGTTCGGCGAAGAGGTCGCCGATAATCGCGAATCGCTTGGTCATGGTCTGTCGTCTTGCCCCGTGTCGATGGTCGCCCGGATCGTCATGAAAATGCTCGCAGGTGCGCGGGAATTCGACAAGGACGTCATTCGGTGCCGTATGCTAGCCCATATGGAAGGGCCAGCCCGCCGAACGGGGCGGCGCCGGCTTGCGCGGCGGGAGACCAGATGGCAAGGGCGCGATCGACAAAGAAACCGGCGACGCCGACCGTGGGCTCACTGCTCGGCGAGTGGGTGCGCAAGACGCGCCTCGGGCAGGGGCTCAGCCAGCGCGCATTGGCCGACCAGTCTGGGTTGAGCCGCTCATATGTCTGTGATATCGAGCGGGGGCGCGGGGCGGAGCCGAGCCTGGCGACGCTGGACAAGCTCTCAATGGCGCTCGGTACGACGCGCTCCGATCTGATGCAGGCGGCCGGGCTGATCGACAAGGCGCTGGTTCCGCGGGAGTCCGACGCGGAGCGCCGGTTGCTCTCGGTGTACCGCGACCTGAGCGAGGCCGGGCGCGAACAGGTCATGCGGTACGCGCGTTTCGTGCACCACGACGAGCACAACTGGCAGCAGGTGAGCCTCGTCGGGGAGGACGAGGCCGGCCCTGTCCGGCGCTCGCCGCAGCGCGACCAACCGGCGCTGGCCCTGTTCGACGTGGAGGGGTGACTCCCGTCCAATAGTCCTGGGACATGAGAGAACGCCGCCCCGGATCATCCGGGAGCGGCGTTCTCTGTGCCATGCTGTGGCGGGTGAGGAGCTTACTCCTCCGTCGCGGTTTCCTCGACGGCAGCGATGTTCTCAGCGGCCGTGGCGGCGGCAGCGGCTTCAGCCTCGGCCTCGGCGGCCTTGGTGGCGCTGGCCTCGGAAGCAGCGGCTTCAGCCGCTGCCTTCGCCTGGGCGGCCTCGCGCTCGGCGCGGATGCGGGCGCGCTCCTCGCGGGCCTGGGCCTCGCGCTGGGCAGCGGCCTCGGCCTCCTGCTCGGCGCGGAGCCGGTCGAGCTCTTCGCGGCGACGCTGGCGCTTGGTCTTCACGCTGCCAGTCGCCTGCGCGGTCTCCATGCGCTTGGTGAAGCGCTCAACCTGGCCGGCGGTGTCAACGATGCGCTGCTCGCCCGTGTAGAACGGGTGGCAAACGTTGCAGAGGTCGACACGCAGCTCCTTGCGGGTGGAGCGGGTGGTGAAGATGTTGCCACACGAGCAATGAACGGTGGCTTCCTGGTAGTTCGGGTGAATTCCCGGCTTCATGCTTCTATATCTCCGTCTCTGGTGAGCCAGGTGATGACCTAATCGGCAGCCGCAGCTTCGGCGGCCGGGGTCTGGGTGTTCAGCTGCTTCGCGCCGCCGATCGGGTATACCTCCGGCGGGTAGACGCTGATGCGGCGCTTCTGGCGCGAGATCGTCTCGAAGCGGACAACGCCGTCGATCTTGGCGTAGATCGTGTGATCCTTGCCGATGCCGACGTTGTTGCCGACCCAGAACTCTGTGCCGCGCTGGCGGACGACGATGGTCCCGACGCGCACGAACTCGCCGTCACCGCGCTTGACGCCAAGGCGCTTGGACTCGGAATCGCGACCGTTGCGCGTGGAGCCCATACCCTTCTTGTGAGCCATGGTGTGTGTCCTCTCTACCGGCAGCGAGTGCCGTTGTGGTGCTAGCCGTCGATGCCGGTGATGGTCAGGCGGGTCTGCTCCTGGCGATGGCCCATCTTGCGGCGGTAGCGCTTCTTCGGCTTGTACTTGAAGACCACGATCTTCTCGCCGCGGAAGTGCTCGTCGATCGTCGCGGTCACGGCCGCGCCATCGACCACGGGCGTCCCGATCTTCGTCGAGCCGTCGCCACCGAGCATCAGCACGCGCTCGATGGTGATCTCGCTACCGGCATCGCCGACGAGCCGCTCGACCACGATCCGGTCGCCCTGTGACACGCGGTACTGCTTTCCGCCGGTCTCGATGACCGCGTACGGCGTGGTTCCGTTCTTGACTTCGCTCATCTACGTCATCCTGCCTGTTGGCCCCTGATCCAGCCTGCGGAGTCACGCCCGTGTGGGCCGTGAGGTGGCGCCGTTCCGCACGTTGCTGCACTGTCCAGGGATGCCAGCGCTCAAACGCTGGCTCTGATGCACACAAAATTGGGCGCGCAAAGCACCCAAGACGTCCTAGTGTAGCACAACCGTGTGTGTTGGCAGGGGCCCATATTCATTAACGGGAAGACACCGGGAGGGCCCATACGAGCCCTCCCGGTCCGTGTGCATTGCGGTGGTGGGATCTATCCCTCGAAGTGCTCGTCGTCGGCGTCCGCCTCGGCCTTCGTCTTGTGGACAACCCCATCGCGATGCTCCGGCGGCGTGTAGATGGTGTAGACCTTCAGGTCCTTGTCGGCTGAGGTGTTGACGATATTGTGCTCAACTTTCTGCGGGATGATCACGATCGAGCCATCGACGAGCTTGTGCCGCTCGCCATCGAGGATCGCTTCGCCCTCGCCGGCCTCGACGCGGAAGAACTGATCCCCGTGTTCGTGCGTCTCCATGCCGATCTCTTCGCCCGGCTTGAGCGTCATCACGACCAGCTGCAGGTTCGGCGCGGTGTAGAGCACCTCGCGGAAGTTGCTGTTCTCCAACGTCTTCTTCTCGATATCAATGGAATACCCAGACATGTGTCGCTCCTTTCGCTCGAAGCCGGAGACCCTCGTCATGAGAATCATTCTCAACTACATCTAGTATACATTACGGCGATGTTCCGGATGTGCTCTCCGCGGACACTTCGGCGAGGCACGTTCTTTGGGGCAAGGGTCGCACCAACCGCGCCGGCAATCTCCACTAGAATGGTGGGAACGCGAGTCCGGGCGACGGCGCCCGGGCCTAGTGGAAAACAGGCGGATTATTCTCGTGTCCCACGACTTAACCTCATCCGGCCTGCGCATCGGCACGCGCGGCAGCGCCCTGGCGATGTGGCAGGCGACCACCGTACAGAATCTCCTGCGGCAGCGGTGGCCGGACCATGCCTTCGCGCTGGAGGTCATCCGGCCGGAAGGCGACCTCGATAAGCACTCCTCGCTGACCGCGATCGGTGGTCGCGGGGTCTTCACGTCGGCGCTGCAGGTGCAGCTCCTCGATCGCCGGATCGATCTCGCGGTGCACTCCACGAAGGATCTCCCGAGCCTCGCCCCGCATGGCGTCGCCATCGCCGCCTTCCCGCAGCGGGAGGATGCGCGCGATGCGCTTGTGAGCCGTCACGGGGTTCCGCTGGAGGACTTGCCGCGTAACCCGGTGATCGGCACGTCATCGCGCCGGCGCGCGGTCCAGCTCCTCGCGGTTCGACCGGACGCGCAGATTCGCGAGCTGCGGGGCAACATCGATACTCGCCTGAAGAAGGGCCGCTCGGACGACTACGACGCGGTGATCCTTGCCTCGGCCGGACTGCACCGGATGGGCTGGGAAGAGGAGATCACATCGTTGATCCCCGTCGAGGTGTCCTGCCCGGCGCCGGGCCAGGGCGCGCTCGCGGTCGAGACGCGCATCTCGCCCGACCCGGCGTGGGAGCTCGTCGCGGCGCTGGACGATACCGATGTGCGACGCGAGGTCGCTGCCGAGCGGGCGTTCCTGCGCGGCGTCGGCGGCGGCTGCACGACGCCGATCGGGGCACATGCGAAGGTCGAGCGGGTGCACGGGATCGCGACGGTGCGGTTCTGGGCGATGCTCGCCTCCGATGACGGGTCGCGACTCCAGCGCATCTATGAGGAGTTTCCGCTCGACGGTGCCGAGGACCACGCCTTCGAGTCCGCTGTGCGGCTGCTGCACCAGGTCGCGCCGAAGTGGACCGGCGTCGGTCCCGCCGAACGCGCTTTCCGGCCTGCGGGTGGTGGTCACCGGCTCGGACGCCCAGGGCGAGCCGCTGATGCGCGATCTGCGAGAGCACGGCGCCGCACCGCACCGGATGCGCACGATCGAGATCTCGCCGGTGGAGCATGACGCGGATGTCCACGCCGCGGTGGATGAGGCTGTCGTTGGTTCCGTGGACTGGATTGTCCTGACCAGCCCGAATGCGGTCCCGGCGCTCGACGCCGCGCTTCAGGGCCGGCTCATGCAGGCGCGGGTGGCGGCGGTTGGCAACCGCACCGCCGAGACGCTGCGGGAGGCCGGCATCGAACCCGCGCTTGTCTCCGCTGGACCCGGCGCCTCTCAGCTGGTCGAGGACCTGGCTATGGCCGGAGTGTCCGGCACGTCGGTCGTCTGCCTGCTCTCCGACCGTGCGCGCCCGACCCTCGTCGAGGGCTTGCGAGAGGCCGGCGCGCAGGTCAAGGTCGTGACCGCCTACCGAAACCGCCCGGTGCCGCACCTCGACGCCCAGACGCGGGAGATGGTGCGGCATGGTGGGGTGGACGTCATCACCTTCGCATCGCCGTCCGCCGTCGAGAGCTTCGCGCGGCTTGTCGGGCATGATCTCCCGGCGATGTCCGGCGCGGCGTTCTTCGCCATCGGGCCGACCACCGCGGCAGCGCTCCACGATGCCGGGATGCCGGTCCACGGCGAGGCGACGTCGCAGGACGCCACCGGCTTCATCGATGCGTTGCGACAGTATTTCGGCCATACCAGCCAGCCGGAGGGCACACCAGCGTCATGACCACCGATATCGCCTTTACCCGCACGCGTCGCCTGCGCCAGACACCCGCCCTGCGGGCCTTCGCGCGTGAGACGACGCTCGCCGCGAGTGACTTCATCTATCCGCTCTTCGTTGCGGAAGGCGAGGGGATCCGCAAGGAGATCTCGTCGATGACCGGGCAATACCAGCTTTCGCTGGATCGCCTGAACGACGAGCTGGATGAGCTGCGCCGGCTCGGCATTCCGGGCGTGCTGCTGTTCGGGATCCCGGCGGAGAAGGACGAGATCGGCTCAGGCGCGTTTGCGGAGGAGGGCATCGTCCAGCGAGCGGTGCGCCAGATCCGAAGCCATGCACCCGACCTGTTGATCGTCACGGACGTCTGTGCCTGCGAATACACCAGCCACGGTCACTGCGGGATCATCGTCGATGGCGCGGTTGACAACGACCAGACGCTACCCCTGCTGGCGAAGACGGCGGTCAGCCACGCTCGCGCGGGTGCGGATATTGTTGCGCCGTCGGACATGATGGACGGGCGCGTCGCGATCATCCGCAAGGCGCTGGACGCCGCCGGCTTCGTGAACACGCCGATCATGTCGTACGCCGCGAAATACGCGTCAGCCTACTACGGGCCGTTCCGCGAGGCGGCGGAGAGCACGCCGACGTTCGGCGATCGGCGCACGCACCAGATGGACGCCGGGAACCGGCGCGAGGCGATGCGCGAGATCGACATCGACCTTGCCGAGGGCGCTGACGCGATCATCGTCAAGCCGGCGCTGGCCTACCTCGATATCCTCCGCGAGGCGCGCGACCGGGTTGATGTGCCGGTCGTGGCGTACAACGTCTCTGGCGAGTACGCGATGGTGAAGGCCGCCGCTCAGCTTGGCTGGATCGACGAGCAACGCCTGACACTGGAGACAATGCTCTCGATGAAGCGCGCCGGCGCGGACCGGATCATCAGCTACCACGCGAAGGATGTTGCGCGGTGGCTCGCAGAGGGCGCGATCGCCTGATCTGCCCCGTACACCCGGGCCTCGCAGCTGCGAGCGGTGCCCGGAACCGTGGTGGAAAAACCCGGCCACAAGGGCCGGGTGTACGAATATGCCGGGAAAGGGCTCCAACGTGACCAGATCACCAATGACGATGACCGGCCGCGACCGCTTCCTCGCCGCCGCGAACCTGCGCGACGTGGACACCACGCCGGTGTGGTTCATGCGCCAGGCGGGCCGCTGCCTGCCGGAGTACCGCGAGATGCGGAAGAAACACTCGTTTATCGAGCTCGCGCATACGCCGGAGCTTGCCGTGGAGGCGACGTTGATGCCGGTCGATCGCTTCGGCGTCGACGGCGCGGTGCTCTTCGCGGACATCATGCTGCCGCTGGAGGGTATGGGCGTCGAGTTCGAGATCAAGCCAGGCGTGGGTCCGGTCATCGCGCACCCGATCCGGACCATGGCGGATGTCGATGACCTCCGGGTCGTCGGCCCGGAAGAGGGCACGCCGTACGTCCTCCAGGCCCTGCGTATGCTTCGACAGGAGCTCGGCGACCGCGCCGCGTCGCTCGGGTTTGCTGGAGCGCCTTTTACGTTGGCGTGCTACCTCGTCGACGGCAAGCCGACGAAAGAGTATCCGCTCACGAAGGCGATGATGTACGGCGCGCCGGAAGTCTGGCATGCGCTCATGGAGAAGCTGACGCGCGTCACGGAGCTGTACCTGGAGGGACAGGTCGACGCGGGTGCCGACGTCGTGCAGCTGTTCGACTCATGGCTCGGCCTGCTTGACTCCTACACCTATCGGGAGTTCGTGCGGCCCTATACCGCGCGAATCTTCGCCTACCTGAAGGGCAAGGCGCCGAGCATCCACTTCAGCACTGGCACGATCCAGCTCCTGGCGGACATCCGCGATGCCGACCCGGACATCGTCAGCGTGGACTGGCGACAACCGTTGGCGACCTCCTGGGAGACGATCGGATACGGTAAGGGCATCCAGGGCAATCTCGATCCGGCGTTGCTGCTGGCGCCGTGGGACGCGGTCTCGTCGCAGGCGCGGACGATCCTCGACCAGGCGGCCGGCCGGCCGGGACATGTCTTCAACCTCGGGCACGGCATCATCCCCACGACGGACCCCGATCAGCTCTCACGGCTGGTGGAACTGGTGCATGGCTACGAGCCGCAGACGCTGCCTGAGGGCGATCTATACTGACGGTATGTCACCCGTTAGTCCCGCGCAGGAGCGCCGCAAGGGATGAGCACCCAGACCGACACCGATGCCCGGGAGCGGATCCTCATCGTCGATGACGAGCCGAATATCCGCGAGTCCGTTGCGTTTACCCTGCGACGCGAAGGATTTGATGTCGTGCTCGCTGAGACGGGTCCCGAAGCCCTTGAGCAGATGGAGCAGCGGCCCGCCGTGGTTGTGCTCGACATCATGTTGCCCGGGCTGGACGGGCTCGAGGTCTGCCGGCGCATTCGCCAGACCTCGTCCGTCCCGATCATTCTCCTCTCGGCACGCGGCGAGGAGATTGACCGTGTCGTGGGACTCGAGATCGGCGCGGACGATTACCTGACCAAGCCGTTCGCCATGCGCGAGCTGGTGGCCCGCATTCGCGCACTTATTCGGCGCCGGCATATGGACCATCATGAGCGCGAGAGCGCGCAGGGACCGCACGTCGTACCTGGACCGACTACCCAGGCCGCTACCGCGTTGACCGTGGGCGACCTCACGATCGACCCGGCGTCGCGTCAGGCGACGCTGCGCGGGGCCACCCTCGATCTCAAGAAGAAGGAGTTCGACCTTCTGGAGTACTTTGCGCGGCATCCGGGCGTCGTGCTCACGCGCGAGGCACTCTTGCGCGAGGTCTGGGGCTATCAGCACTACGTCGATACCCGCACGGTGGATGTCCACATCCGCTGGCTGCGCCAAAAGCTGGAGGACGATCCCGGCGAACCGCAGCGGCTGCTGACCGTGCGTGGCAGCGGCTACCGGTTCATGTCGACCGATGTCTGAGACACCGGTGGAATCGGCCACGGGCCCGGCGACGACGGGCCGGGGATGGCGAGGGCGTCTTGGCCCCGCGCCGCGGTGGACGAACACCCTTCGGTTCCGGATCGCCGTCCCGTTCCTCCTGCTGGCCGTAGTCATTTTCGGCATCCTTTACATGGTGCTCTCCAACACCATTGAGGACGAGTACATCTCTCGTATCTCCGATGAGACCCGCAGCCAGGCGCGGATCGCCGCTTATGCCGTCGCCGATGCCCGTGCGCGTGGCGACACGGACCAGCAGGTCGTCGACATCATCAGTCACTTTGGCGGGTTGACGGGAGATCGCTACACGTTGATCGACCCCGAAGGTGTCGTGCTCGCGGACACGGTCGCTGACCCATCGACGATGGAGAACCATGCGCACCGGCCCGAGGTCGAGGACGCGGTCAGCGACGGAATCGGCGAGTACCGCCGGCTAAGCGACACGGTTGGGCGGTCGTTCCTCTATGTTGCTGTAATGGTTCCAGACGAGTCCGGGACGGTGCTGCGCGTTGCCGTGCCGGTGACCGAGATCAACCGTGTCGCAGGCGATATGGGGCGGTCGCTCATCGTCGCGGTGCTGACCTCGCTCGCGCTGTCTCTCTTGGCGTCATGGCTTATCTCCGGGAGGCTTTCGCGGCCTCTGGAAGCGCTGCAGGTGCAGGCGCGGGCGGTTGCGGGCGGCGATTACTCCGCGCGCGTTGAGCCGAGCACCGTCGTCGAGCTGCGCGACGTCGGGCGCTCCTTCAATGTCATGGCGAGCCGCCTTGAGGATGTGATCGAGGAGCGTGAGCAGACGAGCCTCCGGCTGGAAGCGATCATGGCCAATCTCGTCGACGGCGTGGTGCTCACTGACGGAGAGGGGCAGGTCTTGCGGATGAATGCCGCGGCGGCGGGCATGTTCGACACCTCGGAAGATGAGGCACTCGGTCGTCCCTTTGTGCAGGTAACACGTGATCACGAGCTCTGGTTAGTGCTGCGCGACGCCCTGGAGGGCAAGAAGAAGCCGACCGCCACCGTAGAGCATGGTGTCGAGATGGCCTCGCTGCTGATCACCGCACGGCGGATCGAAGACGACGGCGAGCGCCTCGGGTTGGTCGTGCTGCGGGACGTTACCGATATCCGTCGACTGGAGCTGGTGCGGCGGGAATTCGTCGCGAACGTCTCGCATGAGCTGCGGACGCCGCTGACATCGATCCGGGCGATGGTCGAGACGTTGGAGGCCGGCGCGATCGAGGAGCCGGGGATGGCCGTGGACTTCCTCGGTCGGATTGTCGGTGAGGTCGACCGGCTCAACGCCCTGGTCGAAGATTTGCTTGATTTCGCGCGGCTGGAGGCCGGACGCGCGCCCTTGCGTCTGGAACGGGTGAACATCGGCGAGGCCGTCCGCGTCGGGGCGGAGCGGCTTCGGCCCCAGATGGAGCGCGCGCGGCTCGACCTGCGCTTCGAGATCGGGGACGACCTGCCGGAGATGGAGGTTGATGTCGGCCGCATCGAGCAGGTGATGGTGAACCTGCTTCATAACGCGATCAAGTTCACGCCCGCTGAAGGGCAGGTCACCGTTCGCGTCGAGCAGCGCAAGAACCGGGTCTATGTCGACGTGCAGGACACCGGTGTCGGCATTCCGGAAGAGGAGCAGGCGCGGCTGTTCGAGCGGTTCTACAAATCCGATAAGGCACGGCGCTCCGAGGGGACCGGCCTGGGGCTGGCAATCGCGAAGAACATCGTCCAGTCGCATGGTGGCAAGATCACCGTGACCAGCGCCCAGGGGGAGGGCTCTACCTTCACGTTCTGGCTCCCGCTGGGACGGAAGAAAGCTATCAAGCGGGCCCGCCGGCATGCATTGGGGTTGCTGTAGCAAGAGCCGCTAGGAGAACTCGGGACTTTCCCTAGTCCGGGCGGGTTTCCGCGGCGCGGAGTGAGAACGTGGCGCCGACGGAGAAAAGGATCGCGGCGGTGACCCAGAGCGCCGCGTCCGGCCCCGCGAGGTCGGAGATGGCGCCCAGTGTAAGCGGACCGATCACATAACCAACGTCGGAGAGCGCGCGGTAGAGGCCCATCGCGCTGGCGGTCTGGCCAGGTGGCGCGACATCGGCGGCATACGCGCCGGGCGCGGCACCGGCGATCCCGGTGGATGTCGCCCAAAAGATCGAGGCGACCATGAAGAGGCCGAAACTGTCGGCCAGCGTGAACGCCAGCATGGCGATACCCGAGAGGACCGTCGACGGGACGATGACAGCCTTGCGCCCGAAGTGATCGACAAGCACCCCCGAGGGATAGACGAGGATCAGTCCGACGATCGAGACCATGCCAAGCCCAAGGCCGATCTGGTCCGGACTGAGACCGATCTGCTGGTCGGCGAGCAGCGGGATGATGTTGAACAACCCGCCCGTGCGCGCGAATGCCGCGGAGAGGCTCACGAGGCTGATGAGCACGATGCCCTCGGAGCGCAGCAGGGTTTTGGTCTCGCTCAGGAAGCTGACGGCCTGGGCGGCGCGCGCCGGGTGTGGTCGGGAGGCGAGGTCCCGCGTCTCGGGAACGAAGAACCAGGCGATCGCCGTGACGAGGGCGGCAAGCATGGCGTTGGCCCAGAACGGGGCGGCCAAACCGAAGTTGGTCGCGAGCCAGCCACCTGGCCAGGCCCCGGCGCCGACCGTGACGATGAACACTCCCTGATAGATCGCCATCACGCGTCCGCGGTTCTGCGGCCGGGCGATGTCGGCGAGCACGATCTGGCCCCCGGTCAGGACGCCAGCTGCACCCGCGCCGGCGATGAAGCGTCCGGCGAGGAAAACCTCGTAGGTTGGCGCGATGGCGCAGATGAGCGTGCCGATGACGGTCAGGATCCCGCCCAGCGCGAGCGCCCAGCGGCGACCGAAGAGATCGGCGACGCGTCCGGCCGGGACATTGACGATGAGGCGCGCGAGCCCATAGACGGCGACCGTGAGGCCAATCGCCGTGTTGCTCACCCCAAAGCTCTCGGCGTAGAGCGCCGTGACCGGCACGATCGCGCCGAATCCAAGCTGGTTCGCCGCGATCAGGACGCACATCCAGACCAGGATCTTCTGCCCGGCGGCGTCCAGGCCGATACGGTTCGCTCGCTCCATCTCCATCCTCCGCCCGCAGCATCGCATCGGCATCCCGGGCACGCAAGACAGCCCGGTCCCGTATCATGATCGGAGCATGATGGGCCTTCGGGCCCGTCACCGGGACGGAATCGCTGAAGGTGAGAGTCGTGTCGTCTGGAACAGAGGGAACCCAACAACCGCCGAGGAGGCTGGCTGATCGCTACGACGTCCAGCAGCCGATCGGCGAGGGGGCGACGGCGATCACCTACCGTGGGTGGGACGACCGGCTCGAGCGTGCCGTGGCGATCAAGATCCTGCGCCGGGACATGGCCAGGGACGAGTCGTATGTCCGGCGGTTCCGCCAGGAGGCGCGGTCGGCGGCGTCCGTCTCGCACGGTAACGTTGTTGATGTCTACGACTTCGGTCAGGAAAACGGCGACCTCTTCATCGTCATGCAGTTCATCGACGGCGAAGACCTCAAACATTTGATCCAGCGCGAGGCGCCTTTGCCGCCGGCGCGGGTGCGCTCCATCGCCGGGCAGGTGCTGGACGGCCTGCAGGCGATCCACGCCGCAGGCATCGTCCATCGCGACATCAAGCCGCAGAACGTCCTGATCGGGCGCGACGGCATCGCCCGTCTGACGGACTTTGGCGTGGCCCACGTCCACGAGGACACGGGTTTGACGACGGCCGGCACCACGGTCGGGACGGCTGCCTATATGGCGCCGGAGCAGGCGCAAGGCGGCCGCATTACACAGGCGGCCGACATTTATGCGGTCGGCGTGATGCTCTACGAGATGCTGACCGGCTTCCTCCCGTTCAACGGCCAGACCGCGATGGCGACGATGCTGGAGCATATCCAGCGCGAGCCAGTACCTCCGTCGCACCGCCTGCCGGACCGGGGCATCACCCCGTCGATGGATAGCGTGGTACTGCAGGCGCTTGCCAAGCAGCCAGAACGCCGGTTCAACTCGGCAAGGGCGATGAAGCAGGCTGTCGGCCAGGTGTTCTCGCCCGGTGCCGCGCAGCAGACAACGGTCGTGACGCCAGCCGCGCCGGCTCCGGCCCGGGTCGCGCCGGCATGGACGCCGCCGGAGCGAGCCACGTACCGGCCCGAGCCCGGCCACGCCGAGCCCCCACGGAACGAAGGTGCCGGGGTGAGCGCCGCGGTGCGCGGACTGCTGGCGGTACTCCTGATCGGGGTCCTGGCGGTCGCCGCGTGGCTGCTGGTGCAGTATCTGCCGGATATGGGTACAGATGACCCGGCCGCGCCGACGGTCGAGGTGACACAACCGCAGCCGACGGCCACGGATGAGCCGGCAGGCGTCATCGAGCCAGTGAGCCCGACCGAGGCGCCGCCGACCGAGACGCCCGTCCCGACGGAGACGCCGCAGCCGACACCTGAACCAACCGATACGCCCCAGCCAACTGTTACTCCCGAGCCGACCCCGTTCCCGACGATCGCGCCCACGGAAGAGCCGTCGACCGGCATCATCGAGCCTCTCGACATCACGCCGATGCCGACGGAAGCTAACTAGGACACGGCGCGGCCCCAGACGCCGCGATACCGACGTACGACCATGACATGGAGGACCACGGTGGCTAGCTCACGCGAAAACGGACAGCACATCATCGATCTTCGCTCCGACACCGTTACCCGGCCAACGCCGGCGATGCGCGAGGCGATGGCCAACGCCGAGGTGGGGGACGACCAATACGGCGAAGACCCGACCGTCAACCGGCTGGAAGAGATGTCGGCGGCCTTGCTTGGCAAGGATGCCGCCGTCTTCGTGTCCAGCGGCACGATGGGGAACCTTTCAGCGGTGCTGGCGCACTGTGACCGGGGAGACGAGATTATCCTCGGCAGCGAATCCCACATCCTGTGGTACGAGAGCGCCGGGCCGGCGACCGTTGGTGGCGTTTCCCCGCGAACCGTTCAGAATGCGTCGGACGGTACATTCGATCTGGATGAGGTGGAGCAGACGATCCGCTCGGCTGGTCCAGGGTACCCGCCGACCGGCCTGATCTCCATCGAGAACACGCACAACCGTTGCGGTGGCGCGGTCCTGTCGCTGGACTATATGCGTTCGGTGCGCGAACTTGCCGCGTCCCGGGGGATCCCGGTGCATCTCGACGGCGCGCGTATCTTCAACGCCGCCGCGGCACTCGGTGTGACACCCGCGCAGGTGGCTGCCGAAGTCGATTCGGTCCAGTTCTGCTTCTCCAAGGGGCTCGCCGCGCCGGTCGGCTCGATGGTCGTCGGTGACGCAGCGTTCATCACCCGCGTGCGGGCGATGCGCAAGCTCCTCGGCGGCGCAATGCGCCAGGCGGGCGTCATTGCGGCAGCGGCGATCGTCTCGCTTGAGACCATGGTCGACCGGCTTCCCGAAGACCATGCGCGGGCGAAGGCGCTGGCCGAGGGGATTGCCCAGATTCCCGGACTCGCCATCGATCCGGCATCGGTGCAGAGCAACATCGTCGTGTTCCGGCCGGAGGCTGGTGTCGATCAGGACGGGCTGCGAGCGTCATTGAAGGAGGAGGGCATTCTTTCGTCCGACTTTGGGCGTCGCGGCGTGCGCATGGTGACGCATTACGAAATTACGGACGCAGATATCGCCCGCACATTGGGCGCGTTGAGTGGCGTGACGGAGCGGATGCTGGAGCCGGGTTATGCCCGGGCGTAACCCGGGTTCCGGGCTGGCCGGGGCCAACATTGTCCTCGGCGTGACGGGGGGCATCGCCGCATACAAGGCGGCCGACCTGGCCAGCAAGCTCGTGCAGGCTGGCGCGGACGTGCATGTGGTGATGACGGAGGGCGCTCGCGCGTTTATCCAGCCCATGACCTTCCAGGCACTGACCCGTAATCAGGTTTACACCTCGGTGTTCGATGGCTGGGAGGGCGACCAGGCAGGACATGTCACGCTCGCAGCCGAGGCGGATGCCGTGCTGGTCGCGCCGGCGACGGCGAACAGCCTCGCGCGTATGGCGCAGGGGCGGGCGGACGACATGCTCGGCGCGGTCCTCCTGGCCACGCAGGCGCCCATCATCGTCGCGCCAGCAATGGAGCATCACATGTGGCATCACCCCGCCACAGGGGCCAACCTCGCGACGCTGATACGGTGGGGTGTGCAGATCGTCGATCCGGAGAGTGGCCATCTCGCGTCCGGCGCGAGCGGGGACGGTCGCCTGGCGGGCGTGCCGCAACTCCTCGGGGCGGTTCGCGCCGCTCTTGGCAAGGACGGTCCGCTGGCTGGCCGGACGGTGATCGTGACCGCTGGCGGGACGCGTGAAGCCATCGACCCGGTGCGCTACGTCGGCAACCGCTCATCCGGCCGGATGGGCGTCGCGATCGCTGAGGCGGCGGTCGATGCTGGTGCACGGGTGGTTCTCGTCGCCGGCCCGACGGTTGGCGAGCTCCCGGCTGCGGTCGAGGTGCGGCGCGTTGAGAGCGCGCTGGAGATGGATAAGGCCGTGCGATCCGCGATTCCCGAGGGCGATGTGCTGGTGATGGCGGCTGCCGTGGCGGATTATCGCCCTGCCGAGCAGCACCAGCAGAAGCTGAAGAAGGACCCCTCCAGCGACGAGCTGGTGATCCGAATGACGAAGAACCCGGACATCATCGCGGGTGTGTCCGGTGACGACATTGTTAAGGTCGGTTTCGCTGCCGAAACGGAGTCGTTGCTCGACCATGCGGCCCGGAAGCTCGAGGTGAAGGGGCTGGACATGATCGTCGCGAACGACGCCGTGGCGACGATAGGGAGTGATCGCGTGGCGGCCACACTCCTCATCCGGGACGGCGGCGAGCCGCGCGTGCTGCCGGAGATGGACAAGGGCGCGTTCGCACGGGAACTGATCCTTCAGATCGGGCGTCTCCTGGTGGAACGCGGCGCATGATCACGCATCCATCGGCACGGCGCCGGGCGAACGAGCAGCGCTCGCAAGTCGCAATGGAGGTGCTGCTGGTCCTGTATGCGATCGGCTCGACCATCGTCATTGCACGCACGGTCCTGATATTGCTCCATGTCTCTGACCGGATATGGATCGGACGGGTGATCTACGGGACCACGTCCCTATTCACCGACCCGTTATCCACGGTTCCAGGGTTCTCGGTTGAGTTGATCGGCCCCTTGACGATGGTCGACCTGCTCCTGCTTGGTTTGGTTGCGCTCTTCCCGTTGGGGCTGCTGGCGACGAGCAAGCGTCGATAGGCGAGTGGGCCACGACAGCGGGGATATGGGATCATTGGCGTCGCAGACGACGTTGTAGAAGAATGGAGAAACGCTCATGATGAAGAACACCATACGCGGCATCCTGGGCCTGGTGCTGACGGCGGCGGCCACCTGGCTGGCGAACTACCTGGTCGACAAGATGTTCGGCTCGGATGAGCAGACGGCCTAGAACGTTACGGATGCCTGACCCTCCTGCGTGCGCGCGGTGACGGGACGATACCAAGGCCGGAGCGCGCCAGCCGCGTTTCCGGCCGCATGGTTTATCAAAGGTGGAGATGGTGCCCACGTACTCCAGGGAGCGACGGCGTCTGAAGCCGGGCGATCGTGTCCTGGTCATCGCGAATCCGGCCACACGCGTGGATGTCGAAGCGGTGTACCGGGCACTTGGCCGTGCCCTGCCTCCGGGCATCCGGATGCATCTCCACCTGACGAAGAAGACCGAGACGGCGGCCGACCTCGCCATGCGCCTGAAGGATGCCGCAGACTGCATCATCGCGGTGGGCGGTGACGGCACGGTGTCGTCCGTGGCGGCGGCGCTTCATGGCAGCGATGTATTGCTCGGCATCGTCCCTGGCGGATCGACGAACATCATCGCCCAGGAGCTCGGCATCCCGGCGAACATCCCGGCCGCGGTGAAAATGCTCTTCGGCGAGTTCGAGGTCCGGAAGATGGACGTCGGCGTCTGCAACGATCGCTATTTCCTGCATATGGCTGGCGCCGGCTTCGATAGCCACCTTTTCGATAGCGCCGATCCAGAGATGAAGAAGCGCGTCGGGTGGGTGGCCTATCTCCCGGCGGCGATTCGGGCACTGCGCGAGCCTGCCTCCACATTCCGGATCACGATCGACGACGAGACGATGGTGCTGGATTCGCCGCTGGTGCTCGTCGCGAATGGATCCTCGGTGATCAACCCGCGTATCAAGCTCGGATCGCGCATTCGTCCGGACGATGGCCAGCTCGACGTACTTGTCGTGACGGCGACCAAGCCGCACGAGCTCGCGAGCGTGCTGGCGCGCTTCGCGGCCTCTACCATGGAAGACTCGCAGTTCGTGATCTATCGCAAGGCGCAATCGGTCACGCTGGAGTGCTCGCGGGAGATACCGGTGCAGCTCGATGGCGACGTGATCGAGCGTACGCCGGCGCGGTTCAGCGTGTTGCCGCAGGATATCGGGGTCATCGTCCCGGTCGGGTCGATTCCAGAGTAGCGGGGCTTACCCTCCGAACGCCCCGGAACTGCCAGATACCTTCACAAAGCGAAGCGGCCCAGGTGACATCACCTGGGCCGCTGCCATGTCGTCGTTCGTGCTCGTGGCTACTCGCCCGGGGCGGGGCAGGAGTTCTCGTTGGCGGAGAACTCGAGCGTGCCGGACTCCGTGATCTGGACGACCGGGACAACGTCACCACAGGAGTTGACGAAGTTCGTGCCGGCAGGCGACGAGGTGCTGAACGCGAAGGTCGAACCGACATACAGGTCGGTCTGCTGTCCGGCGGGCAGGACGCCCTCATAGACGAGCTGGCCATCAACGGTCAGGCTGATGTCGACATCCTCAACGGCCTGCAAGGCGACGCCCGTACGGTAGGCCGGAGCGGTCTCTTCGACTGGCTGGGTCTCACCGGCGTCCTGGCGACCGCTCACCTGCGCGGCGGCCTCCTCGGTCGTCGCGGTCGGGGCAATCTCCTGCGTCGGGGCAGCGGTCGGCGGCGCGGGGCGATCGGGGAGCTGGGTCGCGAGCGACACCTGATCCAACTCCGGGGTCGTGCCGATAGCGGCAACGGTCCCTTCCGGCGATGTCTCGGACGGCGTCACCCAGATGCTGTAGCCCCACGCGAAGACAATAGCGCTGAGCACGATCGCAAAGGCGATGATGGCGAAGTTCGGCGCCCAGTGGCTCGGCATGTCGATCGGCGGCACAGAGGCCGCACCTATCGCCGCTCCGCCCGGGACGCCACCGTGGGCCTCCTCGAAGCGCGTCAGCATCGCGCTCGCGTCGAGCTCCAGGTACACCGCGTAGTTGCGCACGATCCCCCGCTGATAGATCAGCGGCGGCAGTGCGGAAAAGTTCTCGTCCTCCAGCGCGGCGAGGTGATTTCGGTTTATCCGGGTTGCTTGTTCCGCTTCGCGCAGGGTGACGCCCTTGTGGGCGCGGGCCTGTCGTAGCGTCTCTCCAAAGCCAGCCATACGTTCTCCGGAGGTCTCTCTCGTCCCCAATGTGTCGGGTTCCCGTCGTGATTGTCAGGTCTACAAACGTGCCAGGCGGGAAAACGGCATACGTTTTCCGGTGGTCAGTGCGTTGTGTGTGGCGCCTGGACGCGCGTCCCTCCCGCGCGCAATTTGCATAGGTTAGTCTACCGCTCCCGGTTCCCGATATCCGCCTTTTCTCACGTCACACGGCAGATTGAACGTTCGTACGCCGGTTACTCGTTGCCGACAGCCCGACGATCCGGATGCAACCGGGCGAGCAGGCGGTCGACGCGTGGTGTGGCGTCCGCCGCCACGTCGACGTCTTCCAACCACACTTCCTCGTCGGCGGGTAGCCACCAGCACCCGATCGTTGACTTGCAGGCGATGTCGCCCTCATTGACCATCTGCCGATGCGTGAACGCCCAGTTGTTTGTGCACCACCCGCGACCCGGCTGCTCGCTCGGCCGGTAGTTTCGGCAGGTCACACACGCTTTCAGCACCGTTGGCGCGATCTCGATCTCCATGTCGAGCCACTCTTCGTCGACTTCCATGAGATCCTGCATGTCAAACTGCGGCAGCTCCTCGGGCTCGTACCACTCGTCCTGAGGCGGTTCGGCCAAATACACGTGCTGTGCGGCCTGCCGCTCGGACACCCGGTCCGCCGGCTTGACGGGCTGCGCTTCCTGTCGCTCCTCGCGCTTCGCGGTTCCGCGCATCTCCCGTGACTGCGTGTCGGGGGCAGACGCCTGTTGCCGCTCGCGCCGGGCGAGGCTGATCGGGTTCCGGGGTGCAGGGGCCTCGTTCGCGGGCGCGACCGGCGTCTCATGTCCGTCGTTGGCGAACAGCCGGGAGCGGAACGCCTGGAGATCCTCATCGCGGTGCAGGTCAAGTGTCTCGATAGCGTGCGGGACGTCCGCTGCGCTCCCGGCGTTTGACGGCAAAGCGCTTGACTCGGCGGCCTGCATCACCTGCGCCTCGGCCATGTGCTTCGCTCCACGCCACCAACTTTGACGAGCATCTGGCGTTGGGATGAGCGGCTCGCTCGTTCGGGGGCGCTCGAGGCGTTCCTGTCGCGGCTGGGTTCGCGTGCGACCGTCCGGCTCGTCGACGCGTTCGACACTAACGCGCGGGTGCAAGACGGCCGATGTGCTGGCCGGGGCCGCATCGGTTTCCATGAAAGAACGCGTCTGGACGGGCGGAGCCTGTACCACCGGGATATCCGGCATCGTGCGCGGCTCGTCCTCCGCCGCCGCCGGCTTGGGCTGGCGTCGCTGCTGGTTGTGCTCGATGCGGCTCGCCTGGTTCAGGTCGTGGGCGCGCTTCAGGGCTCGATCATAGGACGAGGCGGGCGGTGCTGCGTCCGCGGATGGCGTCGATACCGATTCGGGAGCGGACGAAGGGCGACGAAGCAGCGGGAGGTCGAATTCCCGCCGAGATTTCCGGGACGGAGTCGAATCGTCCACGCTCGGGAGCAGCGCTACGCGGTAGCTCCTGGTCGACTCCATCAGGTTCCGGCTCACTCTTCGCCGCCGCCATCTCTTTTGGGCCTTGCGGGCTGTCCCGGAAACGTCGTAAGCGCCGGGCCCGGGGGCTCGGCGTGCGGATGCCCTCGCTAATCAGGGCGTCATCCTGCTCGTCGATATGGGTGACCTGCGGCGACTCTTCCTCAACGAAGTCGTCCGGTTCGAACGCCGGCTTCTCCTGCGCGGCTGGGGCGGCCCCGATATCGGCCGCCTCGATCACGGTGTCGTCATCGTCCGGCTCGGCCAGCGGGGCCTTTCGGCTCATGTGACGCTGTCGCGCGCGCTCGATAGCGCTTCGGCTGTCGCGGTAGAAGAGATCGCGCCGCTCGTCCTGCTCGGCGTCGTAGCCTTCGTCGGAGAGCTTATAGACGCTCTGGTCGACGACTTCATCGTCGAGCTGGGCGCGCTGGCGCTTATGCTCGTCGGAAGCGACGACAGAGGTCACCTCATCGTCGTACGAGACGGCGATCGGTGTGGACGGCAACTGATCCGGGATTGGGTTCGCTGATCGTGCGGCTGGCGCGTCTTCTGCGTTGGCGGATTCCCAGAGGTCGGACCCCCAGGCATTGCGGCAGGCGAGCTCCGCCTTGCGCACCAGGATTCGGACATCACTCGACACCTGGCGATCCGGATGGGTACACCAGCCGTTGCCTGACATCCCTGAATCCTGGAAGAAACGGCACGTCGCACATCGCCGTTTGATAGATGCCATCTCATCAACCTTTGATGTAGTGTCATGTCCCCGGGGCAAAATTGGACACTGCGGACTCAACGCGGCATGCTGGATCCCCACGATCAGCGGGCCGAGTTTCGAGTGCGTTAGAGAGATGAACACCCCGTTTGCAAGAGTGTACCCCTCGCCCTCACTCTTGTCTACATGGCACCGGGCGTTCGTTCGACCTGTCTGTACGCCATATCCGGACACCTCGTCCGGACGGATGCCGGAAGAAAAAGCCCGTCGTTTCGGGCGTTTTCAGGGGTGGGCATGATCCGGAAGATGCGCGCCTGCTGACAACCTGGCACGGCCGGGGTGCGTACGTATACCTGTTGAGGAACTATCGTATGCCGCATAGACTGACCCCGATCGGCGGCGGGAAATGCCGGTGGAGTTGACCCCAGGGAGGAGCATTTCATGTTGGCGCTGACAAAGGACGACATTCGGCAGACAGTGTCGATGCGCGAGGCGATCGACCTCGTGAAGGTGGCCTTTCGCGAGCTGAGCGACGGGCGTGCCCAGGTGCCGTTACGGACGTTCATCGACGTTGAGCCCGGCCGCGACGTGATGTTCATGATGCCGGCTTACTTACCAGGGCTGCAGGCGCTTGGCTTCAAGATGATCTCGATCTTCCAGGAGAACGGGAAGCGTGGTCTCCCGGTCGGGAATGCGATCGTCTGCGCGGTGAACGCCGAGACGGGTGTGCCCGAGGCGCTGATGAACGGCGCCTACCTGACGGCGCTCCGGACTGGCGCGGTCTCTGGGGCGTCGACTGAGCTGATGGCACGACCGGACGCGAAACACCTCGTGGTCATCGGCTCTGGTACACAGGGTGTGACCCAGGCCGCCGCCGTCTGCGCTGTGCGGGATATCGAGCGCATCACAGTCGTATACCGGCGGGCGGAGTCGTTCGCTCGCTACCGGGAGATGATCGCGGGGGATTGGCCGGATCTGTTGGACCGTCTTGAAGGGACCGACGACGCAGAGGATGCTGTGCGCGAAGGAGATGTGGTGTGCCTGGCGACGACGTCGACGTCGCCGGTGTTCGAAGACGCCTGGATCCGACCGGGAACGCATGTGAGCGGCGTCGGCTCCTTTACGCCGCAGATGCAGGAGGCGCCGGCGGACTTCGTGGCACGAGCGCGCGTGGTGGTGGACATGAAAGAGCATGCGCTAGAGGAGGCGGGCGACCTCATCATCCCCATACGCGATGGGGTGATCTCAGAGGAGCATATCGTCGGGGAGCTGGGCGAGGTAGTAAGCGGCAGGGTCGCCGGGCGGACGTCCGACGATGAAGTGACCTTCTTCAAGTCGGTCGGGAACGCCGTGCAGGACATGGTGGTGGCAAACGCGGCCTACCGCGCTGCACGTGAGCGAGGGTTGGGTTCGGACATCGACCTGGGGTAAGGAAGGCCCTTCGCCGTCCGTTAACGACAACGCGCCCTCCGGCAAATCACCGGCGGGCGCGTTCGTCTTCCCGTTTAGTCTGCCGCGGTGAGCGCCGGCTGCTTCGCCGCGATCGGGCAGGTGCCGGTGCGGCACTTGCCTTCAACGACGTGCTCGCGGAACTCTTCCTCGTACTTGTCGAGCAAGGCGACGAGCGGCACCGGGGCGACCTGGCCCAGGCCGCAAAGCGAGAGTTCGATGATGTGCTTCGAGGTGCGCTTGATCAGCCCGAGGTCCTCCAGCGAGCCGCGGCCGAAGCGGATGCGGTCGAGGATCTCGACGAGCGCCGGGTTGCCGAGGCGGCAGGGGACGCACTTCGAGCACGACTCGTAACGGCTGAAGGCCGTCATGTACCTGGCGAAGTCGACGACGCAGACGTTCTGGTCGAACAGCACCCAGCCGCCGGAGCCAAGCATGCCCTGGACATCGTTCAGAGAGTCGAAGTCGATCGGGATGTCGAACTCGTCCGGCGTGATCGGGCCGGCGGAGACGCCGCCGGTCTGCATGCCCTTGACCTCGTAGCCCTCGCGCATGCCGCCGTAGACCTCGTTGAGGAGATGGTTCATGGTGACGCCCATCTCGACCTCAACGACGCCGTGCAGCCTGGAGGGGCCCTGCATGGTCATTAGCTTGGTGCCCTTGCTCTTCTCGGTGCCCAGGCCGGCGTACCACGCACCGCCGTTGACGATGATGTCCGGGATGTTGGCAAGCGTCTCGGTGTTGTTCGCGACCGTTGGGCGCTTCCAGATGCCCTCCTCGACGGAGCGCGGCGGCTTGGTGCGCGGCTGGCCGCGGACGCCCATGATCGAGTACATCAGCGCCGACGCCTCGCCACAGATATAGGCGCCACCACCCGTGCGGACACGGAAGGCGACGTTTTTGCCGGTGCCGAGGATGTCCTTGCCGATCAGGCCAAGGCGCTCGGCGTCGGCGACCGCCTTGCGGAACCGCCGGATGCCCAGCGGGTACTCACCACCGATGTAGTTGTAACCGCGCTCGGCGCCAACCGAGATGCACGCGATGAGGATGCCCTCGAGGATGCGATGCGGGTCGGCCTCGTGGAGATGCCGGTCCTTGTAGACGTTCGGCTCGCCCTCGTGGCTATTGCAGACCACGAACTTCGGCTCGTTGCGCGCCTTACGGCCCGACTCCCATTTGATGCCGGCCGGGAAGCCTCCGCCCCCACGGCCCCGGACCTCGGCGGTCGTGACCTCGGCGATGGCCGCTTCCTGGCTCATCTCGAAGAGGACCTTGAAATAGCCCTGGTAGGCGCCGCGAGCGATCGCGTCCTCAATCGAATCCGGCTCGATCACGCCAGCGTTGCGGGTGAGGAGCTGGAGCTGGTCCTTGAAGAATGGGTGCTCCGAGAGCGGGCGGATGGTGCCAACCGGCTTGTCGCCGCGGACGCCGACGGCGAGATCATCGCGCGAGCCGTCAATCACACCGGCGACGTCGCCGAGCGTGACCGGCCCGTAGACGACCGGGAACTGGCCCGGTCGCTTGACCTCAACCCACGGCTCCATCCAGAAGGCGCCGTTGCCACTCACCTCGCGGACGATCGCTTTCGAGCCGGCCGTCTCGCGCGCGCGGTCAAGCACCTCGAGGGCGCCCTTGGCGATGGAGCTGGAGCCGACACCGACGCTGATCACCGTGTCGTTGCCGTCCCAGAGGTTCGTCCACCGGTCGACTGCGGACTTCTGGAAGGAGAGGAACTCGTCTTTCGACGTGAGGCGGGTGAGATGCTCGCTGGGTGCAACGCTAACCATTGGATCCCTCGCTTGCGGTCATGGCTTCGCGGCCGGCGAGCGCGCGGTTCAGCAGCTCGCTCAGCGACTCGGGCGTGACGTGACCTTCGTAGTGATCGTCGATCTTCACGACCGGCGATCGGTCGCAGACGCCGAGGCAGCCGTTCACGACCTGGACGCTCAGGCGCTCGTCCGGCGTGGTCTCGCCGTCGGCGATGCCGTACTCGTCGCGCAGCTGCTGGACGAGATTTTGGGAGCCCATCACGTAGCACGACATACCGTGGCAGATCAGCATGTGGTGATGACCGCGCGGCGCCGTGCGGAAGTCGGCGTAGAACGTAAGCAGGGCGAAGACGCGGGAGGGAGTGGTGCCAAGATGCTCGGCAACGACCTCGGCGGCCTCCGGAGAGACCCAGCCGAAATGCTCGTTAACCTCCTGCAGCGCTGAGAGGATCAACTCCTGTGCCTCGTCGTGGTCGCTATAGGTGAAATGCGTCAGCATCTCGCGCACGACGTCGAGATCGATCTCCTGGCGGCCGGTATACGGGGCCGGCACAGGACGTACTGCATGTGTGTGTTCGGGTTGGGCCACTCGGCTCTCCTCCCTGTCGCTCCGCGCGCGAAATAGCGGTGCGGCAGTGCGCATTTCGCGAATTACTATCCGGGTCAGTATACCAGCGTGGCCCTGGCCTCGTGGCGGAGAAAGACGACAGGCCGGCGTCTGCGCCAGCCTGTCGTCCAGTCGTCGATGTGCGGAGATGCGGGATTCTGCTAGCTCCGGAAGAGCTGCCGAAAGTCGCCGTCAAACTCATCCAGGAAGAGGTGCATGTCAATCACGTCGCTCGCCGTGACGCGCGGGCCATCGATCGGGCCCTCGGGCGCGATGCGGTCGTCGTCGTGGCCCTGATGCTGTTCATGCTGGAGGATGGCGTCCTCGGTCAGGCGCCGCAGCGCGAGCTGGGCTTCCTGCGGGTCCGCGTCGTTGAGCACCGCCGCGACAAAGTTCCGCGCGTGGCAGTCCTCACACTCAACGAGCATGGTCCAGATGTCCGACTTGCGCGAGATGATCTCGATGTCTTGCGTGCTGTACTCGCGATGGCAGACCACGCAGCGGTTCATGTTGCGAAGAACGATTTCCTTGATGTTGGCTTCGGGGTCCATGAGCAACCTTCTTTGATACCTGATTCGGAGCCGGGCACTTCGCGTATGAAAGCAGGAAACGTGCCCGTATATCCGTGTCAGGACCGCGACGGTCCTCCCTTGTCGAAGTCGTCGAGGTCCAGCGAATTAATGAAATCCCGGAACACGCCCAGTTGGTCGGCACCCTCGGTGCTGGCCGCCGTTTCGGCCCCCGATGGGGCGTCGCCGCTGAACATGCCGGAGCCTTCGAAAATGTCCGAAACCGGCTCGCCGTCATCATCCAGCGACACGCCGGCGTTGTCCATCACGGTGTCCTCAATGAGGATGCGCGCGTCGGTGCGGACGGCGAGGGCGATGGCGTCGCTCGGGCGAGCGTCGATCTGGATCGTACGGTCCGCAATGGAGAGCACGACCGTGGCGTAATACACCTGGTCGTTCAGATCCGAGATGACGATGTGGTCGATCGACGCGCCGAGCTCTTCGAGCATCGCGCGCATCAGGTCGTAGGGAAGGGGCCGGGTTGGCGTGACACCTTGCAGCTCGAGGGCGATCGCCTCGGCTTCATAGGGACCAATCCAGATCGGCAGGTGCCGATTCCCGTGCAGCTCCTTCAGGATGACCACGCGGTTCTGCGTGACCAGGCTGACTCGAATGCTTTCGACGCTGGCTTCAATCATCGGCAGGCCCTTTCCGCAGGTGGGTGTTTCCGATGGATGCCCGTTGCGAGGCGCGGAGAACGACCCGTACCGGTCACGATGTCACCGCGCGCCAGACGCGTGGCGACATACTCCAGTCTACACCCCGAGGGTGGGTGAAGCGCGCTGGCGTGGTCCTCGGATCAGGATGCGAGCTCCGGATAATCGGGGTGATCGACCGGGCCCCAGACGCTCGTCGGCCAGTAGACGATCCACGCCTTGCCGATGATGCGATCCTCCGAGACGGGGCCGAAATAGCGGGAGTCTTCGCTGTTGGTGCGGTTGTCGCCCATCACAAAGACGCTCCCTTCGGGCACCGTCACCCGCGTGTTGCAGTATTCCCAGCCGAGCGGGCAATTGCTCTCCCGTCCCCCGACGTAGTTCTCGTCGAGTGCCGTGCCGTTGACGAAGACCCGGCCGTCGTGGACGAAGACCTCGTCGCCGGCGAGCCCGATGACTCGCTTGATGTAGGGCTTGTCCTCGCCCGGCGCGGGCGGGGTGAAGACGATGACGTCGCCGCGCTGCGGGTCGCCCCAATCGACGATCGGCGTGGTGTTGTGCTCATCGACACCGGGAATCCAGTCGATGAAGTCCCAGGCGTCGAGCGCGCGGTAGGAGTTGCGGTTTACGAGAAGCATCTCGCCATTCTCGAAGGTCGGCATCATGCTGCGGCCGTCGACCTTGAAGTTCAGGACGAAGGTGCGCACGAGCACGAAGATGATGAGCGCGAGCAGGGCTGTCTCGATGATCTCGCGGAGTAGCGAGTGGCGCTTCGTGCCGTTGGTTGGCGTCTCGTTGGGCGTCGTGTAGGAGGTGGCGGGATCGTTCTCGAGGACCGTCGTGTCGTGACCGTGTCCGGTCGGCGCGGCAGATCCGGACAGGGGTGTTTGTCGGTCAGTCATGCGTGCGCGGTACCTCATGATGCAATGAACGAGACGTCGAGTGGGTCTTATCCCGGACCTGATGATACACCCGCATGCGGCGAGGGCAAAAAACTACCGGGATGGAGGCTGGCCCTCCATCCCGGTACGTCCGCTCGTTGGTGTCAACGCCCCACAGGTGTGTGGGTGAGAGAGCCGTGACTAGATCTCGTCGGCGCGAATGTTGCGCTCGCGCTTGTCCGCCTCGATCTTGTCAGCCACCGTCTCGCGGCTATCGCGCGAGGTTGCGGTGAGCGTGCTCGTCGTCTGCGACGTGCCCTGGTCGATCGCATCGTCGGGCTTCTTCTCGTCGCCCAACCCGGACTCTTCCTTGAACCCACGGATACCCTTGCCGAGCCCGGAGCCGATCTCCGGAAGCTTACCGGCACCAAAGATAATGACAACAATGACGAGGATAATCGTCAATTCCTGCCAGCCAAGACCCATCATCGTTCGAAATCCTCCTACTGTGGGACCGCCGCGGACGTCCTGTCATGTCCGACCGGAACACGTTGTCTTGTCGGACCATGGACAGTATAGCCAGCGCCTCGGGCTTGCACCACCGAAAAGCGGCGCGTTGGGCCTGTCCTAGGACAGGGCGAAGCTGCTGATAATCGCCACGATGACGAAGAATCCGGCGATCCCGATCGTGAACTGGTAGAGGGTCTTTTCGAACCCGCGCCGCGTGCGCTGGATCGATTCGCCGCCGGAGCCGAAGGCACCTCCGAATGCGGATCCCTTCGTCTGCAGCAGGAGTAGGAAGATGAGCACCACCGAGATGATGATCATGACGAGGTTGATCGCGATATCCACGTGCGTGAAATCCTCTGTCGAGCGAATGCCGAATGCGGTGCCCGGTCCGGGCGGATGCACCACGGCAGCGTAGCACCCCGGCCGCGCCGGGTTCAACAGCGTGTGCTGCCAGGCACAGGCTTAGGCTCGGTTGCCGGCCGCCTGGATCATGGCGGTGAACGCGGGGATCTTCAGGCTGGCCCCGCCGATCAGGAGCCCATCGACCGCTTCCGCCGCCAGGAAGGAGGCCGCGTTGGCGTCGTTGGCGCTGCCTCCGTAGAGGAGCCGGACACCATCACCGGCCCGCCCGACTCGCCCAACCAATTGCTCGCGAATAAACCGGGACATCTCGGCCGCGTCGTCCGGGGTGGCGGCCACGCCGGTGCCGATGGCCCACACCGGCTCATAGGCGACGGTCAGATGCGCCAGGTCCGAGGCGTCCATGCCGTCCAGGGCGCCTTCCAGCTGCCGGCGCACGACATCTTGCGCGTTGCCGGCGTCGCGCTCCCCGGCGGTTTCGCCGACGCAGAGAATGACATCCATCCCGGCGGCGAGCGCCTTGCCGATCTTTGTCTTGACGACCTCGTCGGTTTCCTGGTGATAGGCCCGGCGCTCGGAATGCCCGATGATCACGAACGACGCTACGGGCGCGAGCATCGCGGCGGAGACATCACCGGTATAGGCACCGTTGTCCGTAGCGGAGCAATCCTGGGCGCCGAGCCGGACCGCTGACCCGGAGACGATCTCCTGCAGCGGCACCAGCCACGGGAATGGTGGCGCGATCCCGATGTCGACCTGCCCGCGCACGTCGTCCGCCAATGAGGCGGCCGCTTTCGCCAGCTCTTGCGCCTCCTCGAGCGTCGTGTTCATCTTCCAGTTACCGACGAGATACGGTGTCGTCATGCTTCCTCCTCCGGAACGGCGGCGATACCGGGCAGGACCTGCCCTTCGAGGAACTCCAGCGACGCGCCGCCACCAGTCGAGATGTGGTCGATCCGGTCCGCCAGCCCCAGCTTCTCGACAGCCGCAACGGAATCACCACCACCGATCACGGTGTAGCCGTCCGCGTTGGCGACGGCTTCGGCAACGGTTCGCGTGCCGCCGGCGAAGGCGTCGTTCTCCGTCACGCCAAGCGGGCCGTTCCAGAGGATCGTCTTGTGGCTCGCGACGGCCTCGGCATATGCCTTCGCCGTCTCCGGGCCGATATCGAAGATGGCCATATCGGGCGTGACCTCGTCCACCGAGACAACCTCACCTGAGGTCGCCTTGATGTCGCTGGCAACGATCACGTCGGTCGGCAACATCAGGGCCACGCCCTGCGCCTTCGCCTGATCCATGATCGATCCTGCTGTGCTGACATGATCCGCCTCGACCAGTGAAGTGCCGATTTCTTTGCCCTGGGCGAGCAGGAAGGTATTCGCCATGCCGCCGCCGATCAGGAGCGTGTCGACGCGGGAGAGCAGGTTCTCCAGCACGGCGATCTTGTCGGAGACCTTCGCGCCACCGATGATCGCGGCGAACGGGTGCTCCGGTGCTTCGAGCAGTATCCCGAGGGCGTCGACCTCCTTCTGCATCAGCAGACCGAGGTATGCCGGGAGGTACTGGGCGACACCAGCGGTCGATGCGTGCGCCCGGTGGGCCGCGCCGAAGGCATCGTTCACATAGATATCGCCGAGGCGGGCGAGCGCCTGGGCGAATTCCGGGTCGTTCTTCTCCTCGCGCGGATCGAAGCGGAGATTCTCGAGCAGGGCGACGTCGCCGTCCTGCATGGCGTTCACCGCCTGCTCCGCTTCGTCGCCGATCGTGGTCGGGATGATGGTTACGTCCATGCCGAGCAGCTCGCTCAGACGCTTACCGGCTGGCGCAAGGCGGAACTCATCCTTCACCTGGCCCTTGGGCCGCCCGAGGTGGCTGCAAAGCACAATCCGGGCGCCGTGGTCTCGTAACCACTCGATGGTCGGAAGGGCGGATCGAATACGGGTGTCGTCGGTGATCGTGGTGCCGTCGAGCGGGACGTTAAAGTCAACGCGGCAGAGGACCCGCTTGCCGCGGATATCTGCCGACGTGATGGATCGCCTGGTCATAGGACGCGTCCTTGGTATGAAGCGCGGGTGCGGCTGATTTGCCGCACCCGCGTGTCGAGCGCTATGCCTCGGTATCGAACCCCAGCTCGCAAACGAGGGCGGCGAGGTCCGCAACGCGGCATGAATAGCCCCACTCGTTATCGTACCAGGCGACAACCTTCACCATGTTCTCGCCCTGCACCATGGTCGACTCCGCGTCGATAATGGAAGAGCGGGAATCCATGCGGTAGTCAGAGGACACGAGCGGCTCCTCGGAGTAACCGAGGATACCCATCATCTCGTCGCTCTCGGAGGCGGCCTTGAAGGCCGCGTTGACACTCTCGACGGTAACCGGCTTCTTCGTCGTCGCGACGAAGTCCACCACCGAGACGGTCGGGGTGGGGACCCGTAGCGCGAAGCCGTCGAACTTGCCCTTGAGCTCCGGGATCACCAGCGAGAGGGCCCGGGCGGCCCCGCTGGAAGTCGGAACGATGTTCTGGGCAGCACCACGGGCTCGGCGAAG
>CAVUJR010000028.1:0-61520 GCA_963741805.1 uncultured Chloroflexia bacterium
CCTGTCCATCGGCGTGCCCGGAGACATCGACCAGCTCAACCGGGATCCCGGCGATCTCGCCCGGGCCGAGGGGCATCGGCAGGAGGTTGTAGAAATCCGCCCGGTCCCATTGCGGTCCGAGGCCCTCCTGCTCCGCCAGCTGCGCCTCGAAGGCGTCGAGCGTACGCTCGATACGGTCGCGCTCGCGCTCCACGCGGCGAACCGTCTCCTCCGAGGCGTAACGCGGCGCGTTGCCCAGAGCCGGGTCCCACAGGATGTGGTCCCAGTGAGCGTGGGTGGCGAACCCGGCGACGATCTCGTGCCCGTCCAGGGAAGCGGTGAGGTCGTCAATCTCGTCCGCGAGCACGCCGGGGTCGACGAGCACGACCCGGTTGCCATCGAAGATGACGCCGGTGTTCGTCTGCCAGACATCGCTCTGGCGAATCGAGACGGCATCGGTCACGCGCTGCAGGGGCATGGAAACGTCTCCTTTTTCAGCGGACACAGCACGACCCGTCGCCAGGTGGCGACGGGTCGGCGTCCTGTCAGGTCAGGTCATGCGGCAGGATGCCGGCAGTGACCTACAGCCCTTCGTCCGTCAGGTCGATCATCACGTAGTAGCCATACTCCGGCTGCCACATGAAGAAGCCAAGCGGGGCATCCTCATAGGTCTCGAAGACGACCACGAACTCGACCGTCTCGCCAGAGGCGACGTTGGTGTCCTCGGTCAGCACCGGGACGTCCGAGCCCTCGGCCGGCTCAACCCACACCGACGGGTTCATGAAACCGTAGCCGTCCAGCAGCTGGAAGGCGTAGGAGCTCACCAAAAGGCTGCCGCGGCTCTCCATCGTGACCTGGAAGGTCACGGCCACGAACTGCTTGCCGGCGCTCGGCTCGTAGTACTGCGCGTAGTCCTGCCAGTCGCGCTCGACATCGGTCACGACCAGCGTCGCGATCGTGTCACCGCGCTCGGAGAACAGAAGGCCCTCGGCGTTGAAGCCACGCGCATAGGCAGTCTCGCCGGGCGTCACCTCGGTGGTGGGAGAACCGGCCTCCGGCGTCGATGCCCCACGCTGCGCGAGAGTGGCCGTCGACATCATCCCGAACATCATGATCATCGCGACGAACGCTGAAATAAACCGTTTCATCGTGGATCCTCCTGGTTCCTGCGAACCGCTTCCATCCTCTCGACGACCCATCCCGGAAGCGGGAGCCGCGGTTTCTGAACGCGCGCCCGCGGGGCTCCGGTTACCCCTACGCTATCACAGCAAGGGGTCGTTTCATAGGGAATAGTCGACAAAAAACACCAATCCAGACATGACCCACTCTCGGGGTATCCGGGCTATAAAAGAGGACGTCGACATCGCGCGCCGGGTTCCCGGTGCTCGCCCAAGGATGCCCCCATGCCCGATCCCCGCGCCCGCGAGCTCGCCGGTCAGAGCCTGATGTTCCGCTTCACCGGCCCGGTGTTCACCGACGCTGACCGCGACGCCTTCCGTCTCATCCGCCCGGCCGGCGTGCTGTTTTTCGGCGACAACCTCGAGCATCGAGACCAGATCCGCGCCCTCACCGACGAGCTGCAGGCCACGGCGCGCGCAGAGGGTATGCCGCCGCTCTTTATCGCCGCCGACCAGGAGGGCGGCATCGTCACCCGCCTTCCCGCCGATATGGTGACGATCCCAAGCGCGATGGCGCTGGGGCACGGGTCCGACGCCGATATCCGCGAGATGGCCCGCGTCACCGCGCGTGAGCTGCGCGAAGTCGGCATCAACACGAACTACGCGCCAACGGTCGACGTCAACATCAACCCGCAGAATCCCGTGATCCGCACGCGCTCCTTCGGCGAAACGCCAGAGACGGTCTCCCGCGCGGGCGTTGCCGCGATCCAGGGCCACCTCGACGAAGGCGTCATCCCGACGATCAAGCACTTTCCCGGGCACGGCGACACGGCGGTCGACTCGCATCACGGCCTACCCGTGATCGACCAGCCGCTGGAGCGCTTGCGCCGGGTCGAACTCGCGCCCTTCCGTGCCGGGATCGCCGCCGGCGTGCCGTCGATCATGACGGCACACATCGTCTTCCCGGCGCTGGATGAGCACCCAGCTACCCTCTCCCACCGCATCCTGACCGAGTTGCTGCGCGAGGAGATGGGCTTCGAGGGCCTGATCGTGACCGACTCGATGTCGATGGACGCGATCGCCCGGCGCTATGGGCTGGCCGACGCGGCGATCCGCGCAAAGGCGGCCGGCGTCGATGTAATGGAGTCCAGCGAGCCACCGGCGGCGATGGTCGAACGCCATGAAGTACTGACGCGAGCGATCCAGGACGGCGCGCTGGACATCGCCCTGTTCGAGGAGACCGAGCGGCGGCTGGACGCGCTCCGCGAACGCTTCCGGATCGGCGAGGCGCCCGCGTTCGAGCCGTTCGACGAGACGCTGCGCGAGCGGGCCCGGAAGGTTGCCCGCCGCGCGCTGCGCACGGTCTCCGGCGATGCCGTTCCCGCGCTTCCGGACGACCCATCGACCGTGATCATCGCCTTCGCGCGGCTGCGCAACCTGGAGGTCGTCGACCGCTTCGGGCTCCCGTCCGTGATGGCCGACGCGATCGCGGAGCATCTACCGCACGCCCGCATGATCACCCTCTCGCCGGAAGTTGATGATCACGAGGTGGCCGAGGCGCTCGACGCGGCCCGAAGCGCGCGCGCACTCGTGGTGATGACGCGCGATGCAATCCAGCACGAGGACCAGGTCACGCTTGGCCGCCGGCTCTTCGAGGCCGCCCCACAGGCGCGGAAGATTCACACATGCCTACGCGGTCCCTACGACACCGGGCTCCTCGGCGACGTCGACGAAACCGTGCTGACGTACGGCGACCCGGTCATCACGCTCCAGGCATTAGCGGACGCCTTCGCCGGGCGCTGAGATCGCCGTCTCCTCGCCGTCCCCGCGATACGGTCAGCCGAGGATCGGCAGGTTCGCGTAGACCACGTTCGCGTTGATGACCTCGGGGTTGCCGTCGGTGTAATCGGCCAGGTACTCCGCCGCCCACCCGCGCGCGGCCTCGTTCGACGCCTCGGCGGATGCCTCCGAGTCGTAGAGCGAGATGGCCGCGAACCCGCCATCCGTCGGAAACCAGAGGTAGCCGCGGAATCCATCGAGCCCGGCCACAATCGGCAGGAACCCGGACGTCGCCAGCGGCACGAAGTCGCGCGGGTCGGTACCGCGCAAACTCGTGTGCACGCGCACGGCGACATAGCCATTCGTCATGCTCGCGCCCGTTGGCGTCGCGGCCGGGGTGCCCGCGTCCTCCTCCGGAGATCCGGCAATCAGGAGATCGCCCGCCCACTGGACCGTCTCCACCGGCACGACCTCGTCGCCAACACGCTCCACGAACGCCTTTGCGGCCTCGTCGAACCCGGCAGCCTGCCCTGCTTCCTCCAGCACCACGATCGACAGACTCTTGTCCGGGGCGTCGATCACGTCGCCGAGCACGAAGCCCGCGAACCCATCCAGCGCCTCGACGTCCGGCACGAACTCGTCCTGCACGAGCTCGTCGACCCGATCGCGCTGGTCAGCCTCCGCTACGGTGCGCACCCGCATGCTGACGAATCCAAGCGGCTGGATGCCCGCCGCCGGGCTAGAGGGTGTCTGAAAAGGGGTCATGGGCGAGCCGGGCGAGCATGAAGCGGGTCATGGCGAGGTAGATCCAGGCCTCCTCTGTCGCGGGCAGTTCCTCGTAGTCCTTGCTCAGGCGCCGATAGCGTCCGAGCCAGGCAAAGGTGCGCTCGACCACCCAGCGGCGAGGGAGCACCATCATCGGTGGCGCAGGCGGCGGGTCCTCTCCGGCGGGCATGCGGACCCAGCGTCGTGGCCGCTGGACATCGTGAGCTCGACACCGAGCGTCGTCTGGGCCCAGGCGAGAAGGCGGCCCCGATAGCCCATGTCGGCCCAGACGTGGTGGAGGGTCGGGAAGAGCTCGGGCAGCGGCGCCAGCACGGTCGCGCGCACCGTCCCGGTCGGCCACATTGGCGGGATGGACGACCGCCCGCAGGACCAAGCCCCCGGTGTCGACCAGCAGGTGTCGCTTGCGCCCGCTCAGCTTCTTGGCGCCGTCGTAGCCGCGGGACCCCCCTTTTCGGTGGTCTTGGCCGATTGGCTGTCGAGGATCGCTGCGGTCGGGGCGGCGACCGCCGGCCCGCTGGCGGACCTGCGCCCGCAGCGCGGCATTGGCGCGCTCCCAAGTACCGTCGATCCGCCAAAGCCGGAAGTAGTGATAGACGGTCTGCCACGGCGGCAGGTCGTGGGGGAGCAACCGCCAGGCCTCGCCGGAGCGCAGGACGTAGAGCATGGCGTTGACCAGTTCCCGGCGTTCGTGGCGGGGTGGCCGACCGCCGGTTGGGCGCGGGGATCAACGGTGCGAGGATCGCCCACTCGGCGTCGGTCAGATCGGTCGGTAAGCCGGCGGGACATGGCCTACTCCGACGAAAATGGGTGGAGACGAACGGGCAGTCTACACCCTTTTCAGACACCTCTAGCCTCCTGCGCTATCGCGACACCGCGCGACGCGAGGATGATACCCGCGGCGAATCCGCCTCCGGTGGAAACCAGTTTCCGGCGAGACATCGCTAATGACGACATCGTTGTCTTGCTCCTCGGTTGAATTGTGAGATTGGATTTTTCCGTCTAGACCCTGGCCACTGTAGCAGAGCGATCGGCACCGTGGAAGTGCAGAATCAGAATGGATTACGAGGGCGTTACGGGCACGACCACGGGCATCCGGCGACGCTGCCGTGCAACCCGTATCGCGCCCTCCACCACCAGCAACCCGACCGCCAGCCAGATCAGCACGTAGGTCATCGCTTCACGTCCGCCAAGCCGCTCCCCGAGCAGGAACGCGACGCCAACCAGCAGCACGGGCTCGACATACCCGAGCAGGCCAAACAGCGAGAAGTTGAGCGTGCGCATCGCGAAGAAGTAAAGCGTGAATGCCCCGGCGCTGATCAGGCCGAGCCCGGGGACCAGTGCCAGCAAGCGGGGTATTTCCACCGTCCCTGTCAATGTCGTTGGCCCGGCGAGCACGAACCACGCGGCCGCGGGGATCAGCAGATGCATCTCCAGCCACGAGTCGCCATGATGATCGGTGCGGAACTGCCGGCGGGACACGAAGTACGCCGGGTAGCCGAGCCCGGCCAGCAGCGTCGGCCAGGCGATGCTTCCGACCCGCAGGACCTCGTTGGCGACGCCGGTCGCCGCGACGAGGCTGGCGACCAGCTGCCAGCGCGACATGCGGTCGCCGTACAACAGCCGCCCGATCACCACGAGCACCAGCGGCATCAGGAAGTAGCCGAGGGTAACCTGCATCGCCCGACCGTGCAGTGGCGCCCACATAAAGACCCACATCTGCGCGCCGAACATAGCCGCGTTCGCCAGGTAGACCAGCGCCAGACCCGGCGTCGTGGCAAGGCGACGGAAGGTCGCGCGCACGTGTCGCCATTCGCGCGTGACCAACAGGAGGATGGTGACGCCCGGCGCGGTGAAAAGCAGCCGCCACCCGAAGATCTCCTCCCCGGTCAGCGGCGACAGCAGGGTCGCGTAGTACGACAGCCCCGAGAAGATAATGGAGGAAAGCAAGGAGGCCAACACGCCCCTGGACACGGCAGATCCTTCTTAATAGACAACCGGAACACATGAGGGCGTATTCGTGTGGTCCGCCCTCGCAGCTGCGGCCGGTGGCCGGTCCTATGCAGCCCAATACAGACTAGCGACAAATGTCGAGTATCAGCTCGGTCAGCACCCGCGTGACGATGTCGAGCGATGCCAGCGAGACCCATTCCGACGCCGCATGAGCTCCAGCGCCGGCAACGCCGAACAATACCACCGGGATACCGGCGTCGGCGTAGAGCGCGCAATCTGTCCAGAACGGCTCGCCCCGGATCTGCGCCGGTGCGCCGGTCACCTCCTCGACGATGCGCAACGTCGACTGCACCACCCGCGAGTCCCTGTCCGCCTCGAACGGCGAGCGCTCGAGACCCCGCTCCAGCCGATAGCGGAACGCGGCGATCATCCGCGGCGATGACATCAAGCAACGACCGAAGCTCCGCCTCGACGTACGCAGCATCCTGCCCGGGAAGCGTGCGCCACTCGACCGCGATCGTGCACGACGCCGGGTAGCTGGAGCGCTCCTCGCCTCCCGTGATCGTGGAGGCGTGCACGCTGGCCGCGCCGAGCAGCGGGTGGGTCGGGTTCGCGGCCAGCCGGGTGGCGAGCTCCTCCAGCGCGACGAGGAACCGACCCGCCTTCGCGATCGCGTCGACGCCTAGATCAGGCCGAGAACCATGGGCGGCACGTCCCTCGATCGTGACGTCGAACCACACGAAGCCCTTGTGCGCCAGCGTCACCATCAGCTCGCTGGGCTCCACGACGATAGCGGCGTCGGATCTGGACATGGGCGAGCACCTCGGCGGTGCCGGCGCTGGCGTATTCCTCGTCGGCGACCAGCGCGAGGATGATGTCACCGGCATGTGGCTGTTTCGCCGCCTGGGCAGCCGCCAGCATAATCGCAACGACGCCGGATTTCATATCGTACGAGCCGCGCCCATACAGCCGGCCATCGCGGATCATCGGATCGAGCGGATCGCCGTCGTACCCAACGAGCGTGACCGTGTCCAGATGCCCATTGAGCATCAGCGACCTGCCGCCACCGCTGCCGCGAGCGATCGCGACAATGGACGGGCGGCCGGGCCGCGATTCCAGCCGCTGGATGTCGAACCCTCGCTCCTCCAGCCAGTCGCCGACCGCGTCGGCGATCGCCCTCTCGCCCGCTCCGCCCTCCACGAGGTCGGGATTCGTGGAATCAATCGCCACCAGATGCTGAATCAGGGTCAGGCTCTCCTCATGCATGCCGGTCTTCTTTCCTTCATGGTGGTTGAAGATCGTTTTGGGCATCCTCCGACACCAGCGAAGCACTGTAAAGCCGCAAGATGAATGAACATAACCGCGAGCAAAATCACGGCCAGATCGACATTGGTGGCGTATAATGAATTCAACTTCGACATCGCGCATACGCGTGGCACCCGATGTTCAGGGCCATGCAGCCGGAGACCAGAGGTCCCTGCATTCCGGAATGTCGCGCACGAGCGTCGGTGTCGTCGATTGGAATGATCGGTTAGGCAAAGGAGCTCATCGATGCAATCCTTCCGTTCCCGCAAGATCAATCGACGGCAGTTCGCGGCCGGCAGCGCCGCGGCGTTCGCGGCCGTGCAGGTCATGCCCGGCGTCTCCATCGCGAGCCAGGCATCCCCTGTCGCCAGCGGCCCGGCCGAGGACACCCTCGAGGTCTTCTCGTGGTGGACCGGCCCGGGCGAGCATGACGGCCTCGTGAAACTTTTCGAGGCGTTCTCGGCGCAATTCCCGGATGTCGAGATCGTCGACGCGGCGGTGGCCGGCGGCGCCGGATCCAACGCCAAGGCCGCCCTCGGCACCCGTCTCGGCGGTGGCGACCCGCCGGACAGCTGGCAGAGCCATGCCGGCAAAGAGCTCCAGGGACTCTACGTCGAGCCAGGCTACGCTGCGCCCGGTGACAGAGGTCTGGGATGCGCTCGGCCTCAGCGACGTGATCCCGCAGGGGCTCATCGACCAGCTCACGTTCGATGACCAGAAGTACCTGATCCCCGTTGGCGTGCACATGGGGAACGTCCTCTTCATGAACAAGCAGATCGCGGATGACAACGGCATCGAGGTCGGCGACCAGATGAGCCCGGACGATTTCTTCGCCGCCGCCGACAAGCTGAAGGAAGCCGGCGTCCCGGCAATCGCCCTTGGCTCCAAGGATCCCTTCGCCGCTCCGCAGCTCTTCGAGAACACGCTGATGGGCGTCCTCGGGCCCGAGGCCTACAGCGGCCTGTGGGACGGCTCCACCTCCTGGGATAGCGAAGAGGTCACCGCCGCTATCGAGCAGTTCGGGAAGTATCTCGACTACGTGAACGACGATCACCCGGCCCTGACCTGGGACGGCGCGATGGACCTCGTCCTGAACGGCACCGCCTTCGCCACGTCGATGGGCGACTGGGCGTACGGCGCCGCCGTCTCCAAGGACAAGACCGACGTGCTCGACTGGGTCGCGCACCCGGGTTCGTCTGGCATGTACTCGGCGGTCATGGACGGCTTCACCATGCCGGAGAACCCGCCACACCCGAACAACGCCACCAACTGGCTCGCCACCGTCGGCTCGGCCGACGCCCAGGCGACCTTCGCGCCGTACAAGGGCTGCATTCCGGCTCGCATCGACGCGGACACCAGCGGCCTGAGCGATTACGGTCAGTGGTCAGCGGAGCAATTCAGCAACTCCGAGGTGGTCCGGTCGAACGCTCATGGTACCGCCGCGTCCCCGGCGTTCAGCCAGGACATCTTCGACGCCGTCGCGTCGTTCCTGGTCGACAAGGATGTGGCAACGCTCCAGGACAGCCTCAAGTCGGCAGCCGAGGCGGACGGCATCGGCTCCTGATTCCCGACCTCACAGGGACCGCAGGAGGGTGGGTGTATGCCCACCCTCCTGTTCCGTTGACCAGCGGCAAAGGATCTGATCATGGCGTCCGAGCGGCCACAACCGATCATGCCGGCATCTTCCGGACGGCCGCAGCGCGGCTTTGAGCGCTGGTTGTCCCCGTTACTGCTCTCCCCCAGCATCCTCGCCATCCTGGTGTTCGTCTACGGGTTCATCGGGATGTCGGTCTGGGTCTCCATCTCGAACTGGCGATCCGCAAAGATGGACCTGTCCGTGTCGGACCCCGTGCTCGCCGTGTATCAGCGCCTGTTCGGGATGACGCGGTTCCAGATCGACCTGCGCAACACCATGATCTTCACAGTGTTCTTCCTTGTGCTGGCGGTCGGGCTTGGCCTTGTGCTGGCCCTGGTGCTCGACCAGCATATCCCGGCAGGCGCCTTCTTCCGGAACGTCTTCCTGTTCCCCTACGCACTCTCCTTCATCGTTACCGGCGTCTCCTGGCGGTGGATCTTCAACCCGGACTCCGGCATCAACCTGCTGCTTGACTACCTTGGCCTGAACTGGGTGCTCGGCAAGCTCGGCATGGGCCCGTTCCACCCGGCCTGGCTGACGAACCCGAACGTCGTCGGTGATATCCCGATATGGGATGCCGTGAAGGTCCAGCTCGGCTTTCCGATGGCCCTTCTGCCGGTCATCATCGCCGCCACCTGGCAGCTATCCGGCTTCGCCATGGCGATGTATCTCGCCGGTCTCGGCACGATCTCCAACGATCTCCGCGAGGCGGCCCAGCTCGACGGCGCCTCCACATGGGACATCTACCGGGACGTGATCATCCCGCTCCTGCGTCCGATCACGATCAGCACGCTGATCATCCTCGGCCACGTTTCGCTGAAGATCTTCGACCTCATCTACGCCATGAGCGGTTCCGGCCCCGGTTTCGCGACCGATGTCCCCGGCATCTTCGTGTTCGAGCAGACCTTCCGCGCCACACGCTACAACCTCGGCGCGGCGGCCTCGATCATCATGCTGCTGCTGGTCTCCGTCGTGATCGTGCCCTACCTCGCGCGCTCGATGAAGGAGCTCTAGCCGTGGCCACCACCGCCTCCAACGCCGACCATGTGATCAAGGCTCGGGCCGGTCGCCCGAAGCGCCGCTGGACGCCCGGCAAGATCCTCATCATGGCGTTCCTGCTGCTGGTCGTCTTCTTCTACCTGCTGCCGGTCTACGTGATGGTCATCAACGGCTTCAAATCAGCCGTCAATGTCGGCATCGACCGTATGTGGGAGCTGCCGACCAGCCTCGTTGGCGGCGGCTACTCCGAGGCCTGGAGCAAGCTGGACCAGAACATGTGGACCAGCGCGCTGATGGTGATCCCGGCGACGATCCTCTCCGGCCTCTTCGGCGCCCTGAACGGGTACCTGTTCAGCAAGTGGCAGTTCCGCGGCTCCGATATCGTCTTCACGCTGATGCTGTTCGGGATGTTCATCCCCTACCAGTCGGTGCTGATCCCGCTGATCAAGTTCCTGCAACAGCTCGGGCTCTACGGCACGATCCCGGGCCTGATCGTCGTGCACGTCGTTTACGGCCTGCCGATCACGACGCTGATCTTCCGCAACTACTTCACGAACATCCCGAACGAGCTGCTGGAGGCGGCGCGCGTCGACGGGGCGGGGCTGTTACAGATCTTCTGGCAGATGATGCTGCCGTTGGCCATGCCCGCGTTCGTCGTCGTCGGCATCTTCCAGTTCACGAACATCTGGAACGAGTTCCTCTTCGGCCTCACGGTCATCACCAATCCCGCTCGCCAACCCGTCACCGTGGCGCTCAACAATCTCTCGGGGTCGTTCTCGGTCAGCTGGAACGTGATGATGGCCGGCGCGGTGATCACCGCCCTGCCGACGGCGATCATCTACATCCTGCTCGGCCGCTTCTTCGTCCGCGGCCTGCTCGCCGGTTCGGTGAAGGGCTAAAGCCGCTCCCGGCGGACCACTCGTTTGGGGGCAGACGCTCATGCCTGCCCTCGGTCCCTATCCGTTGTTCAGGTCATCGATCGAACGCGCGAAGTCGGGAGCTCATCGGCAATGCTCTGCCAGACTTGCGCAGCACTGACGGTTTGGTAGCCGTGTGAGTTGATGTGCCGCAATCCGATCGGTTGATGCCAGGCATCGTGGCCACGTGCAGCGAGCGCCTTCTCATCGATCCGGCGCATCCGGGACAGGTTCTCACCGATGGTCTGGAGCCGCATGAAGATCGCGTCCTGAGCCATCGGATGGCGAGAGAACGTCGCTTCATCCGCGGGCCGATACAGATCGATCTGGGTCAGCGCTTCACGGATCAAGACGATGTGCGGATCCCATGCTTTCCCAGCGGCAAGGGGCGAAGCGTGGGAAGGATGTAAGGGGCGAACGCCGGATGGATCTCGGTCATAAGATCCACGTCGCGGCCAGCGACGTTCCCCAACTCGTGCGCAAGCCGCAACTGCTCGAAAAGCGTCACGGGACGGTCGAAGGTTACCAGCAGGTCGATATCGCTATCCGGCCGCGCGGTCCCCTCAGCCACGCTCCCGAAAACCGATGCCCGAATCACGCCATGCGCGCGCAAGACCGACAGGAACGCGTCCTGGAAAACGACCTCGGCAGAGATGGTGCTTGGATCGGGCGTCTGCATCGCACGGCCAACATACCGGCACGAATGATGACGTGTATCCAGCAGCGGCCCTCATTGGTCATGGCGCGAACCGTGCGTCGACCGGATCAGGAGAGATGGGCGCCACGGTGCGCGATATGGGGGAACGCGGAGCTTAATGGTCGAAGAAGCAATCGGTGGTTTGTTGTGGGTGGTGGTCGCGGCGACGGTAGCACCGATCATCGTCGACCGCATTCCGAAAATCTCCTTCCCGGTCGTGGTCATGGAGATCGCGCTCGGCATCTTGCTCGGGCCGCACGTGCTCGACCTGATTCACCACAGTACCGGCATCGAGATCGCCAAGGAATTCGGCGTTATCTTCCTCTTCTTCCTTGCCGGTTTCGAGGTCGACTTCGAAGGCATCAAGGGTGATCCGATTCGCCAGGCCCTGACCGGCTGGGTGGGATCGCTGGTCATCGCCCTCGCCCTCGCCTTCACGCTGCAGCAACTGGATCTCGTCTCTGGCTTCCACCTTGTCGCCATCGCGATCGCCACGACCGCCCTGGGCCCATTGATGCCGATCCTTCAGGACAGTGGCCAGCTCCATTCGAAGTTCGGCGCCAACGTCCTCTCGATCGGCGCGGTGGGCGAGTTCGTGCCCGTGCTCGCCGTCGCCTTCCTCTTCAACGAAACCCGCGAGGCGCGACTCACCGCACTCGCGCTCGTCCTCTTCATGGCCATCGTCGGTGCGGTGCTCTATGCCTTCCGCCGGGGCGTTGGCCAGAAGGAAGACAGCCACACCCGGCGCATCATCGTCGAGACGCTCAACTCCAGCGCGCAATTCGCCGTGCGGCTGTCGCTGCTGATCCTTACCGTGCTCGTCTACCTCGCCGCACGGTTCGAACTCGATGTCCTGCTCGGCGCGTTCGCCGGCGGCTTCATCATCGGGCAGCTCGGCGATGTCACGAGTACCAAGGAATCGCGCCAGGTCATGGAGTGGTTGAAGGTGAAGCTGGAGTCGATCGGCTTCGGGGTCTTCATCCCGGCCTTCTTCGTCGTGACCGGCGCCGACCTCCAGCTCGAAACCCTGCTCTCCAGCAACCGCGCGCTGGCGTTGATGGGCCTGGCCGTCATCGGCTCGTTCCTCATTCGCGGCCTGCCAGTTTTGGCGCTTTACCGCGACCTCGAGACGGGCATGCGGATGCGGCTCGCGCTCGTCGCGTCGGCCCAGCTCCCGCTGGTCGCGACGCTGATGACGCGGCTGGTCGACAGCGGCCGCGTACCGGAGGACGTCGGCACGGCGATCATCGCAGGCGCGGTGCTCACGGTCGCCATCTTCCCGATTGCGGCCTTCCTGGGGATGGGCGACGAGGAGGACGACCGGGCCGGCGAGGCCGCCTGGGCCGGCGTCCCCGAAGAGGAAGATCCGGCCGTCGAGGCCCTGCCCGAGATCGAGAAGCGCGACGACGACGAGGCATCGTAGGGGTCGACCGCGTGTCGACCCGATCAACTACCACCCCATCGCGTACCCGTCCCGCCGGGGATCCGCTCCGCCAGTGAGCACGCCGCTATCCGGGTCCACCATGATCCCCTGCGCACCGCCGAAGAACATGTGGTAGTCCGGCATCCGCTGGATCACATTCCCTTTCGCCTCCAGCCCGGCCAGCACCTCCGCCGGGATTCTGCCCTCGGCGGCCACGACCGTCGCCTGTTGCGGCCGGACGCGGGGCGCCTCGATCGCCGCCTGCACCGACATGCCAAAATCCATCATGTTGCTCATGAACTGCGGCGTCGTCTCCATGATCCCGTGGCTGCCCGGCGTCCCGATGCAGGCGAACACCTTGCCGTCACGCCAGATCATGCCGGGCGAGAGGCACATCTCGTTCTTCTTGCGCGGGGCGACGACATTCGGGCTATCAGCGTCCAGGTCAAACCAGTACATGAAGTCGTTCATCAGGATGCCGGTGCCGGGCACGACGACGCCGGACCCGAAACCGCCGAGGCTCTGCGTGCCGGACACGAAGCTGCCCTCCGCATCGGCAACGTTGAAGTGGGTTGTGCTCTCGCGCTTCATCACGTCACCCGGCCGGACCTGCCCGAATGCCATCGACCGCGCGTACCGCTCGCCGACGCTGCTGCTGGCCCGATCCGGGTTCATCAGGGCACGCCGTCTGGCTACGTAATCCTCCGAGAGCAGCACATCGACCGGGCAGTCCGGCTGGACGTTGTACTGGACGCGGTCCGCGATCGCGAGGCGCTCGGCCTCTAGCAGGGTGTGCAGATGCTCCACAGAGTTGTGACCCATCGCCGCCAGATCGAACCCTTCGAGCAGCTTCAGGGTCTGCAGCCATTGCACCGCACTCGACGGCGGCGGCGGGCCAAACACCTCGTAGCCACGGTAGGTGATGCCGATCGGGTCGACCCAGCGGACCTCGAGGGCGTCGAGGTCCTCTTGCGTGATCAGGCCGCCGTTCGCCTCGTGGAAGGCGACGATCTTCTCGCCGATCGGTCCGTGGTAGAACGCATCCGCGCCGCCTTCAGCCAGCACCCGGAAGGTTTCGGCGAGGTCCGGTTGGCGGTGGAGCGAGCCTGCACGCGGCAACTCGCCATCATGGCAGAAGAAGTCGACGGACGACGGATACGGCCGGAAGAACGATTCCGCATGGTGGATCAGTTCGGCCGCACGCACCGTCAGGCCATGGCCGTGCTCGCAAATGTCGATGGCGTACTTGAACACGTCGGCGCGGCTCATCGTGCCGAAGCGCTCCAGCGCGGCGCACCATCCGGCCACCGATCCTGGCACCATCGAGGCCTTCATCCCGAGCATCATCTCCTCGGGTCCGGCAAAGACGTCGCGCTCGGCTGCCAGCGGGCTCATGCCCTGGTAGTCCAGGCAGATGTGCGTATTCGTCGGCGCGTGATAGATCTGCAGCCAGCCGACGCCGCCGACGCCGGACATCCCGATCTCGGTCGTCCCGATGGTCGTCGCGACGGCGATGGCCGCGTCGATCGCGTTTCCGCCTTCCATCAACGTGCGGAACCCGGCGGTCGTTGCGAGAGGATGCGCGGACGACACCATCCCCTCACGACCCGTCACCGCCGGTCGATGCTGAACGCCGCCATATCCATACGCCATCGTGATCCCCCGCTCCCACACGCGCGTGTACCCCTGCCTCGGGCAATCGCCCGCGGCTCGTCATCATTTGGCTCTGCGTGTTCGCGTCATCATACGGAGGGTCCCGCCGGCTGGCAATCGAGGATGGACCACAATTCGTTAACAATCGCGACACTGTGAATTCGATAACGCTGGTATGATTGCGAAAGCGTGGACGCACACCTTGGCAACGGTGCCTTGAACCCCATGTCCTTTTTATGTCGGAGCGCAACTTCCCATGACAGAACACGGTGAGATGCCGATCGTCTGTCGCGGCATTCGCGGTGCCACCACCGCGGCGGCCAACACAGCCGAGGACATCCTCGAAGCGACCCAGGAGCTGGTTGAAGTCCTGATCGGGCTGAATGACCTCACGACCGAGGACATCGCCAGCGCGATCTTTTCCACCACACCGGATCTCACCGCCATGTTTCCGGCCTCGGCCGCCCGCTCGTTTGGCTGGACCGGGGTGCCGATGATGTGCTCGCACGAGATGGCCGTCCCTGGCGCGCTGTCCAAGGCAGTACGCGTGCTCGTGCACGTCAACACCACGAAGAGCGCCTCGGAAATCCGGCATGTCTACCTCAAGGGCGCGAAGCAGCTTCGCCCGGAATGGGGCATCTCCGACGAGGACGTCGCCCGCATCACCGGTGAGGCCGCCACCTCAGCCAGCGAGGACGAAGTCGCCAGCGTTCCGGTCACCAACACCGCCGTCTAGGATTCACCCCGCATCCCACGTTGCCCAGGAGCCACTAATGATCATCGTCATGAAGCCGGACGCCGCCGAAGAGCAATTGCAGACCGTCATCAACCGGGTGGAGGAGCTGGGACTTAGCCCCCACCTGATCGACGGTGAGGAGCGCACGATAGTCGGTGTCGTTGGCCTCCCCTTGCCGCCCACGCTCGATGAGATGTTCGAGATCCTCCCCGGTGTCGATCAGGTCGTCCGCATCTCCAAGAAGTACAAGCTCGCCGGCTGGGACTTCCATCCGCAGAAAACGGTGATCGAGATAGACGGGGTGAAGATCGGCGGGGACGAGATCACCGTCATGGCCGGCCCCTGCTCCGTCGAGAACGAAGAAATGCTGATGGAGACCGCGATCGCCGCGAGGAAAGCCGGCGCGACCGTCCTCCGTGGTGGCGCGTTCAAGCCCCGCACGTCGCCGTACGAGTTCCGCGGTCTGGGAGAGGACGGGCTGAAGATCCTGGCGCAGGCGCGCGAGGAAACGGGCCTGAAGATCATCACCGAGGTGATGACCCCGGGCGATGTCGAGCTCGTCGGCCAGTACACTGACATCTTCCAGATCGGCGCGCGCAACTCCCAGAACTACCTCCTGCTGGAGGAGGTCGGCAAGGCGAAGAAGCCGGTCATGCTCAAGCGCGGCCTGTCGATGCTGATCGAGGAGTGGCTGCTGGCCGCCGAGTATGTGATGGCCCAGGGCAACCCGGACGTCATCCTCACCGAGCGTGGCATCCGCACCTACGAAACGGCGACGCGCAACACGATGGACGTCAGTGCGGTGCCAGTGCTGCAGAGCATGAGCCACCTGCCGGTGTTCATCGACCCCAGCCACGCCGCCGGGAAGCGCCAGTTCGTCGAGAGCCTGGCCCTCTCCGGCATCGCTGCCGGCGCGGACGGGCTGATCGTGGAGATCCACCCGAGCCCGGACCACGCGATGTCGGACGGCGCGCAGTCGCTGGACTTCGCCCAGTTCGCCACGATGATGCCGAAGGTGAAGCGCATAGCCGAGGCCGTCGACCGCACCCTCACCCTGCCGGGCGAGGCGCCGGTGAGCGCGCGGGAAACTGCAGCGGTCTAGACCCTGCCCAAACGACACGAGACACGAGACGAGACCCGGTGCAAGTGCCCGGGTCTCGTCTCGTGTCTGGGCTGATGGCGACGCTAGTCGGCAGCCGGTCCTGGCGTCGCCTCGGTGATGTGGTCGACCGTCAGGCCAAGCTCGGAGGCGAGAAACCGCACGACGGGATCGCAGGAGCAGTCATACCCCTGGATATAGCCCCAGAGCATGTTGCATCGCGCCTCGAGTGCGGCCACATACTCCGAGACCTGCTCGGGCGGGACCTCGGACACCCGGGGCGTGCCCGGGATGGCGAAGTTCACATGGGCGATGTCGGCAGGAGGTCATGCGATGGCGCATCGGCTGCCTTCTCCTGTCATATTCGATGGGAGCGGAAAGGAGATGTGGCCCCTGCCCCATGTCTCACCGGACGACCTTCTTGGTCGTGGTAAAGCTCGGCCCCTGCGCCGGGGCCTGCATGTGGCGCGTCTGCTTACCATAACGTACCATTTGCGATTTCGCGACCCCCCGCTACCATCGCGTCATCGCGACCCAGCATTTGCCTGTTTCCCCCGCTAAATGGCATGCTCGCACCTACTATGCGTGCGCGCCACCCGGCACGCCCGTCTCCTCCCTCAAACCCGGCAGGATACGCCCCCATGTCGTCACGTCGCTCGCCGTCGGTCTTCCTTGTCCTGCTCGTCTTTGTGGCGTTTGTCAGCCTCGGATTGCCAGACGCCGTGCAGGGCGTGGCGTGGCCATCTATCCGCGCGGACTTCGGCCGCAAATTGGGCGAGCTGAGCTACATCCTGATCCCCGGGGCAACCGGCTACTTCACATCCGGCGCGGTCGGTGGGGTGATGATGCAGCGCCTCGGCGTCGGCCGGGTACTCGCGCTGAGCACGGGCCTGGTGACCGCCGGTCTCGTGACTTACGCGCTGACCCCGAACCTGTGGACGATGGTCCCGGCGGCGTTCGTGATCGGCATCGGCTCCGGCGCGGTCGACGCCGGGTTGAACTTCTACGCCGCCGACAAATTCACCACGCGCACCATGAGCTGGCTGCACGCCTGCTTCGGCGTCGGCGCGATGCTGGGCCCGCTGATCATGTCGTCGACGCTCCGCGCCGGGGCGTCATGGCGCTGGGGCTATGCCCTGATCGCGTCGATCACCTTCACGCTCGCCGTCATCTTCCTCGCCAACGCGCGACGGTTCGAGGAGGACATCGACCACAAGGGAGCGACGGGCCAGCGCGCGCCGGTATCGGCTGGGCGCGTGGTGCGAATGCCACTGGTATGGCTGCAGATCGCGATCTTCTTCGTCCTGACGGCGCTGGAGGTCATCCCCAGCGTCTGGACGACGACGATCCTTGTCGAGCGCTTCGATCTGCCGGTGGCGCAGGCCGGCATCTGGGCGGGGCTCTACTGGGGCATGCAGTCGGTCGGCCGCTTCGTGCAACCGGTACTGTTCCGGCGTGTCGCACCGGCCCGGATCGTCATGCTCGCGCCGTTCGGCATCCTCGCGGGCTCGCTGCTGATGAACGTCGACCACGTCTGGGCCTACCGGGCCGGGATCATGGTCATCGCGTTCTCCAACGCCTCGGTCTTCCCGATGCTGATGTCACTGACGCCGGAGCGCCTGGGCCGAAGCGCCTCCATCCACGCCATCGGCTGGCAGGTCAGCGCAGCGACTGTCGGCGGGGCGCTGGTGCCGAGCGTCGCCGGGTTCGTCGCGGAAGCCGCCGGGCTGGCCGTCATCCCGGTCTTCATGGTCGTGATGGCCGTCGTGCTGATCCTGCTCGAAGGCGCGTTCCGCATCCGCGCCGACCACCCGGATCACCGCGCAACGCTCGGCCAGGCATAACCTCGCGGTGGCCAGACGGTTTCCCTCGGGGGATACAAAACCCCTGCCTGGCGCAAATGGAGCCAGGCAGGGGCAATGGAGTGGCGCGAATCCAGCCACGACACCGATACTCCACGATCACCACAATAGCCCCGGCCACGGGCCGTGTCTCCCACCCAAACGGGTATTCTCCGCACAGGACATGAACGGCAGAGTACGACTCGAGGTCATCCCGCCTCGCGGCGATCCGCGCGCGCATCAAGCACCAACCGGACCGCGCCCCACGCCGCCATCGCGACGGCGTACCCGAGCACCGTGCTGACAACCAGCCAGGCGAGTCCGGCCTCATCGCCACCCGCCTGCCACAGTGCCCACGCCAGCGCGCCCGTCACCACCAGGATCAGCGCCCAACCACCCGGCGTCGGCACGAAATCGCGCGTCTCCGACGGCAATGGTCCATGCCGCCCGTGATCCCGCCGCCGCACCTCGAACACCTCGGCCCGGGCCGGCGTCTCATCCATCATCGACAGCTCAGGCATCGGCCCTCCGCCGTCCGGATCCCAGCGAAGTCATCGACCCGCGGCGCCAGCAACCCGGACGCCAGGGTACACGTCACGATCCATTCCTCGCGAATCACCTTCATCACCGTATCCTTGCCCGCCATGCCCCGATGGGCGCGAGCCGTCCCTCAATCACCCCGTAATCCTAATCCATCCGTCCTACCGCCCCACCGGTCGACACGCGGTGACCTGATCGGACCGGCGTGACAACGAGAGACCGGGGATTCGTCGCCACGCGCGGGGTATGCCGCTTCGCATATGCCGCGTTACGGCATGCAGTCGACACGCGGTCGAAGACTACGGATGTTGCCAGCAAATCTCGGCTCGGCACCCTGCCGAGTCGGACGGGCGCGGCGACGGTGGGCGGCGCGCTGACCTGCCAGCCGATGGCCGGGCTTGTCACCCAGTCAACGACCCTCGTTGTCATCCCCGCGTTCATGGTGGTGATCCTGATCCTGCTTGAAGGAGCATTCCGGGTCCGCGCCGACCACCCGGACCACCGCGCCAGCCTTTAGGACATCGGGGTCGGCGTCGGATCACCGGATCCACCGCCAAGGAACTGGTAGAAGATGCGCAGGAAGACATCATACATAAGCTTTTCCATGTTCCGTCGCGGTCCGTATATGGCGTTGTAGGAGATCACCGTGGCTGGCAGGACATCGCTCGGCAGGATCGACGCGTTGTCCGTCGTGATCAGCAATCGCGAACCGTGCCGATCGACCGAGAACCAGCCAGGCATGACCGCGTTGAACTGGTCGTCATACATGCAGACAGGGCTCAGATTCGCATCGGCGCCCACGATGCTTCCCTTGGCGATCGCCGAGCACTGTTCCGTCGTGAGCAATACGCCCTGGATCGCACCAATCGCATACTCGAACAGCGCCTCACCCTCAGGTGACACAACGCGCGTGGCCGACAGTTGGGGTGTGGACAATTGGCGAGATGCCCGAGCGCCAGGCATCCAGCATCAGGATCGTAGGCTCCTCACGGCACGTCTCCATCTCGTCATCGGGAGAAGACCCTTGAGCAAGGGCACGTCCGGCCCCACCAGTGGGCACACCGGCTGCAATCAACCCAAGCATCGTCCGTCGACTCAGCCTGCGAACAGATAGTTCGTGCATCATGCGAATGCTCCCACACTCGACATCGACCTTCTGTCTTTTCAGCCCCGGGAACTTTCGAAGAGTATACATAATGACCCCATCCAAACACGCCTCCTGGACCCTCGGCGTGTCCTCTCTAGCACTGGAGAGGGCGTGGAATGATAATGGTCGGACATTCGGGACGGAAATCGCCCCTCCCCTGCGAACCTCAGAGGAGAGCCTCATCACATCATGCCCACCAAAGGCCAAACGTCGCGCGCGCTGATGCTGATCACGTTTCTCGCGTTCGTCAGCATCGGGTTCCCGGATGCCGTCCTCGGCGTGGCCTGGCCGCTCATGCGCGTCACCTTCGAGCGCAACCTCTCCAACCTCGGCTTTATCCTCGTCTTCTCCGGCACCGGCTACTTTCTCTCCAGCGCGCTCGCCGGCCGCGCCATCGACCGCCTCGGCGTCGGGCGCCTCCTCGCCATCTCCACCTCCCTCGTCGCCATCGGCCTCTTCGGCTATGCCGTCTCGCCGGAGTTCTGGCTCCTCCCGTTCGCCGGCCTGGTCATCGGCCTCGGCTCGGGAGCCATCGACGCCGGACTCAACTTCTACGCGTCCGAGCACTTCTCCGTCACCGTCATGAATTGGCTCCACGCCTTCTTCGGCATCGGGGCCATGGTCGGCCCGTTCGTCATGGCCAGCGTCTTCGCCCTCGGCGGCGGCTGGCGCATCGGCTACCTCATCGTCGCCACCGCCATCGCCCTCATGGCCGTCGTCTTCATCCTCACCACCGAGCGCTGGAACGACGGCGCGCACCACGACTCGGAAGACGCCACGCCGCGCGTCGCCGTGGGCCAGGTCATGCGCATGCCGGCCGTCTGGACCCAGATCGGCATGTTCTTCTTCATGACCGGCATCGAGGCCAGTGCCGGGAACTGGACCGCCACCATCATGGCCGGGAAGTTCGACGCCTCGGAAAGCCGGGCCGGCCTCTGGGCGGGCATCTTCTGGGGTGCCATGGCCCTGGGGCGCATCGTCATGGTGCCGCTCTCGCGCGACATGAACCCTGCCCGGCTGGTCCAGCTTTGCACCTGGGGCCTGCTCGCGGGGTCCCTCCTCATGACGCAAAACGCCGTGCTCCTCTACCAGGCCGGACTCGTCATCTTTGGCCTCAGCATGGCCCCGCTCTTCCCCACCCTGATGTCGCTCACCCCGCTCCGCTTCGGCTCCGGCGTCGCCCTCCACACCATCGGCTTCCAGGTCAGCGCCTCCACCGTCGGCATCATCAGCATCACCACCGTCGCCGGCATCATCGCCCAGTCCACCACGCTGACCGCCATCCCGCTGATCATGGTCATCTGCTCCCTGATCGTCATCGCGCTGGACATCATCGTCCGACGCCAGACGGCCGAGGCGCCGGGCGAAGCGAAGGCCGCCTAGTCCGCCCGCGCCTGTCGGCACACCGCGTGCGAACATGCTGGGCAACGCCACCCGGCGCCCGGCCGATCCGCATGCCCCGTCGCCATGCCGGCGCCAAAGCCGGTGGCCTATTGGCCGACCACGAAAGGATGCGCCCTTGGCCACGCACGGCAACAGCGGATCACCCGATTCGCCCGATCACGGTCCCGCCACGACATCTGAACCGATCTCGATGCTGGTCTCCGACCCCTTGCCCCCCGAGGCGCTCCGGGAGAACCTCGAGGGCCGCGCCGTCACCGGCGTCGAGGACGGCTTCGGAAAACTCTGGCGCAAGCGCTTCTGGGTGCGGCTGGAAGGCGCCGACATAACGCCGTCCGGCCTCGTCGAGGTCTGGAAGAAGCGCTACACCGAGTTCTGGCCGAAGGGCAGCCACCTCTACCAGCCCCCCGAAGGCCTGGAGACGGGCGACGTCGCCGCGGCCGATCTCGCGATGATCGCCGGGACGCGCGTGGCGACGGGCATCATCGTCCTGAACGCGGACGACACCTCGTTCACTTTCGCGACGCTGCAGGGCCATACCTTTTGCGGCACCATCACCTTTTCCGGCGTCGAAGAGGATGGCACCACGGTCGCCCGGGTCGATGTCCTCATGCGCGCCAGCGACCCCATCTACGAGATCGGCATGCCCCTCGGTGGCCATCAGCACGAGAACAAGTTCTGGGAAGCCAGCCTCCGCGCCCTGGCGAAGTACTTCGGTGTCGAGGCCCAGCCCCACATGGACATGACGGTTCTGGATGGGCACCGCACATGGCGGAACATCGGCAACGTCCGCTACAACGCCTTCCTGCACACGATCTTCCAGGTGGTGACCCGGCCCTTCCGGCTGGCGCTCGGCCGGCTGCGATCGAGAGGACACGTTACGTGACCGACGTCCCCCTACATGTCGCCGATACAGACGCCGTGGTGGTCGGCTCCGGCCCCAACGGCCTCGCCGCCGCCATCGCGCTCGCCCAGGCCGGCAAGACCGTCACCGTCTACGAGGCAAACGAGACGATCGGGGGCGGGTGCCGCTCGGCGGAGCTGACCCTCCCGGGCTTCCTCCACGACACGTGCGCCGCCATCCACCCCCTCGCCCCGGCGTCCCCCTTCCTGAGCACCCTGCCGCTCCACGAGTATGGGCTGGAATGGATCCAGCCCCCAATCGCGCTGGCGCACCCGTTCGACGACGGCACCGCCGCCGCCTTCACGCAGTCCATCGACGAGACGGCCGCGACGCTCGGCATCGACGAAGGCGCCTGGAAGCGCGTCTTCGAGCCGCTGGTGAACGACTTCGACCTGCTGCTGGACCCGCTGCTCGGACCGTTCCGCCTCCCGAAGCACCCGATCGCGTTGGCCCGGTTCGGCATCCCGGCGCTGCTGCCCTCGGGGCTGTTCGCCAAACGCGCATTCCGGGGCGACCCCGCGCGAGGCCTCTTCGCCGGCATGGCCGCGCACGCCATGCTGGACCTCTCCCGCCCGGTCACGGCCGCCTTCGGAATGGTCCTCGGACTCGTCGGCCACGCGGTCGGCTGGCCAATCCCGCGGGGCGGCTCCCAGGAAATCACCAACGCCCTTGCCGCCTACCTCCGCTCCCTCGGCGGTACCATCGTCCCCGGCACGCGCGTGACATCGCTGGACATCGCCGGCGATGCCAACGCGGTACTGTTCGACGTCACGCCACGGCAGTTCCTGGATATCGCGGGCGATGAGATTCCACCGGGCTACCGGCGAACCCTGGAGCACTACCGCTATGGCGCCGGCGTGTTCAAGGTCGACTGGGCGCTGGACGGCCCGGTGCCGTGGACGGCACCGGAGTGCCACCAGGCCGGCACGGTCCACCTCGGTCCAACCATGGAGGAGATCGTTGCCGCCGAGCGCGACGTCGTGCGCGGCCGGCACCCGGAGCAGCCCTTCGTGCTGCTGGCCCAGCAAAGCCTCTTCGATGACACCCGCGCGCCGGACGGCAAGCACACGCTCTGGGGCTATTGCCACGTCCCGCACGGCTCGACTGTAGACATGACGGACCGCATCGAGGCGCAGATCGAGCGCTTTGCGCCAGGCTTCCGTGACCGCATCATCACCCGCGCCACGAAGAATGCGGTCGAGATGCAGGCCTGGAACGCGAACTTTATCGGCGGCGACATCAACGCCGGGATGCAGGACTGGCGCCAGCTCTTCACGCGCCCCGCGCCCCGCATCGACCCGTACAGCACGCCGAACCCGCGCCTGACCTTCTGCTCAGCATCGACCCCGCCGGGTGGTGGCGTGCATGGCATGTCGGGCTACCACGGCGCGCAGTCGGCGCTGCGGCGCTCATTCAGGTAGGCATCCAGGGAGATACGGCATGCTGCGCGGCATCCTGACACCCAAGCCGGATTTGAAGCCGCTGGACCAGCAGGTCGTGGTGGTCATCGGCGCGTCCAGCGGCATCGGTCGGGAGACGGCGCTCCAGCTCGCCGCGCGCGGGGCGAAGCTCGTCACCGCGGCGCGAAGCGAGCCCGGCCTGCATTCGCTCGTCGAGGAGATCACGGCAAAAGGCGGCACGGCGACCTATGTCGTCTGCGACGTATCGGACGCTGACCAGGTGAACGCCGTGGCCGAGCACGCGGTCGCCACCTATGGGCATCTCGACACATGGGTCCATGCGGCGGCGGTCGGCGTGTACGCGCCGCTCGAGACCGTTCCGCTGGACGACTTCCGCCGCGTGCTGGACGTCAACATCATGGGCTACCTGCACGGGATTCGGGCAGCCCTGCCACGACTGCGGAGGGAGGGGCGCGGCGCGATCATCATCGTCTCATCGATCGAGAGCAGCGTCGCCATGCCGCTACAGAGCGCCTACGTCGCCTCAAAGCATGCGATCGAGGGTCTCGCCGAGACGCTCCGCCGCGAGCTGCTGTACGAGGGGGTGCCGATCTCCGTCACCAGCGTTAAGCCAGCCGTGATCAGCACCCCCTTTTATTCCAATGCGCTGAGCCGCGTCGGTTTCCGGCCGACGGCGCCGGGTCCCGTCTACCACCCATCCCTCGTCGCCCAATGCGTTGTCTACGCCGCCGAGCACCCGGTGCGAGACATGCTCGCCGGCGGCTCCGGTCGCCTGATGACGGCGGTGCAGCGTGTCGCACCGGGGCTGATGGACATCGGTATCGGCACCGTTGGCATCCCGCTCCAGCGCACTGACGAACCGCCCGGGGACGACGCCCTGTACACCCCACGAGAGCACGACAATCGCATCGAGGGCGGCATCGGCAACCATGCCTTCCGCGCCAGCCCGTACACCTGGTTCCAGACGCATCCGGGAGCCAAGGCAGCACTCACCGCGGCTGCCGCCATCGTGACCGGGCGCGTCATCTCCAATCGGGTAGAGAACCGCAGGTAGCCCTGGCCTCATGGTGGCCAGGGAGCGCTTAAAGGACGAGGGGACCTGGGCCATGTGCCCGGGTCCCCTTCAGCAAACCTCTTGGGAGCAGTCCTACGAATCCAGCGAGCGCATGGCCTCGCCCATCCGCTCGATCGTCGTCTCCAGCATCGGGCGCGACATCGAGAAGTTGAAGCGCACGCAGCGCTTGCCGACCTCACCGCAGGCCGAACCGTCGGTAATCGCGACCTTCGCGTGCTCGCAGAAGAACTCCTGCACGTTGTCCGGCACCTTCGTCGCCGTGAAGTCCAGCCATCCGAGGTAGGTGCCTTCCGGCGCCGCATAGGTCACGCCCGGCAGGTGCTCGGTGACCAGTTCGCCCAGGCGCTTGCGGTTGCCATCGAGGTACGAGAGGACGTCATGCAGCCACGGCTCGCTCTTGCTGTATGCCGTGATGCTCGCGACCACGCCGAGCGTCGATGCCCCATGCGCGACCCAGGCAGCGCCGCCGTTCTCCCAGACATCCTTGTCGGCGTCGTTGGAGAGCACGATCTGCGCGCACTTCAGGCCAGCCAGGTTCCACGCCTTCGAGGCTGCCACCGCCGTGATCGTATGGCCCGCCGCGGTCTCCGACACCGAGGCGTACGGCACATGCCGGTTGCCTTCGTAGACGAGCGGCGCGTGGATCTCGTCGGAGAAGACCCGACCCTCATGCCGCTCGACGATCTCCGACAACTTCACGAGCTCGTCGCGCTGCGCGACCTTGCCGATCGGGTTGTGCGGGTTGCAGACGACGAGCACCTCGCCGCCATCCCGAAAGGCCTGGTCGATGGCGTCGTAGTCGTACTCCCAGCCCGTCTCCGTGCGGATCATCGGCACCTGGATGATCTCCCGCCCGTAGATGCCCGGCATGAAGAAGAAGGGCATGTACGCCGGCGTCGGCAGGATCACCTTGCCGCCCTTCGGCGCGTACTTCGTCAGCGTCAGCTCGAAGCCCTTGAGGACGTCTGGCATCGAATGGACCTGCGAGGGGTCGACCTGCCAGTCCGTATTGCGCTGGTACCATCCGGCACAGGCCTCCGCCAGCTCCCGCTCCTTCGCCTTCGGAAGGTAGCCAAAGAACCCGGCATCGACCGCGGCGCGAAGATCCGCCTGGATCTCCGGCGACGTCGCGAAGTCCATCTCGGCGACGAACGCGCCGATGCACTCCGGGTACGTCGTCCATTTCGCGCCAAGGGCCCCGCGCAGGTCCTCCTCAGTCAACGCGTCATATCGGTGCTGTTCGACAACCATGCTGTGTTCCTCCACTCCTCGCGTGTCCACGCCCGTCCCGGGCTGAGTGCCCCGCCTACTCCATCGATTGGTGAGTGACGAGGCAGGATAGGTCGATTATCGCGCAATCGCCGGATTTGCCTAGCACCCGCCGTAACCTCACACCATATCCAACAGCGTTGTCGCGAAACGCTCGGGCATCGATGTGCGTGATAGAGTGCAGACAGGGTCCCATCCACAACCGCATATCGTCAGGAGGATCACCCATGAAACGCTCGTCAGTCCTCTCGGCACTCCCCGTCCTTCTGCTGTCGCTCGTCCTGCTCGCCGCACCCGGCGCATCGGCGCAAGTAGCCTCGACATCGATTCCCGGCATCAGCGTGACCGGCTTTGGCCGCGCCAGCGCCCCGGCCGAAACCGCGACGATCGCGATCATGCTCGGGAGTGGCGACTACTACAAAGACCCGTCGATGATGGAGACCACACCGACGCCATCGGCCTCGCCAGAGGAGATGGTCCAGCCCGTCATCGATGCCTTGGTCAACGCCGGCATTCCCGCGACCGATATCGAGATCATCCCCGATCCCTCCGCTTACTACACATCGCCCTACGGTGCCCCGATGATGGTCACCCTGCGCTTCACCATCGACAACCCAAGCGCCCAGGGCATCGGCGACCTGCTCGGCGCGGCAAGCTCGGCCGCTACCGACGCCGGCCTGTATGTGAACATGACCAGCGCCCTCTACGGCGTCTCGGACTGCGCATCATTAACCCGCGGCGCCCGCGAGAGCGCGATTGGCCACGCGCGGGAACAGGCGACACTGCAGGCGGAGCTGCTTAACGTCGGGCTCGGCGATGTCGTTGCCTCGCGGGACGATCTCGCTGGCGCGATGTACTACGGGGGCATGTACGTCTCCGGACAGATCAATAGCTGCACGATGGACATCACCGACGGCTCGATGACCAGCATCTACAACGCGCCGACCTTCGATCCATCGGCCGAGCCGATGGTGACGATGACCGCCGCCGTCGAACTGACCTTCGAGATCGATCCGGCGGGCGCGGCGACGCCGTCGTCGTAGCACCGGAATTCCTGCTGGAGCACGCATGCCGCCCCTGAATCTGGACCTGAGCGGACGAATCGCCATCGTGACCGGCGCGAGCCGGCTGGCCGGGATCGGCGCCGCGGTCTGCCGGACGTTCGCCGACGCCGGGGCCGATATCGCCTTCACGCATTGGACGCCGTACGACCGTGAAAGCTTCGGCACGACGGCGTCCGAGCCGCAGCAGCTGGAAAACGAGCTGCTCCAGAAGGGCGTGCGGGTGGCCGAGATCGAGATCGATCTTTCGGACCCGGCCGCCCCATCCACCCTCCTCGCGACGGTTGAGGAACGGCTGGGAGCGCCGGGCATCCTCGTCAACAACGCCGCCGTGTCGCTCAACGACTCGTTCGAAACGATCACGGCCGTGCAGCTCGACCAGCACTACGCCGTCAACGTCCGCGCGATGGCCCTGCTCACCGCCGAGTTCTCGCGCCGGTTTTCCCGAGGCACGGGCGGCAGGATCATCAACATGACCTCGGGCCAGGGTGTCGGGCCGATGCCGAACGAGCTGTCGTATGCCACGACCAAGGGAGCGATCGAGGCTTTCACGACCTCAATCGCTCCTGGCGTGGCGCACAAGGGCATCACGGTCAACGCGGTCGATCCCGGCGGCACGGACACCGGCTGGATGACGGCGGAGCTGAAGACCGCGATCGCTTCGGAGAACGGCTTCGGCCGGGTCGGGATGCCGGAGGACGCAGCCCGCCTGATCCTCTTCCTGGCAAGCGACGCCGGCGAGTGGATCACGGGGCAGGTCATCCACTCCCGCGGAGCCTAAAGACGCGCTTCTCCTTGAGCGTGGTCCCATACCTGCGATTGGCATTGCCAACACCCGCAGGACGCGGGTCGTGCATGGTCACATGCAAGGGAAGGGCACGCATGAGCAGAGGGAGACCGATTAAGACACGGGAGGAACGCGATGCCTCGCCACGCCGACCATGAGCAACGGCGCGGAGAGCTGGCCGAGGCCGTCTGCCGAATCATCCTCGAGCACGGCCTCGACCATGTCTCGGTGCGCTCCGTCGCGCAGGAGTCGGGCTGGTCGGTAGGCGCCGTCCGGTACTACTTCCCGCGCCAGGACAACTTGCTGGAGCATGCGCTGATGCTCACCATCGAGCGGGCATTGGCGCGCATCGATGCCGCCGGCCCGCCAAACCAGAGCCGACCCGGTCGGATGGGCGTGTACATCATCTGCAGCACCGCCCCGATAGACCGACGAGACTCGCCGTGACATTCGCATCTGGCTGGCGTTCGTCGACCGTGGCCTCTCGCGCGCGAACATCGCCGCAGCTGATGGACGAGGTCCACGAGGGCGGCCGTTTCAACTCGCGACGCATGGTTGCGCTCATGGCCGGCATCCCGGTCCCGGAGGTACCATCGGCATGCCGCTGGAAGACCGTTCCTCGAGGAGACGGCTACCGTCCTCCAGGTGATGTGGAACGGCGTCTCGCTGCAGGGGCTCATGGCCGGTGACAAGCTCTCCGATGAGGAGCTATGCCGCCTCGCGCAGCGAGTGCTCAATACCATCTCGCAGCGCGTCCGTATCCATCAGTCGCACCCCCAGCTCGTCTCCTGACGACGCTCAGGCGTCGAGATGCGACAGTATCGCCTCCGTTACCTCGACGGTTGTCGCCGTGCCGCCCAGATCGGGGGTGACGACACCAGATGCTGTCGTCGCCCGAATCGCGCGGAGGATGGCCTCCGCCTCATCAGCCAGGCCCAAATGCTCCAGCATCAGCGCGGCGCTCCAGATCGCCGCGATCGGGTTGGCGATCCCCTTCCCGGCGATATCCGGCGCGGAGCCGTGGACCGGCTCGAACATGCTCGGATGGCGCCGTTCGGGGTCGATATTGGCGCTCGCGGCGATGCCGAGGCTGCCGGCGATCGCGCTGCCGAGGTCGGACAGGATGTCGCCAAAGAGGTTCGAGCCGACCACGACTTCGAGCGAGTCTGGCCGCAGCACGAACCGCGCGGCCATCGCATCGACGAGGAACTGCTCCGTTTCGACGTCCGGGTAATCGGCGGCAACGCGCGTGAAGACCTCGTCCCACAGCGTCATCGCGTACTGCTGGGCGTTGCTCTTGGTGACGCTCGTCACCTTCCGCCGCGTGCGCGTGCGGGCGAGCTCGAACGCGTATCGGATGATCCGCTCGCAGCCCTTCTCGGTGAAGAGCGCGGTCTGGAGCGCGACCTCGGAGGCTTCGCCCCGGCCAGCGAGGTTCCGCCCGCCGATGCCGGCGTACTCGCCTTCGGAGTTCTCGCGCACGACGACCCAGTCGATCGACTCCGGCGTCGCGTTCGCCAGCGGGCTGGTGATCCCCGGCAGAAGCTGGACCGGGCGGATGCAGGCGTACTGGTCGAACCCCTGGCAGATCGCGAGGCGTAAACCCCAGAGGCTGATGTGGTCCGGGACATCCGGCCAGCCGACCGCGCCGAAGTAGATCGCGTCGAACGGCTGGAGGCGTTCCAAACCGCCCTCGTCCATCATTCGCCCGGTCTGGAGATAGTATTCGCAGCCCCAAGGAAACGACTCGAATTGGAACTGGAAGCGGCCGTCGGACCGGGCCGCCAGGCGCTCCAGCACCCGCAGCCCCTCCGGCACGACTTCCTTCCCAATCCCGTCGCCCGGAATGACGGCGATGCGAAAGGTCCCTGGCTCCATGGCGCTCCCCTCTCCTGCTCGACTGTCGGCTACCTGATCTCCCCTATTCTATGCCCGGTTCGCGTTGCCGCGGTCCGGAACGGGACCCACGGCACGACTCCTGCCGTTTTGCCGTTGAAGGAGGCAACGCATGGCGAAGGATCCGTTCGATATCGACCTGGCGATGGATCGTATCCGGAAGGCGGTGAAGCCGTATCCGAAGGCCGCGATGTTCGAGCTTCGCGACGATGGGTATGCGTCGCCGTTCGAGCAGTTGATCGCCTGCCTGCTCTCGGTACGCACCCGCGATGAGACAAGCGTGGTCGCCGCGCGCCGGCTGTTCGAGGTCGCCCGAACGCCCTCCGCCCTGGCGGAGATGGCTCCCGATGCGATCGACGCGCGGATCCCCGATGTGACGTTCCACGAGCGCAAGGCGGTGCAGATCCGCGACATCGCCCGCCGTGTGCGGGACGAATTCGGCGGAGAGCTGCCCTGCGACGACGAGATCATGCGCTCGTTCTCCGGCATCGGCCCGAAGTGCGCCAACCTCGCGCTCGGCATCGCCTGCGGCCAGAAGCGGATCAGTGTCGACATCCACGTCCATCGCGTCACGAACCGCTGGGGCTACGTGCGGGCCTCGACGCCGGAGAAGACGATGGTCGCACTGGAGAAGGTGCTGCCGGAGCGGTACTGGATCGAGATCAACGAGCGGCTTGTCCCGTTCGGCAAGCACATCTGCACCGGTGATCGACCCAGGTGCTCAAGCTGCCCCGTCCTCGACATGTGCCAGCAAGTGGGCGTTATGGAGCATCGATAGACGCACCTGATCGAGGGACGTACCGCCGCACCTTATGCGCGGCGCGGCTTGCGCGATCGTCGCCGCTCACGAGGTGCGGCGGCACGATGACGGTTCGTCCGCCCATAGTCACAGATTCTGGATGCTGGACACCATGCCGCTCACCATCAGGCGTCGCAGGCCGAGGAACAGCCCCAGGACCGGCAGCACATAAAGCACGCCGAGTGCGGCCGTCGTGTGGACGTCCGCGCCGGACTCCGCGGTGTAATAGAACTGGAACGGCAGTGTCTCCATATCGACCGTCGTCACCAGCAGCACGACCATGATCACTTCCGACCACGCCGCGGCGAACGCAAACCCGGCAACCACGGCGATGCCCGGCGCGGCGGCCGGCAGCACGACGCCGAGCCACGCCCGGAGCTCCGATGCGCCGTCCACCATCGCGGCGTCCTCTAGCGCGCGCGGGACGGTGTCGATAAAGCCCTTCATCAGCCAGATGAGCATCGGCAGCGACACCGCCGCATGCGTCAGGATCAGGCCACGCCAGGTGTCCTGCAACCGGAGGCGCACGGCGAGGTCGTAGATCGGTACCATCGTCACGGCGAGCGGGATCGTTTGCAGGAGCAGCACGGCGTAGGCAAGCCATGTCTTCCGCCGGAACGTCATGCGGGAGAGCGCGAACCCGGCCAGCGAAGCCGACACGGTCGCCAGCAGCATCGCCGACGTCGCCACGATAAGGCTCCGGCGGAGCGCCGAGGCGGTATTGCGGTCGTCGAACAGGGCGCGGAAGTGGTCCAGCGTCAGGTCGCGCGGCCACGGGACCGCCCGGACGCTCTCGCGGTCAAAAGCGTTGGTGATCGTCCACAGGAACGGCACCCCAAACACCGCGATCACCAGCAGCAACGCCAGCCGCAGCGAGATCCAGCCGATGGCACGCCGGGCGGTCACTCCTCCACCCGCGCGATCCGCAGATAGATCGTCGCGAAGAGCAGGTTCAGGACGAGCATCACCACGGCAATCGACGCGCCGAAGCCGATCTCGTATGTCACGAACGCCCGGTGGAAGGCGAACAGGGCGATCGTCTCCGTGCCGTAGCCCGGCTCGCCGTTCGTCAGGATCGCGATCAGCAGGAAGCTGCCCATCGCCGCGATCGTCGTCAGCAGCAGCACGATCGCGAGGAGATGGCTCATGAGCGGCAAGGTGATGTCCCGAAAGCGACGCCACGCGCCTGCGCCATCAAGCGCCGACGCCTCGTAGAGCGACGAGGGGATCGTCTGGAGCGCCCCGAGGAAGATCACCATCGGAAAGGCCGCGCCGCGCCAGCTCTCGGCCAAGATCACTGAGAGCATCGGGTACTCCCAAAGCATGTCGATCCGCCCTACCCCGAGCGCGTCCAGCACGGCGTTCAGGATGCCATGCCGATATTCCAGCACCGACGCCCAGATCGTCCCGGCGAACGCGGGCGGGCTGATCCAGGCGGTCAGCACCGCGGCGTAGGCAATCGGGACCAGCCGGGATCGGTGCCTGCGCCCGAGGTGAAGGAGCAACGCGAGCGCGAAACCAAGCGCCGTCTGCCCGACGATCGCCGTCCCGGCCACGAACACGAGCGTGTTGCGAAGGATCTTCGGGATGTCCGGAGTCTCGAAGAGGTTGCGGAAGTTGTCGAGGCCGATGAAGCGGGTCTCCATCGCCCCGAGGCCGAGCAGTGCGCGGTCGGTGAGGCTCGTCCATAGCGCCCAGCCGGCCGGGATGACGAAGAAGAGTAGGAGGAGGAGGGCGGCGGGCACGATCATCAGCAGGTGCCGCCACTCGCGACGCAGGGCGCCCGCGTGAGGTCCTGCTCGCCCTCCTCCAGTCATCGTGTCACTCGCATGGCTGCGCAACGACGCGGTCCTCGCCGAGGATGCGGGTCATCTCCTCCGCATACCGGGTGATCGCCTCTTCGGGCGTCGCCTCGCCGGTCGCGACGATCCCGGTCGCATTCTGGATCACCGTCACGAGCTGGCGGTAGGCCGGGTCCGGAGGCGCGAGCAACAGATTGTCAAAGCTCTCGACCATGCGGGACAGGAAGGGCGTCGCCTGGAACGCAGGATCATCGAGCGCGTCGGTGCGCGGCGGCAGGTGCGGGTCGGTGCTGTTCAGCGCGACGGCCGCCTCTTTTGTATTCCCGGCAGCGATCAGCGCCCAGGCGAGGTCCGGGTTCGCCGCCTTCGCGTTCATGTACCAGCAGTTGCCGAGGCCGCCGACGTTGATCGCGCCGTCCCCGCTCGCCAGCGGGAAATCGACGTAGCCGATATCGTTCGCGGCCATGTCGGGATCCGCCGCCTCCCAGGTCCCGTAGACCCAGGAGCCGTCGTAGAACATCGCCAGCTCGCCGGCGGCGAAGGCATCGCGCAGCAGCTTCGAGGGATTCGGCGCGGTGACGGTGTCCTGCGGGGCGGTCTTGTCGTCCTGGTAGACGGTGCCGTAATAGGCCAGGGCCTGACGGATCGGGCAGCTATCGATGATGAACTTGCCGTCCGCGTCAGTCAGCGTGCCGCCATAGGCGAACGCCAGCGGCACGAAGCCGCGCGCCGCGGTCGCGTTCCCGCCGTTCGCCCCGGCGTAGAGGCCATAGGGCATGATGTCCGGCACGGCATCCCGGATCTGGCGCGCGGCGGCGAGGATGTCCTCCGGCGTCGCGGGGATCCACTCCCGATCCAACCCCGCCTGCTCGAAGATGTCTTTCCGGTAATAGAGGAAGTGGGCGTCGATGATCGCCGGCAGCGCGAATGTTTGGCCGCCGTAGGCGATCGCCGTGCGGATCGTTTCCGGATACTGCGTCCACTGGTCCCAGCCAGCAAGGTACGCGTCCAGCGGGGCGATCAAGCCACCGGCGCCGAGCTCGCCGATGCCGAGACCCGTCGTAATGAAAACGTCCGGTGCGCGGCCACTGCTGAGCGACAGGAAGAGTTGCGTCTGGAAGTTGCCGGCCGGCGCCTCGATGATCTCGATCTCCGCGTCTGGCGAGGCCGCCTGGACCGTCGCGACGGCATCATCGACGATGCCCGCGATCCCTTCATTCGAGGCGTCAAAACCGATGGTGACCTTGCCGGTCAGCCCCTGCGCGGAACTCCGTTTCGGAACGCTGCCCAGGGCCCCCGCGGTAACGAGGGCCGCCCCTCCCTGCATGAAGCGTCGACGAGTGAACGGTAGACCAGGGATCCGGAAGCAACGACGCGTGTTCATCTCGTACCTCCACGGTTTGCGGTTGGCGACAATTGCAGGATGCACACAGGCTCTCGCCAATTATCCGTCGCCGACCGTTGCAGCGGCGACCGATTCCCGGCGCGTACCATGCCAGGAACGCAACAATCTAGTCGTGAAGGTAGACCGGCAGCTCCCTCAAACCGCGCAGGATCAGACCGGCACGCCATTCGGGCCGCTCGGTCGCCTGCCGGAGGTCCGGGAAGGCTCGGGCGAGCGCGCCAAATGCCAGCTCTCCTTCCAGACGGGCGAGTGGCGACCCCAGGCAAAAATGGATGCCCATCCCGAACGACATGATGCGGCCAACGTCGCGCCGGATATCCAGCGAGTCCGGACGGTCGAACGCGTCCGGATCACGATTCGCGGACCCCAGCACCGGATAGACGAGCGTGCCGCGTCGAATCGGCGTGCCGGCAATCTCGATGTCTTCCATCGCGAAGCGCGAGGTCATTTGCACCGGGCTGTCATAGCGCAGCAGCTCTTCCGTCGCGTTCCGGGCCAACGACGGATCGTCGACCAGCGCCCGCCACTGCTCCCGGTGCTGCAGCATGGCCAGCATCCCGTTCCCGATCAGGTTCACGGTCGTTTCGTGCCCGGCGACAAGCAGGAGGATGAGCGTCGAGATCAACTCCTGCTCGTCGATCCGGCCCTCTGCCGTCTCCGCCGCGATCAGCGTGGAGATCAGGTCGTCTTGTGGATCCTCGCGCCGCCGGGTCACAATCCAGCCGAAATACTCCGTCAGCTCATGGCTCGTCTCGTTGGCGCGGCTGACAAACGACTCGAGCCCGCTGACCGGAAGGTCGATCGCCGCGGCGATAACGTTCGCCCAGTCGCGGAACTTCGGGTAATCCTGATCCGGGATGCCGAGGATCCCGGAGATCACGAGCACCGGGAGCGGATAGGCAAACGAGCCGATCAGGTCGACCGGGCCAGCCTGTTCGCGCAGCTCCGCCACGAGACGCGAGGTCAGGGACTCGATTGGCTCGCGCATCGCCGCCACCCGGCGCGGGGTAAAGGCAGTGTTCGCCGTTGAGCGCAAGCGGGTATGGTCCGGCGGATCGCGGAAGAGCATGAAGCGGTTCGCGACATCCTCGAACGACCCGGGCATGGGAGGGTCGATCGGATGGTCCGGGCCGGCGAGCGTCCGCCACTCCTTGCCCAACCGGTTATCGCGAAGGCTGTCCCGGACGTCGTCGAACCGCAGCAGGGCCAGACCCGGCTCGCCGATCGGCCATTCGGGCTCGCCGCGCGCGACCCGTCCCGCATTCCGGAATCGCGCATAGTAATCGTAGAGAATTTCCGGTGTTGCATCTCGCTGCGGCATGAACGTCGCCGGCGGTCCACCCGGTATCATGGGAGCATCACCTCTCGCGTTGATCTCGCCTGCGTGGGCATGCATCTTGTTGCGGTCCCGAGGTCTCCCATCATACGCGAACGCGCCACAATCGCCTTCGGAGGCGCAGATGATGGCTCCCCTCTTCGCCCGCCGGGCCCAGACGTTCGAGGACCGCACAGACGCCGGCGCACGCCTGGCCGATGCGCTCCGTCCCGTGCTGGAAGCGACGCCACGCCAGGAGATCGTCGCCGTCGGCCTTGTGCGGGGCGGTGTGATCGTCGCGGCGGAGGTCGCGCGCCGGCTCGGCGTGCGCCTGGAGGCGATCGTCGTGCGGAAGCTGGGCGCGCCGGACCAGCCGGAGCTCGCCGTAGGCGCGCTCACGGCGAGCGGCGAACGAGCCCTGAACCGGCGTTTGCTGGACGACATCGGGGTGGACGATGAGATGCTGGAGCGGACCGCCAGCCGCGCGACCGAGGCAGCGATGCGGCTTTGCGACGAGCTCGGCGTTTCGGCGCGTCTGCGCAATATCGACGGGAAGACGGTCCTCCTGATCGACGACGGACTCGCGACAGGCGCCACCATGCGCGCCGCAATCGAGGCCACCCGCGCCGGAAACGCCGGTCGCGTGATCGTCGCCGTCCCGGTCGCCCCGCAGGCGTCGATCGCACGCTTCCGGGAGATCGCGGACGACGTCGTGGCCGTGATGACCCCGCGCGACCTGCGCTCGGTCGGACAATGGTACCGATCGTTCGGTGACACGCCGTCGGCGATGGTTCGGGAGGTTCTTGAAGCCGCACGCACGGGCGGAGACACGTAGGACCGTTGCGCGCTATGCCAGATAGTCCGTATCCTTGCACCTGCCGAGACCACCTGCCTCGCCACCAACACGATCTCCGCTACCCCGCACGAGGACCCCATGACCCAAACGCAGGAATCGACGTTCGCCCCGACCCTCACGCCCGTCGGCCAGCCGGTCACGGCCGGTCCATGGGAGCTGACCGTGACCGACGTCCAGCTCGCCGACGCCGCCTACGCGACGATCGTCTCGGCCAACGCCGGGAACGATGAGGCGCCGGCCGGCACCGCCTGGGCCCTTGCCTACGTCTCCGCGACGAACCGCAGCGACCATCCCGTCACCCTGAACGTGACCGACTTCGCCGGCACGGGCACGGATGGCATCCTCCGCCGCCCGACCGCCATGGTTGCCCCGGAGCCGGTCGCCCAGGGCACCGTAGAGCCAGGCGCGGCGGTCGAGGGCTGGGTTCCCTTCCTCGTCAACGACACGTCGAACGTCCTGCTGTGGTTCAACAGCCCGTTCCTCGGCGGCAACTGGGCGGACGCCTGGTTCGCGCTCACGGACGGCGCGACGGTGCCCGACTACGGCCCGATCGCGGCCGACCCGGAGGCTGGGCTCACCCCCGATGCCCCGGCGGCGTTCGGCGACACGGTGCGCGCCGGCGATTTCGACGTCACGCTGCAAGACCACATCAGCGGCCAGGCCGTGTACGACATCGCCGACTTCGGGCTCCGCGCCCTCGCCGGTTCCGACAGCACGGACACCTGGCACGCCTTCTATGTCCGCGCGACGAACGTCAGCGACCGCCCGGCATTCTTCTCGTTCACGGCGCTGCGCATCGCGGACACCACCGGCGAACCGTGGGATCACTTGCTGGCGCTCACCGCGCCGCAGCCGGACGTTGCCCGCGAGATCATGCCGGCCGCCAGCCGCGAAGGTTGGGCCGCGATCCAGCTCGCGCCTTGGGCATCGCTCGACATGGTGCGGGTCATGCCCTCGCGGGTTGCCGACGACGCCCGCTACGTCACGCTCGGAGGAGCCCCGGCCACTGCGCAGCCGACGCCCGAACCGGTGCAGGACTTCGCCGCCGGCGACGTCGTGAAGCTGTCCGACACCCCGGTCAACCTGCGGGACGACGCCTCCATCAACGGCACGGTCGTGGCGGAGCTGGACGGTTCGTCGACACTCACCATCACCGGCGACAAGGTCGAGGCCGAAGGGTACATCTGGTACCCGGTGACGGTCGATACCACCGGCGATAGTGGCTTTGTGGTCGCGAACTATCTCGAGCCGGCGTCGGTGGACTAGTTCCTGCGTACACCTGAACGTACAATCGCGGGATGCCCGGCGAGGTACTACACTGGTGACAGCACCGTCGGGGTGACGTAATACACGCGGCAGCAAGGGACGTCATGAGCGTGCAGACTGTCCTCCTGACACTGGCGATCATCGCCTTTGGAGGCCTCCAATACACCCTCGTGTACCAGGCGATCAGGGATCTGATGCGCCGGCCTCGCGTGCGCGGTGGAAACAAGACGTCGTGGGCACTCCTGATCCTCTGCGTGCCCGTTGCCGGGGCGCTCGCCTACGGCTGGCTTGGCCCGACGAGCTTCCTGCAGGCCCGCGCGGCGGCTCGGCGCGAGCAGGCCGAGACGGATCCGCTCATCCAGTACATGATCGATCTCCCCGAACCACGCCCCAGCAACGTCACCCCGCTCCGTCCGCGACAGCGCGACGCGATCAGCGGCCGCAACCCCGCCCAGCGCCCGGGCCTCACCCGCAGCCGCGCGCATAATACCGGCGGCACCATTACCCGCATCCGCCGCCCCGGCGCCTGATGCCCACCGACGGATTAACCCTCGTTTACCGGCATGCGGCCTTCTCCGGCCACGATACCGGTTCCTGGCATCCCGAACATCCGTCTCGTATTGTCGCCATCGACAACATCCTGCACGAGCGTGGCCTCCTGTCCGGACGCCGCACGCCCTCCTGGGAACCGGCGACGGACGAGCAGATCCTCCGCGTCCATGACCCATCGTTGCTCCATGAGTTAACCGCCATTACCGACGCCGGTGGCGGGGAGATCGACCCGGACACTGTCGTCCAGCCGGACTCCCTCGATGTCGCCCGGCTCGCGGCCGGCGCGGCGGTTGCTGCCGTGGATGCCGTCCTCGCCGGGGAAGCGCGCACGGCCTTCGTGCTCGGCCGGCCGCCGGGGCATCACGCGACGCGGGACCGGGCAATGGGCTTCTGCCTGCTCAACACGGTCGCGATCGCCGCCGCCCATGCCCGCGCCAGCGGTGTCCAGCGGGTCGCCATCCTCGATTGGGACGTCCATCACGGCAACGGCACGCAGGACATCTTTGCGGACCGCGCCGATGTCCTCTTCTGCTCAAGCCACCGCTATGACGGCTGGTTCTTTCCAGGCAGCGGTTCCGCCGCGGAGACAGGGATCGGTGCCGGTGCGGGTTTCACGGTCAACGCGCCGCTTTCACCGGGCGAGGGCGACGCCGAGATCCTCGCCGCGTGGGACCGGCGGATCCTCCCCGCCGTCGACCGCTTCCAGCCGGAGCTGATTCTCATCTCCGCCGGGTACGATGCTCACCGCGACGACCCGCTCGGCGGCCTGCGCGTTACCGACGATGGCTTCCGCGCGCTGGGCGAACGCGTCGTCGAGGTGGCCGCGCACCATGCCGAGGGGCGCGTCGTTGCCGTGCTCGAGGGCGGGTACGATCCGCTCGCCAGCGCCCGCTGCGCTGCCGACACGCTGGCTATCCTTGACCGCTCCTCTATAGAAAGAATGCAGGAGCGGGTGACACGGTAAAGCCCTCTTCCCGTATCCTGTACGGGGCGTGAGCGGCACTCGCGCCCGGCATATCGCGACACACGACACCCGTGTGACGGCGTCATCCCTTTACGGTCGTGCATGCTGGCCGGGGGCGCCTTCACGTTGATCCAGGACAAGGCAGGCGCATGGCGAGGAATCTCTTTGGGGCGGGGCCCCGCAAGGCCACCAACAAGAAGCAGGAGGAGCGCGAGCGCACCGCCCGCGAGCAGGAACAGCGACGTCGCGCCCAGCAGGAGCGGCAGCGCGCAATGCTGCGTGGCGACGCCGATCCGCAGGTCCGCCTGCCCGATATGGACGACGAAGAGGCGAAAGACGCCCCTCCGGTGAGCGTCGCCCGTCCCCAGACCTACCGTCAGGCCGACGACGTTCGGCGCGACGATAGTCGCTCGGTCGGGCTGCAGAACCAGATCGACGAGCTGCGCCTCCTGGTGAAGGAGGTTTCCGAGACCCGCGCCCAGGACCAGGCGACGATCAAGTCGCAGGAAGCGCAGATCGCCCAGCTGAAATCCGAGCTGGACAACACCCGCCAGGAGATCACCCAATCTGCCCAGGCCGGCTCGCTCAACGAGAACCGCACTCGCCAGCAACTCGAGGACCTCGAGGAGCGCCTCGACGACAGCATGCGCCCGATCCGCTCGCTCCAGGCGCACGTCACCGACCTGCTGGAGCAGTCGCGACGCAAGGTCGACGACACCACCCAGAACAAGGAGCGCTACGCGGAGCTCAGCACGAATATCGAGCACCTGACCGCGCTGAGCGACCGCACCAGCGCCATCACCCACGGTCTCCGTGACACCATCGACAGCCTGCGCGGCGAGATCGACGAGGTTCGTCGCGACATTATTCGCACGGACGACTCGATCAAGATCGTCGACCAGGAGGCTCGCCGCCGCGTCACGGCCGTCACGGAGGACATCGGGGGCTTCACGAGCCGGCTCGACGAGCTCCGCTCCGATCTCTCGCACACATTCGAGGCGATCGAGGACACCAAGCGTGGGCTCGTTCACGTCGACCCGACGCTGGACGAGCTGCGCACCGCCGAAGCCACCCTCCGCAGCGACCTCACCAAGCTGCAGTCGCAGGTCGACACCCGCCATGACCAACTCATCGACATGCAGGACGAGCAGCGGCAGGAGACCGATGCCCGCTTCGACCAGCTCCGCCACACGCTGGAGGAGCGCATCGAACGCCTGAACGAGCGGCTGGAGGAGACGAACGAGGTCTTCCGCGAAACGACCTACAAGATCTCCGAGATCAACGCGAACGTCGAGGACCTGCGCCAAACCGACACATCGCTCCACCGCGACATCTGGTACCTGCACGAGCAGCGCGTCCGGGTCCGCCTGGAGCAAGTGCAGGAGGAGTTGGACCTTGCGACCGCCCAGCGACGCGACGCGGAGAGCGAGGCAAGGGTCGGACTCGGTAGCCGGGTTCGCCGCCGCCGGGGCGAGGACGCCAGCCAGTAGGGCGCATCCCTCGAGATCATCAACCGCTTCCATGACCCCGCGCCGATCCACCGTCGGCCGGGGTCATGTGCGTTTGTACGCGCCTATCCGGGCCAAGGTAGTGCATTCATGCATCATCGCATTCTGCTGGCATGTGCCTTGCCGTCATGGAGGTACGATCGGACCTGCGGCGGGGTACCAACGCACCCCCCAAATGGCTGGTCGCGGGGTGCCAACAAGGCACATAATTGATCCACGGAACGGGAAACTTTTCCCACGGCTGCCGCGTTCCAGCGTATGACGGCGAACGGGCAGCGCGCCCGTGGACACCTTGGCACCCAGGGGTCCGCACCCACCCCAACATGCGAGTCTCGCCTTCCCCCAAGGTTGGACTCACAGTCCAGATCGACACCCGACCCGGTAATTGAGCCGGATCGGGCGGATTCGGCGTGCCTTGACACCGTTAACCACCTTTTGCTACGTTCAGCTTGTCCCGTGAGTATGTTGCACCGGGATGCCGCATTGATTGGCTGTGATTTCAAGGCATCCCAAGCGCGCGAGCAGGTCTGGACCAGGCGAACGGACACGTCCCGAAACCCATGTCAAACCTCATCGCGCAAGCAACATCGAACCTCAGCTCAGGCCGGGACACCGGGGTCCGCGTCGCGTGACGCAGGTGCCCGTCGACACCAGATGGCTTCTGGTCGAGATGCGCACCATCGAATGTTCCCAGGGTGCTGGCTCCCAAAGCCAGCAGGTATCAGGGGGGACGGCCCGTGATACCCGGAACCACCTGCAAGTTGCCGAGTGGCACCGTAGGCTGGCGCGATCGCCAGGGTTCCAGGCCCACAACGTCGACCGAGGGCTGAACGGTCGTACGCACGTCTATTTACAGGAGGGGGAAGGGGTTGTCTACGCTCCTTACGCGTGCGCCGCGCGCGCTGATGTTCGCAGTGGCTGCGATCTTCGTCGTGTCACTGTTGGCACCCTTGGCAGCGGTCGCCAATGTCGATCTCGAGATCGGCGATCAGGCCGCCATCACCAACCCGAACGGTTCCGGCGCGAACCTTCGTAGCGACATTTCCACGATTGATGACAGCACCGTCATCCTTGAACTCGCCCAGGACACGCACGTCACGATCATCGACGGCCCGGTTGTCAACGACAACGGTGTCTGGTTCCGTGTGCTCGTGGCCGATCCGATCGAGGGTTGGGTCGAGGCGACGCTGCTGACCAAGATCAAGACCGAGAGCACCGACCCGCTGGCCAACGCGCCAGCAGCGCCTGCTGAGGCGGAGCCGGTCTCCGGCCTGCCGTGGCAGGAACCAATCGACTCCGGTGTTGTCGTGGACGACAATGCACAGCTTCCGGCCGAGGGGCTGGCGGTCCGTGTATCGGCCACGGTCGACGGCGAGGTTCTTGGCCGCGCCCCGGTTGGAACGAAGCTGGACGTCACCGAAGCCCGCGTCTGGGACGGTGAGCAGAGCTTCGTTCGCGTCAACTTCAATGGCCAGGGCGGCTACGTCAACGGCGACTTCGTCGTGCTGGATTCCGAGCTGGTCGCGGAAGCGCCCCTAACGGATGAGCCGATCGCCGAAGAACCGGTCGTTCAGGATCCGGTGGCCGAAGAGCCCGTTGTCGACGAGCAGCCCGTGGTCCAGGAACCGGTGGCGGAAGAGCCGGTGGTCCAGGAACCGGTGGCTGAAGAGCCCGTCGTCGAGGAACCGGCCGTCGAGCAGCCCGCTGCCGAGCAGCCGGCACCGGCGGACCCGATCACCGACGAGACTGTGGCCGACGTGCCCGAAGCGGATGCTCCGGTCGCCGACACCCCCGCCGTTGACACCACCAGCGACGAAGTCCCGGCGAACGATCCCGTCGCTGAGCAGATCACCGAAGAGGCCCCGGCCGATGTTCCGGCCGAGACCGATGCTCCCGCCGACGTCCCGGCTGAGGACGCCATCGTGGAACAGCCGGATGCGGCGATCGTCACCGAGCCGGCAACGCCAACCACGGAAGCCGTCATCTATCCGGCGACGCCGACCGTGGAGGACGCCACTGACGTAGTCGTGCAGCCTGCCAATGAGGCGCAGGCCGATGCGCCGGTCGTTGACGACACCACTGACGAACCGATGGTCGATGAGACCACCAGCACGCCCGCCGCCACCCAGTCGGAAGACCCGGTCACCCAGGTACCGACGGATACGTCGGAAGGGGCCAGCGCGGACGCCACGGCTGAGGCGACCGAGCCGGTCGTTGAAGACACCACACCTGCCGTCACGACGGCTGCGGCGTTCGATGCGTCGACGATGATCGGGTCCGCGACCGTCACCGGCACGACCGACGGCCTACGTTGCCGTGTCGCTCCGGATGCCGATGCGGCGACCCTCATGGTTCTCGCCGAGGGCACGAAGGTCCTCGTCTTCGCCGAGCCGGAGAACGGCTACCTGGGCATTGACTGTGGCGGCGTCCAGGGATTTGGCGACGTCGCCTACCTGTGGTCGGGTGGCGCGGTCGACGCCGACATCCCGAACGCGAACGTGACGCTGACCGTCAGCGGTACCGGGAACGGTCTCAACTGCCGCACTGGCGCCGGCCTCGACTACCCGGTGATCACCGTCCTCCCCGACGGCACCAGCCTGACCACCCGCGGCTCCGCCACCAACGGTTGGGTCGGCGTGACGTGCGGCGGCCAGCAGGGCTACGTCTCCGTCACGTGGGTGAACGTCAAGACCTCCTCTGACAGCTCCGGCTCGACCGGCAGCGGCAGCAGCGGGTCCACTACGTCCGGCACGGCGACCGTCGTCAATACCAACGGCGATGGCCTCTACTGCCGCTCCGGTGCGGGCACAACGTTCTCGATCATCACTATCCTCTCCCCGGGCCAGACGGTCTCGGTGCGTGGCGCGAACCAGGGCTCCTGGACGCCAGTGACCTGTGGTGGCGCCAATGGATACGCCTCCAGCCAGTACCTGTCGATCTCGGCGGGGACCTCGGCCCCAACGCCAGGCACGTCCACGGATGCGCCGGCGCCGGCGACCGGCACGGTCACCGTGGCGAACACCGGCGGCATGGGCCTGAACTGCCGCTCTGGCGCAGGCACCAGCTACCCGGTGATCACGGTCCTGAGCCTCGGCCAGTCCGTCTCGACCCGCAGCGGCTCCGTCAGCGGCTGGACCGCAGTGGTGTGTGGCGGCAAGAACGGCTTCATCGCCAGCGAGTTCACGACAAGCGGCGGCACCGCCCCGACCGAGTCGGAGAAGCCGACCACGCCGGCGCCGGCGCCACAGCCGTCCGGGATGGCGAAGGGTGACCATGCCGCATCGACCGCGAACGTCAACCTCCGCTACTCCGCCAGCCTCAGCGCCGGCATCGCGACCGTCGTGCCTGATGGCACCGTGGTCATGATCACCGGTGGGGCCTCCAACGGCTTCTACCCGGTCGATTACGACGGCCTGGCCGGCTTCATGAGCGGGGACTACCTCGTCAAGACGTCAGCAGCACTGAGCGAGCGTGGTGGGTCGGCGAACCCAACGACCCCGAGCGATCCGGCGCCGGCACCGGGTGGCTCCGCCACCGGCAGCGCGCTGGTCGACTACGCGATGAACTACATCGGGTACCCCTACGTCTGGGCGACCCACGGCCCGTCGAGCTTCGACTGCTCCGGCTTCACCTACTGGGTGGTCTGGAACGTCCTCGGCATCAACATGGGCTGGGGGACGTGGACGCAGGTGTCCTACGGCACGCCGGTCGGCCGAAACGACGTCCAGCCGGGTGACCTGATCTTCCACCAGAATACGTACACCGCTGGTCTCTCGCACGTTGGCATGTACATCGGCAACGGCAAGATGATCAACGCGCTGAACGAGAACGCTGGCGTGGTCGTCACCGACATCACCTCCAGCTACTGGGAGTCCCGCTGGTACGGAGCGCGCCGCCTCTAGGCACGCACCGCTACCACGAGACGAAGTTCGAGGCCCGACCGGTCGATTCCGGTCGGGCCTCGTCCGTTAACGCGGGTCGCGTTGTCATTACCGGTCAGGTTACCGTTGTCCCAGCAGTCAGACCGCCCTCGGACCGGAGCCACGATCAACGCATGACGCTTCACATCGAGACGCTCGCGATCGACGACGTCAGCATCGCCTGGACATGGATCGGCTCCTCCTCCCCCGCCCCGCTTGTCTTCCTGCACGGGCTGGGCGACTCGGCGATCCTGACGTTCGAGCGCATCGCACGCCACCCGGCACTGGCGGGCCAGCGTTCGTTGCTCATCGACCTTCCCGGGTTCGGGTACGGCCACGCGCCGGACGATTGGCCCGCCACCATGGAAGACCATGCACAAGCCGTGGTCATGCTGCTGAACCATTTGGACGTGAGCAACGCCACCATCGTCGGGCACTCGATGGGCGGCTCGTTAGCGCTGTTGGTTGCGGCCGCTGCGCCGGATCGCGTGGAAAGGCTGATCCTCGCCGAGCCGCTCCTCGTGCGGGAGCAGAGCGCGCTCGGCAAGGCGATCGTTAAGCGCCCGGAACGCGCCTTTGTGGAGCGCGGGTACGACATGCTGGTGCTCGCAACGGTTAGGCAGGCGTTACGCGGCGAACAGGCTGCGCAGGGTTTTCGCGAGCCGCTGCAACGGGCGAATCCGACAGTCCTCCACCGGAGCGCGGTGTCGTTGCTCGCGGTTCGGTCGCCTTCATTCCTCGACATCCTGACGAGCGTTCCCCTGCCCCGCTCTCTACTGGTCGGCGCGCTGACGCCTGCACGCTTGGACATGGTTCCATTTGGCGTTGCCGTCCGGCGTATTGCCGGTGCCAGACACTCGATGATGAGCGAGCAGCCAGATGCGTTCGCCATGGCGATTGCTGAGCTCATTCCACAGGCACTTTAACGGGAGCCGGCCAGGTCGGCTTCGCTCGGTTGCTCTCCGGGAGAGTTGGGGACCGTCCGGAGAGTGACCATTAAGCGAGGACCGGTTCACCTGGCCGTCTGTACTTAATCTGGGAACCTGGCTGGGGATTTCACCCCACACTGTTAACGAAGTGTTCGCGAACGTGTTGGTCGTCAATCACGAGGCCGCCCGAGTGACGGCCGTGGCCGACGCATGGAAGTCGCAGCAACGACTTGGTCAGCGTCCTGCTGAGGGGCCGCCTCTGCCCTGCTGCCGCCTAGCCGGCGTCGACCTGCCAGCTCGCCAAGCCGATGCTCTCGCCGTTCGCGGGCAGCAGCCAGGCAAGCCACATCCCAATCCGGATTCGTCGTGCGCTCGTTGCTATCCTGCGGTACCATGATCAACCTCGCTCTCATCCGGGTACGGGCCCGTGACATGGGAGTCGTGAACCCCTCCGCGTGCGGTACGCGGCCTTGTCCAGGACGGGCCATGTCGTTTATCGTTGATTTCCAGAGTACCGAGGCGACATAATTGTGTCCACGGAAGTGTCACCGTAGTTTGATCTCAGCGCACATGGCATGATCACGTTTGACCGGGGCCACATCGGGTATACTCAGAGAGATACAGAATACGAAGGTGGGAGTAGCTATGGCGGAAGGCGTCCGTTCGCCGTTCGGGAAGCTGCTGCGAGCGTACCGGCAACAGCGTGGGCTGTCGCAGGCCGGGCTTGTGGACCTCATTACGCAGCGCAACCTTGCGGATCCGGAATTTGCCAAGCTGGGCGTCGTCACCGAGAAGGCGATCGCCAACCTTGAGTCTGCCTCACGCGATCCGTCGCGCTGGGTGCGTCCGCGACCCCAAACGGTGTCGCTCCTGCTCACCGCGCTCGAAATCCCGGCCGGAAGCCCGGAAGAGGAAGCGTTCCTTGCGACGGCCGAGGAAGCCCGCTCCCGCACCGCGCCAGCTACTCCCGCTCCGCGTCAGCCCATCCTGTTCATTCCCGATGGCCGCGAGGCCCAGCTCCGTCAACTGCAAGAGGCCTGGGCCAGTGCCCGAAAGGGAACGCCCGAGTTCGTGCTGATCCAGGGTGACTCCGGTACCGGCAAGACCCGCCTTATCCAGCATCTCCTCCACCTTATCCGGCTCCAGGATCCGGAAACCCTCATCGCCTGTGGGATGAGCACGCCGAACACAGCCGCCCTCGAGCCCTATCAGCCGTTCCTTCGGGCCTTCAACCACACGCTTGGGCTCGCCGCGGCCGACCCCACTCAGCGCGGTGACGATCTGCGCGCGCGTGATGCCCGCCTGGTCCACAACCTGCTCACGCTCGCTCCGGGCCTGGTTGGGCCGATGATCAGCGAGTCTGCCCTGCTCCAGCGAATCGAGGAGATGGGCCCGGAAAGCCGCAACCTTGTCGAGCTGATCTCCCGCTTCCGAGCCCTCAACTCCCCGATCGAGACCTCGACACGCCTCGATCAGGCGGTTCGCTTCGTCACCAGCACCGCAGAGTTGCAGCCGACCGTGATCGTGCTGGAGGACATGCACTGGGCGGACGAGCGCGCTATCACGCTCCTTCTGCAACTGCAGCGCCAGCTCCAGATGCACCCCTCCCTCCCCTTGCTGGTCATCGCCTCCTGGCGCTCCAGCGATCTCCTCCCGCGGGAGGATGGGAGCCGACATCCGCTGCGCCCGGCGATCGCCGAGATGGCCCGCCTCTCGCCGCAGCCCGTCATCGACCTCTCCGAGACCGTCGGTGGTGATGAGGGCCGCAGCTTTATCCAGGGCATGCTGCGCGAGATGGGGGTTGATGAGCTCGCGGCGGAGGGCCTCGGTGACTATCTCTTCATCCGCACTCAGGGCCACGCGATGTTCGCGGTCGAGCTCTATCGCTGGCTGCGCGACCGGCGCCAGCTCCAACGCGAGCCGAATGGCTCATGGAAGCCGTCCTCAACGGCCATCATGCAGTCCGTGCCGCATAAGGTGCTCGCGATGGTGGCGGAGCGTGTCGAGCGCCTGCCGGACGACCTCAGGCGCGCGCTGTCCGTCGCAGCCGTTCAGGGGCAGTCGTTCAGCGTCGAGATCCTTGGACTCGCGGCTGGGCTCGATGACAACGAGATCGCCCGCATCGTCGACGACGAGCTGGTCGCCCATCACCGCCTGTTGGAGATCGGCGACACGGTTACCTACGGCAGTCTCTCGATCCACGAGTACACGTTTTCCCATGCGATGTTCCGTGAATACCTGTATAGCGCGCTGCCTCCGGCACAGCTGCAGCGGACCCACGGACAGATCGCGCAGGCGATCGTCGACTACATGGGGATCGACAACAATGCACTCGCCGGCGTCGCCGCACAGCACTTCGCCTCCAGCGGAAAGCCGCAGGAAGCGGGGTTCTACGCGTATATGGCCGGCGCCCTGGCGATGCGCCAGCTCGAGATCGACCTCGCCACCGAGTGGTTCAATCGTTCGATCGAGTTCGCGACCAGCGCCAACGACATGGCGCGCGCGGGTCGGGCCAAGGGCGGCATTGCCCGGGTGATGCGCCTCGCCGGTCGCTTCGATGAGGGCATCCGCCTGGCCAACGAAGTGATGGAGGACGCCCAGCTTCGCGGGTTTACGAACCTCGAAGGCGAATGTAACGTCCAGCTCGGCCAGTTCTACTACGACCTTGGCGAGCTCACCTCAGCCGAGGCACACCTTACCCGCGCGACAGAGATCTATAGCGATCTCGGGAACCGCTTCGATCTTAGCGGTGCCGAGTCGATGCTCAGCCATACCTACTACCGTATGGGCCGCTATGACGACGCGCTGACGCATGCCCGTAACGCTGGCAAACTCTCCGCCGAGCTCCAGCACGACGACTTCACGGCAGAGGCATTGCTCGCCGCCGGCAACTGCGAGATCGACCTCGGCATGTACGAGCGCGCCATCACCACCTACCAGCAGGCAATCAACTTCTATCGCTCGGCCAGCGACCAGCGGGGTGAGGTCCTCTGCACGCTGAACAGCGGTCTCGCGAACGTCCAGCTGGGCGATTTCGATGAAGCGATCGTGATCCTGAACGCAGCCATGGAGCTGATCGTTCGCCGCCGCCTGGAGCGCTACCTGCCGTTCGTCGCCACGTACATCGCGCTCGCCTACGAGGGCAAGGGCGAATACGATCGCGCCGGTGAGTTCTTTCGCACGGCGCGAGACCGGCGCCGTGACTCCGGCCTCGGTGGCCTCGCCCAGGACGATGTCGCCGGACTCCTTCGCATCGCTGTCGCTCGCAAGGACGTCGCCTCCACCCGGCGCTATACCCGCGAGCTGGCCGACTGGTTCAGCAAGCAGGGCGACGGTGGGCTGGAGGACCCGATTCTCGCGCATCTCTCGCTCTCACTCGCGCAGGAGCTCCTCGGTGAGCATGAGCAGAGCAGCGCGACCATTGAGGCGGCCCATCGCATCATGATGGAGCGCGCAAACCAGCTGCGTGACCAGGACACGGTCCGCTCCTACCTCGAATCGGTGCCCACCAACCGGGCCGTGCAGGCGCGCTTCGCCGCCATGCGGGAGAAGCGCGACGTTGGCCTCGCGCAACTGGCGCAAGAAGCCCGGGGCCATGGCATCGCCGCACCATAACCCCGGGTTTCCCATTCAATTCAGTTGACAGGAGGACGTTGGCCCTCCCGGCTGGCGGACTACTTGTCGAGCAGCACGCCGTCCGCGTCGACACCGTCCGTCGCGTCCGCCTCTGTTCCGTCGTACGCAAGCCGGCCGCTGAGCTCCGGTGACGCCCGCTTGATCTCCTCGCGGATCGACTCCAGCATATCCTGGTTTGTCTTCAGGAAGGTCTTGGCGTTTTCGCGGCCCTGGCCGAGGCGATCCTCGCCGTGGTAGAACCATGCGCCGCTCTTCCGGACGATGCCGAGATCCGTCGCGACATCGAGCACGCTCCCGGCGACCGATATCCCCTCACCGTACATGATGTCGAACTCTGCCTGCCGGAACGGCGGCGCGACCTTGTTCTTGATGACCTTCACGCGTGCCCGGATACCGGTCGCCTCCTGGCCGTCCTTGATCGTCTCGATACGGCGGATGTCCATGCGGACCGAGGAGTAGAACTTCAGCGCATTACCGCCGGTCGTCGTCTCCGGGCTACCGAACATGACACCGATCTTCATACGGAGCTGGTTGATGAAGATCACGCAGGTCTTGGAGCGACTGATCGCGCCGGTCAGCTTGCGCAACGCCTGGCTCATCAGGCGAGCCTGGAGGCCGACGTGGGAGTCGCCCATGTCGCCCTCGATCTCGGCCTTCGGCACGAGCGCGGCGACGGAGTCAATCACGATCACGTCCATCGCGCCGGTGCGAACCAGCGTCTCCGTGATCTCCAGCGCCTGCTCACCAGTGTCTGGCTGGGAGATGAGCAGCTCGTCGAGGTCGACCCCGAGCTTGCCAGCGTAGATCGGGTCGAGCGCGTGCTCGGCGTCGATGATCGCCGCCATGCCGCCCGCCTTCTGGGCCTCGGCAATGATGTGCATCGCCAGCGTCGTCTTACCGGACGACTCCGGCCCGTAGATCTCGACGATGCGGCCGCGCGGGACGCCGCCGATGCCAAGAGCGAGGTCCAGCGCGATGCTCCCGGTCGGGATCGCCTCGATGTTCATCGGGTTGGTTTCGCCCGGACGCATCTTCATGATGCTGCCCTTGCCGAACTGGCGCTCGATCTGGGCGATCGCGTTATCGACGGCGCGTGTGCGTTCTGCTTGCTCTGTCATGAGGTGGGACTATCCTTCCCGGGCGCGGCAACGGGTACCCCACCCTGGCGCTTCTGCGCTCTCGATCGTCACTGGTGCGTTAAGCAGAGTATGGACCATGAATGCAACGCGCTCCACAGGGGCTGGCGCAACGGTCGACACACCCCACACGAACATCTGTTCGCATGAGGCTATAGTACCAAATCGGGGCCTGCAGGTCAATGCTGTACGCACGCCCGCAAGCCCCGATTTTCCGCGTCGTTATAAGGTTTTTCCGGCTACGAGCCGCTACCCCGAGGTCACGTCGCGCCGCAGGAACACGGCATACGAAATGCCGAAGAAAAGCGCCGTGTAGGCCAGCAGGATGACGACCGGCCGCGCGATAGAGGTGTCCCCGGAGGTGAACAGCAACTCGTTGACGTTGTACGCGATCCCGAACCGCTGGACATCCTGAAACATGTCTGTTGCGAGTCCAAGCAGCTGCATGATCGGCTGCTCGATGAAGCTCAGGCCGAGTGCGCCAGCAATCCCCGCCGCGTTCGACCGCGCCACCGTGGCCAACATGAATGCGAACGCCACATATGGCAGGTTGCCCATGATCGCCTTGAGCGTGTATCGCGCCGCGTCGGCAATCGCCCCGCTACTCACATTGGCGTCCACTCCGGCCAGCGCCGACCCCGCAAGCGACAACCCACTGATGAGCACCGCCAGCACCGCCATGAACAGCGCGGTGTACAGCACCGCCGTCACCAGCTTCGCCGTCATCAGGCCGACGCGGCTACGTGCGCGGGCGGTCAGCGGGCGCAGCGTATTCCAGCTGTATTCGTTCCCCATCATGCCGGCGGCGACGATGATGACCATCACAGAGCCGAAGAATCCGAGCCCGAACGAGAGCCCGAATTCAGGCATCTGGGTAAACGTCAGCGCGTCCCGGAACTCATTTGCGTCCTGCGGGTCGGTCACCCGCGCGCCGACGACGAACCCGCCATACACGAGCGCCGTCAAGGCGAACGCGATCAGCAGAAGGATCCACGTTTGGGAGCGTTTGCGGAGGCGGAACAATTCGCTTCGTAGGAGGTGAGTCATTGATCTGGTGGTTCTCCGTCTATCCCGGCCCGATGGATCGACACCTGAGGGCCCCTGTACTGGTCGCGTAGCATCGTGGACTAGACTGTGGCACCCTCGGTCAGCTCGAGGAAGATAGACTCCAGCGAGCTCCGCTTCGGCGTGATCGCGCTCGCGAAGATGCCTTCCTGCACCAGCGCGCGGTTGAGATCGCTCCCGCTTTCGAGCGGCGCGACGACCACCAGCATGTCCCCCTCGATCGTTACCTGCTCGACGACGGGGTGCAGCCGCAGCACCTCGCGCCCTCGCTCCCGGTCCGCCTCGGCCAGCGCGATTTCGACGTAACCGCCGCGCTTGAGCAGCTCGTCGACGCTGCCTTCGGTGACGAGCGTGCCGCGGCGGACAATCGCCACGCGGTCGCTCACCTGCTCGACCTCATGCAACATATGGCTGGCGAGCAGAACGGAATGTCCCTGATCCGCCAGGCCAGGAATAATCTCGCGGATCTCTCGCTGACCCGCCGGATCGAGACCGTTGGTCGGCTCGTCGAGAATCACCAGCGCGGGGTCGGTGAGCAGCGTCGAGGCGATCCCGAGGCGCTGCTTCATGCCCAGGGAATACGTCTTGAACTTATCTTTCCCGCGCTCACCGAGGCGAACCAGCGCGAGCAGCTCGTCGATCCGGCTGTCTGGCACGCCGCCAACGGCCATCGCGTGGGCCTTGAGGTTGTCACGGCCGCTGAGATACGGGTAGAACGCCGGGTTCTCGATGATGGCACCAACGCCCTCGGAGACGACGTGCTGGTTCCCCTGCACCTCGACGCCCTTGATGCGCACAGAGCCCTCCGTGGGCCGGATCAGGCCGAGGATCATCCCGACCGTCGTGCTCTTTCCCGCACCGTTCGGCCCGAGAAACCCCAACACCTCGCCGGCGCTCACGGAAAACGACAGATCGTCCACCGCCTTCACGTCACCAAAAGCCTTCGCGAGGTTCCGCACATCGAGCACAGGCCCGTCGCCGTTTCCGCGCTTCCCGAGTCCGGAGGTTACGGGAGGAGCAGCGGTCGTTTCCATGGTTCTGCCAGATATCGCCACGATCATCCTTTCGGGAGGTCTTGTTAGCGGACACGGACTGCGCGTCCCGCATACGTACCACCCAATTATGGTTGGCAGGCGTTACGCAAGCACTGCGGGAATGTGTCGATTCAATGAACGAGCCGGGCAGGTCGCGGGGCACGGAGGATGAAACCCTGCGCTCCTTCAACGCCCTAACGCGCCACGCCCTGCATTCGCCCGATGCGCAGGAGCGACTTCAGGCCCGGCCGCTGCCCGTACATCAGCACGCCGATCCGGTAGAGGCGCCCGGCAATCCACATCGCCAGCAACACCGTCAGGACGAGCAAGCCGACACTGAGCGCGACCTCGCCCAGCGACGGGTTCCCCAGCAACAGTCGCGGCACACCGACGAACGGCGACGTGAGCGGGATGAGGAAGGCGGTCTTCGCGATGATCGTGTCGGGATCGCTGAGCGATGAGATCGCCGCGAAGTACCCGGCGAACATCACGATCGAGAGTGGCGCGACGACCGTGCTGACCTCTTCCTGCCGGCTCACCAGCGACCCGACGCCAGCATAGAGGGATCCGTAGAGGAGGAAGCCGAGGATGAAGTAGACGAGGAAACCGAGAATCGCCGTCGACGTCAGCTGGCCGAAGTCGATATCGAGCACGTCGCTCACCTCGACGCCCATGAGGTCGCCGATCTGCGGCAGGAACGAGAAGATCAGCCCTCCGACGATGAGCATCGGGCCGAACTGCAACAGCGCCGCCAGCATGATCCCCAGCACCTTGCCGGCGAGCAGATCGCGCGGGGTCGCCGCGTTGACCATGATCTCCATGATCCGCGAGCTCTTCTCCTCGACCACACCGGTGGCAATCCACTGCCCGTAAAGCACCACGGCCAGGAATAGGAGGATCGTCGCGATGAACGAGATCACGTACGATGCGACATCCGGCCCCGCATCCGCGCTCGCCGCCTCGCCGGACGCCGTCGTGACGGTCACGTCCGGCGCGCTGAACACCTGCTCGACCTCCGCGGCGGAGAGACCGCTCCGCTGGATGCGATCCTCCATGACGGTCGCGGCCGCCGCCCCGATCACCTGCTGGGATCGCGCGGACGCCGTGTCGCCCTCTTGTGTCACCAGATCGAGCACCATCTCGCCCGCGTCGTCGCGGGTGGCGATCAGGGCCGCATCGACATCACCGTCCTCGACCAGCGCCCGGGCCTCGTCCGCCGAATCAACCATGCGGACGTCCATCGGCTCCTCGTCCCCGGCCATGGTCGCGAGGTACAGCGGCATACGAATCGAGAGGCTGGCGTCCGCCTCATCAACGACCGCGACGGTTCCCTGATCCGGCCCGGTATTGACGGTATCCGGCAGGAACTTCAAGACCAACACCGGCGCCAGCGCCACGAGCGTGACGATCAGCACTTGCACGATGGTCGCGATCCGGTAACTTCGCTGCCGGAACCGCATCTTTAGCTCGCGCCGCGCGATGAGCCACACCCGGCTCCAATCAAACATCGATTATCCCTTTCAAGGACCATCGTACCGCCGCAGCGTGTCTGCGGCGTTGAGTGGCAGCACCAGTTCCGTCGGTATGAGCCAAACCCTGGCCCAATCCCTCGCTACCGCGATACCTTCTGCAGCCGACCGACCTTCAGCATGTTCTTCAACCCCGGCCGCTGCCCGTACATCAGCACACCGACACGGTAGAACCGGCTCGCCAACCACATCGCCCCGATCGCCGCGACGATCAACAGCCCGAGGCTGAGCGCGATCTCCCCCGCCGACGGCGATCCGAGCAGGATGCGCGGCAGCGCCACGAATGGCGACGAAATGGGGAGGATGAACAGCACCCTGGCAAACAGCGAATCAGGAATGCTTAGCGCGACGACCGCCCCGAAGAACGACATCACGACCAGCGTCATCATCGGCGCGACCGCCTGGTTCACTTCCTCCTGACGGCTCACCATCGAGCCGATCCCGGCGTAGAACCCGCCGTAAAGCAGGAAGCCGAACAGGAAATAGACCAGGAACGACGCCACCACCGTGAACGAGACGGCCGCGAAGTCGATATCCAGGCCCGCCGGTAGTTCCACGCCGATCGCATCGGCGATACGTGGTTGTTGGGAGAACAAGGTTCCGGCGACAAGGAGCATCGGCACCAGCTGCGCCAGCCCGGCAAGCATGATTCCCAGCACCTTGCCAATCATCAGGTCACGCGGAGTCGCGGCGTTGACCATGATCTCCATGATCCGCGAGCCCTTCTCCTCCGCAACACCCGTCGCAACCCACGTCCCGTAGAGAATGATCGCCATGTAGATGAGGATGGAACCGACGTAGGCAATGCCGTACTCGGGACCGGACGTCGACGCCATGACGCCTTCGAGGCCGCTTTCTTTACCAGCCACATCCTGCACCCGGATCTCCGGAGCGGCGACAAGCTGCTGCGCTTCCTCCGTCGTCAATCCGCGCTGCGCCGCGTTGTGCTCGACGGAGAACGTCGTGATCGCGATCAGCACGCGCTGGCCCTCGATACTCGAGGTCGTGCCGTCCTCGGAAACCAGCTCGTAGGCGAGCGCGCCGTCTGCCCCCTTTGTGACGATGACGGCGTAGTCGACGTCACCATCGTCGACCTGCGCACGCGCTTCATCGGCTGATGCGGCGTCGGTTCGCACCTCCAGCGCCGGGAACGGATCATTCTCGCCCGACAGCGCGACGCGCATGCGCTCCGCGACCCCGGCATCCGCCTCATCGACGACCACCACCGTCGCGCTGCCCGCCGTGTCGTCGCCGGTGAACCAGGCGATCCCGATCGGCGCCAGTGCCGCGAGGGCCGCGACGATAAGCTGCACCACGAGCGTGATGCGATAGCTGCGTTGCCGGAAGCGCGTCATCAACTCGCGCCTGGCAATGAGCCGTATCCGGCCCCAATCGAACATGGTGTCTCCAAATCCTGCGGCTGGTATGCCGCTCCCCGGCATCGGGTCGGTAATTGACGGGACTACACCCCCGCCGGAACCGCGAGCTCCTCCTCCGTCGGCTGCATCTCCGCCGGCATCTGCTGCACCAGCGTCAGGAACACGTCGTTCAGCGACGGGTAATCGATCTCGAACCGCGTCACCGGCAGCTCGCGACGCATCGCCTCCGCAAGCACCCCACGCGCCCGCTCCGGATCCGGCACCGCGACCTCCACGTAGTCCTGCCGGCGGCGGACGATGTGCAAATCCGGCACGTCGTCCAGCCAGGCAATTTGCGGATCACCGGCCACCGAGAAGCGCACGTAATGCTCGCCAACGCTCTGGCGAACATCCTCTACCGGCCCGGTGATCATCAGCTTGCCGCGATGGATGATCGCGACGTCGCTGGAGAGTTCCTGCGCGTCGTCAAGCTGGTGCGTCGAGAAGATGATTGTCTTGCCCCGGTCGCGCATCTCCCGGAAGGCACTCTTCATCTGCTCGGCATTGACCGGGTCGAGCCCGCTGAACGGCTCGTCGAGAATCAGGATCTCCGGGTCATGCAGGAGCGCCGCCAGGAACTGGATCTTCTGCTGGTTGCCCTTGGAGAGCTGCTCGACTGTCTTGGTCCGGTTCTCCGTGATGTTCAGGCGCTCCATCCACTCCGTGATGCGGGTGTCGATGTCCTTTGCCTTCCCGCCGTAGAGCTGCCCGATGAACATCAGCTGGTCCTGCACGGTCATCTTCGGATACAGCCCCCGCTCCTCCGGCAGGTACCCAAACATCTCGCGCGGCAGGTCCCGCGTCGGGCGGCTGTCCCAGGTGATCTCCCCGGAGTCCGGCCGAATGATGTCCAGGATCATCCGCATCGTCGTCGTCTTCCCGGCGCCGTTCGTGCCGAGAAAGCCGAAGATACGGCCGGGCTGGACGTGGAACGACACGTCGTCGACGGCCGTGAAGCCGTTGAACGTCTTGGTGACGTGCTGGATAGCGAGCGACATGCGCGAATGTCCTTTCGTGGCGTGGCACAAGGTGAGCAGGCAACACAGGGAGGCGACCGCGCGCCGCTCCTGTTCTTCGGTCCGCCGATCTCGCCCTAATTGTAGCCGCCCGGTTCGTTACCCCGTGTAACGAATCTGTGCCATCCTCCCCTGCCCCCGGTTTCGCGGCATACTTAGGGCATCGAATCACCGGAGCTTCGCATCCGACGTCAATGGTGCCGAAAGGAACGCGCTCGTGTCAGACATCACCGCGAACAAGACGATTGCCCCCTACGGCAGCTGGTCATCCCCCTTCTCGATCGACATGCTGATCGGCGGCACCGTGCCGCTTCGGGAGCCCGGCTCGGACGGCCAGACGATCTACTGGCTGGAGGGACGTCCCGCCGAGGGCGGACGCAGCACGCTCATACGCCTCCGCGACGGCAACCGCGCCGAGCTCACGCCGAACCCGTTCGATGTCCGCACCCGCGTCCACGAGTATGGTGGCGGGGCCTGGGCCGCCCGCAACGACGTGATCGTCGTCTCCAACGGCACCGACAACCGCCTCTACACGATCACCAACGATGCCGAGCCTGCCCCGATCACCCCGGAAGGCCCATGGCGCTTCGCCGACCTCGTGATCGACACCGACCACAACCGCGTCATCGCGGTTCGCGAGGACCACACCCTCGAAGATGTCGAGCCGATCAACACCCTCGTCCAGCTCGACCTGGACGGCCCCAACGAGGACGGTGGCCAGGTCATCATCTCCGGCACCGATTTCGTCGCCTCCCCGGCCCTCGCCCCGAACGGCAAGAGCCTCTCGTGGCTCCAGTGGAACCACCCGAATATGCCGTGGGACGGCACGGAGCTCTGGTACGCCGACGTCGACACCGACGGCGGCCTCCAGAACATTCGCTTCGTCACCGGCGGCACGCGCGACTCGATCTATCGTCCGCGCTGGAACGAGACCGGGCTGCCCGTCTTCGTGTCCGACCGCTCGGGCTGGTGGAACCTTTACGCCGACCGCGGCGAGAAGGGCATCGTCGCCCTGCGCCCGATGGAGGCCGAGTTCGGCGAGCCGCAGTGGGTCTTCGGCATGTCGACATGGGACTTCAGGGCCAACGGCAGCGTCATCTGCTCATGGACGCAAGATGGACGCTGGAGCCTGGGCCGGCTCGACGTCGAGGGCGGCCCGCTCCACCGCTACGACATCCCCTACACCGACATCAGCAATGTCACCGTCCAGCAGGCGACCGACCATGTCCTCTTCATCGGCGCTTCGCCGACGGAACCCGCCTGCATCGTCCGCCTGGACATCGAATCCGGCGACTACGAGATCCTGCGCCGCTCGACCGATCTCGAGATCGACCCGGCAACCGTCTCCGTCGCCCAGCCCGTGAGCTGGACCAGCGAGGACGGCGCGACCGCCCACGGTGTCTACTACCCGCCGGTCAACCCGAACTTCGCCGCGCCGGAGGGCGAGCGCCCGCCGCTCATCGTCAAGAGCCACGGCGGCCCGACCAGCGCGACCTCGTCGTCGTTCAGCATCTCCGCCCAGTTCTGGACCAGCCGCGGGTTTGGCATCCTGGACGTCAACTACGGCGGCAGCACCGGCTACGGTCGCGAATACCGCGAGCGGCTCAACGGCAAATGGGGCATCGTCGACGTGCAGGACTGCGTCACCGGCGCCGAGATGCTCGCCGAGCAGGGGCTCGCCGACCCCGCGCGCCTCGTCATCAAGGGCGGCAGCGCCGGCGGCTTCACGACCCTCGCCGCGCTCGTCTTCACGCCGACGTTCAGTGCGGGCGTCAGTCTCTACGGCATCGGCGATCTGGAGGCGATGGCCCGCGATACGCACAAGTTCGAGAGCCGCTACCTCGATGGGCTTGTCGGCCCGTACCCGGAGGCGAAGACGACCTACGTCGAGCGGTCGCCTATCCACCACCTCGACCGGTTGGAGAGCGCGATGCTCCTGCTGCAGGGGCTGGAAGACAAGGTCGTGCCGCCGAACCAGGCGACGATGATGGCCGACGCGGTCCGCGCCAAGGGTCTCCCCGTCGCGCACGTCGAGTTCCCGAACGAGGGCCATGGATTCCGCCGGGCGGAGAACATCCGTGCCGCCACCGAGGCCGAGCTCTCGTTCTACGGCCAGGTCTTCGGCTTCACTCCCGCCGACGACATCCCGTCGCTCAAGGTCGAGAACATCTAGTCCTACCGGCTTCACCTGTAGCTCCGGGCCGGAGAAGCGCCGCAGCGCTTCGCAGTGCCCGGGGAGCGCTGGCCAGAAGGACCTTTGCCAGGTACCGTGCCTTCGCCGACCACTTCGGGACGGCGCTACCGGAATGAGGCTGCCCGGTCCTTCACCCCCTCAACAGCACTCGCCACGCGACGCCGGGTCGCGCTGGACCGGCGGGCACGGCACCGAGCCGTATGAGCAGAAGACGCAGCAATCGCCATCCTTCGGCCGCAACAGCTCGCCACACCCGGCGCAGCGGTAAAAGAACTGGCAGGCGTCCTCTGGCATCGTCTCCTCCTGCTGGTGCCCGCAGGCCGGGCAGGTGATAACGGAGCGGGATTCGATCTCGATCATGCCTGTACGTCCCTTTCCTGTGGGCGCTGGCGGAGTAGCCGCGTGGAGTTGCCGAGGATGCCGAGGTCCGGCAGCGATTGCGCCGCCGCGGCCAGCATTGGCGGCAGGAACCCGAACGCCGCCAGGGACAAACCGACGACGTTGTAGACGCCGGTGAAGCCGAGGTTCATCCGCACCACACGCATCGTGCGTCGCGCCGTCCGCAGCAGCTCCGGCACCAGCATCCAGTCGTCGCGCATCAGGGCGACGTGGGCGGCTTCCATGGCGATATCCGTGCCGGCCGCGCCCATCGCGATGCCGACGTCCGCTTGGGCGAGCGCCGGCGCATCGTTCACCCCATCGCCAACCATCACGACGATATGCCCCTGCGCCTGGTACTCCCGCACGATCGCGATCTTGTCCTCCGGCAGCAACCCGGCCCGGTAATCGATACCCAACCGCGCCGCGAGAGTCGCGGCAGTCCGCTCGTTGTCCCCGGTGAGCAGCTCAATACGGCGGATCCCATGCGCGCGGACCGCGTCCAGCGCCATCGGGACCTCCGGCCGCAGGGTGTCGGCTGCGCCAATCACCGCCAACGGAACGCCGTCACGCGAAACGACCATCGTCGTCTTGCCCTGCGCCTCCAGCTCGGCGGCCGCCGAGGACACATCCACTCCGTCGACCAGGCGTCGATTGCCGACCGACACCTCATGGCCGTCCACCATCGCGCGGACGCCTTGCCCCGGCATCGCAGCGAACGCATGCACGGCGTCGGGTACGATGGCGCCCCGCTCCCGGGCGGCACGGCGCACAGCTGCCGCCAGCGGATGTTCGGAATCGCGCTCGACCGCCGCTGCCAGCGCGAGGGCCTCCTCCACCGTGACGCCGTCCAGCGGCACCACGTCCGTCACCTCCGGCGTGCCGAGCGTCAGCGTGCCGGTCTTGTCGACGAGCAACACGTCCGCGCGGTCCAGGGTCTCGACGTGCCGCCCGCCCTTGATCAGCAAGCCCCGCTTTGCCGCCCCGCCGATGGTCGCCAACATCGCGATCGGCGTCGCCAGCGCCAACGAGCAGGAACAGGCCACGACCAGCACGGCCGCCGTCGCCAGCGGATCGCGGCTGAAGAGGAAGGTCAACGCGGCGATCGTCCCGACCACCGGCAGGAAGTATCCAGAGAACCGATCGGCGATGCGCTGGACGTCGGCCCGATTCCCTTCGGCCTCCTCCACCAGCCGGATCACCCGCCCGAAGGTGGTATCCGCGCCGATCTTCGATGCCCGCACGCGAAGGCTTCCGAGCGTTGCCACCGTCGCCGCGAACACCTCGCGTCCCAACTCCGCCTCGACAGGCATCGACTCGCCGGTGATCGCCGCCTGATCGACCGTCGCACGCCCCGCGACCACCTCGCCGTCGACCGGGATCGTCTCACCGGGCCGCACGACGACGATATCGCCAAGACGAACGTCACCGATCGGCACCTCTCGCTCATCCCCGTCGCGCTCCACGCGCGCGGTCTTCGGCGCCAGCGCCATGAGGTCCTTGAGCGCTCGGCGACCGCGCTCGGTCGTGAAATGTTCCGCGTAGTCCCCCACGCGCATGAAGAAGACGACGACCGCCGCGGTTGCCCACTGCCCGACAGCCAACGCGGCGAGCACGCCAACGGACATCAGCGTGTGCGAGATCACCTGCCCTCTCAGCGTCGCCCTGACCACATTGCGGAACACCGGGTACCCGAACGCCGCCACGATCAGCACGCCGATCGGGAACGGCACCCGCTCCGTGACCGCGTCGATCATGCCGAACCACTCGCCCAGCACAACCACGAACAGGACAACGGCGAAGACAATGCCGAACAGGCCGAGCACCTGGCGCGTGTAACCCTGAGCGCCGCTCTCGGCCGTAGGGGACTCTTCCCCTGCCACGTGCGGCTCGGGCACGCGATAGCCGGCCCCCTCGACCGCCCGGCGCAGCCCCGCATCGTCGACCCGTGCCGGATCGACCTCAATCACCGCCTTCTCCGCCGACAGCAGCACCTCCGCCGAGAAGACCCCGGGCACCTTGACCAGCGCCTGCTGGACCGTCCGCGTGCAGCCGGCACAGTCCATCCCCTCGACCGGAAGCTCGACGGTTCGGTGTGGTGCATGGGTGGTGGCCATCGCTATGTGTCCCCTCTCGGACCCATATGAGTGCAGGCCGCGACCTGGGCAGCGTGGTCGCGCAGCATCTCCCGACCGAGCTGGAGCAGGATCGGCACACGCGGCTCGGCAATCGAGTAGACGCCATATCGACCCCGCTGCTCCCGTTGGACAAGACCGCAGTCGAGCAGGCAGGCAAGGTGGTTCGACGTCGCCGGCTGGCTCAGCTCCGCGAACGCCGAAAGCTCGCCGACGGTGCGGGGTCCTCGCAGAGCGCCTCCAAAATCACGAGCCGGGCGGATCAGTGAAGCCACGGAAGAGCTTGGCCTGGAGGGTATGCGTGGCGGTGCGGGACTGGGTTTCGTGGGCGCGAACGCGCCATCGGCGACGACTCCTGACGCATCAATGTATCCAGATGCGATGATATGTCTGATGCAAAAGGTCGTCAATGGGTCGGCAAGACGAGAGAGAGGAAAGATTTCGGCGACATCCGTCCAATCGCCCCTCGCAGCTGCAAGGGCCGGCTCGACAACCTCTAGCCGACCGTCAGGTAAGCAGGAACAACCCCACGACGCCCAGCACGTAGAGGAGGATCGAGGCGATCGAGTCGTAGCCCATACGCACCGCCGTGCGCCGGCTACGGAAGAGCATGCCGACCAGGTATGGCGCCATCAGCATCACGCCCAGCGCCCCGAGATAGATATTCGTCTTCCCCGTCGCCGCGATGACCGCCTCGCCGGACAGGACCCCGGCGACCAGGAAGAGCGACGGCAGGAACGCGCTCGCGCCGAGCACATCGCTGATCGCCAGCTGATGGTCACCCAGCCGCACGGCCTGGACGCCGGTCGAGACGTCCGGCAGCGCCGTCGCGATCGCCAGGAACGTCGCGCCGAACGCCACGCCGCCGATCCCGAGGTCGGAGGCGATCCGCTCGCCGCTCCGCTCCAGGAAGAAGCCACCGATGACGGTCAGGACCGCCGCGAAAAGGAACATCGCCACGACCCGCCCGGTCGAGCGGTCATCGCCCTCACTCTGGTCTTGTCCTTGTCCTCATCGCCGGCCGCGTCGTCGTCATCATCCACCCGCCAACCCAGCCCGGACTGCGCCCGGCGCACCAACATGATTCCCGTGAGCCAGACGACGACGATCAACACCGCCGCCGGTTCCATGCCGAGCCACGACATCGGATCCATCTGCGAGCCGAGGATGACCAACGTCAGCCCGCTGATCACCATCATCACCTCGATCGCCGGCGCCAGCGTCGTCGTCCGGCTTGTCAGCGG
>CAVUJR010000029.1:0-81823 GCA_963741805.1 uncultured Chloroflexia bacterium
CTTGCTGTATCTGTCGACGCGGCACAGCGCCTCGCACCCGCGACCCGAACCAATCCGCCAAAACGGAAGGGTTCACGACCACCGGCACGACCACCATACCTCGCGCCCACCCTCACGATCCCAGCCCTTTCGGACCCGAACCGCTCAGGCTCACTCTGTCTTCCGCACACGTCCCATACAGAGACCTGCGCCAACTTGTTAAGGTTCATCCGGGCCGTTTTCCGTCCCGTTTTCGTGCCCCCGTTCCCGAGGGCTCACGTACTATACAGGTCGCCCAGAGGGGTGTCAAGGGATTCACGAAGCGAATCGCGAGATTCGTGTTCCGCTGCTGCGATCCACCCGTTCCGCTGGCCCCGAACATGGATCAGGCAACTCGCTCTCCATATCCCCACACTCCACCAATCCTTCGTATACTGCGGCTCATGAGACGGCATCAGCCGTTCCGCTCCCTATCCTATTGGAGGACATCGATGCGACCACTTATCGGGATATCGCCGACGCCGGAAGAGAAGGACTTCGACCACGGTCATTTCCGGCGCTACGCCCTGGCCAACACGTACACCAACGCCGTCTTCGCGGCCGGCGGCGTGCCGGTGATCCTCGCACCACGCACCGAGGGCCTCGACGATTTGCTCGACCAGCTGGACGGCGTGATCTTCTCCGGCGGGAGCGATCTCGACTCCGCCCACTGGGACGAAGACCCGCACCCGACCGCCTATGGCTTCGACCCGGAACGGGATAATTTCGAGATCGCGGCGATCCGCAAGGCCGTCGCGCGTGACATGCCCATGCTCGGCATATGCCGTGGCATCCAGTCGATCAACGTCGCGCTCGGTGGAACGATCTATCAGCACATCCCGGATCAGGTGCCCGATGCGCTCCAGCACCGGCAGCACGAAGACGGCAAGATGAACGACACGACCTCCCACACCGTGACGATCGCGGAAGGCGACAATCTGCTGCGGAAGATCCACGGCGGGACGACGATGGAGACGAACTCCTTCCACCACCAGTCAATCCGCGAGCCAGCGGAGGGGTTGGACGTCATCGCCAAGGCGGGCGACGGCGTGATCGAGGCGGTCTGGCTGCCGCAGATGACGTTCGGGCTGGCCGTCCAGTGGCACCCCGAAATGCTCGCCGCGGATCACCCGGACCAGGCGGCGCTCTTCCAGGCACTGGTCGATGCCGCCGCGGAGAAGAAGGCCGCGAAGACGACCGACTAGGGTTTCCGAGCCAATCGGACACGAAGGAGGGGGTGAGCGTCGACAGGACGCTCACCCCCTCCTTGTGCCTTACCTACATTCCCCGACGCTATGCGGTCGCGGCCGGCATGGGCTCGGTGGCGGCACGGACGTCGTGGAACTCCTCCGGCATGGACACCGCCAGCGCCTCGTCGAGCGTGTCGGCGAGGACGAAGGTCATCTCCTCGCGAAGCTCCTCAGGCACGTCGTCGAGATCCACCTCGTTTCGGCGCGGCAAGATGAAGGTAGTGACCCCGGCACGCCGGGCACCCAACGCCTTCTCCTTGATGCCCCCTACCGGAAGGACCTGCCCGCGGAGCGTGATCTCGCCCGTCATCGCGACGTCGCCGCGCACGGGCACCGCCGCAAGCAGCGACACCAGGGCGGTCGTGATCGCGACACCAGCGGACGGGCCATCCTTCGGCACCGCACCGGCCGGCACGTGGATGTGGATGTCGGAGTCCTTGTAGAAGTCCGGGTCGATCCCCAACTCCCGCGCCTTCGAGCGAACGAAGGAGAATGCCGCGGTGGCGGACTCCCGCATCACGTCGCCAAGCTGTCCGGTGACCGTCAGCCCCCCCTTGCCCGGCATGCGCGTCGCCTCGATGAACATGATGTCGCCACCGAATGCGTTGACGCCAACGCCGATGGAGACGCCCGGCTGCGCGGTGCGCTGCTCCAGTTCCTCGTAGAAGTATCGGGGCCGGCCCAGGAAGTCGCGGATTTGATCGCGCCCAACCTCCGCCGGCGGCTCCTTGCCTTCGGCGACCACCGTCGCGACCTTGCGGGCGGCGGCGCCGATCTCGCGCTCCAGGTTACGAACGCCAGACTCCCGCGTGTAGTGCTGGATGATCGCCATCAACGCCTCATCGGACCACGCGATCTCGCGGTCACCGAGGCCGTTCGCCTTCATCTGCTTCGGCACCAGGTAGCGCTTCGCGATCTGCAGCTTGTCCTCATCGGTGTAGCTGTTCAGCTCAACGATCTCCATGCGGTCGCGCAGCGGCGCCGGGATCGTGTCGAGCATGTTCGCCGTCGCAATGAACATGACCTTCGAGAGATCGAACGCGACGTCCAGATAGTGATCCCGGAAGTCACTGTTCTGCTCCGGGTCAAGGACCTCCAGCAAGCGCCGACGAGGGATCACCGCGCCAGTCGTTGCCGAGCTTGTCGACCTCGTCCAGCACGAACACCGGATCGTTGCTACCCACCCGGCGGATCGCCTGGATGATGCGGCCCGGCATCGCGCCGACGTAGGTACGGCGATGCCCGCGGATCTCGGACTCGTCACGCACGCCGCCAAGCGACATGCGGGTCATCTCGCGACCGAGTGCCCGTGCGATGCTCTGGGCCAGGCTCGTCTTGCCGACGCCCGGAGGGCCAACGAAGCAAAGGATCGGTTCGCGATTGACGACCTCCTCGCCATTCGCCTCGGCCTGGTCGGCCTTCAGCTTGCGCACCGCAAGGTACTCCAGGATGCGGTCCTTGATCTTGTCGAGACCGTAGTGATCCTGGTCCAGCGTCTGGCGGGTCCGCTGGATGTCGATGTCCTCCTCGGTGGACACATTCCACGGAAGGCTCGTCAGCCAATCAAGGTAGGTCTTGATGACGCCGTACTCGGCCGCTGCCGGCGGCAGCTTGCTCAGACGGTCGAGCTCGCGATTCGCTTCGCGGGCAGCCTCCTCGGGCATACCGCACTGCTCGATCTTCCCGCGCAGCTCGTTAACTTCGGCCTCGGTCTCGTTGGTCTCGCCGAGCTCCCTCTGGATCGCCTTCATCTGCTCGCGCAGGAAGTACTCCCGCTGCGACTTGCTCATCTCTTCCTGGACGTCGGACTGGATCTTCTTCCCCAGCTCCAGAACGTCCAGCTCCTTCGTCAGGAAAGCGTTGAGCGACTGCAGCTTCTCGCGGACGGAGTCGATCTCCAGCAGTGCTTGCCGCTCCTCCGGCTCCATGCGGAGATTGGAGGCGACCAGGTAGACCAGGTGACGGGGATCGTCGTCAACATTGAGCGCGGCCGTGACAAGCTCGTCGGGCATGTGCGGGACGATGGCGACCAATCGCTGGAAGAGCTCCAGCGTGTTACGCATCAGCGCCTGGACCTCGACGGATTCCTCGACCTGCTCCGGCAGGCGGCGGATACGCGCCTTGAGGTACGGCTCCTCCTCAATGACCTCGATGATCTCCATGCGTTCGACGCCCTGGACCGCAAGGCGGACCGATCCATCGGGCACGCGCATCATCTGGTGAATCGTCGTAATCGTGCCGACCTTCAGGATGTCATCCGGGCCCGCGCCTTCCTGCGCGGCGTCCTTCTGCATCACCATCGCGACGGTACGCTCTCCGGCCATCACGTCATCGATCAGGCGGAGCGACCGCTCCTGCGCCGCGGCCAGCGGAACGAGTGTCAACGGCAGGATCACCGTGCCACGCAGGGGTAGCAACGGCAGCACTTCCTCTTCCGGAGGCTCGGGCTCGCCATCCACGTCGTCCGTCGCCTCTTCGACAACGCTCTCCATCTCCGCCTGGACCGGCTGGTTCTCGGCGACTTCGTCGTTCGTGGTCGGCTCGTCGATCTGCGGAGTTTCGTCGACCTGCTCGTCCACGTCAGGGACCTCAGGCTGGTCGTGCTTCTTATCGTCAAATGTCGTCATGCGTCCCTCTGTTCTTCGTGATCCTCGGCCGTGACTGAACCGTGGGTCGGGATGATGGTGCGAGCTTTCGTGCGGGGCAGGATAACGTGAAGGAAGCCGTTGGTGTATGACGCTTCCGCCGCCTCGGTGTCCACCGCGAATGGAACATGAACGTCGGCCGCGAATGGGCCATAGCCGATACGCGCGACGTGATAGGTGCGATGCTCGCAGTTCGTGGGATCCGGCCGCTCGCCCTGGATCGTCAGGATGTCGCCCTCAACGACGACATCGATGTCCTGGCCCTGCATGCCGGCGATCTCCGCGACCACCTGCAATGAATCCTCGGTCTCGAACACCTCAACCGGGGGCCGCCAAACGCGGCGACGGCCGCTGTCCACGGCGCCACTCCCCGACATCAGCAGTTGGTACACGGGATCGATGTGCGCGTGGCGGCGTTGCTGTTGCCGCGGGCGTGTCCGTCGAACAACGATCATGGGTTCTCCTCTGTACGCTTCTCGATAAGCGCCAGGCCCCCGCTCACCATGCGTGGAGGGCCCTGACGGTATGACAAGAGTATACAGGAAAGGCCACTAAGTTGCTACAACCCGTATCATACTTCCATTGGGAAAGCATTGACGCCCTAGAGCCACACGATCACGACCACGGTGATCCCCCACACAATGATCGATCCGAGGAGCGGTCGATCGTGGAACAGCAGCACCTCCGGCGCGCCGCCGAGCGTGCGTCCATAGACGAGGTAGAGATAGCGAAACATCGCGAACATCACGATTGGCACGGTGATCATCATGATGCCGCTCTCCGGGACCGTCGCCGCGCTGAACGTGTACATCGCATAGGCCATCACGGCGCTCGCCGCGGAGATGAGGATGAACTGGTCGAGAATCTCGATCGTGTACCCGCGGAGCGACGTCCGATGGCGCGCCGCATCGCGGTCGAGCGTCGTGAGCTCGTTACGGCGCTTGGAGAAGCCGAGGAAGAGCGCGAGCAACATCGTGCAGAGCATCAACCAGGTCGAGATCGGCACATCAACAGCCACGCCGCCCGCGGTCGCCCTTAGCAGGAACCCGCCGGCGATGACGAACACATCCAGGATCATCACGCGCTTGAGCAAGAGCGTGTACGCGGTCATGAGCAGGGCATAGGCCAGCAGGACCACCGACAACATCGGCGATACGGGCCATGCCAGTGTTAGCGCGAGCAGGGCGAGGATCGCGGATACCGTCATCGCCGGGAGCGGGGTGATGATCCCCGCGGCGAGCGGCCGGAATCGCTTGACCGGGTGCAGGCGGTCTCGCTCGGAGTCCGACCAGTCGTTGAAGATGTAGGTCGCGCTGCTCATCGCGCAGAAGGCGACGAAGGCGACAGACGCACGCAACGCGTCCTCGACATCGTTCTGGTGGCCAAAGACGAGCGCGGCGAACACCACCGCGTTCTTCGACCACTGCACAGGTCGCAGAAGCCGGATCCACGCGCCAGCGGATGTCGATCGCTCGGTGCTCGTCATGGCGCGCCACTCTCCGGCGACGCGCCCGCTTCCGGGTTGGCATCTCCCAGCACAACGGCGCCCAAATCCGTGCCGCGCACCTCGACCGCACTGCTTCGGCCCTGGGCGCCGGTCAGCGTGAGATCGGCTCCTTGCCCCACGCCGTCCAGCCGAAACGTCCCGTCCGCGTCGGTCTGCGTCTGCACCCTTCCGGCGCTCACGATGACACCCTCGACTGGTTGTTCGGTCCCGTCGACAACCGTGCCGGTCACCGGCGGTGGGGTGAGCTGGATTCGGAGCTCCCGGCGTGAGCCGAGCTCCTCTCGCGTCTCGCCATAGACGTCGTGCCGGAGGACAAGCTCCGCGTTCTCGGGAATGAGCGTGAAGACGAAGGTTCCGGACTCGTCGGTGCGGGTGGCTGCAACCTCTTCGCCGAGGGAGTTGATGATCGTGATCTCCGCTCCCTCCACGGGTACCCCGGACACGGCATCGGTGACCGACCCGAGAACGAGCACGCCCGAGAGGGAGAGCACCATCTCTCCGTCCGCGTCTTCCACTTCACGCTTGACGGTCCCGTGCCCATCGGCCGAGGCCACCACGCTCGAGCCAACGGGCTGGGGTCGGAGCAGCACCCGGCCACGATCATCCGCCCGGTAGACAGCCGCTCCGACCTGGACCAATGCGCCGGGAATCCCCCGTCCGGTCGTCTGGGAGACGACGTCGATCTCCAGCCGCGGAGGTGGACCTGGTGCGAAGATCAGGCTGACCGCCCAGAAGAGGATCGCGACGGGGACGATCAGGGATAGCGACCACCGGGCCCATGGCCAGCGACCGTCAGGCCTTTCCCACGTCCGGGCCAACGCGTCCCGGATTGTCGTCGTGTACGCACCTTGTACCTTCACCCGCAGCCTTGCTCTCCCCCGGCTTCACACGCCCCGTTCACCACCCTACGGCGGGACGCACAGCGGCGGTTTTTCGTTGACTGGCCAAGCGAAAACGATGATACTCTCTCGAAGTATAGGCGGGAGGCCGGGCGTTTATTGTGCCCGTCCCCCTACAGCTGGAGCCCTCGTGACCACGATATCCCAGGACGTATTCGCTGCAATGAAGCCGGACCTCGATCGTGTCGAGCAAACGCTTCTGAACGCATCGCGCGTAGACTATCCCATCGTCTCGACGATGCTCGAGGCGATCGTCTCCGGCGGTGGGAAGCGACTGCGGCCGTTGCTCCTGCTGCTTGCGGCACGCTCCTTCACGGGCGACACCACTCCCGCGATCCCGGTCGCGGCCGGTGTCGAGCTCCTCCACACCGCCTCGCTAATCCACGACGACAGTATCGACAAGGCGGCGCTTCGGCGCGGCAACCCAACCCTCAACACCGAGCTCAGCACTGGCGCGGTGATCCTCATCGGCGACTACCTCTTCGCGCAGAGCGCCATCCTCGCCGCCCAGCCGGGCGACTCCCGCGTGATGGTGATCTTCGCCGAGTCGTTGGCGGAGATCTGCCGGGGCCAGCTTCGCGAGACGCTCGAAGCGCACCAGCTCGACCAGACGCGCGACGCCTATGAGAAGCGCATCTATGGCAAGACCGCCGCGCTCTTTGCCGGCGCAGCCGAGATGGGCGCGGTACTCGGGGGCGGCACGGAGGAGCAGGTCAACGAGCTGCGTCAGTTCGGCTCGGAACTGGGCATGGCATTCCAGGTCATCGACGATATCCTCGACCTGCGCGAGGGCACCGAAACCCTCGGCAAGCCGGCCGGCAACGACCTCAAGCAAGGCGTTGTGACCGTTCCGGTAATGATCTTCGCCGAGGGGCTCGCAGCGGACAATCAAACGCGCGAGACCATCGAGGGCATCATCGCTGGCGAGGTCACCGACCAGGCGCGGATCGATGATGTCGTTTCCCAAATCCGGGAATCCGGCGCGCTGGATGCGGCCGAGCGAGTCGCCGCGGACTACGTCGACGCCGCGCGCGGTCGCCTCCACGTGGTGCAGGACGACCAAACACGCGACTTCCTCGAGCAGATGCTCGACCTCGCGGTTGTGCGCAGCGCCTGACGCTAGCGTCCAAGGTGAGAACGCTCGAACGCCCCGGCCCGATGATTCGCGCCGGGGTGTGATGTGTCTGGGGGCTACCTCGCGTCGAAAGGTCCTTGGGCATCGGCGACGAACGGGACACCAGTCGCATCGCAAAAACGGCGAAGGAACCGCTCGCCATCGACCGCTTCCGCGATCTTCACGCGCCCGCCCTCGCAGACCACGGTTCGCCCGCGCTCGTCACCCGTCGGCGTCACCGTTACGGCCATTTCACGCATCTTTGCGAGCGACGGGTCGAGCGCGACGGCTACCGCAAGCGGATCGTGCAGGTAAAAGGGATCCTTCGACTGCCCGGCGACAGCCGTCTGCGACACACCGCGTACGAGTCCCTGCGCCGGCGTCCCCTCTGCGGGAATCGCATCCCATAACCGCTTCGAGATCTGCACCTTGTGGGTTACATCGAGACCGACGGCGATGATCTCATGCCATGCTGCGCCGAGCACCTGATGCAACGCGTCGGGATCAACGTAGGCGTTGAACTCGGCAAACGGGGTCCGGTTGCCGCCGGTGAAGTACGCGCCACCCATGATGACAACCCGAGCGACCTGATCGACGATCCCGGGTCGCAACGCCAGCGCCATCGCGAGGTTCGTGGCCGGCCCGACGGAGACGATCACCAGCTCGCCGGCGAACTCCTTCCGCCATCGCCACGATCGCCTCGGGCGCCGTGAGCTCCTGCTCAGTCATGCCGGTTTGCGGCAGGTCGGCACCCGCGAGCCCGTCTACGCCATGCACGTATGGCGCATGGTGGAGCGACGCGACCAGCGGACGGCTCGACCCACGGAAGACGGGCACGGCATCCGCCCCGAGGTAGGACAGCACGCGCAGGGTATTTGCGGTCGCGAGGTCGATCCCGACGTTCCCCGCGACAGTGGTCACGCCGACAAGATCCGCTCCCATACCGAGTGCGACCGCGAGCGCAACCGCGTCATCGATCCCGGTATCCACATCGATCATTAATGGTGCCGAGCTCATCGTCAGGTCCCTTTTCGGTGCCTTTGCCGTGTCCGGAGGGCGAGGTACACGTCGTTCACGTTCGTCCCGGTCGGGCCGGTCTCGACCAGTCCACCGGACGCCTCGAAGACGCGTGCGCTGTCATTGCGTTCCAGCGCGTCGACAGGATCGATTCCTGCATTCCGTGCCCGCTCCGCCGTGCCACCATCGGCGATCGCCCCGGCGGCGGCGGAGTTCCCATCGTCCCCATCCGACGCCAGGCTCGCGATGATCCAGTCGTCCTTGCCCTCAAGGGTCAACGCCGCGCAGAGCGCCATCTCTGTATTGCGGCCGCCGCGGCCGTCGCCACGCACCGTCACCGTTGCCTCCCCACCGCGGACAATCGCGTCGACGTCGGCGGGTGCCGCGTGGGCACGCTGGACCATTTCATCGGCGAGGTCACGGGCATCACCGTCGAACGGCGTGTCGACATGGTCGATCTGGAAACCTTCGCTTTGCGCCAGTCGGACGATCTCGGTGACAAACATGCGATTGTCGGCAATAACCTCGACCACATCGCGGCTCGTATCCGGCATGGACTCCTCGTCGCAATGATCGACAAGCGCGGCGCGGATCGAACCCGGGAGCGTCCCTATTAGTCCGAAGCGCTCGATGACCGCCCGCGCGTCGTCAGCGGTCGACGCAGAGGGGACGGTCGGTCCGCTGGCGATGACTGCCGGGTCGTTGCCCAGCACATCGGAGAGCAGCAGGGTGACGCACCTCGCCGGGCCGATTGCTCGACGCAATCCCCCACCCTTTACCTCACTCAACGCCTTCCGGACCGTGTTGAGGTCATGGATACCCGCGCCGGCATGCATGAGTCGGCGGGTAAGGTCTTGAACCTCGTCCAGTGCGATGGGCGCGCGCGGTAGCTCCAGCAACGCTGATCCGCCGCCGGAGATCAGGGCCAGGACGACATCGTCTCTGGACAGATCGGAGACTGCCTCCAGAATGACCCGCGTCGCGCGCATCCCGGCTTCATCCGGCGTCGGATGAGACGCTTCGAACGTCTCGAACCCGACGACCGGCGCTCCGGCGTGACCGTATTTCGTCAGCGCAATCCCTCGGTCAATGCGTTCGCCAAGCACATCACGCGCGCCTTGCGCCATGCCGGTCGCGGCCTTGCCGATGGCAATGACGATGATCCGCGCATCGTCGGCCAAGGGAATCCGCTCGCCATCGACCGTCAGATCGTTCCCATCGAGCGCCACCGCACTCGCAACAGCCCTGCGCGGCTCGACGCGGCCCAACGCACCGCGAAACCAGTGCAGGATGGCCTCGCGAGCAGCGTCGACCGGGTCGATCACGCCTCGAGCTCCTTAGCTGGTTCGGCCAGCCGCTGGAGCACGGTGGTGAGATCTTCAGGCAGCGGAGCGGTGAACGTCTTCTCCTCGCCGGTCGAAGGCAGACGGAACGTCAACGACGTCGCGTGCAGGAACTGCCGCGTCACATCCAGCTCCTCGGCGACGCGGGCACTCACCTTGTTGCCGTAGAGGCCGTCGCCGACCACCGGATAGCCGATGAACGCGAGGTGCACGCGAATCTGGTGCGTTCGGCCGGTGTCGATCCGCATGTCCAGCAGCGTCGCGTCGTCGAAGCGCTCCTGGACTGTGAAGTGTGAAATCGCCTCGCGCCCTGTACGGAGCGTCTTCATCTGCTGCCGGTTCGCCGGGTTGCGGCCGATTGGCGCATCGATCGTCGCGGTATCTTCCTCGACGACACCCGCAACGAGCGCGGTGTAGTGCTTCACGACGTTTCGCCCCAGCCACTGCTCGACCAGCGACGTCTGCGCGCGGTTCGACTTCGCAATCACCATCACGCCGGAGGTGTCCTTGTCCAGACGGTGAACGATGCCCGGGCGCGTCGAGCCCTGGATCGAGATGTCCGGCGCGTGGAACAGCACGGCATTGACGAGCGTATCGCGCGGGTGCCCCGGGGCCGGATGAACAACCATCCCGGCCGGCTTGTTGATAACGAGGATATCGTCGTCTTCGTAGAGAACATCCAGCGGGATATCCTGCGGTTCGAGGTCGAATTCCTCGGTGTCCGGGAGCGAGATAGTGACGACCTGGCCAGGCGTGATCTTGAACGCCGCGCGGCGCACCTGACCATCGACCAGCAGCCGCCCGTCACTGATCAGCTGCTGCAGGTAGGTCCGGCTGAGGTCGGGCAGCTCCCCGGCCACATAGCGGTCGAGTCGCATCAGCTGGTGTTCTCTCCCTGGGCGCAGTTCGATAACCTCTTCCTGGTCCTCCTGCTCGGCGTCGGCGGGCGTCATGCGAGCATCACTCATCCTGGGGTCCTGTTCTTTCTGGAATTTGGCGTTCACGGCGATCGTCGCGAACCATCGCTACGAGGAGGAGCAGGACACCGACGGTGATCGCGGAGTCTGCGAGGTTGAAGCGCGGGAACTCGCCGACCGCGACGAAGTCCACAACATAGCCACGAAAGATGCGGTCGATTACATTCCCGAGCGCGCCACCCACGACGAGCGCGATTGCGGCCGCCGCCAGCGGGTGCTGACGGTGCTCCCGCCAGAGCATGAATAATCCGCCACCGGCGATGAGCAGCGAAACCGCGGCCAGCGCTCCGGTCGCCGAGGTCATGATCCCGAACGCCGCACCGGTGTTCTCGACGTATTCAAACGCGAGCACATTCCCGATGATCTCTATCCGCTGGGTGCTCGCATCCGGCCCGATCCACGCCACCATCACCAACTTAATGAGCTGGTCGAGCACGATCAGGATCGCCGGCAGCAACGCCCAGGGCGCGAATGTCAGCGCCGAGGCGCGTGACGGAGACGGTTTGTGGGAAACATCCTGGATCACGGCCAGCGCGCTCCGACAATAGGGGCCTCGGGTCGTCACATGGATGGTAGCACGGTGCCAGGGCCAGGCACGGCAGGAGACGCCGCGTTCGCGCCGCGGTCTATACTCACTCCGGAGAGCCGGCTGATGCACCGGCCGCGAGACACACCCATAAAGGAAACCGATCTTCATGCCCAGTACACCTTTGCGCCTGCTTGTCGCCGCGGGCGGAACCGGTGGCCACGTGCTGCCTGCCGTCGCGGTCATCGATGAGCTGAAAGCGCGCGGCGTCGATCTCGACCTTCTCTGGATCGGCAGTCACAAGGGCGTCGAGCGGGATATCGCCCACTCGCATGGCATCCCCTTCACCGCCATCCAGACCGGCAAGCTCCGACGATATGCATCGATTGAGACCGTCACGGACATGCTGCGGCTCCCGGTCGGGCTGGTCCAGGCGTTCCTGAAGGTGCGCACGTTTAAACCGGATGTCATCTTCAGCACTGGCGGAAACGTCAGCGTGCCGACGGTGGTCGCCGGCAGCCGGATCGCACCGGTGCTGACGCATGAGCAGACCGCTCAGGTCGGCATCGCGAACAAGATCGCCGCGCGCTTCGTGAAGGTCTTCGCCGCGTCGTACGACGAAACGGCCGAAATCGCGCGCCAGCTCCACAGCAACGTCGTCGTGACGGGCAACCCGGTTCGCACCTCCCTGGCGGATGGTGATGCCGCGAAAGGGTACGCGCACTTCGGGCTGTCGCCCGACCTGCCGGTCATCTTCGTGACCGGTGGCGCGCGCGGCGCCTCGGCGATCAACGAGCGAATAGAGGCGCTCCTGCCAGGGCTGTTGGAAAAGACACAGATCGTGCACCAGGCCGGCCCGGCGGCCGCGAACGATGATGCGGCGCGTCTCGCTCGCCTGCGCGAAACCTGGCCGGCGGAGATCCGCCAGCGGTACGTCGTCCGCGAATTCATCGGTAGCGAGATCGCCGACCTTTACGCCATCACGGACCTCGTGATCGGCCGCGCCGGCGCTGGCACCGTCGCCGAGCTCGCCTTCCTCGGCAAGCCGTCGATCCTGATGCCGCTCCCGGGGACCTGGGGCGACGAGCAACGGAAGAACGCAGCGATTCTCGTCAACAACGACGCGGCGATCGTGCTCGAGCAGTCGGAAACCGATTCCTCTGCACTCGGCGCGGAAGTCGAAATCTTGTTGGCGGACCCTGAACACCGCACGCGCATGGGCGAGAACGCCGCCAAGGTTTCCCGCCCGGATGCTGCCGCCCGCCTCGCGGACGAACTCCTCAAACTCGCCGGTCGCAAGGACGCCTGATTACGACGTCGCGGCCTCGATCGCCTCGGCCGCCGTGGACGCCTTGATGATCTCCATCCCAAGCGTCGATGACGCCGGCAGGTTGGCCGACCGCGCGGGGATGATCGCGCGGCGGAACCCGAGCCGCGACGCTTCCTGGATGCGACGCTCGAGGTGGTTCACGCTGCGGACTTCGCCGGAAAGCCCGATCTCGCCGATGCACACCGTCCCCTGATCGACGGGGCGGTCCTTCAGGCTGGACGCGACGGCCACCGCGATCGCGAGGTCGGCCGCGGGCTCCATGATCCGCATGCCGCCAACGACGTTGGCATAGACGTCCTGCGTACCAAGGCCCAGCCCGACGCGCTTCTGCAGCACCGCGACAAGCAGCATCAGCCGGTTACTGTCCAGCCCGTTCCCGCTCCGTCGCGGCATCGAGAAGTTCGTCGGCGTCGCCAGCGCCTGCACTTCGACCAGGATCGGCCGGGAGCCCTCCATCGTCACGGCGACGGTCGAACCTGGCGCGAGCTCCGACCGCTCCTCCAGGAATGCCTCGGACGGGTTGCGCACCTCGCGCAACCCCTCGCCGATCATCTCGAAGACGCCGACTTCGTCGGTCGATCCAAAGCGATTCTTTACCGCGCGCAGGATGCGGTATTGGTGGAACCGCTCGCCCTCGAGGTACAGGACCGCGTCGACCATATGCTCCAGCACGCGCGGTCCGGCGATAGCGCCCTCCTTTGTCACATGTCCGACGATGAACACCGGGATGTTGCGTGGCTTCGCCCACTGCATGATCCGGCTCGTACTCTCGCGGACTTGCGACACGCTCCCCGCGGCCGATGTGATGTCGTCCACCATCACGGTCTGGATCGAGTCCACCACCAGCACACCGGGGTTCACATCCTCTGCCACGGAGAGCAACGTGCCGACATCTGTCTCCGAGAGGACGAGAATGTCGTCTGTCTCGACGCCGAGCCGATCGGCCCGCAACTTGATCTGCTGCGGCGACTCCTCGGCCGAGACGTACATCACCGGTCCGGCGGTCTCGGCAAGTGCACCCGCCGCTTGCAAGATGAGGGTCGACTTGCCGATTCCCGGATCACCGCCGATCAGCACCAGCGCGCCCGGTACAAGGCCGCCACCGAGCACCCGGTTGAACTCCGTGATGCCGACAGGCAACCGCGCCTGCCCATGTGGCTCGATCTTCCCCAACGGGCGGATCGCTGAAGTTCCCACAGACCGCCGGCGCGGCGAGCTTGTACCGGTCGACCGCTCTTCGATGGTCTCGACCATCGAGTTCCACTCGCCACACCCCGGGCACCTCCCGAGGAAGGCCGGGCTGGTCGTTCCACACTGCTGGCAGACCCAGCTCGTTCGCTTCTTTGCCATGCTTACCTCATACACGGCGAACGGCGCGGCAGGCGTCTCCGCCCCCGCGCCGTTCGGTGTGAGCCGTTGATATCGTGCTGCTACGCGAGCACGAGCTCCTCGATCCGCTCGAGCGTGATGTCGTCGTCCTTGACGTCGACCTTGATCGTCGAGCCCGGCGTGAACCGCTGGTTCAACATGCCCTCGGCGAGCGGATCCTCGATCCGGTTCTGGATCACGCGGCGAAGCGGACGCGCGCCATAGGTATGGTCGTAGCCTTCCTTGCCGATGACGTCCTTCGCGTTGACGGTGATTTCCAGCGTGATCTCCTGCTCCTTGAGCTGCTCGCGCACGCGATCCATCTCGAGGTCGACGATCTGGCGGATCTCTTCCTTCGTCAGCGAGTGGAACACAATCGTGGCGTCGATGCGGTTCAGGAACTCGGGCCGGAACGTCTGCTTCAGCCGCTGCATCACCTTGTCGGTCATCAGCGAGTGCTCGCGCTTGCTCTCCGCCTCTTCGTCAGCACGGGCCACGAAGCCCATCGTCATGTCGCGTGAGATCTCCTCGGCGCCAATGTTCGACGTCATGATGATGATCGTGTTCCGGAAGTCCACGCGGCGGCCCTTCGCGTCGGCGAGTGAGCCATCCTCCATGATCTGGAGCAGCATGTTGAACGCTTCCGGATGCGCCTTCTCGATCTCGTCGAGCAGGATCACCGAGTACGGCTTGCGGCGAACAGCCTCGGTGAGCTGGCCACCCTCCTCGTAACCGACATAGCCCGGAGGCGCCCCGACCAGACGAGCGACGGAGTGGCGCTCCATGAACTCGGACATGTCGATCTTGATCAGGTGATCCTCGGAGCCAAAGATGAACTCGGCGAGTGCCTTCGCCAGGTAGCTCTTGCCGACACCCGTTGGGCCGAGGAAGATGAACGACCCAATCGGCCGGCGCGGATCCTTGATGCCCGCGCGAGCGCGGCGCACCGCCTTGGAGATCGTGGTGATCGCCTCGCTCTGGCCGACGATCTTCTCGTGAAGCTCGTCCTCCATCTTGAGCAGGCGAACCGACTCCTCCCCGGCGATCCTCACCATCGGGATTCCGGTCCACATCGCGACCACTTCAGCCACGTCCTCTTCCGTGACGTAGACCTCTTCCGAGTCCTGCTGCTCACGGCGCTCGCGCTGCTGCGTCTCGATCCGGTCGCGCAGCTTTCGCTCGCGGTCGCGTAGCTCGGCCGCCATCTCGAACTCGCGCCCGGTCACTGCGGCGTCGAGTTCCTTCTGCAGGGCAGCGAGCCCCGCGAGGGCCTCCTTGAGGCTTGTCGGCACGGCCGAACGCTGCATCCGCACCCGGGACGACGCCTCATCGACGAGGTCGATCGCCTTGTCCGGCATGAAGCGGTCGGTGACGTAGCGGGCAGCGAGATTCGACGCGGCCTCGAGTGCCTCATCGGAGATCTTCAGCTTGTGATGATCCTCATAGAGCTTGCGCACCCCACGAAGGATCGCGATCGTATCCTCGATCGAGGGCTCGGCAACCTGGACCGGCTGGAAACGCCGTTCCAACGCCGCGTCGCGCTCGATGTACTTGCGATATTCGTCCAGGGTTGTCGCGCCGATCGTCTGCAGCTCGCCGCGCGAGAGCGCCGGCTTCAGGATATTTGCGGCGTCGACGGCGCCCTCGGCCGCCCCGGCCCCGACAAGCGTGTGCAGCTCGTCGATGAACAGGATGGCCTTGGTCTCCTTGACCTCGTTGACAATCTTCTTCAGTCGCTCCTCGAATTCGCCACGGTACTTCGTACCCGCGACGAGCGACCCTATGTCCAGGGACACCAGGCGCTTGTTCTGGAGCTGCTCCGGCACATCGCCGGAGACGATACGCTGAGCGAGGCCTTCGACGATCGCCGTCTTGCCAACACCAGGCTCCCCAATCAGGGCGGGATTGTTCTTTGTCCGCCGGGAGAGGATCTGCATGACGCGATCGATCTCAACACCTCGGCCCACGAGCGGACCGAGCTTGTCGGTACGTGCCGCTTCGGTCAGGTCGAATCCCATGGAATCCAGGAAGGGTGTCTTGCTCTGGGATTGCGCCTTGCCGCTGCCTTGTGGTGCCGCGGAATGTTGCTGCGGCCCCTGACTGACGACCTGCATGACCTGGGTGCGGACACGCTCGAGATTGACGCCCAGGCTTTCAAGGACGCCGGCAGCAATGCCCTCACCCTCGCGCACGAGGCCAAGGAGCAGGTGCTCGGTTCCAATGTAGTGATGATTCAGGCGGCGAGCTTCATCGACGGCAAGCTCGATCACCTTCTTGGCGCGCGGCGTCAGGCCGAGCTCCGCGACGGACATCGTCTCGCCGCGGCCAATAATAAATTCGACGGCTGAGCGGACCTTGGGCAACTGCACGCCCATGTTCGCCAGCACCTTGGCGGCAACACCATCACCCTCACGCACCAACCCGAGAAGCAAGTGTTCGGTACCAATGTAGTTATGGTTGAACCTCTGGGCCTCTTCCTGGGCGAGCGTGAGGACCTTGCGAGCTCGATCCGTGAACTTGTCGAACTGCTCTGCCATCCTGGGCTCTCCCGTCTGTCGTGTTCCCTATGGGCGCCGCCCATCGGGCGATGATGATATGTGCGAGACCTGCGAGCCATGTGCTGGAGTGGCCTGATTGGATGTCCACATCACGTGTGTTGTACTCGCATGCCTAATGCTACCCCTCCGGGGTCATTCTGTCACAACTCCGGAGATGACGGAGAGCCGACACGTGCATGACTGCGCGTGCCGACTCTCTCGTACTGTACAACCTTGGTTGTGTCCCTGCACAGATGCGCAGGTGGAGGACGCTACTCCTCGTCCTTCTCCGCCGGATCGCTCGGGAGGTCCGCGGCGGCGTCGGAGACCTGCTCAGGGCCCTCTTCGCCACTCGCACCTTCCACCGGCGCGGAAGCGGCCGACTCCGGAGCGGCCTCCTCCGGCGCCACGGCCTCGGCCTCAGGCTCAGCCTGCTCCGGGGCAGCGGATTCCTCTGTTGCCTGCTCCGCAGCCGCGGCCTCAGGTGCCGCCTGCTTCGGCGCCGGCGCGTCGGGCTCCGGCTTGGCCTTCTCGGGGGCCTTGTCAGCCTCTTCGAGGAGATCGGCGTCCGCGCCGGCCATCGCGAAGGCCATGGCCATCGCCGACATGCTCTCGTTCTCGACGTCGAAGCTGACGTCCGAGCCCTGCTGCTGCCGATCGTCGCGCTGGCGCTGGCGCTGCTGGCGACGCTGGGAGGCTTCCTCGGCGCGCGCGCGGCGCTCCTCGAATGCGGCAACCTGGGCCTCACCGGTTTCGCGGGAGGCGGACTCGGAGTCGATCGGCTCCATCGTCGCAGTGGACGAGCCGCTACCGGCGCCCTCAGCCTCGTCCTGGCGGGTTCCCGTCAGGCCCTCGGCCTCCAGCGACGCGCGGATCTTCTGGGAGAGCGCATCGCGCTCCTCGATGATCTCGTCACCGAAGATAGCGACCAGCTCGGCATCCGGCGTGTCCAGAGCGCGGCGCAGGCTCAGGCCCATGCGGCGGCGCTGCGGGTCGATGCGGATGATGCGCAGGATCAGCTCCTGACCCTCCGAGACGACCTGCTTCGGATGCTGGATGCGCTCATCAGCCAGCTCGGAAACGTGGATCAGGCCCTCGATACCATCCTCAATGCGCGCGAACGCACCGAAGTTGGCGAGCTGCGTCACCGTACCGCGAACCAGCTGTCCGACCTCGTACGAGTTCGCAACGCGGCTCCAGGGCTCGGCCTGCGTCCGCTTGATCGACAGGGCGATCTTGCGCTCCTGGGCGTTGATGCCGAGGACATAGACCTCGACCTCCTGCCCAACCTTCAGCAGCTCGCTTGGGTGGCGAACGCGGCTCCAGCTCAGCTCGGAGAGGTGAACCAGTCCGTCCGCGCCGCCGATGTCGACGAACGCACCGAAGTCACAGATCGAGGACACGCGACCCGTGCGGATCTCGCCCTCGTGCAGCTCCTTGATGAGCTGCTCCTTCATCGCGTCGCGCCGCTCCTGGACCGCCTGGCGCTCCGAGAGGATGAGGCGATTGCGATGCCGGTTGATCTCGATCACCTTCAGCGGAAGGCTCGTGCCGATCAGGCGGGCCATATCGGCCTGCTTGGAGGACTCGTCGCCGCCGCGGATCTCGCTGACCTGCGACGCAGGCACGAAGCCGCGCACGCCGTCGAGGTTGACCAGAAGACCACCCTTGTTGTAGTTGGTGACTTCCGCCTCGATGACGTCATTCGCCTCGTGGATCTCCTGCAGCCGGCGCCAGCTCTTCTCCTGGCGGGCACGGTCGATACTGACGACCGGGTGACCTTCCGGGTTCTCGGGCTGGACCACGAAGACCAGGATGCTGTCACCGATCTGGAGCGCGTCCTTCTCCTCGGTGGAAAGGCTCGAGTATTCCTTCGACGGAACGATGCCCTCGGCCTTGGACCCAATGTCGACCAGCAGCTCGTCCCGGTCGACGTGCATGATGAGGCCTTCCATGACATCCCCGTATTTCAGGGTTTTGTAGTCATGGCTGGGATCGCTGAGGAACTGCTCCATGAGCGAGGCACCGTCAAGTTCCTCGTCGAGGTCACCCTCGTTACCGGTTACCTGGGCTTCGGCAGCGGTCTGCTGCTCCTGCTCGTCACCGTTGACTTGTGCTGCCTGCTCGCGTACGTCCGTACCGTCCATAAACCATCCTTAAAAAACCAACAGTGCCAAGAGCGCGCCCCTGGAGGATTTTGGTCATGGCAAAAATGACCTTCCCGGGGAGGCTTCCCATAAGAATACCGAACTCGTCTAGTTGGCGCAACACGGCTGAGGGATCGGGCCGAATCACCGCCGCTCGTCAGCAACCATTTTGTGCGCGTCGGATGATGCCCATGCGCTCCTGCAGGGTTGCTCCCGTCCTGCGTACGAGCAGGAACGCGAACGCGTCGGTTCCCTGGACGTCGTCTCGTAAGACCTTAATCCCGGCCAGGATGGAGAGATGACTGAGCGTATGAATGGGGCGCCCCAGCAAAAGCCGGTCCGCCCCATTCATACGAGGAGATGAGCGTTAGGCGTTCGGGTCCGCCTCGTTGCCCATAAAGCTCCCCCAGATTTACGCCACGGTCATGAGGCCTTGCTCGCCGATTCGATGGCTTCCAACGTCGCGTCAAGCTCCGGCGTGTCGACCCAGCCCATGGTGCCGATCCGGTTGAGCTTGTCGGCGTAATCGCCCTGGCCGACCGCAATCTCGATCCCGGCCTCCTCGCGCATTCGCTTCGCGAACGCGCCCGCGCTCCCACCCGGCGCCATGAACGCGGTCACGGTGTTGCTTTCGTAACCCGGCTTGGCGAACGCCGAAAGCCCGATGCGCTCCAGGCCCGCGCGGAAATGCTCGCCGACGCGTTTGTGTCGCGCGAAGAGATGCTCGACCCCTTCCCGGTCCATCGCCTGGAGCGCCGCGTCGAACGCGAAGATCGCACTCTGCGGACCCGTCGTCGGATGGATGTTCTGCCGCGACGCGTCGACCATGGTCGTCAGGTCCCAGATCATGCGCGGGAAGCCGGTGCTCGCCTTCGCGGTTTCGATCGCTCGCTCACTGACCGCACTCACCATCAGGCCCGGCGGGCACATCCACGCCTTCTGGACACCCGAGAGCACCCAGTCGAGTCCCCACTCGTCCATCCTGATCGGTAATGCGGCCGCCGAGCTCACCGCATCGACCAGCACCAGCGCGTCATGCCGCTTCGCGACCGCCGCCAGCTCCGCAAGTGGCTGGGTCACGCCGGTCGACGTCTCGTTGTGCGTGATCATCACGGCCTTGACGTCGCCGTGCGCCTTGATCGCGTCCTCGAGCTGCTCCGGCGTCACCGCCGTACCCCACTCGACCTTCACCCGCTTGACGTTCAGGCCGAATGTCTCCGCGACCGACGCGTACCGGTGCCCGAAGTCGCCCGACTCGGTAACGACCACATGGTCGCCCGGCGCGAGCAGGTTCACGATCGACGCCTCAAAGCCTGCCGTGCCCGTCCCGGCCCAGAGGACCACCTGGCCATTGTCCAGGCCGTGGATCTTCTTCGCGATCGGCTGGATGCGCGCCATCGTCTCGGTGTACTCCGGCCCGCGGATCGGCACCATCTCGTGCGGCAACGCCTTCACAACGTCCGGATGCAGCGGGGTTGGCCCCGGAATGCGGAGCCACCGGCCCTGGTCGAGTCTGGAATCCATGATGTGCAGTCCCTTTCGTTAGTGCGAGATCTCTTCCGGCTCAACCCGGACATTATGCAGGTGATTCGGGTCACTGAATACGATCAGGTCGGGCGAGAATGCCTCGTCGGTCACCCGGATCAGCCCGACGCCGAAGTGCGGGTTCCACCGGCGCTCGCTGGCCGAGCCCGGATTGAACAGGACGGTGTTGTTCACCTTGTCGATCAATGGCTTGTGACTATGCCCGAACAGCACGCAATCCACCTTGCCGGCCCAACGCCGAACCGCCTCCTCGCGCGCCGACCTGCCTCCATGACCATGAATAATGCCGAAGGTGAACCGCCCCACCTTGATCCGCGTCGTCTCGGAGAGGATATTCTGCAGCTCCTCGTCATCGTTGTTCCCCGGAACGGCGATGAGGGGAGCGATCTCCGCGATCTCCTCCAGGACACTGCGGCTATTGGCATCACCGAGATGGATCATCAGGTCGACGCGCGCCCGCTCGAACAACCCGATGACCTCTGGATGCAGCTCGCGCCGGCTTCCCGTATAGATGTGCGTGTCGGAGATCACGCCGATAGTCAGCGGAGCGTCGAAGAAACGCTGGGGGGTGAACGGTCCGACCTGGTATTGCCGTCTACTCATCGAGCACGGAGAACATCACCCCACCCGCGAGCGAGGCAATGATCGAGCCGATCAGGGCGCCGACCCACGAGACCTCGATGCCTGGCACGACCAACGCGCCGAGCCCGAACAAGGCAGCGTTGATGACGAACGCGAAGAGACCGAACGTCAGGCACGAGATCGGCATCGACAGGAACGAGACGACCGGCTTGATGAAGGCGTTGATCACCCCCATCACCAGTCCGAAAATAATCACGCTCTCGGCGGAGTCGAACGAGAAGAATCGCTCGGAAATCGTCGCGGTGGCGAGCGCCGCCACGACCGCCGCCAAGGCGTAGGCGATGATTCGAATCATGGGTCCTCTTCATCTCACGTTTGGCACGATGTGCCCGGCACTGCCGAAAAGTATACGGCCCGCACTGTCAGGCGAACCGGGATTTGACCGCAAGAAACCGCGAGTAGATTCTCCATCGCCGCGCCATCCTGTGTCGAACGGCCGTATCCTGTCCATGTCACCAGCGGAGGACGCACCCATGCACCACGACACCCTCTCCCCCACTATCGATGACGCGCGCTGGCAAGCGGTGGTCAAACGCGACACGTCTGCCGACGGCCAGTTCGTCCTCGCCGTGCGCACAACAGGCATCTTCTGCCGGCCCGGTTGCCCGGCGCGGACACCGAAACGCGAGAACGTGACGTTTTACGACACGACCGATGATGCCTTGCGCGCCGGCTACCGTCCCTGCAAGCGCTGCCGCCCCACCGGCACGTCCGTTGCCGCGCGTCAGGGCGATGTGGTCGACGCGGTACGGCGGCGAATCGAGTCCAGCCCGGAACGGTTGAGCCTCGCCCAACTCGCTGAAGACGTCGGGATGAGTCCCTGGCACCTCCAGCGCCTGTTCCGCGAGCGCACCGGACTCTCCCCGGCGCAATATGGCAGAAGCCTGCGGTCGAGTCGCCTGCGCGAGACGCTGCCGGACGCCGCAAGCGTCACCCGCGCCCTGCATGACGCCGGGTACGACGCCAGCAGCACGTTCTACGAATCCGCCCCGAAAGACATCGGCATGACACCTACCCAGTTCCGCACAGGCGGCGCCGGACAGCGGATTCGCTACGGCATCGTCACGACCTGGCTCGGGTACCTGCTCGTGGCCGCAACCGACCGGGGGATCGCGTCGCTCCAAATGGGCGAAAGCGCGGAGGCGATGCGCGACCGCCTGGTGACGACCTTCCCAAATGCGGAGCTGGTCGACGACGATCCCGGGTTCCAGGCCACGCTCGAGGGTGTCGCCCGGCTGGCCGAGCACCCATCAGAGATGTCGACCCTGCCGCTCGATGCCCAGGGGACCGCCTTCCAGCATCGTGTCTGGAACGCACTCCGCCAAATCCCGGCCGGGTCGACACGGACCTACACCGAGGTGGCCGAAGCGATCGGCGCGCCGACGGCGGTGCGCGCCGTCGCCAGGGCCTGCGCGGATAACCCCATCCCGCTTCTCGTTCCCTGCCATCGCGTGATCGGCAAAAACGGCTCCCTCACCGGATACCGGTATGGCATTCCCCGAAAGCGCGCCCTTCTGGAACGCGAAGCCAACGGAGACTGATCCGGATTTCAGCACAACATTCCGGGAGCGAAGCCAGCCCTCCGGCGCGATCCTCGATGCATGGCATTGACGATCGACCGGAGGGCACTCTCGTATGGAACAGACCACGTCATCTTTATCTGAACGCGCTTCGCCCTTCGCGAGGCTGGCAGCATCGAATTTGGCGGCACACGCTGCGGAGCAGGTCTCGCTCGTGGCGGTCCCGATGATCGCCGTCACGCTCCTCGATGCTGGCGGCGGAGTGACCGGCGCGATGCAGATGCTGAACACCCTGCCGTACCTGCTCTTCGCGATCCCGTTCGGGCTGTTGATCGACCGAGGCCGCATCAGGGGCATCATGGCCCTCGGCGAGCTGATTCGCGCGGTGTCACTCGCCGCACTGCTGATGACGGTCATCAGCGGCCACGCCAGTATTCCGCTCCTGGCGCTTCTCGGGATGACGGGAAGCATTGGGACGGTCGCGTTCACCGTTGGCGCCCCGACGATCGTCCCCCGCCTCGTCGGTACACGAAGCCTGTCACGCGCCAACGGCAACATCGAGCTCACCCGCAGCCTCGCCTTCGCCGGTGGCCCGGCGCTCGCCGGAGTGCTCCTCGGTGGAATCGGCGCCCCTGCAGCGTTCACCGTCGCGGTGATGCTTTCCCTACTCGCGCTTGGGCTGATCTGGAGCCTCCCGCCAGTCGCTTCGACGCCAGCCTCCATTGCACGGCCCCTCGCCCAACTTGCTGAGGGGGCCCGCTTCGTCTGGAGCCATGCCTACCTGCGACCGATCGTCATCACCGCGGTCATGTTCAACGCCGCGTGGTTCGGCCTGCAGGGTGTCTACGTTGCCTACGCCATCACGCAGTTGGGGATGACGTCGGGACAGGTCGGCGCGACGCTTGCCCTGTACGGCGTCGGTATGATCGTTGGGTCCCGGCTCGCCCGCCCGCTCGAACGCCGCTTCTCCACCGGGGCATCCATCGTCATCGGCCCACTCTGCGGCGCCATGGGATCGCTCCTGATCCTTGCGACCCTCATATGGCCCGCGACGATCCTCCCGTCTCTCGCCTACCTGCTCCTCGGCATGGGACCCGTCGTGTGGACGATCACCACAACGACACTTCGCCAATCGGTGACGCCGGCCCCGATGCTCGGCCGCGTCACGGCGCTCATCGTCACGAGCACAGGGGGTTTCCGGCCGATAGGCGCGGGTCTGGGAGCTACCGCCTATCTCATGGGAGGGTACGAGCTGGTACTCATCGCTTCCAGCATCGGCTTCCTGGCGCAGGCGGCATATATCGTACGGTCGGCGCCGGCGCGGCTACGGTCCGACATCCAACCGCTCGCGCCTGGGCTCTCGACGTCCCGGGTGCCAACGCGATGACGTGCTATCATTTGGTAAGTAAAGAATCTGTACGGGCATACGAGGCACTTCCCACATGGCAACAGCACCCCAGATCGACAAAACCGCCGAGATTGGCTGCCCTGTCGCGAGGACCGCGGAACTCATCGGCAATAAATGGACGCCGCTGATCATTCGCGACCTCGCGGATGGCTGCAAGCGCTTCAGCGAGCTCGAGCGCTCGCTCCGGGGCATCAGCCCGAAGACGCTCTCGGAGCGCCTCAAGCGCCTGGAGGAGAACGCCGTGGTCGACCGACACTGCTTCGCAGAGGTGCCACCGCGCGTGGAATACGAGCTCACCGAGAAGGGCCACGCGCTCGTCCCGGTCATCGAGACCATGCGCGAGTTCGGCAAGAGCTGGCTCCCGGACACCGACTGCGCCCAGGACTAAGTTTCGGTCGCAGCAGGTCCGTGCCGTGGTGACCGATCGCGTGCCACCCGATTCACCGACAGTCGTTAACTAGCGCCCGCTCCGCCTGATCCCGAGGACCACGGTAAACGTGAACACCAGCAACGGGATCGCGAGCACGAACAGCACAGCCGCATGCCAGCTCAGCAGGGCCGGTCTCACCGCCAGGTACCCCATCCCCAGCGCGATGTAACCGGCCCCGGCGATGATCGCCAGTGCGAGCCGGTTCACCAGGCGCTCCACAGTCCCCAACGTTCGATCCAGCTCGTCGACCTGCACATGGAACGACAGGTCGTTCGAGTCGATGCGCGTGAAGAGTCGTTGAAGGTATCCGGGCAACGAGGCGCCAAGCAGCGCGATCTCCAGCGGGCGATACCGCAGCCTCCCCTTCCAATAGTCCAGCGAGGCGAACCGGTCCATCGACCGCTTCACGATCGGCCGCACCACGGCGAACACGTTCATCTGCGGATCCAGCGAGCGCGCCAGCGACTCCGCCATTGTCGCCGTCTTGGCCAGCAACGAGAGTTCCGGCGGAAGACGCAGATCGTACCGCCGAAGCATCCGCATCGCGTCATTGATGATCATCATCAGCGGCAGTTGCGCGAGAGGAACGCCGACGTACTGCGCCACGAGATGCGCGACGTCCCGCTCCATTGCTTTGCGGTCCCAGCTCGCGCTCACCACGCCGAGCTGCGCAACCTCGTCGACGATGCGCTGCGCGTCGCGGTCGGTCACGGCGACCATCAGCAACAGCAACTTCTCCCGTAACCGCTCGTCGATCGAGCCGATCATGCCGAAGTCGTAGACGACCAGGGCGCCCTGTGAATCAACCGCGAAGTTTCCCGGATGCGGGTCGGCGTGGAAGAGACCGATATCGAGGATGCCCCGGGCCAGCATCAGGATGACTGAGTTCACCAACGCTTTCGGGTCGTGTCCGGCGGCATCGATTGCGGGAACGTCGTCGATGGGCAGCCCGTCGACACGTTCCATGACCAGCACGCGCGACGTCGACATCTCCCGGATCATCGATGGGATTCGCAACCCCTTTTCGTCGGCGAACGCCCGCGCGAAGCGCTCCATCGTCCGCGCCTCGTGCAGGTAATCCAGCTCCGTACGCAGGGTCCACGAGAACTCGTGGACCAGCTCGGTGACGCGATGATGGCGAAGGAACGCCGATCGTCCCTCACCGACGCGGGCAACATCGGCGAGGATTGCCAGATCCTGATAGATGATGCCCTGGACATGCGGGCGCTGGACCTTGACGACGACGGAGCGGCCGTCCGGCAACGTCGCCGCATGCACCTGCCCGATCGACGCCGATGCGAGCGGGACCGGGTCAAAGCTCGCGAACAAGCTATCGAGCGGAGCGCCCAGCTCCTCCTCGACGAGGTCGACAATCGGGCCAGGCGGCTCGGCCGGCACGCTGTCCTGCAGCTTTTCCAGCTCTTCGATGTAGACAGGTGGAAGGAGATCGACGCGCGTCGACAGGATTTGGCCCAGCTTGACGAAGGTCGGTCCAAGCTCCTCGAACGCGCGGCGCAGGTGGGAGGCGCGGATACGCCCGGAACGGTCCGCCACCGCGTCGTCTTCGTCGCGAGCGGCACGCCGCCCACGCGGGTCGAACGGCCCCAGGAGCCCACCCAGCCCGTGGGCGAGCAGAACGCGCACGATCTGCTGGTACCGTCCTCTGTGGCGGCGATGGAGTACGACGGTCTCGATCATGGTGCTTCCCGGGCGGCGATACGTGGACCGGCGCCAATGTCGGGCCGCGCCCGACCGCAGTCTCGGTATACTGTCGCACAGGATCAGGACGGGCGTGTCACCCGGCACGCGAGTAGACGAAGGACATCACTCCGCACATGGACCTTACCGCCGACACGAAGACGGATCAGCAGCGCAAGCCGCGCGCGTTCTCGGGCATCCAGCCCTCCGGAAACCTCCACCTCGGTAACTACCTCGGCGCGATCCGGAACTGGGTTCTGCAGCAGGACCAGTACGAGAACATCTTCAGCATCGTCGACCTGCATGCGCTCTCGCTGCCCACCACCCGCGAGGGAATGCAGGCGAACATCCGCAACCTCGCCAACGCCCTCCTCGCCTCCGGTATCGACCCCCAGAAATCGATCCTCTTCGTCCAGTCCGACGTGCGCGAACACGCCGAGCTGAGCTGGATGCTGAGCTCTGTCACCAACATGGGTGAGCTGCGCCGGATGACGCAGTACAAGGACAAATCCGGCGACCACGAGGAGAGCGTCTCGGCGGCGCTGTTCATGTACCCGGTGCTGATGGTTGGCGATATCATCCTCTACGACGCGGCGAAGGTGCCGGTCGGCGATGACCAGAAGCAGCACCTCGAGCTGACTCGCGACATCGCCTACCGCTTCAACCAGCGCTACGGAGAGACGTTCCGCATCCCGGAGCCGGACATCAAGCCGACCGGCGCGCGGATCATGTCGCTCGACGACCCGACGAAGAAGATGAGCAAGTCGAACCCGAACCAGAACAGCTGGATCGCGTTGACGGACGAGCCGAACGTCATCCGCAAAAAGGTCAAGCGTGCTGTTACGGATTCCGGCTCGGAGATCGTCGCCTCGCCGGAGAAGCCGGCCCTGACGAACCTGATGACGATCTACGCGATCCTCACGGACGATACGCTCGAAGGCGTCGCCGAAAGGTTCGTCGGCAAGGGATACGGCCCGTTCAAGCAGGAGCTCGGCGAGGTGCTCGTCCAGACGCTGGAACCGATCCAGCAGCGCATCCGCGAATATGAGGAGAACCCGGGGATCGTCGACACGGTGCTCTCCGATGGGGCTGACGCCGCCCGCGCCATCGCCTCGGTCAAAATGGCCCGTGTTCGCGAGCGCATGGGCATCGGCGGGAAGCACTAGCGAGCCTCCGGCTGGTCTGTACCGGCGATACCTGTCACCGCCCCATCACCGATCAAACGAAGAAGGCCGCCGGGTGTCATGCAGACGCCCGGCGGCCTTCTTCGTATTCCCAAACGGACGATGCGTCTATCCCGCCGTGGCGGCCTTTTCGCGCTTCTCCATGATCGTTGTGGAGTGCCCGCCGTCCAATCGCGCCGCCGGGTTGATGTGCACGAGCGCATGGTTCACGGCGGTGACCGCCTCGGCCGCGCCGGTCGCGATGAGCTTGAACTTCGCCGGGTAGGCAGCGATATCGCCCGCCGCAAAGATGCCCGGGATACTCGTCTCCATCGTCTGGATGTTCACGGCGATCTGGTTGCGCTGCAGCTCGAACCCCCATGAGCGCAAAGGCCCGGGGTCGGCCTTGAAGCCGATCGCGCAGATCAACTCGTCGACATCGAGGTCCTGTATCGTCCCGTCCTGATGCGAGAACGTCAGCGACGCGATTCGGCCGTGGTCACCGGCGCGGACTTCGGTCACCTCGTAACCGGGGTAGTGCAGCTCGACGGTCGACTCCTCGAGCTCCTTTACCGTCGCTTCATGGGCGCGGAACTTCGAACGGTGGATGAGGTGGACGCTTTCGGCGATGGGCTCCAGCGTCACCGCCCAATCTACGGCCGAGTCTCCGCCCCCGACCACAACCACCTTCTTGTCGCGGAAGTCCTCAATGCGCTTGGCGAAGTAGTGAACGCCCTTGCCCTCGAGCTCCGAGACGCCCTCCGCCGTGAGCCGGGTCGGCTCGAACGCGCCGACACCCGCGGCGATGATCACTGAGCGACTGCGCCGTACACCCTTGCTGGTCTCGAGCGCGAAGGTGCCGTCCTCCACCTGGTGCAGGGTCTGCACCTGCTCCGCCAGGCGGATCGTGGGATCGGCGCGCATGGCCTGCTCCAGGCACGCGGCGACGAAGTCCTTGGCGAGGACCTTCGGATAGCCGATCACGTCATAGATATACTTCTCGGGGTACATCGCCGAGCACTGACCACCGGCCTCTTCGAGCGAGTCGATGATCTGCACGCTCATACCGCGCAGCCCGGCGTAGAACGCGGCGAACAGCCCGGTGGGGCCCGCGCCGATGATGTTGACGTCGAACACCGGCTCGTTCTCGTCGATGTGGACGCCGGCAGTCGTCTGATGATTATCGCTCACGGTTCGCTACGCTCCTGCATGCGGATGCTGGCGCCGAGGCCAGCCATGGCCGGATCAATCCTTGCCGACAAGCATAAACGACGATGGCGGCGCCCCTCTTTGGGGGTCGATAACCGTCCTGTGCGACCGGTATCCATGCCCCTATGCAATCAGTACAATGCGCACAAACATCTGAACGTACAGGAGCGCTGGTGAGCGATAGTCGGGTCAAAAAGTGGGCCAGGGACCGTATGGCCCCGGAAACATGGGATCGCATTGCGATCGGGATCTCGGGCATGGGCCACGGCCTCGCCGGGGCTGGCGGCCGCGCGCGAGAGTGGGCCAGCATCGGCAGCGATCACGTCACATCGATGCGCTCGGCCCGCATCGAGCCATGGCGACTCGTCTTCGCCGTGATGGTCATCGTCGTCCCGGCCCTCCTCCTGTCGATCCCGACAGGTGTAGTTCCCGCGATTCCCATCGCCTTCTTCCTGCTGATCATCGCGCTCTCGACGCACGTCGCCGACTGGGTGGGCGGCGTCACGTCCGTCGTCACGGGCCTCGTCGTCCTCGACCTGCTGTTTGTCGATGACCGTGGCCGCATCGACGCCTGGGACGATAAAACGACCCTCTGGATCCTTTTCGCGTTCATCATCTCGTCGGCCGGGATCATCATGCTGCTGGAGCACATGAAATACGACCGCGCCAGCGCGAAGCTGGAGGCGGCCGCGATGCGCGCCGCCAACACCGCGTTCAACGCCGTCGAGATCGCTGCCGCGAGCCGCCCCGCCGGCGACAGCGAAGCGTTCGTCGGCGTACTGCAATCCATCCTCACGGCGATGGTCCGCGTCAATCGCGCTTCCGCCGGCGCGCTCTACCTCGTCGACGGACAGAACAAGACGCTCGTCGAGGCCGCTACCTATGGCGAGACGTCGGACGACAACCTCTCCCCGGCGGACGACCCGAGCCGCGTGATATCGATCGACACCGGACTCGCCGGGCAGATCGCGCTGGAGCGACGCCCGATCGCGATCGCCGATATCGGCGACGGGGAAGATGTGCCGGACGTCGTCCAGACCAACCCGCACGTCCGCTCGGTCGTCGGCGTGCCGATCTTCGGGCCGACGGACGCGTTGGCCGGTGTCGCCTGGGTGGGCCTGTATGTCCCTTATCGCTTCTCGCAGACGTCGATCGCCCGCCTCCAGGCGCTCGCCCACCGGACCGTGGCATTCATGGAATCCGCTCGCCTCGCCGACGCGCAAGAGGAGCTGCTCGACCGCGTTCAGGACAACCACCGGCGATTGCAGTCCGTTATCCAGACGATGCCCGAGGCCGTGATGGTGGCGCGGCCGCCGCATGGGGTGATCGTCACGTACAACGCGGCCGCCCAGCGGATGTTCGGCCTCAATGCGCAAGCCAGCCAGCTCGTCACCCGCCGCGTCGACCAGCTTCGGGTCGCGAGCGAGCCGCCCGAGGCCGTGCCTGTCACGCCCATGGAACAAGCCATGGCCGAGGGCGTCACGGTGACCGGCGTCGAGCTCATCGTTCGCCAGCCGAACGGCACGTCGATCCCGGTCGTGGCGAGCGCGGCGCCGCTCCGGACCGACGATGGGGACGTAGACGCGGTCGTCGGCGTCTTCCAGGACGTTTCCCCGCTGAAGGAAGCGGAGCGCCTGCGCGACGAGTTCATCTCCGTCGTCTCGCACGAGCTCCGGTCGCCGCTCACGCCGATCCGGGGCTTCGCCCAGCTCATCGCTCGTGACCTGCAGAAGGAGGGCGAGCACGATCAGCACGTCGCCTGGCTCAATACGCTTCAGCAGCACACGGATCGCCTCACTCGCCTTGTCGACGACTTGCTCGACGTCTCGCGTATGCGGGCCGGTCGCCTCCGGGTCCTGCGGGAGGATGTGGACGTCGTCGATGTCGTGACAGGCCTCGTTGAGTCGAGGCGCGCCGCGCAGAACACACACCGGATCGCGCTGGATACCGACCTGCAATCACTCCACGCGCGGCTGGACGGTGACCGCATCCACCAGGTCGTCGACAACCTCGTCAACAACGCGATCAAGTACACCCCGGGCGGGACGGTCACGGTCGGCTTGCACCTCACCGAGGACGACATGATCCGTATCGTGGTCGACGACGAAGGCCCCGGGATCCCGGCACGGGAACGCGAGTCGCTCTTCACCGCGTTCTACCGGGCGCGGTCGGCGAACGAGAGTGCTGTGCCGGGTCTGGGCCTCGGTCTCTACATCGTTCGCGAGCTGGTGACAGCGCACGACGGAACGATCTCGGTCGACGAGGCACCGGGCGGCGGAGCGCGCTTCATCGTGGAGATCCCCCGGCTGCCTGTCTAGCGACAGCGGCATCCGGGGGATCGATCCCTCATCTCTCGTTTGTGGGCGTTCGTCTACGGGCGCACGATCCGTGGCAGTGACGTGTCGAACAGACCACCGGTACCGTCGCCGCCGATCACCGGCGGGCGAGGACCGGCCGTGCCGTCGGACGGGTAGCCGCCCTCCATCTTGCCGGGCGACCATGGGCCGTTGTCAGACACTGTGCCGGTGTTATCGGTCGACGAACTGGAGGTAGTCGGGGATTCGCCACCAGACACCTGACCTCCCGTCTCGCTGGTCGTCGGGGCCGATGTTGTCGACGTGTCCACGGGGTCGGTCGAAACGCTCGACGTCTGGTCCGTCGACCCATCGCTGACCGGATCCTGGACAACCGGGTCTTGCACCACTGGCTCCTCGTACACCGGCGTGTCAGTCGGCAGTGGGGCCGGCTCTTCATACACCGGCACCGCCGTCGGCTCTTCGTAGACCGGCGCCTGCAGGAACAGCATGCCGTTCGCGATGGTCAGCGAGTCGGTGCCGATGTTGTTGCTTTCGACGGAGTACCGCACACCGTTCACGATCCAGAACACCTGGTCGTAGATCGGAGTGGTCGATCCCTCGGGAATCCCGATGTCACGCACCGCTGGCCAGCCCTGGACATCGGCGTTCACCGAGAGCTGGACGTTCAGGTCGGCCTTGGAACCGGCCGGAAACTCCCCACCAATAACGCCGGTGATATGCAGGAAGGTCGGCGGGCTGCCTGGCGCCATCCAGTACAGCGAGTAGGAGCCGTCGCCTGCGTAGACATCTGGCGGGACACCGGTGAAAGGCGACGGAATCCAACCGGGAACCATCACGTCCATGCCGATGCTGCCGAGATAGCTGGCGGTATCAGCCGACATCCAGTCAACGTTCTGCTGCTGCGCAATGACAGCATCGCGCGTGGGAATGGGTGCCGCGACGACGGCTGGCCCGGCGGTGACCGCCGCGAGCAGCGACGCGGCAACCAGCGTCGTGGCACGCGAGCGTGCGCGCCGGAGAAAGGTCACGTTTGGGAAGGCGGAAGCGGTGTTCACGGTCGTTTGTCCTGATTCATGCTGGCGGCGCCGCGCGGGTCCGAGGTGCCACGGAGGCATACCCCTGTCGGTGCCGTCACGGTGAGACTACCATGCGGCACCCTTAGCGTCGACGCGTCCGGACGGCTTTCGCGCATTGCCCTTCACGGTATGTCCTCCAGACGGAAAACGCGGCAGAATCGCGCAAAACGGCGTATACTGAGTGGTTGCTACGACGGCGGCTGGACGAGGCCGTTCCGAACCGTGCTCACAGGAGATCCACGTGTCGACCAAGCCCATCATTCCCCTGGTGCCAGGGTCGCCGGTCCCGGCGGCCGTGGCGCCCCATCGACTCCCGCCCAATGGCAAGAAATTCTTTATCTGGACCATGGGGTGCCAGATGAATGAGGCCGACAGCCAGAAGGTCGCCGCCATGCTCCAGGAGGTCGGCTATGCGAAGGCCACCTCGGAGCAGGATGCCGATATCGTGGTGCTCAACTCCTGCGTTGTCCGTCAGTCCGCCGAGGACAAGGTCGCCGGCCGACTTGATTCGCTGGCCCAGCTCAAGCGCGAAAAGCCCGAGATGCCGCTCGTCCTCACCGGATGTATGGTCACGCGCCAGCAGGAGAAGCTGAAGCAGCGCTTCCCGCACGTCGATCTCTTCTTCGACCCCTCCGACTTCGACAAGCTCGTCCAGGTCGTGCCGGAGCTGGAGAACCTCGAAGACGATCTCGATGCCCTGCCGCACTATTACCAGCCCCAGCTGACGGCGAACAAAGCCGGTGTCTCGGCCTTCGTGCCGATCATCTACGGCTGCAACTTTGTCTGCTCCTACTGCATCGTCCCGTACCGGCGCGGCAAGGAGACGAGCCGCCCGTTCAACGACATCGTGCGCGAGGTCGAGCGCCTGGTGGCCAACGGTGTCCGCGAGGTCACGCTCCTCGGGCAGACGGTAAACGCGTACGGCCACGACCTGCCGGAGAAGACGTCGCTGGCACATCTGCTCGAGGCGGTCAACGATATTCCGGGGCTCGATCGCCTTCGCTTCCTGACCTCCCACCCGAAGTACATGGGCGACGATGTCATCCACGCCATGCGGGATCTGGGAACCGCCTGCGAGCACATGAACCTTCCTGTCCAGTCCGGCGACAACGACGTGCTCAAGCGCATGCGACGCACCTATACCCGTGACACCTGGATGGAGCGCATCGCCTACACCCGGGAGCAGATTCCCGGCGTGACCATTGCGACGGATATCATCGTCGGCTTCCCCGGGGAATCCGAAGCGCAGTTCCTGCAGACCTACGACATGCTCGAGCAGACGAAGTGCGACAAGGTGCATCTCGCGATGTACTCTCCCCGTCCCGGGACGCTCTCCTCGCGCTGGGACGATGACATCCCGGAAGAGGAAAAGTTCCGCCGCTATATGGAGCTGGAGCGGCTGCAGGAGCGTCTCTGCACGACGACCAATGCCCGCCGCCTCGGTGAGACCTACGAGGTCCTCGTCGAGGGCAAGCAGAAGGGCCGCTGGACCGGCCGCACGCGTGGCAATACGCTTGTCCACTTCGACGATGAGCGCGACGTCACCGGCAAGCTGATTGACGTCGAAATCACCAGGACCAGCCCGTGGTTCCTGCTCGGGCGTTCGGTCGGCAACCCGCGCTAACAGACCTGAAGACTCCCGGAACGAACACCCCCACTCGAAAGGATGCACCGTTGGCAAACCAGAGCCAGAAGCCGAAGACCAAGAAGCAGCTGAACCAGGAAGCCCTCCAGGCCTCGCTCGAGAGCCGCTGGGACGATGCCCTGCGCCTCAACGATGAGTACGTCGCACGCTTCCCGCGCAGCGCCGACGCCCTGAACCGCAAGGGCCGCGCGCTGATCGAGCTGCGCCGGCTGGCGGATGCGCGCGACGCGTACACCGAAGCGCTCAAGGCCGATCCGGCGAACATGATCGCCCGCCGCAATCTCCAGCGACTGGAGACGCTCTACAACCGCACCGACGGGACACCGGAGGGCGAGGAAGTCGTCGGCACGAGCATCCCGCGAGCGGCTGTCTTCGTCCTGGAAACGGCCAAAACCTGGATCGACGAGCTGGCGAGCGCCGCTGAGCCGGGCCAGTTGGCCGAGGTCTCGCCCGGCGACAAGCTGCGAATCGAGATCGAAGGCGGCCGCGTCACGATCGCGAGCGACAACGGGGTGCGTCTCGGCCAGATGGAGAGTGTCGTCGGCGCCCGCATCGCCCGCCTCTGCGAGGCCGGGCATGAGTTCGAGGCGTATGCGCTCGGCACCTCCGCGCAGAGCCTGCGCATCATCATTCGCGAGGTCGCTCGACCGGAGGGGAGCGAAGATGTCATCACCTTCCCGCGTCAGGACTTCGCCTCACAGGACCTGATGCGCGAGCGCGAGCAGCTCTTCCTTCGCGAAGAGGGCGATTTTGACTTCGGCGGCGAAGACGACGAGGACGGGATCGAGAAGGACGACGAGGAAGAAGACGAGGAGACCGAGGACGCCAGCGCCTACGTCAACGAGTCGGTCATCTCCGACGACGAAGAGGAAGCGCCAATGTAGCCTCGCCCTCCTTCCGGGCGATTCCAGCGACGCGGCGGCGTGCGAAAACGGGTGTCGCCGCGTGGTGTATGTACACTCCACGAAACGGGGTCGCGAAACCCCTTCCCAAACGCCAACGGGTTGGTATACTTCCCGCAAGAGATGGTTCGGTCGGACTGGTCGAACCGTTCGCGGTCCCGAAAGGACAAGGCGATGGATCTGTACGCCACAAGCGAAGACGATCCACATGGCGCGACACCGCCGGGGGTTTCCCCGAGCGGTGTTCTGCTTTTCGGGGCCTTTTCCCAAGGTGCGAGTTAGGGCGTCCGCGCGACGCAAAGCAACAGGAGCGGTACCAGCATGAACTCCAGCATGATCGGCAAGATCGAGAAGGCCCATCGCTACGCTCACGAGCTCGACCGCGTCCGGATCAATATGTTTGACGCCACGATCAGTGGCGACAACGACCAGTATCACGTGCGGCTCACCCCGGACGGCTGGGAATGCTCCTGCCACACGTTCCAGAGCCATGCGCTCGAGACCTGCAGCCACGTCATGGCGATGCAACTCGTTCTCAAACCGATGCTGAAGGACGAAGACCGCTACTCGCCGGTGCAGCCGTCGGAGGCCTTGTAGCCAGCCGGACATACCCAACAGGAAACCGGGCGTCATGGCTCACCACGACGCCCGGTTTTCCTTTGTCCTGTGATTTCCTGCACCGGTTCAATTCAACGAGCGATCGCGCCGGATGTCGAGCGGCATGGTGAGCACGCTTCGCCCCACCACCTCGCCGGGATGCAAACCCGGCGGCCGGTCCGGCATCATCCACACGTAGGGATGCCGCTGTGCCGCGACCGCATCGGTGTCCACCGTCGGCTGGAGCTGTCCGTATGACACAGCGGCGGCAATCAGCAGCCCCTGCCAATACCGCCGGAGCCAGCCCTCGGGTCGCTTCATAGGTCCACGATTCCCTCGTCCGTGATACGGACCGTACGCGAGATAGGAAGGACGAAGACCACCGCGCCGCCGACCGTCACATCGTGCACGCCGGCCGGGTACCAGTCCATGTACTCCGTCAGCGCCGGCTCGATCTTCACCTCCACGCGCGACTGACAAGTATCCCTGATACAGCTGATCGCGGTCTCGATCTCGTCGTCCTGGACCCCCATCAGGATGGTCGCGTTCCCCATCCGCAGGAACCCACCGACGCTCGAGATCTTCGTCGCTCGCAGGCCCTGCTCGACGACCGCCCGCAGCAGCTTGTCCGTGTCATAGGCCTGGATGATGCTGATGACAAGTTTCATGAGGAGTGGCATTTCCGGATATTGAGCGGCACCGCAACGGCGGACGGAGGACAGGTCACTCCTGCGGATGATTCTACGACGATTCCCCGAAAAGAAAACGGGCCGGCAGCGATGCATGCTGCTGGCCCGTTTCCTCGGGTTTGGCGTGCCGACGGGTGGATCCGGCGGCCTAGCTCAGGCCGGCGGCCTTCGCCAGCGCCTCTGCCTTGTCCGTCTGCTCCCAGGGGAGATCCAGGTCGTCGCGACCGAAGTGCCCGTACGCCGCCGTCTGGCGGTAGATCGGGCGCTGCAGCTGCAAGGCGTCGATGATCGCGGCTGGGCGCAGGTCGAAATGTTCGCGGACGAGCTTCTCGATCTCCTCATCAGAGATCTTGCCCGTGCCGAACGTCTCGCACATCAGCGAGGTCGGGTGCGCCATGCCGATCGCGTAAGAGAGCTGGAGCTCGAAGCGATCCGCGAGTCCAGCCGCGACGATGTTCTTCGCGACGTAGCGAGCGGCATACGCAGCCGAGCGATCGACCTTTGTCGGATCCTTGCCCGAGAACGCGCCTCCCCCGTGGCGGGCCATGCCGCCATAGGTGTCGACGATGATCTTGCGACCGGTCAGGCCGGCGTCGGACATCGGACCGCCGATGACGAAGCGCCCGGACGGGTTGATGAAGTAGTTGGTGTCCTCGTCGAGAAGCTCGGCCGGGATCACCGCCTTGATCACCTTCTCGAGGATGTCCGCCTCGATCTGGGCGTTCGTGGCTTCCGGCGCGTGCTGCGTCGACACCACCACAGTATCAACGCGAACCGGCTTGCCCTCGGAGTATTCGACCGTCACCTGGCTCTTGCCGTCCGGCAGGAGGTACGGGATCTCGCCGCTCTTGCGAACCTCGGCGAGGCGGCGCGCCACCTTGTGCGCCAGCGAGATCGGGAGCGGCATCAGCTCCGGCGTCTCGTTCGCCGCATAGCCGATCATCATGCCCTGGTCGCCCGCGCCGGTGAGGTCGTACTTGTCGACCCCGTCCTTGTTGCGGGCCTCCAGCGCCGTGTCGACGCCGCCGGCGATGTCCGGGCTCTGCTCCTTGATGGCGACAATCACACCGGCCTGACTGGCGTCGAAGCCGTCCGTGGAGTGGTTGTAGCCGATATCGGAGACGACCTTGCGGACGATCGACTGCACGTCAACGTACGTGCTCGTCGTGATCTCACCGAAGACGATCACGAGGCCAGTCGTCGTCGAGGTCTCGCACGCCACACGGGCGTCCGGGTCCTCGGCGAGGACGGCATCGAGGACCGCATCGGAGATCTGGTCGCAGACCTTGTCCGGATGCCCCTCCGTCACCGACTCCGAGGTGAACAGCAGGTGCTGCGCGGTATCAAACGTGATTCCCATCATGCTCTCCAGAAACGTGGGGCCGTGCCCCGTGTGCCAGCGCTCGCTCCGGAGCCGGCATCAGGGCCGGCCCCGGGTGATACCGCGCGCCTACTCGCCCTGCCAGGAGTGCAGGTAGGTGTCCTGCTCCGCGGTGAGCGTATCGATCTCGATGCCCATCGCCGCCAGCTTGAGCGCGGCGATCTCCTGGTCGATCTCCGCCGGGACGGCGTAGACCTTGTTCTCGAGGGTCTTGCCTTCCTTGACGATGTACTCGGCGGCCATGGCCTGGTTCGCGAAGCTCATGTCCATCACGCTCGCCGGATGCCCTTCGGCAGCGGCGAGGTTGATGAGCCGGCCCTCACCGAGGACGATGACGGTCTTGTCGCCGACCGTGTACTCCTCAACGAACGGGCGTAGGGTCTTGATGCCCTCACCGGCCATCTGCGCCAGCGCCTTGAGGTTGATCTCGGAGTTGAAGTGGCCCGCGTTGGCCAGCATCGCGCCGTCCTTCATCACGTCAAAGTGATGCTTGTCAACGACGTTCACGTTGCCCGTGGCGGTGATGATGATGTTGGCCTGCGGCGCCGCCTCTTCCATCGTCATGACCATGAAACCGTCCATCGCCGCCTCGAGCGCGCGGATCGGGTCCACCTCGGTAACGATCACGTGCGCGCCAAGGCCCTTGGAACGCATCGCGATGCCCTTGCCGCACCAGCCGTAACCGGCAACCACGATCGCCTTGCCGGCAAGCAGGACGTTCGTCGCGCGGAGGACACCGTCGAGCGTGCTCTGACCCGTGCCGTAGCGGTTGTCGAAGAAGTGCTTGGTATCAGCATCGTTCACGGCCACGATCGGGAACTTCAGGACGCCCTCGGCCTCCATCGCGCGCTCGCGGATAACGCCGGTGGTCGTCTCCTCGGTGCCGCCCAGGACCTTCTCGGCCAGCTCCGGGTACTCGCGGTGAACAATGGACACCACATCGGCACCGTCGTCGACGATGATGTCCGGCTGATGCTGGATCGCCGTATGGATGTGGCGCATGTAGGTCTCGCCATCCTCACCCTTGATGGCGTAGACGCGAACACCCTCGTCGACCAGCGCCGCGGCGACATCGTCCTGCGTCGACAGCGGGTTGGAGGCGCAAAGAACGGCGTCGGCACCACCGGCCTTCATGGTCAGGATCAGGTTCGCCGTCTCGGTCGTGACGTGCGCGCAGCACACCATCTTCACGCCCTGGAACGGCTTTTCCTTCTCGAAGCGCTCGCGGATCTGCGCCAGCACCGGCATCTCGCGGGCAGCCCAGGAGATGCGGCGATGGCCGGCGGGGGCCAGCGACGGGTCCTTGATATCGAAGTCACGGGTTTCTGTCGTGCTTGCCATGGTGTCTCCTCGCAACGGCCAGGCGGCCGCGCATGTACTCAATGGGCACAGCCACGCTGGCCGTACCTGACAACGTAGGGGTGGCGATTAGCTCGCCAGGGAATCGAGATCGCCCACCGTCAGCGAGCCCTTGAAGTCGGGGAAGGCCTCGTCGAAGCGGCTGACGAACGACTCGTGGGTGTAGGAGTGCTCCTGCGGACCATGGAACTCGATCGCATGCGTCGCGGTGAGCGCCGCGATACGTCCGACGACGGGCAGGTCCTTGCCGAGCAACAGGCCAGCCATCAGGCCCGCACGGTAGGCGTCGCCACCACCGGTCGGGTCGGCGAACTCGCGCGGCGGGGCAACCGGGATCCGGTACGACTCGCCACCGGCCCGGATCTCCGAGCCCTGCTCGCCGTACGTCACCACAGTCAGCTCCGACTGGCGGCTAACGTCGTCCACCGAGAGCCCGGTCTTGCGGCCCATCATGCTGAACTCGTAGTCATTCCCCATGACGACGGTCGCCATCTCGACGCCACGCGCGAGCTCCTCGCCGGAGAGGATGACGATCTGGAATGCCGGGTCGAAGACGAGCTTGCTGACCTTCGCGATCTGTTCCGCGTGCGTCATCATCGCAGTCGGATCGCCGGCGCTGACGATGCCGTACTCGGCCGTCCGCGCAACATCGGTCACGTCGATACCCTGGGCGGCCGCGCCCGGACCAGGGTAGAACGACGCGATCTGGTTGCCATGATTGTCGGCGTTCATATACGCCGTGGCCGTGAAGTCGTCGTCCTTCTGGACGACGTGGGAGAGGTCGACGCCAAGCTCCTCGAGCACCTCACGGTATGGGCCAAAGTCGCTGCCAACCGCGCCCACGACCGCCACCGGCACACCGAGAAGGGCCATGTTATAGCCCATGTTCCCGGCGACACCGCCACGCTGCTGCTTCAGCGAACCGAGCAGGAAGCTGACGGAGATGACGTGCGCCTTGTCTTCGAGGATATGGTCCTTGAAGGAACCATCGAAATGCATGATATGGTCGTACGCAATGGACGCACTGACCACAACCTTGGGGGTAGGTGTCACGTTGTATGTACTCCTGTCCGTGACAATTGGAGCGTGCTCATCGCCCCGGGAGGGCCGTGGCGACGAGATGTGTCAGCGAAGGACACGCAAGGACTCGCGACGCTAACGTTCGCGAGCACTGTGGGTCAGAATAGCACATGGCATGCCGCCCTCGGTCACCAATCACCCGTGAACGGCATCGATGGCCCGGCTGATCAACGCCTCGTCAACGTCAGTGCGAATCTCGACGCCGCCTGCCTCCACCGGCAACACCCATTGCTGCGCTCCAGAGGCCTTCTTCTTGTCGCGCGCCATTTTCTCGCGCACCACACCAGGGTCGAAATCCGCGCAAGTCGGCAAGCCGAACGCCTGGATAAGGGCGACGAGGCGGTCGAGAAACGCCTCATCCACCAACCCCTTCTCCACCGCGATCGTGGTGGCAGCGACCATGCCCACAGCGACCGCCTCGCCATGAAGCAGTGCGTACCTGGCCGCTTCGATCCCGTGCCCAATCGTGTGACCGAAGTTCAGGATTTGGCGCAGGTGCGATTCACGCTCGTCCGCCTCGACAACCGCCGCTTTGAGAGTGATGTTCTGACGGATGACCCAACTCGTGAGCGGTTCCTCCAATCGCAGGAGCGCGTCCGCGTTCAGTCGCAACACGTCGAAGAGGAAGCCGCCTTCCCCTTCCGGTGTCGATGCCTGGATAACGCCGTGCTTGACGACCTCGGCGAACCCCGACCGTAGCTCCCGCTGCGGAAGCGACTGGAGGAAGACGGGATCCACGAGCACCAGGGGTGGCTGGTAGAACGCGCCGATCAGGTTCTTTCCCTGCGGGTGGTTAATGCCGGTCTTGCCGCCGACACTGCTGTCCACCATGGAGAGCAGTGTCGTCGGCACCTGGACGAGCCCGATGCCCCGAAGCGTCGTCGCCGCGGCGAACCCGACGAGATCGCCGACAACCCCGCCGCCGATCGCGATCGCGACGTCGCTTCGCTCCACGCCTCCGCCTATCATCCAGTCGTACAACGATGAAAGCCCTTGGACCGACTTGCTGGACTCTCCCGAGGGGATCACATGTCGCGAGACCGCCAGCCCATCTCCAGGGATGGCCGCCAGCCATTGGTCATGGGCCCGGTCGACATGCGCGTCGACGCCAAGCCACAGCCGGCGCGTCCGGGGCCACGTCGCTCGCAGCTGTTGCTTGAGCCCCTCACGCGCGCCAGGGCCGACGACGATGCGGGAATGCGCCGAGCCGGTATCGAGCGTGACCTCAGCATGCTGCCCGGCCTTCAATCGCGCCAACTCGGCGATGTCCCGCGCAGTACGCTCCACCGGCCGGTTCCCAACCGGAATCGTGACATCCGCCCGACGATAGAACTCTTCCCGCTGGTCGAGCAGCGAGCGGATTCGGCCCGCCTGGTCTTCGGCGTCGAGCATCGGACGTGCGGTCGTCTGGCCCGCCGGCGCTTCGTCCGCATGCCGGCGCAAGCGTCTCAGGATCTCCTCCGGGGAGGCCTCGAACCCGACAACCAACGTGCCCGACGAATTGCGGATGGCCGTCCATGCGTCCTCAGTGCATACCGCACCGCCGCCGGTCGACACGACCACTGCGTTGCGATCGAGCGCTTCACGCAGCAGCGTGGCTTCCGAGGCGCGAAACGCCGCCTCGCCTCGACGCTCGAAGATGTCTGGAATCGGCATTCCCTCGCGCCGCTCGATTTCTTCATCCATCTCCAGCAGCGACCAGCCGAGCGCATCCGCGAGGTGCCGCCCTGTGGCGCTCTTGCCGGTCGCACTGAAACCAATCAGGAGAATCCGCGTGACCTTCGGCCGCTTATCGTGATGCACTAGGCCGTCCCCTTTTTCGTGCGTGCTCGCCAACACCGATCCCGTAACCGGTCGCCATCGCTGGCGGCGCTAAACCGGCCCTGATGCGGGGAATAGCCGCCCCGCATGCGACAATGCGTCATATACTACCCGTCGGGAAGACTGTTCGACCCGCGTATGCACGCCGGTACACAGACACGAGGCACACCACGCTCCATGCAGACGATTCTTGTCGCGGATGATGATGCCGCCATCCGTCAGGTCCTTGTCGACTTCCTCCATGAGGAGGGCTACGAGGTGACCGAAGCGGAATCGGGCGCTGGCGTTCTGACCGCCATGACCGACGCCGACACTACGCCGGACCTCATCCTGATGGATGTTCGTATGCCCGACAAGAGCGGGCTGGATGTCCTGAAAGAATTAAAGAAATCGGCCGACCAGGAGCTGCCGGTCATCATGATGACGGCGTTCGGCGGCTCGCGGGTCGCCATCGACGCGATGCGGCTCGGCGCCTACGACTACATCACCAAACCGTTCGACATCGAGGATGTCGGCCAGACGCTGAAGCGCTACTTTGACCGCCAGCGCCTCAACGATCAGGTGCTGGAGCTCAGCGCGCTCGTCGGCAAGGGGGATCCCGCCGACCCGCTGATCGGTAACAGTGCGGCGATGCAGGAGGTTTACAAGACCATCGGCCGCGTCGCCCACTCCGACGCGACGGTCCTCATCACCGGCGAGACCGGCACCGGCAAGGAGCTCATCGCGAGCATCCTGCACCGCACCTCCAGCTACTCGGGCGGCCAGCTCATCAAGGTCAACTGCGCGGCGCTCCCGGAGACGTTGCTGGAGAGCGAACTCTTTGGCCATGAGAAGGGCGCCTTCACCGGTGCGATGAACCAGCGCAAGGGCCGATTCGAGATGGCCAACAAGGGCACGATCTTCCTGGACGAGATCGGTGAAATGACCCTCTCCACGCAAAAGAAGCTCTTGCGCGTGCTCCAGGAGCGCGAATTCGAGCGCGTCGGCGGCTCCGTGACGGTGAAGATCGACACCCGCGTGATCGCCGCGACGAACAAGATCCTCCCGCAGGAAGTCGAGGCGAACCGCTTCAGGGAGGACCTCTATTACCGCCTGAACGTGATCTCCATTTACCTTCCGCCTCTGCGCGACCGCAAGGACGACATTCCGCTCCTCGTCGAGCACTTCGTCCAGAAGCATCGTTACCGGCCGGATTCCGCGCCTTCCAAGGTGAGCGAGAGCGCGATGGAGAAGCTCATGGAGTACGACTGGCCCGGCAACGTTCGCGAGCTGGAGAATCTTACCCAGCGTGCCGTTGTGCTCTCACAGGGAAGCGTCCTCACCGCCGAGCACATCCACTTCTCCGGCACCGACAGCCGGCGCCTGCTCGACCTCGGCGAGCGCGTCCGCCGCGGCACCTCGCTGCCGGAACTCCTCGGCGAAGTGGAGCGCACCGCCCTTGATGAAGCGATCTCAGCCGCCGAAGGTGACCGCAAAGAGGCGGCCTCCCTCCTCGGCATCAGCCTGACGGACTTCAACAAACGAGCCAAATCCGCCGGGATCGCATAGACACTTGCAACGCCAAGCCGCTCACGTGAATCAGTCACGGGGGCGGTTTCGTGGTGACAGCAGATACGGTCGCACCGAGCTCCGGCAGTCCCTTTCTGAATGTGGGGGACCTTCCAGGCTGATGGTCTGGAACGTCGTTAGGGGAACTCCACGACTTCTGGCTAAATTTCGGATCGTGGATCTCGCCAAACCGGACACAGGCTCATAGCGATGCGCGATCACGTTCCCGGTGCGGCTTCCCTGGAGGAGCTCCCACCTCCCGTCCTGGTCCATCGTCTGCCGCGTCGGCCAACCCTGGCAGGATCCATGAGCCTTCCAGACCCATTTGGGGCCTTTTCAAGAGGACGCCGCGACTTGTCCCTTTCGCTTATTTCCCCAACCGCGTATGATCGTTCCTATACCTAATGTTCAGACCCGGGCCGCGTCGCGTGATCCGGGCGTTGACGTCGCATAGGGGCCCCATCCGTTTACTAGGGTAGACGGATCCTGGGGCCCCTCTTCGTCAGCGTCTGAGGGAAGCGTCGATCCCGGGCGCCGCAATGCGGGCGGCCATATTTCAGGGAGGAACGCAATGCCAAACGATTCGTTTTCACCGTCATGGGCCCTCGACCGCAGGCAGTTCTTTACAGCGTTTGCCGCAGCGATGGCGACCGCAGGGCTGCCATCAGCCCGGGCGCAGACGCCATCCGTGGAAATCAGCACGGAGGATGTTGAAAAGACCCACGAGGCGCTGTTCAATCTTTGGTTTCCGCTGTCGGATTTGGGCCTCCCACCCGAGGTGGAGCAATCCGTCGCCGAGATCTCCGCTGAGGTCAGCAAGGGAACGCTTGCAGCCTTTCAGCAGTCTCCCCTCGCAGCCCTGCTTGACGGCATGACCCGTCCGGCGGCCCTGCCGTTCTACGAGCAGCTGACTGCATCGTCCGACCCAGCCGTGAAGGCCTTCATCTCTTCACCTGGGGGCTTCGGAGGAATGGACGAGGCGTTCCGGGCGCCTCTCTTCTCATTCCTCTTCGAGGGAAGCGCTGGACCCTTGTCGACCCAGTTAGCGGCCGTCCTGCGGGAAGCCTACCTCTCCTCGATCTGGGACTTGCCACTTGCCGAGCCCCTGGCGGACTTCATTGCGCCGCCTGTGTTCGTCAATCGCCCCGACATCTATGCCAGACTGAATGCGCCGGACATCGCTCCCAGCCAGTTGGTCTATGACGCTGCGGAGCAAAAGATCCAACATCGGGCCGGACCGATCGAGTACCTGGTCGTCGGCAGCGGCCCCGGCGGCGCGACCGTGGCAAGCCAGCTACAGGCCGCCGGCAAGCGCGTCGTCCTCATCGAAAAAGGTCCATTCGTCGTGTGGGGTTCGATGACGACGCGCAGCTATCCCCGCCTCATGTACAAGGGAGACCGTGCGACGACGACCGACAACGCGATCATCGTACGCAGCGGCGAGACGCTCGGAGGCGGCTCCACCGTCAACATCGACCTCGCCTTTTCGCCGCTCGAGTCGACGGTACAGGCCCGCATCAACGGCTGGATCGAAGATGGTTTGATGGACAGTACCTATTCGACTGACCGCCTCGCCGGGGCCTACGAATGGGTGAGAAGCACGATCGGGACACGGACGCTTTCGGAGAGCGAGCTGAACAATGACAACAAGGTGCTCTGGGATGGAGCATCCGCCTATGGCGTCGACCCTTCGCTCTACCACCTGAACCGTTTCCCCGTCGGTGATTCTCCGTCGCCAATCAACGACAAGTTGGATGCCGCTCGCCAACTCCTCTACCCGGCAATCGCTGATGGCGAGAACCCGCTCGGCCTTATTCCCGACGCGATCGTAGATGAGGTTCTCTTTGATGACAGCGGCATGCGTGCGACTGGCGTACGACTGCATACGACGGCACCGTGGACCGACTACGGCAATACGATCATTGACCCTTCAGGCCTCGGGATAGATCCCGGTGTGTCCGTCACCATTGAGGCGGAGAACATCGTCTTATCCGCCGGCACCATCGGTACCACACAGATCCTTCTCAACACCGCCAAGATAACTCCTGCCGTCGCCAACCCGTCCATCGGACGCGGGCTCATCCTCCATCCATCATTCCCGCTCCTTGGCCTCTTCGATCACACCATCAATCTTCTCGAGGGGCTCGATAGTGCCACGTTCTGTTCGTCGTTCGGCGTGACCCCCGGCTTCATTTACGAAACGATGGGCGGACTCCCGGCCTACGGTGCCTTGATGATTCCCGGAAGCGGCAAGCAGATTTACGACGAACTGGTGCATTTCAACGACTATGCCGGATTTGGCTGTATGCTCGTCGACACGCCGTCGGAAGACAACCGCGTCACGCTCGACGACAGCGGAGACACTGTGCTGCTCTATGCCTTGAGTGATGCGGACAAGGACAGGTTCCGGGTCGGCGTAGCGATTGGTATCCGCATGATGTTCCTTGCCGGCGCAAAGAAGGTCATCATCCCAACGAATGAGAATGTTCTGGGGCTTCCGGACTTCGATCCGATGGTGGGCACCTACCTGACCGATATCGCCCAGGCCGACGCGGTTGAGCGCAACATTCAGTTCGTGCCCAACCGCACAATCCTGACATCTGCCCACCTCCAGGCGACAAACAAGATGGGACCGAAAGACACGGGCGTCGTCTCCCTGAATCACCGCCTTTGGGCGGCCAATGGCGAAGAGGTAATGAACCTGTACCTCATGGACAGCAGCATCTTTCCGACGTCAGTTGGCGCCAATCCCATGCAAGCCCTGTACTCAATCGCCAAGATCTTTTCCGAGCGACTGATCAACGGCTTTGAGACGTGAGTCTTGCCATCAAGCGTTTCTCGGCCGCTGTACTTCGCGTAGCTATATCCCTATCCACTTTGCCAGAGCATTCTCAGCCTCCATGCAAAAGCACGCGATCCGGATCGTCTTCGTGACTACACAGAGGAGGGAGGCGGGTTGCCCTGCCTCCCTCCTCCCTTGCGTCTGCGGCCCGAGGCGTCAGGCCGTCTCGTCCAGCTTCACCGTCTCCTGCGACTGCGATACGAGGGGCATCGTGTCATCCGTGGAGCCCTTGTCCGCCCGAGACGTCGTCTCGATCGCCTCACCGTCCTCACCGACGATCGGTAGCTTCTTCAGCATGCCTTGGGCGTAGTCCTTGAACTGGTCGAGCTGGCCCTTCGACGGCTTCTTTCCGTAGCGATAGTAGTAGTCCGCTGCCTTGCCGACCGTCATCGTGCCGACGAAGGCGATCGCGACCTTCGGGATCGTGCCGGCGGCCAACGGGATGAACGAGGCGGCCTCCCGGGCGGCCGTGCGCCACAGGAACCCGGCACCGACGACTGGCGCCAACTCCCGCACGATCGCCATCTGGTTGTCCAGCTCGCGGTCATGCGCAGCCGCGATCTTGTACGCCATCATGATCTGGTTCTTGGTCAGCACGATTAGATCAGCACTGGCGGAAATCAGACCACCGAGGAATGGAATCACTGCGGGGATGTTCGAGACAAGCGCGAACTGGGCGTTAGCGCGCGACGTTTGCTCGATGATGGCGCGGACCGCAGCCGGCTGCCACTCGTGATAGTGCCGGCCAAAAGCCGGGGCGAGATCCGGCAGCATGTCCATGACCTCTTGGCGCAGCGCGTTCGCCGGATCGCCCCCGTCCGAGATCTCCTTCGCCAGGAAGAACACGTTCGCTGAATCGCGGCGGCTGCCCGTCGCCTTCCGTACCTGGTCGAACAGACCCTCGCCATTGGGGTCGTAGACGATCACGACGTCGTAGCGAGTTGCATCGAGCGCGGGCCGGCCACTCCACGCTTCGGCAGAGACGCCTTGCCGGTCGATAGTGCCGAACAGTCTCGTCGCCGCGTCCTCTGCGAGGGGTTGGTCGGTCCCGAGCACGAGCATGCGCGGAGCGCGCTCGGCGCGATCTCGCACTTCCTCGAAGTCGATGTCCTTCACGACGTTCATGAACGACCGCACCGTGCCTACAGCACCGATCGGCCCGTTCTTCAGTATCTTCATCCAGTTGGTACCTTTCCGGTTCGCGTTCCCGGTCCGAGCCGAAACTCGCCTCACCGGGTCATATCCCTGGTGCTTCACTCTCAAGAATCGCGCCACCCTCGCAACACAGAGAGGGACGGCCGCCCGCATCGGGTGACCGTCCCTCTTCCGGTGAGCGCATTGGAAACTACGCGTCAAAACCCTTCATCGTGTCGACGAGGTTCTTCACCGCATCGGCCGACTTGCGCAGCGATGCCGCCTCATCGTCTTTCAGGTTGATCTGCATGATCGCCTCGAGCCCCGAACGACCGAGCTTGACCGGCACGCCGACGAAAAGATCGTCGACCCCGTACTCGCCCTGCAGCAGGACCGAGCACGGCAGAATGCGCTTCTTGTCGAGCAGGATCGATTCGACCATCTCCACCGTGGACGCCGCTGGAGCATAGTAGGCGCTGCCCGTCTTCAGGAGGGACACCACCTCGGCGCCGCCGTTGGCGGTGCGATCCTCCAGCTCCTTGATCTTTTCGGCAGACATCAGCTCGGGCAGCGGGATGCCGGCGACCGTCGAATACCGCGACAGCGGTACCATCGTGTCTCCGTGGCCACCAAGCACGAACGCCGTCACGTCCTCCACCGACACGTCGAGCTCCGCCGCGATAAAGGTCCGGAAGCGAGCCGAATCCAGCACACCCGCCTGTCCGATTACGCGCTCGCGGGGGAAGCCCGAGGTTTCCAGCGCCACATGGCACATCGCATCCAGCGGGTTCGAGACGACAACCAGGATCGCGTCAGGCGCGACCTTCACGATCTCGGAGACGACGGCGCGAATGATGCCCTGGTTGGTCTTCAGGAGGTCGTCGCGGCTCATGCCCGGCTTACGCGGGATTCCCGAGGTGATGACCACCACGTCGGAATCGGCGGCATCGTCGTAGCTGTTCGAACCGATCAGGTAGGAGTCGTAGCCCATGACCGGGCCGGTCTGCATCAGGTCGAGGGCTTTGCCCTGCGGCATACCTTCGACGATGTCGATCATGACGATATCGGCGTAGTCACGCTGGGCGAGGAGCTGGGCCACGGTCCCACCGACCATGCCGACACCGACGACGGTGACCTTCGGACGAGCGTTCTTCTGAGCCATGGAGATACTGTCCTTCCTGACCTGCTCATCGGCACGCCCAACGACGGGCCGATGCCTCCAACGCGCCAGAATCAACGTATCGGCCATGTCTGTCACGCCGAACGTCGTTGTTTCAGGCGCTTGATCTGCTGCAATAGTACCAGTATCCCGACGATCTCAGGGGCATCGGAATCGTCTCTGGCGGCTGATCCTCTGCCCGGGAAAAGACGCACCTCAATCGCATTGACGATGGACGCGAAAAGGTCCTATACTACCGACCGCTGCTCCGGCAGCCACCAGCCCAGGTGGCGGAATCGGCAGACGCGCTAGCTTGAGGGGCTAGTGCCCGTTTAGGGCGTGAAGGTTCAAATCCTTTCCTGGGCACCGGTTGATCGCGGAACGCTGAACGCGGGCGATTAGCTCAGTTGGTAGAGCGCCACGTTTACACCGTGGATGTCAGGGGTTCGAGTCCCTTATCGCCCACCGTGAAGACTGGCGCTGATTCACACAGACCACTCGCCAAGGTAGCTCAGTTGGTAGAGCTCACGACTGAAAATCGTGCGGTCGGCAGTTCGAGTCTGCCCCTTGGCACCCTGAAGACGACGAACGGCGGACCATTGCGGTCCGCCGTTTCTGTTCCCTCAATCCGGCCCTCCTGAGGACAACACCATGCATCGACGCCAGTTCCTCGCCGCCTCCGCCGCCCTGTTGCTCCCCTCGGCTTCTGCTGGAGCGTTTCAGGACACCGCAACTCCGGAGGTGGCACCGAACCACCATGGCCGCCCCCGGCCGATCGTGCTCGGTGACGGCATCGAGTTGGTTGACTACCGCATCTACCCGTCACCCGATGTCCCGCGCATCATCGGGGAGATCACCAGCACCCGTGACGACATGGTCGACTCGCCCGTCGTGAGCATCACGTTCCCGGACCTCGGGGAGGACGGACTTGCCTGGGCCGCACCCGTCCTCCCCGTCATGCCCCCCGGGGAATCCAACATGATCTTCGGTGTCCTGCCTGTGGGGATTTCGACCGAGGAACAGCTTCAGTCGGCCGCGTACGCGTTATGCTCCCCGGCCGGTCCCGGACCGTTCTCGGAATTGCACAAGACCTTGCAGCTTCGCATCGAAATCCTGGAAGAAGAGCTCCTGGAATCCACGCTTCGAATCGAAGCCACTATTGAAAATGAGAGCACCATTCCCAGCCGGTGGACCTCAGTCCGGGGTCTCATACGCGATCGACTAGACCGCCTGGCGGGCACCATGCCGGAACGCGAACTGCGGTGGCTCGGCCCGGGTCAACAGAGGGCATTCACAGGCTGGCAATCCGCGAACAACGACAACCCAGGCAATCCATTCCTAATGCTAAAGGGGGAAACAGGGTATTCCGTCGAGCTGCATGGAGGCTCCCTTGGCCCTTTACTTGTGCCAGGTTGTAATGCTCTGTTCGAATAGTCAGCAGATTAATCCCGGCCGTCCCCCGCGAACAGATCCCGATTGCCTTCCACTGGCATGTCCCCTCGCTCGCCCCACTCGTTCCACGAGCCATCGTAGTTGGAGAGGTCGCTCATTCCGGCGAGATGCAACCCGAACATGAGCTGCGTCGCGGTCACGCCACCATTGCAGTACGCCGTAACCGGATGTGATGTATCGATCCCGGCATCGCGCGCCATCTCGCGGATCTCGTCCGCTGACTTCCAGTGACCACTCTCATCGACCAGCGACTTCGCGGGTAGCAGCAACGCTCCCGGGATGTGCCCGCCCCGGCTACCGCGCTGGACCTCACCGCGATACGTCGGCTCATCGCGCGCGTCGACGATCTGTCGGGACCCGTCCTGCATCTGACGCGCCACATCGTCGATCCCGGCCCGAAGCTCCGGCCGAACTCTCGGTGTGAAGCTCACGCCGGACGGTAACTCCGGAGTATCCGTCGTCACCGGGTAACCCCCCGCTTCCCATGCGGCAAATCCACCTTCGAGGATCGCGACCGCGTCATGGCCGTAGTACCGCAGAGCCCACCACAATCGGGTCGCGAGATGACCGCCGATGTGATCAACCACCACGACGGCCGTATCGTCTCCGATCCCGCGAGACTCCATCGCGCGCCGGAAGTCATCCGGCTGGGCGATCTGCGCCTTGACCGGGCCGTCAGGATCAACGATATCCTGCGTCCAGTTCACGAACACGGCGCCGGGGATGTGCCCGGCTTCGTACTCTTCCGGAGCGCCAGCGTACGTCGCTTTCTGACGCCCACCCCCGAGGTCTTCGGTCTTCACATAGCCGCGAATGTCTACGATGCGCAACCGGGCGTCATCCAAATGCGCATTCAGCCATTCCGCCGTCACCAGATCACCCGGCGGCATGTCATTCGTCATTGCACTACTCCTTTATCCACGAAACATCATCGGCACAGTCTATCGGAATCGGGCTATCCCGACGCGTGGTACGGATGTAGCGACACTGTGATCGTCAGGCCTCACAACGTTCCGCCTGTTATACTTCCCAAATGATAGTGATGCACAGTCTCAAGAAAGGCAAGATTGAAAGATGAGCCATCAGGTTACCGATCGATCCTACGGACGCATGGTGGAAGTCGACGCTTCGTTCGACCAGGCCGTGGAGCAAGCGACCGCCGCCCTCAAGGAACAGGGCTTCGGCGTGCTAACGACGATCGCCGTCGACAACGTGCTCAGAGAGAAGATCGGTGTCGAGCGCGAGCGCTACACCATCCTGGGCGCATGCAATCCGAACTTCGCGAACAAGGCGCTCGAGGCGGACATCGACATCGGGCTCTTGCTGCCCTGCAACGTCGTGGTGCGCGAGGAGAACGGCAAGCGTTACGTGACGTTCGTCGACCCGAAGGCGATGCTCTCCGCGGCCGGCACGTCGACCGAGCTGGAGGCGATCGCCGGCGAGGTACGCGAACGCCTGGACGCCGCGGCTGAGGCACTGACCACCAGGTAGAGCCGCACGAAGAAAACGCCGGGCGGGAAGTAGTCTCGCCCGGCGTTTCCCGTTTAAGCCTTCGTCACCGTATTCCGCCACTCACCGCCATGCCCTTGAGTGATTCCTTCTGCACGATCGACCGTCGAAGCAGTGTCAGGAGTACGAGGTTGAGGAGCGGCCATCCGATGTCCAATGCCAGCAGCAGACCCGAATTGTTCCGCGCGACGTTGTCGTTCGCGACTATCTCGTAGATGTGCCCTCCCGCCGCACCCCACAAGAAAATGGCGGAACCCAACGCGAAAGCCAGCCGGAACGGGCCGGAGGCCCGGACGGAAAGTAGGCCCAGTACACCCCATGCGAGATCTCCGAAGCCCACCTCGCGCTGAAACGGGCTCCCCACGGGCCAGCCGATCGACCGGGCCACGTCGTCGGCGGCGAACAGGTGACCGGAGGCGGCGAACAACAACCACGCCCCGCTCGCGCCGAAGCTCCACCTTATCGCTCGCTCGACCCGATCGTATCTACCACCTTGACCATGGTGTCGCGCCGCGTCCACAACAAATCCGGCAACCGCGACCACAAAGAACGCGAACGCCTCCATACCCCCTCCAAACACCATGCTGCTCGCGCGGCAGGTGCCCCTTTGTAGGAGCCACTGAACGCATACCATCAACGCGGTTTCCGCCTTGACACCCTGCTCCTCGCGTCCTATCATTCCTCCTGCTGACGCGAGAGGCGTCATGCGGAAGTGGCTCAGTGGTAGAGCATCTCCTTGCCAAGGAGAAGGTCGCGGGTTCGAATCCCGTCTTCCGCTCCAGCAAACGGCCAGCTGTCATAGCTGGCCGTTTTTGTTATGCGCTTCGAGTCCAGGACGCGGTGCCGGGCACCCATGTCACGCCGGCGGGCCGCCGAGTACGAAGCCCGGGAACATCTGCCCTGTTTCGTGGTTCGGATCGACGAACTGCATGCTCTGTCGCCAGAGGCCGGCCTGATCGAGCGGAGGGTAGATGCTGGAGACCTCCTCCGGCGACGCATCCACAGGCGTCACACGGTCCTTCGCCTCGAAGTTCGCCTGGTCGGCGAACGGCGTGATCTCGACGGCCTGCATCATCCCGTGGTCCTCATGGAGCAGGATGTGGCAATGGTTGACCAGCACGCCGACGTAGTCTGCGAACCGCGATCGAAACACGACGCGGCCACCATTTCGCGGCACCCAAACGACGTCTTGCCAGCGCGGCTTGTCGAGAATGTTGACCAGGTTGCCGTTTTCGTCCGGCACTTCGACGCGCATCACCCAATACGGGTTCTGGTGCATGTGGAACGGGTGATCGACGCCCTTGGTCTGCAGTCGCCATGACGGCGACTCAGCGAACCGCCCCTGGCCTTCCGCGCGGGTTAACGGCAGCCCGGGATAGTGCCCGCCGCTCTGCCCCAGCGGCGTGGCCGATGTATCGGCCCACAGACTGATCGAGGCGTTGTAGATCGCCCATTCCTCAGCTGTGTCGACGAGGATCTGCGGGCGTTGCGGATCGTTCGGGCTGAACTTGCGCGCCATGTCCGCGGTGATCGGGAACATCGGATCCGAATCATCGACGACATCCGCAGATGTCGATCCGGAGATCGCCATGCTCCGCACATTCGGCGACAGCAGGACATACTCGTCCGAATCCGCAATCCTGGCGTAGCGCAACATCTCCAACGTCCCGCCATTCGCCTGGTCCCGCTCGACAAACGCGCGGAAGTTGCGAGCAGTCTCGCTGTCGCCCTCGGTCGTCACGAGCGGGTAATCGCTCGCGCCCCATCCGGAGTACGTGATCGTACGCGTCCGGTACTTCTGGTCCTCACCGGACGCGGCAACGGGTGTCGCCGCCCTGTCACCGGATTGCGACGACACGAGAAGTTCGTCGTCCGCGATCGGGAGCAAATAGTCCGGTACCGGCGGTAGCACGCCGATGAGGTTCATGACGTCGAACGCCGGAATGGATTCAGTATCAGCCGGCTCAGAGACGACGACGTAAGCGAGCACGATATCTTCCGGGTCGGAGATGTACGAGTCCTGGTTTGCACGGCCCTGGAGCTGGCTCTGGACGTTGTCGGCATGCAGAATCGCACCGCGAGCGAGCACGGTATAGACCTGAGCTTTGCCACTCTCCAGCCCCGGCGCCTGGAACAGGAGATCCGTGCGGTTGCCTGGCGCCATGTAGACCTCGTTCGGACGAACGAAGGCATTGCGCACGCTCTCCGCGTCAGCGAAGCATGCCTCGATATTGGCGAGCATCGCCTGGTTCGGGTTACCCGTGATCTCGCGATCGAGTGGGTTCTGTGTGCCGGGGTTCTGCTCCGCCAGGTCCTGGATCGTATAGGTCGCCCCATCGGCGTCCCCCGCGACAAGCGTCACGCCGTCGAACGCGAGCTGGTACAGCTGCTGCTTGTCGGCTTCAACCTCCGCGCGGCTGGCTGCCGAGAACTCGCTGCCGTCGCCACGCTGCTTCACGAGCGTCGAAACCGCGCCATTCTGGGTCGTGGCTTCCTCAACGGCGTACTGTCCCTTCAGCACCATGACATGCTGGTACCCCTTGCCATCGACGCTCCCGTTCAGCACGCGCCAGCGCTCGATCGCTCCAGGACGCATGGTGATGGTCATTGGCGTCGCGTCACCGTTGACTGCCGCGTCGGCGTTGCCGCCACCCTTCAGGTCCTGCGTGTGCGCATCGGGATCCGACGACGTCAGGAAGACACGCTGGATCAGCATCAGCCGCTCGCGATAGTCGTATGGCCCGGTCTTTAGCGTCGGGTCCGGCGCACGCTCCCCGGTCAGGGCGAGGTTGATCGCCACATCGACGTCGCCCTCCACGATCAGGAACCCCGCCATCCCGCTCGATACCTGGTTATGGGTAGAGCCGTGGCAGTGCGGATGGTACCAGTGGGTGCCTGGCGGATGGGGCTGCGTAGACAGATCCATCATGGCCCGGAGGTCGGACTGAACGTCGCCGATGCGGAACTCATAGTCGGCGAATCCCGCCACCTCGTCATCGCGCAAGTATCCGACCTGCTCGGGATCCCGGAGCCACGAGCATTGGGGACTATCAGCATGCGCTTCACGCATGTCGAGATCGTCGGGATCAATGAGACGCAGGATCACGTTATCGGAGTGCGTACCATCCGGATTCCGTCCCGGTCGGACATGGAGCCCATGGGTGTGAATGTTCGTCGTGCGCGCCGCGTGGGTCCCGTTGGTATGCTCGCCAAGGCAATAGTCGTGATGGAAGTTGCCGAGAGCCTGGGCCTTCTCGTTCACCGACGCGATGTCGACGTTGTTCGGTAGCTCGTTCGGGTCGGGATAGGGTCCGACATAGGTCGTGCCCTCGTTTGCACCAAGCAGGTTACGCAGCCGCAGCAGCAATGTCTCGTCGCCACGCATGCGAATGGTCGGGCCGGGTGTGGCGCCGTTGTACGAGAAGAGGATCGCGCTGGGGTTGCCGTAGCCCACGATGTCGCCGGGACTCTGGTTCTCGACCACATTCATCTCGAGCTGCTGGCCGGGCCACTCGCTGGGTCGCCATACCCACGGTTCGACCCAGGTCTCTGAAGCGGATGCATCGATCGGCGTGGGAGCCGGAGTCGCGACCGGCGTCGCGTGAGATCCGCGCTGGGCAGAGACGTCCCGTACGAGGGGAATCGCCGCGGCTCCCAGCACCGCCCGTTGAACCAACGCCCGCCGGTTCATGGAACATTCTGCGGGGTCGTCAACATGCTGGCGGGGTTCGTCGCCAGGGTCATTCATAATCATCGAGCAAGGCTCCTCTCGAGTCGAGCTTGGCGATCATTGGCTATCTTATGGTCCCAGGTGAACTGTTCATACCTTAGCAGCTACAGGAGCGCCGTCAAGGGCGCCCGAGGGAGATGCGCGGCAAGGTCGAGTCCCCAGCGAGCCTTAATGGCAAACGCCGGCCCGCCGCTCTCACGCGACAGACCGGCGTTCGCCAACGATCCCGAGCGTCAGGCGAACAACGAGGCCATCGCCCACCACACCGCGACGCCCGCAACATAGGCAGCGGCGACCGGCAGGGTCGCCAGCCGCATGTAGGCGGTCGAACTGAGCCCCTTGACCCGCCCCATCACGACGACGCCCGCGGCGCTGCCGATGATCAGGTGCGAACCGCCTGTCCCCACCGTGTATGCCAGGAGCGACCACAACCAGGGGTCGTTGGTGGGCACGGCGTTGATGGCCACCGCCGTGAGCGGCACGTTGTCGACCACCGCGGAGCCCCATCCGAGGAACACGTTCCCCGCCGCCACTCGGGCGAACTCCGGGCTGGCCCCGAACATCCATTCAGAAAGCGACTCGAGGACACCCAGCGAGCCCAATGCCGCCACGCTTAGGAGGATGCCGACGAAGAAGATCAGCGAGGCAAAATCCACCTCCCGGATCACCTCCTGGATGTCATGCTGCATCTTCGTCTGGCCATCATCCTGACCGGATTCAGCCGCGTCGTCATGCAGGGATCGGCTGCTGAAGATACTGGCGAGCATCCCGACCACGCCGAAGCCGAACCCGAGACCGACAAACGGCGGAAGGTCCAGCTGTGTGGCGACGAACGGCAAACTGAAGGACCCCAAGGCCACGCCCATCAGGATCTTGGATTCGCGAGTGAACCGGATCGGCAGATCCTCGGTACTGTCATCGTAGGTTTGGGGCTCGATGAGCCGAACGAGCAGAAAGATTGCCACGATTCCATGAACGAGCGACGGCAAGGACGCCTGGACGACGATCTCACCCGCCGTGAACTTACCGGCAAGCCACAACATGATCGTCGTCACGTCGCCGATTGGGCTCCATGCTCCACCCGCGTTCGCGAGGATCACGATCCCGGCCGCGACGGCGAGCAGGTTCCGGCCACGGAAGAAGCGCCGGGCGATTTCGACCATCACGATCGATGTGGTGAGATTGTCCAGGATCGCCGAGAAAAAGAAGGTCAGAATCATCAGGACGATGAATTGCTGACGGTTCCCCCAGTGACGCTCCTGCAACCTTACGCGGACGTACTCAAAGAAGCCCAACCGACTGATGAGCTCCACCAGGGCCATCGCGAACAGGAGGAAGAACACGATCTGCGTGATCTCCCACCCCGACTCCTGCAATTGTTCCGCGAACTCCTCATGGCTCCGGGATACCAGCACCCACATCAGGCCCGCCATGACCAACGATGTGGGAGCCTTCTGCACGCTCATCTGGTGCTCAAAGGTGATAAGAATGTACCCAACAATGAAGACAAGTACGCCCGCGATTTCCAGACCGGTCATCAAACTCCGTCCCCTATGTAACGACGAAACTATGTGGCTCTTCGGCAGTCAGCCGCCAGCCCGTCTTCTGCCTCCCCGATGGGACGTGTCCCGGAATCGTGGAGGCGCGTCAGCCTCGCATATTGTCGCAGATAGACTCTCCAGCCGCGCTCACGTCTGCCGGAACGCTGGGTCTGGCAGGGTACACTGGATCTCAAATTACGCGGGCGTGGCGGAACGGCAGACGCTGCGGACTTAAACTCCGCTGGGGAGACCCGTGCGGGTTCGAATCCCGCCGCCCGCACTATTTGCTGAGCGCAGAAGAAGCGACCGGCTCCGATCGGGGCCGGTCGCTTCTTTGTTCATGCCTGCCCGGGAGTTTTTACCCGTCGAGACCGAGCGTACTGGTCGTGAACGATGTGAGCTCGTCCAGCAACTTCTGGTTCTCGGCGAGGTTCACCCCGTGCGACGGGATCAGGTGGGTCAAGGGCTTCTTCCACGACGTGTTGTACTGCTCCGGGAAGCAGCGCGCGATTACATCGAGCATGATCGACACAGCGGTAGACGCACCCGGCGACGCGCCCAGCAGCCCAGCGATCGATCCGTCGTCCGCCGTGATGAGCTGGGTGCCGAACTCGATCGCCCCACGCTTTGACGCCGTCCGCTTCATCGTCTGCACGCGCATGCCGGCATGCGTCAACGTCCATTCATCCGGGTTCGCCAGCGGCACGAAGTCCCTTAGCACCTCGATGCGCGAGACATGCTTCTGCAGTACCTGCCTGACGAGGTAGGTCGTCAGCTCCATCTCGTCCTTCGCGACCGTGAGCATCGTCGGCAGGTTGTTTGGCCGGATCGAACGCGCCAGGTCGAGATACGAGCCGTGCTTGAGGAATCGCGGCGAAAACCCGGCGAACGGGCCGAACAGCAACACTCGCTCACCATTCACCACGCGCGTGTCGAGATGCGGCATCGACATCGGCGGCGCCTTCACCTGCGGCTTGCCATAGACCTTCGCGTTGTGCCGCTCGACCAGCTCCTGATTCTGAGCGCGGAGGAACTGCCCGCTCACGGGAAACCCACCGTACGACCGCGCCTCCCGAATGCCCGACTTCTGCAGCAAATGAATGGCGTGGCCGCCGGCCCCGACGAATACAAAGCGGCTGTCGACCTGGAAGGTACGGCCCGTGGACTGCTCCCGCACCGTCACGCGCCAGCGCGCATCGAGCAGCTTCTCCAGATCGATCACTTCGTGCCCGGTGCGCACACTGGCGCCTCGCGCCGACATTGAGCGGAACAGCTGGCGCGTCAGCTCGCCGAAATTGACGTCGGTGCCGGCGACAGAACGCGTCATCGCGATATGCGCGCCCGGCTCGCGGCCCTCCATCATCAGCGGCACCCACGAATCGAGCACCGTGTGATCGTCCGAATACTCGAGCGACTCGAAGAGCGGGATCTGGCGCAACGCGTCGTACCGGCGCTGCAGGTAATGAACATCCGTGACACCAGAGACGTAGCTCATATGGGGCACCGAGTGGACAAAACTATGCGGCTCGGACAGCAGCCCCTGCTCCACCATACGCGCCCAGAAGACGCGCGACTCGTGGAACTGCTCGTTCGTGCGCACCGCCTTCTCGGTCTCGATCACGCCATTGCATTCAGGCGTGTAGTTCATCTCGCACAGGGAGGCGTGGCCCGTGCCGGCGTTATTCCAGTCGTTGGAGCTCTCGATCGCCACGTCATCCGATCGTTCGAACGCCTCGATGGAGAGGTTCCCGGCCAGCTGCTGGAGGAGCGTGCCAAGCGTCGCGCTCATGATGCCGCCGCCGATCAGCACGACGTCGGTCTGCGCGATGGCCTTCTGCGGTTGTTGCTGTTGCTGAGGTTCGATTCGCTATCACACGTGCTCTCGATACGTCCCACTGCCCCGGTCACGGGCGATGCCCGGACAGCCGCGATTGCCAGACCCGGAAAAGGCCCCTGAAGGAGGGGCCGCCTGCCCTCCGGGCAACCAGAAGGCATTATGCCAGTTCACTGCCACCGTGGCAGCGGTGAATGGCGATAGAATGACCGGGTAGGACGAAGGGATGATGCAAACGCACCGATGAGCACGACACAGCACCACCGGATGATTGCGGAAGCCGGCCAACACGAGATCGAGATCAAGAAATCTCGCTTCATCTGCTCACTCTTCCGCGTGACGAGCGAGGAAGAGGCGCGCGAGCGGATCGAAACCACGCGCAAGCAGTACTGGGATGCCAACCACAACTGCACTGCGTGGATCATCGGCCCCGGACAACGTCTCCAGCGCTCGAGTGACGATGGCGAGCCCTCCGGAACGGCGGGCGTGCCGATGCTGGAGGTCCTCCGGCGGCGCGAGCTGACCGATACGCTGGCGATCGTCACCCGCTATTTCGGCGGCACGCTACTCGGGGCAGGCGGGCTCATCCGCGCCTATGGAGGTTCTGTCTCCGCTGCCGTTGACGCCGTTGGTGTCGTGGAACGCAAGCCACTCGCTGTACAGACCCTTACCGCGTCCTATGACGATGCCGGACGAATCGAGAATGCTATCCGCGCCAGCGATTACCCACTTTCGGATGTGAGCTACGGTACGGACGTGACATTCGAGCTCGTCATGGAGCCTGAGCAGGTCGACGGGTTTGCGCACTGGATCGGCGAGCTCACGAACGGCACGATATCCCCGCCGATGGCGGCACGCGCTACGTCGAGGTCTCCGCGCCGTCTATCCCAGGTCCGGACGAGGAGAGCTAGGGCGACGATCACTCACGGCATCCACCCGAGGTCGTCCGCGTGTCGACCCATCGACCGTATGTCGAAGTGACACCAGGATTTCAAGAGCCGCTATGGCTCGGAAACACGAACAGGAGAACGTATATGGATCCCAAAGCCGGACTGAAAGTGACCATCGACCCGCGACGCTGCATCGCCAATGCCAAATGCACCACGGCGGCGCCGGGCATCTATGTGCTCGACGAGGAGACCGGCGTGGCGGTTCTCGAGGATTTCGAGGGAGCCACCGTGCAGCAGCTCTTTGCCGGAGCCCGGGTTTGCCCGACGCAGGCAATCGTCATCGAGCAATACGGTCGGCGCATGTATCCGCAGATCCAGCCAGCCATGTTCGGCGATCCGAAACGGGATGACGAGGGAGACGACAAGGACGACACGCAGGAGTCCTGACCGACATCGCGCCTTAACAGCAAACGGGCTCGCGCGGATGATCCGCGCGAGCCCGTTCCGGTTTCCCGGGGAGGAACACCGGAGCGACGATGTCGCCCCGGTTCTTTCTCTCCTAGTACATACCGCCCATGTCCGGCGCCGGCATCGGGGCTTCCTTCTCCGGCTTGTCGGTCACGAGCGCCTCGGTCGTCAGGATCATCCCGGCGATCGACGCGGCGTTCGCAACGGCGGAGCGGGTCACCTTGACCGGATCGATGATGCCGGCGTCGAGCATGTTGACGTACTGGTCCGTGAGGACGTTGTAGCCAATGGTCTGGTCGCCCTTCTCCTGCTGGATCGCGCGCACGCGCTCGATGATGACAGCACCATCGCGGCCAGCGTTCATGGCGATACCGCGCATCGGCTCCTCAAGGGCGCGGCGGAGGATGTTGACGCCCGTCTTGACGTCACCCTCGGCCTCGATGGTGTCGAGCGCCTGGACGGCGTGGACCAGGGTCACACCACCACCCGGGACGATACCCTCTTCGACGGCGGCGCGGGTCGCGCTGAGCGCGTCCTCGACGCGGTGCTTCTTCTCTTTGAGCTCGGTCTCGGTCGCGGCGCCAACCTTGATCACGGCAACGCCACCGGCGAGCTTGGCGAGACGCTCCTGGAGCTTCTCGCGGTCGAAGTCGCTGGTCGTCGAGTCGATCGCGGAGCGGATCTGGGCGATCCGGCCATCGACGTCTTCCTTGCTGCCCTGGCCGTCAACGAAGGTCGTCTCGTCCTTGTGGGCGACGACCCGGCGCGCGGAGCCAAGGTCCTCAAGGGTGACACTGTCGAGCTTGCGGCCGACCTCTTCCGAGATCACGCGCGCGCCGGTCAGCGCGGCGATGTCGCGGAGCATCTCCTTGCGGCGGTCGCCGAAGCCCGGCGCCTTGACGGCGAGGGACTGGAACCGGCCCTGGAGCTTGTTCACGACGAGGGTGGCGAGCGCCTCACCATCGACGTCCTCGGCGATGATCACGAGCGCCTTGCCGGAGCGGGCGACGTTCTCGATCGTCGGCAGGATGTCCTGGATCGAGGAAATCTTCTTGTCCGTGATGAGGATGAACGGATCCTCGAACTCGGCGACCATGCCCTCGGTGTTGGTCACGAAGTACGGCGAGATGTAGCCGCGGTCGATCTGCATGCCCTCGGTGTACTCGGTCTCGAACTCGAAGCCCTTGGACTCCTCGATCGTGATCACACCGTCCTTGCCGACCTTCTCCATGACGTCGGCGATCAGGTTGCCGATCTCATCGTCAGCGGCCGAGATGGAAGCGACCTGCGCGATGGCGTTGCGGTCCTCGACCGAGGTGGCCAGGTTCAGGACGTGCTGGACGACAGCGTCGGCGGCCTTGTCGATGCCCTGCTTCAGCATCATGGCGTTCGCGCCCGCGGCGATGTTGCGCATGCCCTCGTGGACAATCGCCTGCGCCAGGACCGTCGCGGTCGTGGTGCCGTCACCGGCGGCGTCGTTCGTCTTGGTCGCGGCTTCCTTCAGGAGCTGCGCGCCCATGTTCGCGAACGGGTCCTCAAGCTCGATCTCCTTGGCGACCGTCACGCCATCGTGGGTGACCGTCGGAGCGCCGAACTTCCTGTCGATCGCGACGTTGCGGCCCTTCGGGCCGAGGGTGGTCTTGACGGCGTTGGCGAGGGTGTCAACACCCTCCTTCAGCGAATGGCGCGCCGCCTCGTTGAACTCGATAATCTTGGCCATGAACGAACCTCCAGTTATCGACCGTAGTCGATCGGGTAGACGACCCTGCGGGTCGGGCCTACGTCAGGTATGTCTCTTTGGAGCGAGGACTAGCCCTGGATAACGGCCAGGATGTCCTTCTCGGACAGGATCAGCAGGTCCTGATCGTCCAGCTTGAACTCGGTACCCGCGTACTTCGCGAACAGCACCTCATCGCCGACCTTGACATCCATCGGCACGCGGTCGCCATCCTCATCACGGCGGCCCTCGCCAGCAGCGACGATCGTGCCGCGCTGCGGCTTCTCCTTCGCCGTGTCCGGGAGAACGATGCCACTCGCCGTGGTCTCTTCGCGGGTCGCCGGCTTCACAACCAGGCGATCACCAAGGGGCTTGAGCTTCAGTCCAGAATCCGCCATGATCCGTAAACCTCCTGCGATTGACTTTGCGCCAAACGACTATACACAACATGATGCGAGTCATAGCAACACACCTACACACGAGGGTGCTGCGTTTGCTACCGGGTCCAGACTAACACAGGCGTTAGCACTCATCAAGGGGAGAGTGCTAACAATTCCGGCTGAAGGCCAGATCCGGTCCGGCACCGCATATGCGGTGCCGATGGTGAGAATGACCGCCATGCGGAGCGACGCCCTTACCGCCTCCCGCAGCCATCAAGCGATTTCGTCTTCCCGAGCAGCGACCGGGGCGGAGCGCAGGCTCGCTCCGGCTTCTCACCTACGGATTCGGCCGAATGGGCGCGTATCGAGGGATCCTTGCACGGTCAGAACGCCTGTCAATCTGGCGCCAGGATCAGGGGCCGAGACGAGAGCCGGTGGGGAGAACAATCCGGTCGCCTGCAAAGCGAGAGGCCCGGGATCGGCAGGAATCCCGGGCCTCTCAGCTTGATGACTTACCGACCGAATCGTTCGGCGACTATGGCTCGATTGCGCGCTCAACCTCTCGTGCGGTGAACGTCCCGGCGGCATCCTGACCGTCGACCGTCAACAGATCCTCCGCGTCGGCATAGGCGTCTGATATGTCCTCCGGCACGGCGAACAGCGAGACGATCGCGACGAGATTGTCGTCAAGCGCGATCACCTCCTGCGAGTACACCAGCTCCGTGCCATCAGCGTTGTAGGTGCGGTACATGACCGCGCCACGCCGCATGCTGCTGTCCGACAACAGCACTTCAGCGTCCTCATGGACGTTCTCCGCGACGTAGTCGTCCGACTCCCATGCATCGACGAAGTCAGCGGGCTCCTCGCCGTCGGTCTCCATGACCTGGACCATGATCGAGGCATCGCCCCCATTCCAGATCAGGATGACTGAGTCGATGCCGGTCTCCGTGTCCGAGACGGCGGTCAGCTCCCACTCGGTGTCGGCCGTCCACGCCGCATCGTCCCACTCGACCTCGACGCCGAACTGCGGGCTCTCGTAAGTCGTATCCGAGGTCAGGCCCTGCGACTCGAGGTCGAGTCCGCCGGAATCCTGCTCATCGCTGCCGCGGGTGTCCGACTTGTCGTCGACCTGTGTCTGGTCGCCCGAATCGTCGCGCGAGTCCGGCGCCCCGCCGCCGTCCAGCAGCCACCCAAGCGTCTCGGCGTCGGCGTCCGCGAACATTGGCACCCCGGCAACCTGCACGTTGTCGTGGAACACCTGGACCGCATCCTGGAATTCGGTGGCCGGAGCCGCAATGATCTCCGCATAGTGGAACTGCTGGAACCGGTCGTTGCGCACCTCGACGTAGAGCAGGTACGGCGTCCCGTTCTGGTCGACACGGTCCAGCGACCAGGCAGCGCTGCGGGTGGCGTCGGTTCCGACATTGTCCAGGGATCCACCCTCCGGCGTGAAGATCGACAAGATGAGGTCGAGCGTCGCCTCCGGGCTCTCCGGCCGCATCAGCAGGAGAATCGTCACCTCGGCGTTGCCGTACCCGAGGGGAATCTCCTCATACGACGGGAGCTCAGCGCTGCCCTCCGAGACCGTAACCTCGGACGTCGACACCATCTGCGCGTCGACGACGACGAGGTCACGTACCGCGGATGTGTCAGGATCCAGCGTCGGCACCGGCTCGGTCGATGCATCCTCGGTCGGTGCGGCCTCTTCCGTGGCCGTCGGCTCCGGCTGGGGCTCGTCTCGGGTCGATCCGCCCGCCAGATCCTCGAGATCGCGTACGTCGACGTCCTCGAGGAATCCGTCGCGCTCAATGGAGATCGCGTCCTGCGCGGCGGCGAAGTCGTCGAAGAACGTGGCATCGGTCGCGTAGATGCGCTGGAGCAGATCGACGTTGCCCTCAACGTCTTCCGTGACGGACAGGTAGTAGTAAAACTCGACGCCGTTATAGGTCGCGACGGCGTAGGTGAAGACGGTGTCGCGATTCTCGCCCTCGTCAAGCACCTCGAAGTCGTCGACGTCGCCGGTGAACGCCTCGTTATAGATGTCGAGGGTCTCCTGGTTCGTGTCCGTATCGTCGAAGAACGCGATCTGGACATAGGCCGTGTTGGAGGCGATTTCGATGATCTCCCCCTGGCCGTTGCGATAGGTCTGCAGCTCAGCATTGTAGATCTCGAAATTGTCGTCTGAGACGTCGACCTGGTACCCACTCAGCTCTGACACGTACGACGCCGGGTCGACGTCGGACGACTGCGCGGCGAGCGCCGGTGTCGGGACGCGAGCAACGCTTGCCGTCAGCAGCATCCCGAGCAGGAGCATCCGTATCAGCACTGGCCATCGATTCATCTGCTACCTCCCCGGCTCGCCTGTCGTCGAACCGACAGGCAACGGGCGCGTGATTGCGCCCGTTCCCCCTATCCCGGACCGCCGCTGCGACCCGGTTATCTGCCTTAGGTCAATCACGTCGCGACGTGGCCGACATTTAATTGCCAGGGTCATCTTCCTCGTCAGAGGAATCATCGTTGTTCACTGGCAGGCGCTCACGATCACGGGTGGTGTCGGAGTCGTCCTCACCGTCCTGTCCGGAATCCTGGTCCTGGGTCGTATCCCGGTCGCGACTGGTGTCCGATTCCGGCGTCGACGAATCGTCGTTGCCGCGGAACGAACCACCGTCGAGGAACTCCTCGAGATCGTCGAGGTCGACATCGTCCATGAATGGATCGCCGTCGATGGTAATGTCCTGCTGCGAGGTATCAACCGCATCGACCAGGTTGCCGTCCAGCGTCAGCACGCTCTCCAGCATGTCGACGTTGCCGTCGACATCCTCCTGGACCTGGACGTAGTACACGAAGTCGAGATCCTCGTAGACGCCCTCGGCGTAATACCAGGTCACATCGCCATCGACGCCCTGATCGACAACATCGAGGGAATCCATGCCGTCGCTCAGGTCACTGAGCCACAGCTCGACGGTGTCCTGCGGCGAGTCTGAGTCGTCGAAGAACGAGACCTGCGAGGTGGCGTAGTCCGACTCGATGTAGATTTGCTCGTTCTCGCCGTCGCTGTATTCCTGATGGATGACGTCCTGGATGGCGTAATCACTGCCCGAGATTTCGATCTCGTAGCCGGTCAGGATCGACTCGTAGTAGTCCGGCTCCCACTGCGGCTCGTCCTGCGCGGACGCCATCGTGGCGCCCCCGAAGAGGCCGGTGAGGGTCAGCGTGCCGGCGAGCGCCAGCCGCTGGAGGTGCTGTGTGGCGTTCATGTCGTCCTCCGGGTTCCCATCTGCTTGCGTTGTGCTAGGCCGCGTCGATGATGGCGAGCAAGTCGTCGATGTCGATGCCGTTGAACATGCCGTCGCCATTGATCTGGACCGAATCCTGGAACACGACGAACTCGTCCTCGAAGAAGTCGACCGGAGCAGCGATCAGCTCCAGGTAATGCGACTCGTACATGTCGTCGTTCACCGTGGCGTAAACGTACATGTCGGTGCCACCGATCGTCGCCTGGTACAGCGCCCAGGCGGTGCCGCCCTCGACGCCGCGGTCGATCTCGGCCGAATCCTCCATCTCCGAGAGAAATCCGCCCATAAAGCCGTCGAGCGTGCGCTCAGCATCGAACGGGCTCGGGATGACACTGACCGCGCCGATGGAGCCCATGCCGACGAGCAGGACTTGCTCGTAGCTGTCCTCTTCCAACTGGATGTCGTTGATCTCGACATCGTCCGTGACGGTCAGCTCGATATCCTCCATCTCGAAGGTATAGGAGTCCTGGGCGGCTGTGTCCTCACTGCCCGCCTGGCCTGTCTCCGACTGATCGTCAACGCTGCTGGACGGGGTCGCCTCGGTGTCCGTCGTCACCGCCACGCCGCTATCGAGAAGGTCACCTATCTCATCGACGCCAAACTCGCTGAACAAGCTGATGCCGTCGACCTCGACCGACTCGTTGACCAGCTGGTACTGATCCAGGAAATCGTCGGTCAGCGCAACGACCACGCTCACGAGGTCGTAATCGCCCTCGACATCCTCCTCGACCTCGACGTAGACGGTCGCCACATCGCCGGACGATAGCTCGCCCTGGAACAGCGACCAGGCCAGACCCCGGCTGTCGCCTTCGTCCAGCGTCTCGACGCCGTCAAGCGAATCGACGAAGCCCTGCACAACGGTATCGCGCGCGGTAGCGGCATCGTCTTCCATACTGAAACCGGTGTAGAGCGATCCAGAGTCGGACTGCAGCTCGACGATCTCGTCGTTGCCGGTGACGTCCGTGCTGATCATCTCCCAGTCATCGGACCAGGTGATCTCAAGACCCGTCAGCTCCGATTGATACGACTGGCTGCTCGTGCTCGGGCTGGTGCTTGTACCCGGGCGCTGGGCGGAGGCCGCGTTCGTCCCCATGGCCAGCATCAGCAGCATGGCGGTCAGGATCAGTCGTCCAGTGGTGCGGAATCGGTTCACGGTCCCTCCTGCTCTGCTCCGGTGGTGCCCGGAGCCTTCCTTTTGGTCATTACCCACCAAACGACGAACGGGGGCGTCCGGTTCCCGTCCCGAACGCCCCCGTCGTCAGGCATGGCCCTACTGCTGGTCGAGGGCCCGGTTGATCTCGCGCGTCGAGAACACACCGGTCGCTGGCTCGCCCTCGATCTCGATACCCTCTTCGGCATCCGCAAGGATATCCGCCGTGTCGTCCACCGCCGAGATGATCATCACGTACGCGACCTCATCGCATTGGCGAGAGAGGCAAACCGCCTCTCGATAGAGCACCAGGCCATCCTGGCCATCATCCAGCCGGATCACGACACCGCCACGATCGTCCGACGCATCCGACAGGACGACTTCTGACGGCATATCGAACTGCGAGAGGTACTCGTCCGACTCCCAGTACGCGACCGCATCTGCGGGCGAGAAGTTGCTCGCCTCGGCGACGGTCATCGTGATGTCGCCGTTGGTGCCGGTGGTCCAGACAAGCGTGATCCAGTCCTCACCGGTGTCCTCATTGGAGCCGATAACGTCCTCGATGTACTCGCTATCGAACGTCCATCGGTCATCCCAGGTGATCGACAGGCCGAGCTGCGGGCTAACGTACTCGCCGTCCGACACGAGCCCGAGGTCCGCCTCGGAGCCGCCCGTGCTGCCGGTATCCTGAGGCTGGTTGGAGCCAGGGACTTGCGGCAGCTGCCCGCGCTGACCGGTCTCGGTGATGTCCCCACCCGTATCCTGCGGCTGGTCCGTTGTCTGGTTCCCGGTGTCCTGCGGCTGGGTTGTGGTCGTCGTCGTTGTCGTCGCCGTCTGGCCACCCGTCCCGACCATTTGCTGCAATGTCGCGATCTCGGTCTGGACAGTGTCCAGCATCGACGAGAACTCCGCGCTCGCGGCATCGGAAGTAGCGTCAGGGGCGTCAAGCCACGCCTGGAACAGCGTCGCCAGCGACACCACGTCGCTCGCAAGCTGCCGGTATGCCGCGTCGACATCCTCGTAGCCAGCCGGCGCGACGATGCCTGTAGCGACCTGGTCGTACGTCGCCCAGTAGTTCACCGCGTCGTTGACCTTGGCGACGCCCTGATCCTGCTCCGCGCTATCGGTGCTCCCCAGGAGCTGCACGCCCTCGCCGAACGACGTGATACTGTCCTGGATCGCCTGGGTCTCGTCCGCGATCGTCTGCAGGTACGCCTCGCCGTCCGCCGAGCCCGTGGTGGTGGTCGTCGTCTCGGTCGGTGTCTCGACCGGCGCCTGCGTCGGGGTCGTCGTGGTGGTTGTGGTTGTGGTTGTCTGGCCGGTCGTGGACGTTCCGCCGGCCTCGTACTGGTCGATCACGTCACGCAGCGTCGCGATGTCGGTGAAGAGCGTCTCGAGCTGCGTCGACAGGTCCTGCAGGCCCTGGTCAAGGGTGGCCTGGTCGCCGTTCGCGCCGGCCTCGATCGCCGTCCAGAAATAGCCGGCCGCCGTGGCGAAGCCATCGGCAATGGCCTTGTACTGGGCGTCGACATCTTCCATGCCGGCCGGCGCGACAAAGCCAGCAGCCGTCTGCGGATACGCGGTCCAGGTGTCCATGATGGTCCGGATGCCGGCGATCGCCTGATCCTGGTTGGTACCCGAGGACCACTGACCGAACAGGTCCAGGAAGCTCGTGATGCTTGCCTCGAGTCCATCGATCTCGCCGCGCACGTTCTGCAGGTAGGTCGACTGCTCCGGCGTCAGAGCGCCGCCAGTCGTGCCCGTCGTCGGGGTTGGCGTGGTGGTCGTCGTCGTCGTGGTCGTCGTGCCGGTGCCCTGCGCGTCGATGCTGGTCTGGAGGTCGTCGATCATGACCTGCAAGTTCATGACGCGCAGGATCAGGTCAGCCAGCTTCGTGCCTGTCTGGCCATCCTGTGCCTGGGCCGACTGCAGCACGCCCTGCCACATACCGGCGAGCGACTCGGTCTCCGTCACGATCGCGCGGTAGCTGGCGTCAATCGTCTCGTAGCCAGCCGGCGCGATGATACTGGCCGCGCGCTGCGGATAAGCGGCCCACTCGCCGGCAACCCGGTCCATCTCCCCGATCGCGGCCTCGGCATTGGTCTCCATCGCCATGTAGTTGTTGAGGAAGTCGCTGACCGTCGTCTCGAGATAGGTCACTTCGCCCTGCAACGACTGGATATACGCCGCGCCATCGTTCGAGGCGGGGCCGCTCGGCTGCGTTGGCTGTGCGGGCGGTTGCGTGGGCTGGGCGGGCGGCTGCACAGGGGGTTGCGTCGGTTGCGCCGGTGGTTGCGTCGGCTGGGCAGGCGGTTGCGCGGGCTGGGTCGGCACCGGCGGCGCTTCCGTCGTCGTGGTCGTGGACGTCCCGGTCACACCGGCGTTCGCGAGCAGCAGGTTCTGCAACCCGGTGCCATCGATCCCACCGAACACGGCCGTGCCGTTCACGGTCACGTGCTGCTGCGCGGAGGTGATGCCCTGCGCGAAAAGCGACAGCGCGCCGAAGAAGACGTAGTACTCGACGTACCCGCTATCGCGCTGGCCGAGGAACAGCGAGAAGACGCCGAACTCAACGCCCTCCGCGCTCGTGATATCGAGCGAGTAGCTCACGCTGCCGTATGCGCCACGATCGACGGTGACGAACGTGCCAAAGGTCTGAGCAAAAGACTCCAGCACCACGTCACGGGCTTCGACGAGGTCCACATTGCCTGGCAGGAACCAGACCTGCATGAACTCGTATTCGCCATTGAGCATGATGCTCTCGACGCCGTCCTGTGACACCACCGACGCTGTGTCGATGCTCCATGGCGCCGATGCCTGGATCGGTATACCGGTCATCGGCGACGTAAACGATGTCGCGGTTGCCTGTGCCGCGGTTCGCCCGGGCGCGACGCCGAGCACGCCGGTCAATACGGTGAGCGCAAGAAGCAGGACCCTGGACCCAATACGCAGCAGATTCACGATTGTTCCTTCCTGTTATCCATTGGCGCTTTCGGGACTGCCGTCACCGTATCACGGGCGCAAATGGCCCTCGTTCGGCATGCTCCATCCAGGCGCGATCTGTAAGTCATAACGAGCCGCGCGGCAGACCGGTTCCCACCCGGGGTAACCACAGAGTCCACACGCCACTGGCCGCGCCGCACAACAGCGTCGCGAGGGCACCGGCACGGCGCACAACGTGACCTCGGCCCCGCACCGGATTCGGGCTTCCGGGCAGCGGGATACCGGGTACACTGCGGTGAAGAAGGGGCGGCCTGTACCGCGCCCGGGTGGCATGGAGAAGGAGGGTTTTCTGTTGACGACGCCGAGAGCACCACAGGACTTTTTCGCGACCCGCGTGAAGAACGCTGCACCCTCCCCGACCCTTGCGGTGTCCGACCGGGCTCGCCAGCTCAAGAGCGAGGGCGTCGATGTCATCGACCTCGGTGGCGGTGACCCGGACTTCATTACCCCGGAGCACATCCGCCAGGCCGCGATCGACGCCATGAACGCTGGCGACACGCACTACGTCGCGTCGTCGGGCACACCAGCCCTGCGCGCGGCCATCGCAAGCAAGCTGCAGCGCGAGAACGGCATCACGGTCGACAAGAACGGCGGCATCATCGTCACCCCGGGCGGGAAAGCCGCCCTCTTCCAGGCGATGCTGGCCTTCGTTGAGCCGGGCGTCGACGTGATGATCCTCGAGCCAGCCTGGGTCTCGTACCAGCCGATGGTCGAGCTTGCCGGTGGCAACGTGATTCACGTTGGCCTCGACCCGGACAAGAATTTCGAGATCACGCGCGACCTCCTGGAAGCGCACGTCACGCCGGCGACCCGCATCCTCCTGTTGAACTCGCCGAACAACCCGACCGGGCGCGTCGCGACAAAGGACGAGTTGGAGGCGATCGCCGATCTTGCCCGCACCCATGACCTGCTTGTGTTCACCGACGAGATGTACGAGAAGATCATCTATGACGGCAACGAGCACATCAGCATCGCGACCCTCCCCGGCATGGCCGACCGCACCCTGACCTTCAACGGCCTCTCCAAGGCATACGCGATGACGGGTTGGCGGCTCGGTTACGTCGCCGGCCCGGACGCGTTCATCAAGAAGATCTCGACGGTGCACAGCCACTCGGTGACCTGCGCCACGTCGTTCGCCCAGGCGGGCGGCGTCGCGGCGTACGAGGGGCCGCAGGAGATCATCCATGAGATGGTCTCGGCATGGGACCGGCGGCGCCAACTCATCACCGACGGCATCAACAGCATCAAGGGGCTCCGCGTGCCGACCATCGAGGGCGCGTTCTATGGCTTCGTCGACGGCCGCGAGACCGGGATGAGCGACGTCGAGCTCTCGAAGAAGCTACTCGACGAGGTGTTCGTCGCCGTCGTGCCAGGCACCGCCTTCGGCGACGCCGGCGCTGGGCACTTCCGCCTCTCGTTCGCAACGAGCGACGAGCTGCTCGCGAAGTCGATCGACCGCATGCGGGACCTCTTCGGGGCCCGATAGCGCGGATGACCTGCAGCGAAGCGGGAGCGCTCCTGGGCGCTCCCGCTTCCCGTTAACCGCCTTTTCGACAGGCAGACTCCCCGCTACACTGTCCCAAATATCCGGACCAACACCTAAGGAGCAACCATGAGCATCGACGCGCGCCTCGCCGAACTGGACATCGAGCTGCCCGAGCCGATCGGCCCGGCAGCCAACTACGTTCGCTACCAGACCACCGGCAACCTCCTGTTCATCAGCGGCACCGGACCGGGCAAGGACCACAAGACCGGCAAGGTCGGGGCGGACGTCACGCAGGAAGAAGCCTATGCTGCCGCGCGCGCCTGCGCTCTCCAGCTCCTGGCCACCGCCAAGGCGGCGCTCGGTTCGCTCGACCGCATCACGAAGACGGTCAAGGTGCTCGGCATGGTCAATGCGATTCCCGAGTTCGGCCAGCAACCGCAGGTCATCAACGGCTGCTCCGACGTGCTGGTAGAGGTCCTCGGCGAGGCTGGACGTCACACCCGTTCGGCGGTCGGGATGGGCTCGCTACCGAATGGAATTAGCGTAGAGATAGAAGCAACGTTCGAATTCGAGTAATATCCCTCGTCAGGAATCCCGAAAAGCCTGAGGCCATCGCGCCCCGCGCAATGGCGTGAGCATATCCGCCTCGACGGCGGTCAGGTTCGGCACATGTGGCCCGGGAGACCCTCGACACCATACGGGACTAACGATGAAGACGAGGCATACATGGCACTAAGGAAGAAAGTTCCATTCACCCGGGAAGGGTTTGAGCGCGTGAGCGAGGAGCTCCGGCAGCTGATCGAGGTTAAGCGCCCGGAGATCATCGAGGCGGTCGCCGACGCCCGCTCCCATGGTGACCTGCGCGAGAACGCGGCCTACGACGCCGCCCGGCAGGACCAGGCGATGATCGAGAAGCGCATCTCCGACCTGGAGGAGCAGCTCCGCAACGCCGAGGTCATCGAGGATGACCACGCCGGCGGCAAGGACACCGTTGCCCTTGGTCGCTCGGTGACAGTCGACTTCGATGGCGACGAAGAGATCTACAAGATCGTCGGGCCGGCCGAGGCAATGCCGAGCCGGGGCCTGATCTCGGAAGAATCCCCGATGGGCGCGCAGCTCAAGGGCAAGCGCGTGGGCGACAAGGTCACCGTCGAGACGCCCGGCGGCCCGGCCCAGATCCTCATCAAGGCCATTGAATAGCATTGGCTATCGCCAGCTGGCGCGGAACATCGGGCGATGGATCCTGAAATGGCGCCACCCTCTCTGGTGGCTGCCTGATGTTCCGAGCGAGCAGGACGAAGCCTACCGGCGCATCTGGGCCAACCTGCGCCAGGTGCGCCAGGTCGTCGACGGCCGGCACGACACCGATGACTGGTACGCGCGTGACGGCGACTTCGTCTACGTCTGCGCCCGTATCCCGACCGATGTCCTCACGCCGGACTACGACGAGCTGCTCGACACGCTCGCAGGCTACCCGTTCACGCGGTCGGTGCCGCGAGCGTACCTGAACATCACTGTTCAGGAGCTGGGCTATCTCACCGACCGGCCCCATGGACGTGACGAGATCACGCCGCAGTGGCTGGACGAGTTCCTGCACCACGCCGAAACCCCGATCTCCAGTTTTCGGCCTTTCGACGTCCGCCTCGGTGGCGCGAACTCGTTCGTTGACGCGGCCTTTCTCGACGTCCACGACAACGGCTGGCTGTCGCGCATCCATACCCGGCTCCTGGACTTCGTGTCCCAGCCGCCATCAACGCGCTTCGCCTTCTTGCCGGAGATGATCGTCGCCCAATACGTTCAGGTCGCGCCCATCGACTCGCTCGTGCGCGCACTCACGCCGTTCCGCGACCGCACCTTCGGCGAGTTTCGGATTTCGAGCATCGACGTCATGCGGGTTAGCACGACCGAGCCCTTTGCCCAACCCCAATTGGTCTACAGCTTCGAGCTGGGACACGAGCCGGGCATCATGGACCGCGTCTCGCCGGAAAGCGCATCACGATGACGGGCGACCTGTTCGCCAACGCCACGCCGTGGATCGACGAGCAGCTGAGCGCTCATGGCCTTCGCCGCACCGGGCCGCTGGCCGAGCCCCGGGTACGGACGTGGTCGACGGTTGTCTCGTTCCCGACGAACGCGGGCAAAGCCTGGTTCAAGGCCCCGTCCCGCGTCACGGCGCACGAGATCCCGCTCTACCCGCTCCTCGCCGAGGCAGGCCCGGATATCGTGCTCCAGCCACTAGGCATCGACGTCGAGCGCTCCTGGATCCTGCTCCCGGACGGCGGCACCTCACTGATGCACGCACTCTCCGGCGACGCGCTCTTCGAACGACTGCTGGACGTCCTGCCCCATTACGCGTACCTGCAGCGCGCCACGACCAGCCAGGTTCCCGCAATGCTGGCGATGGGCGTGCCGGATATGCGCCCGGCCACCTTGCCCGAGCGGTTCGATGAGGCGCTGACGGCCACGATGTCGCTCGCACGCGAACGGGGCGACCAAAGAGACGTGGAGGCGCTCAGGCGCGTTGCCACCCTCCGACCCCGGTTCGAGCAGTGGTGTGATCTACTGGCGGCCTCCCCGATCGGGCCATCCATCGACCACAGCGACCTGCACGCGAACAACATGCTCCTGCCCGGGGAGCCGTCGGGCCCGGCTCGGATGTACGATTGGGGAGATAGCGTGGTGGCCCACCCCTTCTCCTCGCTGCTCGTCGCCCTCCGCTCGCTGATGGACGAGCTGAGGCGAAACCGGCGACGACCCGCGGCTCGAAGCGCGTTAGGGACGCCTATCTCGAGCCGTTCACCGATCTCGCCAGCCGGAACGAGCTCCTGGCACTCGCCGACGCGGCGTGCTGGACCTCGATTATCACGCGGGCGCTGAACTGGATCCACGTCTTCGAGCTCGGGCCCCCATCGCAAGCGGATTGGGCAGACGCGCCGATCGCGTGGATGAAGACGTTCCTCAACGATTCCTGGCTGGACTGAACAATCCGCACACCGATGCGGGCATCGAAGAGCCCCACAGGCATCGTCCTGCGGGGCTCCTTCGTCGTCGGCTCGTGCGGGCCAGGTTACCGGGCGAAGGCCAACGCCTGCCCGTAGGGGACCTCGGCTCGCGCGGTCTTCAGCGCCGCCGCCCACCACGCCAGGTGGTTCAGCAGCAGGTCGGCCGCCATCCCGACGACCTCGCTCTCGACCGGGTCGCCGTTTTCATCGAACTTCGTCCACGCCATCGGGAACGGCACGACATCGCGCATCGTCACCGCGTGCAGCTCGGCGAAGACGATCCGCAGCGCCTCAACCGCGCGCAGGCCACCCGAGATGCCGCCGTAGGAGACGAAGCCGACCGGCTTGCCCTGCCACTGGGTCTTCAGGCTGTCGATCGCCGTCTTCAACGGGCCGGGGAAGCTGTGGTTGTACTCCGGCGTGACGACAATGAAGGCATCTGATGCGTCAACCCGCTCGGCCAGCGCCTGCTGGTCAGCGTTGACGGACATGTCGGCCGGGATATCGAGCTCGGCCAGATCGATCACGTCGACGTCGAACTCCGGCCGCTGCGCCGCAACGCGCGCAATCCAGGTGCTCACGGTTGGACCGAAGCGGCCATCGCGCACGCTGCCAGTGATCACCGTAAGTCGCATGGTGTCGTTCATCGTTTAGGTCCCCTCTGTCTCTCAGGAATAGTTCGGTCCGATGCCAAACGGCACCGGACCGTTCAGGTCTATACCTAATGATACAGAAGTTAGTTACGACCTACAAGTTCTTCAGCACCGCATCACCGAAGCTGGCCGTCGTGGCGTCTCCGCCGAGGTCGCGCGTGCGCACGCCGTCATGGATCGCCTTGTCAACCGCTGCCTCGATTCGCGCGGCATCCTCGTCTCGCCCAAGCGACAGGCGGAGCATCATGGCCGCCGAGAGGATCATTCCAGCCGGATTGGCGACGCCCTGCCCGGCGATGTCCGGAGCGCTGCCATGGATCGGCTCGTACAGGCCCGCGCGACGTCCGTCGCTGCCCGGCGCCCCGAGCGACGCCGACGGGAGCAGCCCGATCGACCCCCCAAGCACGGACGCTTCATCGGTCAGGATGTCGCCGAACATGTTCTCGGTGACGATCACGTCGTAGGCGTTCGGCTGCTGGATGAGCTTCATGGTCATCGCGTCGACCAGCACGTGCTCGACCTTCACGTCCGGGTAGTTCGGGGCGATCTCCTGCACGATCGCGCGCCACATGCGCGAGGTTTGCAGCACGTTCGCCTTGTCGACGCTCGTCACGTGCCCGCGCCGGCCCTGCGCGAGCTGGAACGCCAGCTCCACGACGCGCCGAACCTCGTGCTCCCGGTAGATCAGCGTATCGACCGCGGCGCGGCCCCGTCGCTCCCGCCATTGCTTCTGCGGCCGGCCAAAGTAGAGCCCGCCCGTCAGCTCGCGCACGACGAGCAGGTCCGTGCCCCGGACGCGGTCCTCCTTCAACGGAGACGCGTCGATAAGGGCTTCGTTGGCGACGACCGGGCGCAGGTTCGCGTACAGGTGCAGCGCCTTGCGCAGACCGAGCAAGCCCTGCTCCGGACGGACCTTCGCGGTCGGATCGTCCCACTTCGGGCCGCCGACCGCCCCGAGCAGGACGGCATCCGCCGCCTTCGCCGCCTCGATGTCTTCCCCTCGGAGGGCGGTGCCATAGGCGTCGATCGCGCAGCCGCCGAGCAGGCGCTCATCGACGTCGAAGCCGTAACCACCCTTCTCCGCCACCACGTCGAGGACACGGCGCGCCTGCTGCATCACGTCCGGCCCAACTCCGTCGCCGGGAAACGCCACAATCGAATACCGCTCTGGCATGATGATCCCTTCGTCCACCCGCCCCTTGTGGGCGGGCCCGCGAGTTCGAGAGAAAAACCCGGCCTACGAAGGCCGGGTGTACGGAGCTATTGCGCTGCTGGCGACGGGGCGTCAACTGTTGGCAGCCACGGCTTGCGCGTCGCCTCATATGCGGACACGTCGTCCTGGTGCGTCAGCGTCAGCCCGATGTCATCCAGCCCGTTCAGCAGGCGGTACTGCGTGAAGTCGTCGAGTGGGAAGGTCGTCTTCATACCGAGGCGCGGCACCGAGACCGTTCGGGTCTTCACATCGACGATCACCTCGAGGAATGGATGTTCCTCGGCTGCCTCCAGCAGCTCCGCACCGAACTGCTCGTCGACCTGGACCGGGACAAGCCCCGCCTTCGTCGCATTGTTGCGAAAGATGTCGCCAAACTTGGGCGAGATCACCGCCTGGAAGCCATAGTCCATCAGCGCCCAAACCGCATGCTCGCGCGAGGATCCTGTGCCAAAGTTCCGGCCGGCGATGAGCACCTTGCTGCCCTCGTACTCCGGCCGGTTAAGCACGAACGTCGGGTCCTGCTCACGCCACGCGGAGAACAGCCCCTCGCCGAAGCCCGTGCGCTCGACACGCTTCAGCCACACGGCCGGGATGATCTGGTCGGTATCGACATCGCTCCGGTCCAGCGGCGCGATGCGACCCTCGATTTTCCGTACTGGTTCCATAATTCGCTCCAATGAGACGCGGCCTGGTTTGCGTATGGATGCCCCTTGTGGGCAGCCCCGATCGCCCACAATGGGTGATCCTACGGTAGGTCCGCCGGCGTCGCGAACGTGCCCATCACGGCGGTCGCAGCGGCGACCTGCGGCGAGACGAGATGCGTGCGGCCGCCCTTGCCCTGCCGGCCCTCGAAGTTGCGGTTGCTGGTCGACGCGCTACGCTCGCCGGGCTTGAGCTGGTCCGGGTTCATGCCAAGGCACATCGAGCACCCCGCCGACCGCCACTCGAAATCCGGCGTCGACGAAGATCTTGTCGAGCCCCTCGGCTTCCGCTTGGGCCTTCACCATCATCGACCCTGGCACGACCATCGCCCGCATGCCCTCCGCGACGCGGCGTCCTTCCAGCACGTGGGCGGCCGAGCGCAGGTCCTCGATCCGCGCGTTCGTGCACGAGCCGAGGAACACGGTGTCGACGCGGATGTCGCGGATCGGTGTCCCCGCCTCCAGCGCCATGTACTTCAGGGCACGAGCGGCCGCCTCGCGATCGCCCTGGCTGGCGAACGACGACGGGTCCGGCACGACATCGTCGATCGACGTCACCTGACCCGGATTCGTGCCCCACGAGACGTGCGGGCGGATCGCGCTGCCGTCCAGCACGACCTCGCGGTCGAACGTCGCGCCTTCATCGGTCGGCAGCGAGCGCCAGTCGTCGAGCGCCTGCTCCCACGCCTCGTCCTTCGGCGCGTAGGGGCGGCCCTCGACGTAGGCGAACGTCGTCTCGTCCGGCGCGATCATGCCGGCCTTCGCGCCGCCCTCGATCGACATGTTGCAGATGGTCATCCGACCTTCCATCGAAAGGTTGCGGATCACCTCACCGCGATACTCGACAATCGCGCCCTGGCCACCGCCAGTGCCGATCTTGCCGATAATCGCCAGGACCACGTCCTTCGCCGTCACGCCATCCTGCAATGTGCCGTCGACCGTGATCGCCATCGTCTGCGGCCGAATTTGCGGCAGGGTCTGCGTCGCGAGCACATGCTCCACCTCGCTCGTGCCGATACCGAACGCCAGCGAGCCGAACGCGCCATGCGTCGACGTATGCGAATCGCCACAGACGATCGTCATGCCAGGCTGGGTCAGTCCCTGCTCGGGGCCGATGATATGAACGATTCCCTGCCCAGGCGAGCCCATGGGGTGCAGCTTGATCCCGAACTCGGCGGCGTTCTGGGTGAGCTTGCTCACCTGGGTGGCCGAGATCGGGTCCGCGATCGGCAGGTGGATGCCGATCGTCGGGACGTTGTGGTCCGCCGTGGCGACTGTCAGGTCCGGCCGCCGGACAGCGCGGCCATGCATGCGCAGGCCATCAAACGCCTGCGGCGAGGTCACCTCATGAATGAGGTGCAAATCGATGTAGAGCAGGTCGGGCTCGCCGTCCGCCGAACGGACGACGTGCCGGTCCCACAGTTTTTCCGCCAAAGTCCTCGGTGCCGCCACCTGCGTTGCCTCCCGTCCCGCATCCGTTTCGATGCGAGGTCATCTACCGTTCCGGGCGCCTGCCGGCAAACACCGCCAGCTCGAACGCCTTGAATGCGCAGTCCACATCGACGTAGCCAAGCTCACGCAACCAGTCCAGCTGGTCCCAGACGGGCGCCAGGATATTGGCCGGCCCGTCCGCGCGCACCCGGTACGACGCGTAGACCTCGTCGAAGTTGTCCTCCCCGCCGCTCGCGCCGACGAGGCACTCCACCATCAGGCGGTCATGTGCCTCGGCGTACAGCGGCGATGCGGACGCAGTGTGCTCGATGTTGATGAAGATCCCGCCAGGCCGGAGCCATGTGGAGATCGCGCCATAGAGCGCTCTCTTGTCCCCGTCCGGGATGTGATGGATCGCGAAGCGTGACACGACGAGATCGTAAGGGCCGTTCTTCTCGACGTCGCCATGCCAGTCCGTCTCGCGGAAGTCGCCGACGACGTAGGACACGTCGAAAGCTGGCGGGTTCGCGGCGAACCGTTCGCGCGCCCGGTCGAACATCGGCGCGGAGAACTCGGTGAGCGTCGCGCGCTCCACTGGCTGCCGATTCGCCACCTCGACGGTCGCGATCCCGTTACCGGCGCCGAGATCGAGGAGGTTCCGCACCTCAATCCCTGCTGCGTCGATAATGCGATGCATGATCTCGAAATGGACGTCGACAAACGGGATGGATTGGCTGGAGACCTGGTAATTCGCCACCACTGCGGCGTCCTGCCAGATCGTGTCGTTACGCGGCTCCACCCCTAGCTCCAGCGCGAGGTCGACGACCCCATCAGCACCACATCCGGGTTCTGCTGGAGCAGGTGGCTCAGCGCCGAGATGTAGGCTTTCGCGCTCGCCTCCACGATATCGGTCGCGAGCCCGTGGCCGCTGTACGACTGGCCATTGTGGCGAATGCGCACATGGACCTGCCCCTGCGCGTCCTCACCCGGCGTCACAGCTTCGACGTGGTAGTAGGTCAGCTCGTTCTCAACGCCGATCGCCGCATCGACGGCCTTCATCAGCGCGTCCACCGGACCGTTCCCGTCGGCCGTGCCCTCAACCTCGCGGTCGTCCCACGTCAGCGCCGCCATCGCCTTGGCCGCGCCACCCCGCCCGGTCATCACCGACCAGTCGGCGAGCCGGAGCGTCGCGGTCGACGTCGAGACCTGGTCCGCGACCAGCGCCACGATATCGGCGCCCGTGATCTTCTTCTTGCGGTCGGCGAGCTCCAGGAAGCGCTCGTACGCCTTCTGCATCCCGTCGTCGTCGAGCTTGATCCCGAGGTCCTTCAACGCCGAGCGGAAGCCGGCGCGCCCGGAGTGCTTGCCCAGCACGAGGCTGGTGCCCTCCCATCCGACATCCTCGGGGTTCATGATCTCGTACGTCGTGCGCTCCTTCAGCATGCCGTCCTGATGGATGCCAGCTTCGTGCGCGAAGGCATTCCTGCCGACGATCGCCTTGTTGACCTGCACCTCGATGCCCGTCAGCGTGCTGACGAGGCGACTCGTCGGGACCAGGCGCGGGGTCTGGACGCCGGTGCGCGCGCCGCCGAACTCATCGGAGCGCGTCTCCAGCGCCATCACGACCTCTTCCAGTGAGGTATTGCCGGCCCGCTCGCCGATACCGTTCATCGTGACCTCGACCTGCCGCGCACCGGCCTTGACGGCCATCAACGTATTGGCGGTGGCCATGCCGAGATCATCGTGGCAGTGCACGGAGAGGATCACGTTGTCCGGCTTGACGATGCGCTCGTCCAGATACTGGATCAGGTCGTAGTACTCGAAGGGGGTGGTGTAGCCGACCGTATCCGGGATGTTGAGGGTCGTCGCGCCAGCCTCGACGGCCGCGTTGAAGACCTCGACCATGAACTCGCGGTCCGAGCGGGTCGCATCCTCGCAGGAAAACTCAACGTCGTCGACGAAGCTGCGGGCGAACGCGACGGAATCCCGCACCCGCTCCAGCACCTGCCTCGCGCGTCATGCGCAGCTTGTACTTCAGGTGGATGTCAGACGTCGCGATAAAGGTGTGGATGCGCGGTCGGTCACACCCGGCGACGGCCTGCGCCGCGCGCTCGATATCGCCCCTATTCGCCCGCGCCAACCCGGCGACGGTGACGCCGGTGCCGTTCGCCCGCCGGGCGATCTCCCGCACGGCCTCGAAATCACCAGGGGAGGCGGCCGGGAACCCGGCCTCGATCACATCGACACGAAGACCGATCAACGCGTCCGCCACGTCCAGCTTCTCGTCAGCCGTAAGCGTCGCACCCGGCGATTGTTCGCCGTCGCGAAGGGTCGTGTCGAACACGATCACGCGATCGGCAGTGCCGCCTACGTTAATGTCTCCGTCGCTCATGTGATGTGACCTTTCCTGAATGGTGGCCCGGGTTTCACCGCCCGGGCCACAGGAGTGAATGCGTTACCCCTTGCGGGCGGCCGCGGCCTGACGCGCCGCCTTGCCGGACTTCAGCCACGGCATCATCGCGCGCAGCTCGGCGCCGACACGCTCGACCTCGTGCCCCTCGTTCTGCTTGCGCAGCTCGAGGAAGCCCTCACGGCCGGTCTCGTTCTCCTGGATCCAGTTCCTGGCGAAGGTGCCGTCCTGGATGTCGGCCAGGACCTGCTTCATCGCCTTCTTGGTGTCCTCGGTGATGATCTTCGGCCCGGTGATGTAGTCGCCGTACTCGGCCGTGTCGGAAACAACCTCGCGCATGTACGTCAGGCCGCCCTCATAGATGAGGTCGACGATCAGCTTCATCTCGTGGACGCACTCGAAATAGGCGCTCTCCGGCTCGTACCCGGCCTCGACCAGGGTCTCGAATCCCGCCTTCATCAGCGCCGAGACACCACCGCAGAGCACGGCCTGCTCGCCGAAGAGGTCCGTCTCGGTCTCTTCCTTGAAGGTCGTCTCCAGGATGCCGGCCATCAGGCAGCCGATGCCGCGCCCGTAGGCGAGCGCCTGCTCCTTGGCGTGACCGCTGGCGTCCTGGTGGACGGCGACGAGACCCGGCACGCCGATGCCCTCCTGGAAGAGCTCACGGACGCGGGAGCCTGGAGCCTTCGGGGCGATCATCGAGACGTCGACGTCCGTCGGCGGCTCGATCGCCTTGAAGTGGATCGAGAAGCCGTGCGCGAACATCAGCGTCTTGCCAGCGGTCAGGTTCGGGGCAATGCTCTCCTCGTAGATCGCCTTCTGCTTGTGGTCAGGCACAAGCAGCATGATGACGTCGCCCTGCTTGGCGGCGTCCTCAACGGAGAGGACCTTCAGGCCCTCGGCCTCGGCCTTTTCCTTGCTCTTGCTGCCCTCGTGGAGGCCAACGACGACGCTGATCCCGGAGTCCCGGAGGTTCAGGGCGTGGGCATGGCCCTGCGCGCCGTAGCCAATGATCGCCACGGTCTTGTCCTGCAGGGGAGCCAACGTCGCATCGTTCTCGTAGTAGATCTTCGCCGCCATGTACCTGATTCCTCCGTCCGTGCCCGCCAGGGGTCACATCCCTCTTCGTCGCGACTCCGCCCTGGGGCCGCCCATTTCGAAAACACAATCATTGGGGCGAGGCAACGCCCCGCCCCAAGTCCTAATCTGCCGCGGCAAACGCCGTGTCATGGATGCGATCCGGCCCGTCTGCCCGCTTCTGGGCAACCCGGGACAGCGCGACCTTGCCACTACGCACCATCTCACGAATTCCGTAAACGCGCATCATCGTCAGGAACGACTCGATCTCGTGCTCCGAGCCCGCCATCTCGATCATCAGGCTGTTCGGCGTGGCGTCCAGGACGCGTGCGTTGTAGATCGATGCCGTCTGCACGACCTCGGCCCGCACCGCGCCCTTTGCCGCGACCTTGACGAGCACCAGCTCGCGAATCATCGCTTCCTGGTCGGTCAGGTCAACAACTTTCAGCACTTCGAGCAACTTGTAGAGCTGCTTCGAAGCCTGCTCGACCTCGTCATCGTTACCGCGCAGCTGGATCGTCATGCGAGAGACGCCCTGCTGCTCGGAGTGGCCGACCGTGATCGAGTCGATGTTGAATGACCGCCGCCGCATCAGCGACACGATGCGGTTCAGGACACCGGGATGGTCCTCGACAAGGAGGACAAGGGTATGGGTCTGTTCCATGGCTACACATCCTCCTTGGCCGGATGCCACTGCGGATCGTCCATCATGTCCGAGTTCGCGGCGCCCGGCGCCACCATCGGGTACACATTCGCTTCCGGCTCGACAACGAACTCGACGACCACCGGGCCCTTGATCGAGCGCGCCTTGCGGATCGCCGCCTCGATCTCGCTGTCCTTTGTGACCCGGATCCCCGTCGCGCCGAAGGCCTCCGCGAGCTTCACGAAGTCCGGCGCGCTGATCTCTACCTCGGAGTAGTTGCGCCCGTGGAAGAGATCCTGCCACTGCCGCACCATGCCGAGATAGCCGTTGTTGATGATGGCGATGTTGAGATCCAGCTTCTCCTGGACGGCGGTGGCGAGCTCGTTCATCGAC
>CAVUJR010000030.1:0-31698 GCA_963741805.1 uncultured Chloroflexia bacterium
CGCCTCCAGCGCCATGTACTTCAGGGCTCGAGCGGCCGCCTCGCGGTCACCCTGGCTGGCGAACGACGACGGGTCCGGCACGACATCGTCGATCGACGTCACCTGACCCGGATTCGTGCCCCAGGAGACGTGTGGGCGGATCGCGTTGCCGTCCAGCACGACCTCGCGGTCGAACGTCGCGCCTTCATCGGTCGGCAGCGAGCGCCAGTCGTCCAGCGCCTGCTCCCACGCCTCGTCCTTCGGCGCGTAGGGGCGGCCCTCGACGTAGGCGAACGTCGTCTCGTCCGGCGCGATCATGCCGGCCTTCGCGCCGCCCTCGATCGACATGTTGCAGATGGTCATCCGACCTTCCATCGAAAGGTTGCGGATCACCTCACCGCGATACTCGACAATCGCGCCCTGGCCACCGCCAGTGCCGATCTTGCCGATAATCGCCAGGATCACGTCCTTCGCCGTCACGCCATCCTGCAATGTGCCGTCGACCGTGATCGCCATCGTCTGCGGACGAATCTGCGGCAGGGTCTGCGTCGCGAGCACATGCTCGACCTCGCTCGTGCCGATGCCGAACGCCAGCGAGCCGAACGCGCCATGCGTCGACGTATGCGAATCGCCACAGACGATCGTCATGCCAGGCTGGGTCAGTCCCTGCTCGGGGCCGATGATATGAACGATTCCCTGCCCAGGCGAGCCCATGGGGTGCAGCTTGATCCCGAACTCGGCGGCGTTCTGGGTGAGCTTGCTCACCTGGGTGGCCGAGATCGGGTCCGCGATCGGCAGGTGGATGCCGATCGTCGGGACGTTGTGGTCCGCCGTGGCAATTGTCAGGTCCGGCCGCCGGACAGCGCGGCCATGCATGCGCAGGCCATCAAACGCCTGCGGCGAGGTCACTTCATGAATGAGGTGCAAATCGATGTAGAGCAGGTCGGGCTCGCCGTCCGCCGAACGGACGACATGCCGGTCCCACAGTTTTTCCGCCAAAGTCCTCGGTGCCGCCACCTGCGTTGCCTCCCGTCTCGCATCCATTTCGATGCGAGGTCATCTACTGTTCCGGGCGCCTGCCGGCAAACACCGCCAGCTCGAACGCCTTGAATGCGCAGTCCACATCCACGTAGCCAAGCTCGCGCAACCAGTCCAGCTGGTCCCAGACGGGCGCCAGGATATTGGCCGGCCCGTCCGCGCGCACCCGGTACGAGGCGTAGACCTCGTCGAAGTTGTCCTCCCCGCCGCTCGCGCCGACAAGGCACTCCACCATCAGGCGGTCATGTGCCTCGGCGTACATCGGCGATGCGGACGCAGTGTGCTCGATGTTGATGAAGATCCCGCCAGGCCGGAGCCATGTGGAGATCGCGCCATAGAGCGCGCGCTTGTCCTCGTCCGGGATGTGATGGATCGCGAAGCGCGACACGACGAGATCGTACGGACCGTTCTTCTCGACCTCGCCATGCCAGTCCGTCTCGCGGAAGTCGCCGACGACGTAGGACACGTCAAACGCAGGCGGCGTCGCCGCGAACCGCTCGCGTGCCCGATCGAACATCGGCGCGGAGAACTCGGTGAGCGTCGCGCGCTCCACCGGCTGCCGATTCGCCACCTCGACGGTCGCGATCCCGTTACCGGCGCCGAGATCGAGGAGGTTCCGCACCTCGATCCCTGCTGCCTCGATAAGGCGATGCATGATCTCGAAATGGACGTCGACAAACGGGATCGACTGGCTGGAAACCTGGTAATTCGCCACCACGGCGGCGTCCTGCCAGATCGTGTCGTTACGCGGCTCCACCCCTAGCTCCAGCGCGAGGTCGACGAGCCCATCAGCACCACATCCGGGTTCTGCTGGAGCAGGTGGCTCAGCGCCGAGATGTAGGCTTTCGCGCTCGCCTCGACGATATCGGTCGCGAGCCCGTGGCCGCTGTACGACTGGCCGTTGTGGCGAATGCGCACATGGACCTGCCCCTGCGCGTCCTCACCCGGCGTCACCGCTTCGACGTGGTAGTAGGTCAGCTCGTTCTCGACGCCGATCGCCGCATCGACCGCCTTCATCAGCGCGTCAACCGGCCCGTTGCCGTCGGCCGTGCCCTCAACCTCGCGGTCGTCCCATGTCAGCGCGGCCATCGCCTTGGCCGCGCCACCCCGCCCGGTCATCACCGACCAGTCGGCAAGCCGGAGCGTCGCGGTCGACGCCGAGACCTGGTCCGCGACCAGCGCCACGATATCGGCGCCGGTGATCTTCTTCTTGCGGTCGGCGAGCTCCAGGAAGCGCTCGTACGCCTTCTGCATCCCGTCGTCGTCGAGCTTGATCCCGAGGTCCTTCAACGCCGAGCGGAAGCCGGCGCGGCCGGAGTGCTTGCCCAGCACGAGGCTGGTGCCCTCCCATCCGACATCCTCGGGGTTCATGATCTCGTACGTCGTGCGCTCCTTCAGCATGCCGTCCTGATGGATGCCAGCTTCGTGCGCGAAGGCATTCCTGCCGACGATCGCCTTGTTGACCTGCACCTCGATGCCCGTCAGCGTGCTGACGAGGCGGCTCGTCGGGACCAGGCGCGGGGTCTGGACGCCGGTGCGCGCGCCGCCGAACTCATCGGAGCGCGTCTCCAGCGCCATCACGACCTCTTCCAGTGAGGTATTGCCGGCCCGCTCGCCGATACCGTTCATCGTGACCTCGACCTGCCGCGCACCGGCCTTGACGGCCATCAACGTATTGGCGGTGGCCATGCCGAGATCATCGTGGCAGTGCACGGAGAGGATCACGTTGTCCGGCTTGACGATGCGCTCGTCCAGATACTGGATCAGGTCGTAATACTCGAAGGGGGTGGTGTAGCCGACCGTATCCGGGATGTTGAGGGTCGTCGCGCCAGCCTCGACGGCCGCGTTGAAGACCTCGACCATGAACTCGCGGTCGGAGCGGGTCGCGTCCTCGCAGGAGAACTCGACGTCGTCGACGAAGCTCCGCGCGAACGCGACGGAATCCCGCACCCGCTCCAGCACCTGCCTCGCGCGTCATGCGCAGCTTGTACTTCAGGTGGATGTCAGACGTCGCGATAAAGGTGTGGATGCGCGGTCGGTCACACCCGGCGACGGCCTGCGCCGCGCGCTCGATATCGCCCCGATTCGCCCGCGCCAACCCGGCGACGGTGACGCCGGTGCCGTTCGCCCGCCGCGCGATCTCCCGCACGGCCTCGAAATCACCAGGGGAGGCGGCCGGGAACCCGGCCTCGATCACATCGACACGAAGATCGATCAACGCGTCCGCCACGTCCAGCTTCTCGTCAGCCGTAAGCGTCGCACCCGGCGATTGTTCGCCGTCGCGAAGGGTCGTGTCGAACACGATCACGCGATCGGCAGTGCCGCCTACGTTAATGTCTCCGTCGCTCATGTGATGTGACCTTTCCTGAATGGTGGCCCGGGTTTCACCGCCCGGGCCACAGGAGTGAATGCGTTACCCCTTGCGGGCGGCCGCGGCCTGACGCGCCGCCTTGCCGGACTTCAGCCACGGCATCATCGCGCGCAGCTCGGCGCCGACACGCTCGACCTCGTGCCCCTCGTTCTGCTTGCGCAGCTCGAGGAAGCCCTCACGGCCGGTCTCGTTCTCCTGGATCCAGTTCCTGGCGAAGGTGCCGTCCTGGATGTCGGTCAGGACCTGCTTCATCGCCTTCTTGGTGTCCTCGGTGATGATCTTCGGCCCGGTGATGTAGTCGCCGTACTCGGCGGTGTCGGAGACGACCTCGCGCATGTACGTCAGGCCGCCCTCATAGATGAGGTCGACGATCAGCTTCATCTCGTGGACGCACTCGAAGTAGGCGCTCTCCGGCTCGTACCCGGCCTCGACCAGGGTCTCGAATCCCGCCTTCATCAGCGCCGAGACACCACCGCAGAGCACGGCCTGCTCGCCGAAGAGGTCCGTCTCGGTCTCTTCCTTGAAGGTCGTCTCCAGGATGCCGGCCATCAGGCAGCCGATGCCGCGCCCGTAGGCGAGCGCCTGCTCCTTGGCGTGACCGCTGGCGTCCTGGTGGACGGCGACGAGACCCGGCACGCCGATGCCCTCCTGGAAGAGCTCACGCACGCGGGAGCCTGGAGCCTTCGGGGCGATCATCGAGACGTCGACGTCCTTCGGCGGCTCGATCGCCTTGAAGTGGATCGAGAAGCCGTGCGCGAACATCAGCGTCTTGCCAGCGGTCAGGTTCGGGGCAATGCTCTCCTCGTAGATCGCCTTCTGCTTGTGGTCGGGCACAAGCAGCATGATGACGTCGCCCTGCTTGGCGGCGTCCTCAACGGAGAGGACCTTCAGGCCCTCGGCCTCGGCCTTTTCCTTGCTCTTGCTGCCCTCGTGGAGGCCAACGACGACGCTGATCCCGGAGTCCCGGAGGTTCAGGGCGTGGGCATGGCCCTGCGCGCCGTAGCCGATGATCGCCACGGTCTTGTCCTGCAGGGGAGCCAACGTCGCATCGTTCTCGTAGTAGATCTTCGCCGCCATGTACCTGATTCCTCCGTCCGTGCCCGCCAGGGGTCACGTCCCTCTTCGTCGCGACCCCGCCCTGGGGCCGCCCATATCGAAAACGCAATCATTGGGGCGAGGCAACGCCCCGCCCCGAGTCCTAATCTGCCGCGGCAAACGCCGTGTCGTGGATGCGATCCGGCCCGTCCGCCCGCTTCTGGGCGACCCGGGACAGCGCGACCTTGCCACTACGCACCATCTCACGAATTCCGTAAACGCGCATCATCGTCAGGAACGACTCGATCTCGTGCTCCGAGCCCGCCATCTCGATCATCAGGCTGTTCGGCGTGGCGTCCAGGACGCGTGCGTTGTAGATCGACGCCGTCTGCACGACCTCGGCCCGCACCGCGCCCTTTGCCGCGACCTTGACGAGCACCAGCTCGCGAATCATCGCTTCCTGGTCGGTCAGGTCAACAACTTTCAGCACTTCGAGCAACTTGTAGAGCTGCTTCGAGGCCTGCTCGACCTCGTCATCGTTACCGCGCAGCTGGATCGTCATGCGAGAGACGCCCTGCTGCTCGGAGTGGCCGACCGTGATCGAGTCGATGTTGAACGACCGGCGCCGCATGAGCGACACGATGCGGTTCAGGACACCGGGATGGTCCTCGACAAGGAGGACAAGGGTATGGGTCTGTTCCATGGCTACACATCCTCCTTGGCCGGATTCCACTGCGGGTCGTCCATCATGTCCGAGTTCGCGGCGCCCGGCGCCACCATCGGGTACACATTGGCTTCAGGCTCGACAACGAACTCGACGACCACCGGGCCCTTGATCGAGCGCGCCTTGCGGATCGCCGCCTCGATCTCGCTGTCCTTCGTGACCCGGATCCCCGTCGCGCCGAAGGCCTCCGCGAGCTTCACGAAGTCCGGCGCGCTGATCTCTACCTCGGAGTAGTTGCGCCCGTGGAAGAGGTCCTGCCACTGCCGCACCATGCCGAGATAGCCGTTGTTGATGATGGCGATGTTGAGATCCAGCTTCTCCTGGACGGCGGTGGCGAGCTCGTTCATGGAGGAGTAGTCTGAGGTGGAGTCGTTCATGACATCTGGAATCCGCCGTCGCCGACGATCGTCCAGACCTCGAGATCCGGCCGGCCCATCTTCGCGCCGATGGCGCTCGGCAGCCCGAAGCCCATCGTGCCGAGGCCGCCGGAGGTTATCCAGCGCTTGCCGTGACGGAAACCGAAGTGCTGCGCGGCCCACATCTGGTGCTGGCCGACGTCAGTCGTGATGATCGCATCGCGGTCAGTCACCTTGGCGATCGTCTTCACGATCGCGTACGGCTCCGGCCATTCCGGGCGGTCCTCCAGCGCCGCGCGCAGCACGCGGTTCTCCTGCCCATCGATCCAGGCACGCCAGGCCTTGTGGTCGCGCCCGGCGACCTCCGGCGTGAGGACCTTCAGTACTTCCATGACGTCGCCGACCACCGGAACGTCGGCCGGGACATTCTTGCCGATCTCCGCCGGATCGATGTCGACATGGATGACCTTCGCGTTCGGTGCAAATCCGTTCAGGTTGCCCGTCGCGCGATCGTCGAAGCGGGCACCGAAGTTGATGAGCAGGTCGCATTCGTCGAGCGCGCGGTTGGAACGCCGGTGTCCATGCATGCCCATCATGCCGATCGCCAGCGGATGGCGCTCATCCATCGCGCCCAGACCAAGCAACGTGAAGATGGTCGGGATGCCGCTCTTCTCGACGAACTCCGTGAACTCCGCCTCCGCGCCGCTCAGGATGATGCCGTGCCCGGCCATGATCAGCGGCCGCTTCGCCTGGTTGATCATGTCGGCGGCCAGGCGCACCTGCCGCATGTTCGGCACGGTCGTCGGCTGGTAGCTCTTGCGCCCGACCTTGCCGGCGGACGACGTACTCGGTCTTGGCGACGAAGACATTCTTCGGGATGTCGATCAGGACCGGCCCGGGTCGACCGCTACGCGCGAGGTAGAACGCTTCCTTGATGGTGTGCGCCAGCTCTTCCGGCTTGCGGACGATGTAGTTGTGCTTGGTGACCGGAAGGGAAATGCCAGTGATGTCGACTTCCTGGAAGCCGTCCTTGCCGATCAGGCTCTGCATCACCTGGCCGGTGATCGCGACAAGCGGGACGGAGTCCAGCATCGCGTCGGCGAACGCGGTGACGAGGTTCGTCGCGCCCGGGTCCCGACGTCGCGATGCAGACGCCGACGTCGCCGGTCGCACGGGCATAGCCAATAGCGGCCATGCCGGCCCACTGCTCGAAGCGAGTCAGGACGTGGTGGAGGTTCGCCTCCGGAAGCGCGTCATAGAGGGGGATGACCGCCCCACCGGGGTACCCGAAGACCGTCGAGACACCCTCGGCCTCGAGGCTGCGGCAGACGATCTGCGCGCCGGAAAGAGTTTCGGGTGCTGAGTCCGTTCGGGGTTCGGAGGTGTCCGCCCCGGCCGACGACCGGGATTGCGCAACGACCATGATGTGCTCCCTTCTGGCGAACCCTTGCGGGACCGCCGACAAACGTAGCGCTGTGTATCCGATGCCACCTGATGTTCAGTGGCGGTGCGCCGTGGGGCGTCGTCATTGCCGACCCGTGACGCGGTCTCCTGCAGCCCACTGGCGTGGGCCCTGCAGGGAAGACCCTCGAATGCACCCAGTACGTCGTTGTTCCGGAGCATCAAAAAAGCCTCCCGTTCGGGGAGGCCAGCATGCATGTCGTCTTCGTCGTCGCCTTATCCGGCTTGCTGCCCTCGCCCACACAAATGGCCCCCAATAATCGGGAGCTCAATAAGTACGAGGCTAAGAAGGGCGAAGTTCGGATTCGGCGTCACGTCGATTTGTGCCTTTCTTCACGGACCCATGCCGTGTTTGCCTATGGTACGGGTGCCCGCCCACGCTGTCAACCTTCACGACGCCTTCACCAGGGCTAATGCGCGAGGAGTGGAGGGGAATGCAATGGAATGAGCTCCTCTGGCAGGTGGACGTGTGATCAAGCGCGCTCATCCCCGCAAGGAGCTCGTCATGCAGTCTACGCGATCCTCGCGCGCAGACGGTGTCGCTGACCAGTCTCGCCGCCGCCTTCGCCTGTTCCGGACCGCGCTGCAGTGTGCTACGCTGCAGCGATCTGCTGGCGTGCTGCTCTGTCCAATCACGTCTCGGTGCTGGCCATCAGCGATGGGCGGCGCGCCAGCCCGCGACGACCTGACGGCGCTGGGGTTCCCGACGCGGAGACACTCTGCCAGTCACCTCCAGCGCCTGTTCAGCAAGCTCGACGGGGCGCTGAGGACAGGTGCTGGCCACCGCGCTCGCCCCGGGCGCCGTGCCTGACGCACGGGGCTACAAGGCGTGGCCATCGACGGGAAAGCGCAGCGGGGGCGTTTCCGCTTCCCGGCGGTGGCTGCCCGGTCCACGCTCTGAGCGCCTATTGCCACGAGGCGGGCTGGTCTTGGCCCAAGAACCGATTGTCGCCCCGGTCGGCACGACGCGGCGAGGCTGAACTGACCGTCGCCCGACGCTCATCGCCGCGTCGACTGGCACGGCGGGTGCTGACGGGCGATGCTTGTTCTGCCAGCGCGCCTCTGCCAGCAGGTGCTGGATGCCGGGGGCGACACCTGGTCGCCGTCAAGACCAACCATCCCGCCTGAACGGAGACATTGAGCTGATGTTTGATCCTCCAGCCAGACGTGACGCAATACCTGGTCAACGAGAGCGAGGCGATGACGTGGACGCGGGCATGGACGCACTCTGGAGCGACGGGTGCTGGTGGCCGACCGACCTCGCCGGGTATCTGGAGTGGCCGGGCCATGCCAGGTCCTGCGCTCGAGCGCACCTGGCGCGAACAGAGGGGCGAAGCGGGCCATCAGCTACGCGATGACCAGCCTCACTCCGGACCGGGCCGACCCGGTCAGTTGCTGACGCTCAAGCGCGGTCACTGGGCGATCGAGAACCGGCTGCACCGGTGCAAGGATGTCAATCTGGCCGAAGATGCCAGCCTGATCCATGCCGGACAGGGACCACACATCATGGTCCTCTTGCGGGATGCGGCCCTCGCTCTGCTGCTGCGGCCGGCGTCCGCCAGATCGCCGCCCGCCTCCGCTCTCATAGTCAACATCCCGACCGGGCCGTCACCTCGTGCGCGGCTCTGCCACCACTCACGCTAAGCCTGCCCCTTGACCTGGCGTGTACCATGCTGCCGACGTTTTTCGAAAGCACGCAACTCGGTCCCGCAAGACCCATCGTCATCCCGGGTAGTGTGTCGGCCCACCGTCACCACTCGAGACCGTCATCCCGAGCCGACACGCGAACGCAGTGAGCGTGTCCTATCGAGGGATCTCTGCGCCAGCCCAAATGCGTGTATGGCCAGCGCCAAGGTCCCTCCACGCGCGTCCCGCTGCGCGGTCCACCTGGTCGGGATGACGGCAGGTGAGGAGCTTGTAGGTACACACGTAGAACTGAAGGCCCTACTGAGCGCGAGAGAGAACCAACCCGAAACGAACGTACAGAGGTCGAAGCGTGCCGGGGAGGCGGCCGTCCTGAATCGGCGCTGCCGCAGCTTCTCTCAGTGGACGTTTCGCTCCACTCAAAATGACGTATGCGTTTTGGGAGACGGAGAACCGACAATCGGAACAGAATCATCACCGCGACGCCGCGCGCATCGCCTCCCGCGCGATCTCGCTGATCAGGATCTCGCCGGCCACCATGTCCGGCAGGTTCGCCGTGAACGCGCTGATCACCAGCGGCCCATCATCCAGCATCACAAACCCGACGTCGTTCGCGACCGTGCTGTAGCTACCGGTCTTGCTGCCCCAGCGCGTGCCCTCCGGCACAAAGCGGCCAATCCGGCGCGTGTTCTGCTGCAGCTCCAGCAGCCCGATCATCCGCTCGCACGACGCCTTCGAGGCCGCTGTCCCGTCGAGGATCGTGCCGACCATGCGCGCGAACTCGTTCGGCGTTGCCAGGTTCTCCTGCTCCGACTCCATCGCCGGCCGGCCCATCATCTTGCGCCCGAGCACGGACCGCTCAAGGCCCAGGTCCCGCATCGTGGCGTTGATGGCGTCGATGCCCAGCCGGTCGATCAGGATATTCGTCGCCGGGTTGTCGCTGATGCTCATCATCAGGTAGACGACATCGCCAAGCGTCAGCCCGATCCCGTCGTGGAGCTGCTGCAGCACGCCAGAGCCCGGGACCTTGTCCTCCGCCCGCAAGCCGTATGGATCATCAAGCGACACATCGCTCGCGTCGATCCGGCGGAACAGCTCGATCATGATAGCGATCTTTATGGTGCTCGCGGAAAGGAACACGTCGTCGCCACGGTGGGCGAAGGTCTCACCGCCCGGCGCATGAATCGCCACGCCGACCTCGATCCCCGCCTCCTCCGCATCCTGGATCGCGCTCAGGACTCCGCTCCATGCCGTCGCCATCACTCATCTCCCTGCTCTCGCCATCACGCCGATGCGCCATTGGACCGCGACATGCCCACATCGTCAATCCCGAGGAACGGGACATAAGAAAACCCGGCCACAAGGGCCGGGCCGTCATCATTGGGCACGTGCCATCAAACTAGAACAGCTCGTCGTCGAACGACAAGGGCAGGTGCCCGTTCTGCTGCGGGCAAACGTGCGTCTTCCCGATCTCCATCGGCGAGCCGCACATCGGGCAGATTGGCCGCCCCTTCGAGACAAGGTCGGCGGCTTCTTCGCTCAGCGACCGCCCGATTTCCCGGGTGATGCGGACGGTAAGCGACGGCCGGGCGGCATCGTCATCCTGTTCGATATCGTGCGCGGCGAGGACGATTTGGCCGACCGACTCGTCGAACGCGATCTCGATGCGGCCGACGCGGAACTGGTTGCGCGTATCCTCGTCGATCACCGCGGTCGGGTCACCCACGCCGAATCCCGGCGAAGGCGGCAGATGCTCCACAAGCTGCTCGAGAGCAAGGCCCAGCGCCTGCACCTGCTGCTTCTCCATCCACAGCACATACGTCTCGCCGTCGATCACGGTCACCAGGCGGAAGCGCCGGTGTCCAGGCTCGCCCAGCGCCTCGGCTCGCAGGAGCTGCGCATCGCCGCCGGGTGACATCGGGTTGAATTCATCGGCCATAGATAGGCTACCTGTCGACGTTGACCGGGTTCGCACCGGAAAGATCGGACCCACGAGGCGCGTTCTATCCGGCGCCCCGTAGGTCCATTGTCCCAGATGTGTCTAGGCTTCCTGCTTTTCCCGCTCGGGCGCGGCCGATCCGTTCGTCCGGTCGGCGTCGCCGTTCACCGGCTCTGCCTCGACATACGGGGCGCGTGGCTCGCGGCTCGACGGTGTTCGCGCCGGGGTCGGTTTTCCGCCTCCCTTCCGGTACGTTTCGCCGGTCTCCGGGACGTGCTTGAGGAGCTCGTCCATCTTGATCCCGGTCAACGCTTCGAGCAGTGCCGGCACCTGCGCGACCAGCTGCGTCATGTCGCCCGCCAGCCGGTTCACGCCCGTCGTGCCGCCACCCTGGCCGTCGCCGCCGGTCGAGACGACGGTGATCGAGTCGACCCGGTTCAGCGGCTCGGCGATCGCACGGATCATCTCCGGCATCTCACTAATCAGCTTGTCGAGGATCGCGGCCTGGTTGTACTCCTGGAACGCCGCCGCCTTGATCTGCATCGCCTCGGCCTCGGACTGGCCCTTGGCGAGGATCACATCGGCCTCCGCCTGGCCCTGCAGCCGGGCGATGTTCGCCTGCGCCTCACCTTCGAGCCGCGTCTGCTCGGCGATCGCCTGCGCGTGCAGTACCTGTCGCTGCCGCTCGGCCTCGGCAAGGGTTTCGATCCGCTGGCGCTCGGCCTGCGCCGCCTTCAGCACCGATGCCTCGAGCTCGCGCTCGCGCCGCTTGATCTCCGCCTCCTGGACGGCGATCTCGCCTTCCTTGCGGACCTGCTCGACGCGTACCTGCTCGGCGACGATGCGCTGCTGCTGCACGTTCGCCTGGATCTCGTACGCCTTCTCGGCGATGGCGCGCTGCTCATGCACCGACCGGTCGTATTCCGCGCGCTTAAGGTCGAGATCGCGCACCGCTTCCGCCTGCTTCGTCTGGCTCATAGACTCGGCGGATACCTTCTCCTGCTCGGCGGCGGCTTCAGCGATCCGCGCCTCGCGCATCGCCTGCGCGCGCCGGATCGCCGTATCCCGCTCGGCCTCCGCCATCGCGATATCGGCCGTCCGGCGGACGTTGGCCACGTCCGGCTTGCCCATGTTCAGGATGTAGTCGTTTGAGTCCTTCACCTCACGGATGGTGAACGAGACGACTTCGAGGCCCATCTTCGCCATATCCTCGGCGACATTCGCCCGCATCCGATCGGCGACCATCTCCGGCTCCTTGACGATCGACTCGACCGTCAGCTGCCCGGTGATGCCGCGCAGGTGACCTTCCATCACCAACCGGATAAGGCTCTGCATCTCGGTGTATTCCATGGAAAGGAATTGCTCGGATGCGGTCAGGATGCTCACCGGGTCGGACTTGACCTTGATCTGCGCGACGGCCTCGACATTCACCGCCACGCCCTGGTTGGTGTACAGGTCCTGCGTCGGCGCGACGTCGAAGCTCATCAGCTCCAGCGAGAGCCCGCGGCTCTGCTGGATCATCGGCCAGATGACTTTGCCGCTGCCCTTGACGACCTTCGTGCCGCCGAAGCCGTAGACGATCAGCGCCTCGTTCGGACCGACCTTCCGGTACAAACGCGCGATCAACGCCGCGATGAGCAGCAGGACGACGACCAGCACACCCACGATCACCAGAATCGAAACGATATCCATGGAAGCTCCTCACGGGCCGGGCCCGTCTACCCTCGTTTACCCTCGCCGGGATTCGTCGTGACCCGCCAGCAGCTCCTCGAACGGCTGGACTATCGCAACACCGCGCTCGACGCGCAGGATGACCACTTCGGTGTCGCGCGGGATCGCCCGGTCACCTTCGGCCCGCGCGGCCGCGACCTGCCGGACGCCATGCTGCTCGTAGACGACCTCGCCGTAGCCGGCCTGCCGGATGGACGACGAGATGCGCCCGATCGCGCCGACCTGGTTCCAGTCGCGCGGGTCCAGCTCCTGGCTGTTGTTCCGCAGCACGCGGAGCAGGAACCAGCCGATGACCGCCGCGCCGGCAAAACCGCCGAGTAGTCCGATCAGGATGGCCAACGGCGCCCACACGCCGAGCCCGTTGCGGGCGAGATAGCCGACGCCACCGAACCAGGTGACAAAGGCTAATAGCGAACTAACGTTGAAAAGCCCGCCAAAGTGCCATCCGCCTTGATCGGCACCGATATCACCGCCATGATCCGCGCCGATGTCACCGCCGTGCCCAATCCCGGCGTCATGACCGAATTCGACGCCGGCGACGCCCAGCAACAACGAGCCCAGCGTGAAGAGCAGGCCGAAGAAGAAGGCGCCGAGCAGAATGGCATCCAGGGCATCATTGACCGGGAACATGGATACCTCCAGAACGTGTTGGGACCCTGCCTGTAGTGTACGCTCTTTCAGAGGAAACCTCCCGAAATGGCGGGCCGTTTCAGTTGCATACCCACAGGAAAACCATGGCCGATATCGAGCAAAACGCACCCAACTACGGCACGACCGGCGTCGACCCCGATGAAGGCTCCGAGTCTTCCCGCGAGACGTCCAGCCTGTCATTCGATGTGGTGAAAGAAGACCCGGAAATCCGGGAGATGATCACCGCCGCGAACCGCAACCTCGGGGTGTTGGGCTTCACCGAACATGGCTTCCGCCACGTCGGGCTCGTCTCGAACATCGCGCGCAATATCATGGACCGGCTTGGCTTCGATGACCGTCACCAGGAGCTCGCCGCGATCGCCGGGTACACGCATGACATCGGCAACGTCGTCTCCCGCCACGGGCACGCCTCGACCGGCGCGATCCTGGCCCACCAGATCCTCACCCGCCTCGGCATGGATCCGGCGGACGTGATCGTCGTGATGAGCGCGATCGGCTCCCACGGCGACGACCATGGGCGACTCGGCGAGCCGGTGCATCCGGTGTCGGCCGCGCTGATCCTCGCAGACAAGTCCGATGTGCATCGCACGCGTGTCCGCAATCTCGAGCCGTCGGCCTTCGACGACCATGACCAGATGAACTACGCGACCACGTCGTCGTTCCTGAACGTCGGCCGCGACGCGAAGACGATCACGCTGGAGCTCGAGATCGACACCGAGATGGCCTCTGTGATGAAATACTTCGAGCTCTTCATGCCGCGCATGCAGATGTGCCGGCGGGCGGCAAACCTGCTGGAGCAGACCTTCCGTATCACGATCAACAGCGTCGCCGTTCTCTAGACATCCCACCTCGCATCGGATCCCAACATGCTCGCCACCCGACGTTCCCACCACAAGATCGATGTCCCTGCCTACAGCGTCAGCTCCGACCGCTGGAAGGACTTCGACCCGATGCTGTTCATCACGATCCTGGTGCTGCTCGGGTTCGGAGTGCTCTCAATCTGGAGTGCGATCGGCCTGCCGCCCATCATCTCCAACAACGAGGGCACCAAGCAGGCGGCGTACGGCGTCATCGGCATCGGCCTGATGTTCCTGTTCGCCTCGATCGACTACCGGTACCTGCAGGCGGTCGTTTGGCCGCTGTACACGGCCGGCATCCTCCTCCTGCTCGCGGTCCAAAGCCCACTGGGCGTGACGATCAGCGGTTCCCAGAACTGGTTCGATGTGGGCTTCACCTATATCCAGCCGTCGGAGTTCACCAAGATCACCACGATCCTTGCCCTCTCGGCGTTCGTCTCCAGCCAGGGCGAGGAAATGCGGCGGCTCAGCAACTTCGTCATCGCCGGCATGATCGTCGCCTTGCCGTCCGGCCTGATCCTGGTCGGGCCGGACCTCGGGCAGACGATGGTCTACGTCGCGCTGTGGGCGTCGACGTTGCTCGTCATGCGTACCAGTCGTCTCTGGGTGCTGACGGTGCTGGTGAGCGCGCCGATGGTCATCTGGTTCGCCTGGGAGTTCGTGCTGCAGGAGTACCAGAAGACGCGCTTCCTGGTCTCCTTCAACCCGGAGCTCGACCCGCTCGGCGCCGGCTACCAGATCCGGCAAGCCCGCATCGCGATCGGCGCCGGCGGCATGTTCGGCGAGGGTCTCCGGGGCGGAACCCAGAGCACGCTCAACCTCGTCGGCGTCACCGAATCAGACTTCATCTTCGCGCACGCAAGCGGCATGTTCGGGTTCGTCGGGATGGTTGGTTTGATGGTCGCCGAAGTGATCCTGATCTGGCGATGCATCCAGGTTGCGGAGATCTCCCGCGACCACTTCGGCCAGATGATCGCGATCTCGACGACCGGCGTCCTCCTGTTCCAGGCCGTGCTGAACATCGGCATGAACGTTGGCCTGATGCCCGTCGCCGGCATCACCCTGCCGTTCGTCAGCGCCGGCGTCTCCTCGCTCTGGACGTTCATGGTGCTGATCGGCATCCTGCAAAGCATCCGCATGCACCACAGGAAGCTCGGCTTCCAACCTTTGTAAACGTACACCCGGCCCTCGTGGCCGGATGTACCGGTGCCGCCAACCCGGCCACGAGGGCCGGGTGTACAGAGTTACGGTCTGCCCGCCTCTCGCACGATTGCGTAGGCCTCGTCACCCGGGATGCCGGCGATCGCCGCCAGCTCCCGCGCCGCCTTGCTCGGCTTCAGCCCGTCGGCCAGCAGCCGCCGCGCCAGGCCCGGCAGGTCGGATTCCGTCTCCCCGGCCGCCTCCGCCGGTCCCACGACGATGACGATCTCGCCACGTACCTCACCGTCACCAAACCGGTCCGCGAGATGCGTCAGGGTGTCCCGCACGATCTCCTCATGAAGCTTCGTGAGCTCACGCGCGACGACAGCATCCGATCTCCCAAAGCGTTCGCGAGATCGCCGAGCGTCGCGACAAGCCGTACTGGCGACTCGAACAGCACGAGGGGCCAGCCGGTCGCGGCCGCTTTCGCGATCTCCGCCCGGCGCTCCTCGCCCTTTCGCGTCAGGAAGCCAAGGAACACGAACGGGCCTTCGACCAGCCCCGAGGCGCTCACCGCCGCGGCCATCGCCGACGCCCCGGGAATCGGCACCACCCGATGCCCCTCGCGTAACGCCGCCTCAACGATCTCCCGCCCAGGGTCGGCGATGCCCGGCGTTCCCGCATCGGACACCAGCGCGACATCCCCCTCGGCCAACGCATCGAGCAGCTGACGCTCGCGCTGCTGCCGATTGTGATGGTGGTACGAGATCATCGGCGTACTGATGTCGAAAGCGTTCCGCAGGTGTCCACTGTGACGGGTATCCTCCGCCGCGATCAGCGAGACCGACCGCAGCGTCTCGACCGCCCGGGGCGTCATGTCCTGCAGGTTCCCGATCGGCGTGGCGACAACGTAGAGGGTTCCCACAGGTGTGACCTCGGTGGAGGGGCATGAAGCCCGGCGGGTATACTTCGGGTCTATCTCACCACATGGCGGCTCCGGATGCCACGCATCCATCCGCGCCCCATGCGGATCCAACGTTCCCCCCTCGGAGACAGGCCACCACGCATGACAGACGGGTCGCTTTTCGATCTCAACGACATCCCATCGCAGCCGGTTGAGGACGAACCGCAGGTGGCGGTTCCGGTCGCTCCGGAGATCGGAGCCACCCCGGCCGCTCGCGACGCCGCTGCGCCGAAGTCGCTCTACCGCAAGTACCGTCCACAGAGCTTTGACGCCGAGGAGCTGTTTGGGCAGGACCACATCGTCAACACGCTGAAGAACGCGATCGCGCTCGATCGCATCGCCCACGCGTACCTCTTCTGCGGCCCGCGCGGCACCGGCAAGACGACCACCGCGCGCCTTCTCGCCAAGGCGGTCAACTGCCTCGATCCCGACCCGGGAAACCGCCCCTGCAACACGTGCGCGGCGTGCGTCGCGATCAACAACGGCTCGTCGACCGACGTGATCGAGATCGACGCCGCCAGCAATCGTGGTATCGACGATATCCGCGACCTGCGCGAGCGTGTGAAATACGCCCCGTCGCAGCTGAAGACGAAGTTCTACATCATCGACGAGGCACACCAGATCACCGGCGCGGCCGCAAACGCCTTCCTCAAGACGCTGGAAGAGCCACCGGCACACACGAAGTTCATCCTCGCCACGACGGATCCGGAAGAGCTGCTGCAAACGATCGTCTCGCGTTGCCAGCGTTTCGACTTCCGCCGCATCCCGCTCGACGCGATCGTCGCGAACCTCACCCGCGTCGCGAAGACCGAACATATCGATATCGACGAGGAGGCCAAGACGGCCATCGCACGCCACGCCACCGGATCGATGCGCGACGCGCTTGGCCTGCTCGATCAGGTCGCGGTCTACCGCGAGAACGTCGATGACGAGAACACCCTTGTCACACTCGATCTCGTCCGCACGGTGCTCGGCGTAAGCCGGAACGACCGCGTCGAGGCGATCGTCGCCGCACTGGCCGACAAGGATGCCGGCGCGGGCCTGCGCGCCATTGGCGAGGCCGTCGAGGCGGGAGACGACATGCGTCAGCTCGCCCGCCAGCTTCTCGCCTACCTGCGCCTGCTGCTGCTCCAACGCGCCGGCGGGGAGACGGAGCTCGACGAGGCCGGCAAAACCCTTGCTCAGCGCTTCTCCCTGGGCGAGCTCGCGATGCTGACCCAGCGCATGGGTGACATCGACTTCAAGGTGAAGCACGCGACGATCTCGCAACTTCCGCTCGAGATCGCGGTCGTCGAGGGCGCGCTGCGCGACCAGCAACCGGTCGTCGCGGCCGCCGCCCAGCCCGCGCAACAGCCGCCTCAGGGCCACACGCCGCCAGAGCGCGCGCCGTATTCGGCTCCTGAACCCCAGGCGCAACCGCAGCCGCCAGGCCCAGCCACAGCAGCAGCGCGGCTCCCTGCTCGACCGCGTCCGGGGCGGTACCCGCATGGACTCGGGTCCTGCGGCCGCAACACCACCACAGCGGCAAGCACCACCGCGGCCGGCCCCGACGAATGGCGATCAGCGGCCGGCTCCCGAGCAGGCACCGCCAGCAAGCGCCCCGGCTCCAACTCCGGCACCGACCGCGGCGGTAAGCGCCCCGCCCTCCGTGAACGGCGCGATCAGCGTCGAGGCGCTGGTCGAGGGATGGCCACGCATCCGGGCCGACGTGAAGGCCGTCAGCCGGCGCATCGAGGCGATCCTTCAGCAGATCGATCCGGTCTCGGTGAACGGCACGAAGGTCCTGCTCGTCTCGCCATACGAGTTCCACAAGAACCGGGTGAACACGGACGAGGTGCGCCGCATCATCGAGGACGTCGTCGAGCGCCAGTACAGCGTGCGCATCTCCGTTGAGTGCCTGACTCGCGCCGAGCTGGCCGCGATGCCCCAGGCATCAACACCTGCGCCGTCAGCCGCTCCGCAATCTGCGCCTCCCCAGGCCCAGACGCCGGCAGCCGCTCAACCCGCGACGCCGCAGCCGCCAGGCCCACCAGCTGCGGAAGACGACCCGGCACCTGAGATCACGACCGACCCGCCCCCGGCGATCGACACGAGCCGCCAGATCGAGGCGATCAAGAACATCTTCGACGCCGAGGAAGAGCGGGACTAAATGAGGTCGCCCTGTGTCGGGAGGATATTGAGGGGTCGATCTCCTACTTATTCGCCTACCGGACCGGTGTGGCGGCCGGGCTCGCAACCGGTGTAGCTCCGGGTCCGGTGACGGGTGATGCCATGGGCGACGCCACAGGGGATGCCACTGGCGAGGCAACCGGTGTCGCACCGCTCGTGACACCGACCTCGACGATCGTCTCCACCGCGCCATCGCGACCGATCACGCCGATGAACTCGCCGTCCGCACCGTAACGCGATGTGAACTGCCACGTGAGCCCTTCCCGGCTCCAGGCCAGGCCGGTGATCGTGTGGCCGGATTCCACCGGGAGCTGCAGCGCCGCGCCGTCTTCGCGCAGCGGCCGGATCCACACGCTGTGCGTCGACCATTGGTCGAAGTCGCGCACGGCGATCTCGTAGGCGACCGCCCCGCCATCCGGCGCGACAGCGACGTGACGAATCGACGCCGATGGTCCGCCCTGCCCGGAGGTTGCGAGCAGGTGAGGCGCATCATCCCGGAAGCGATACATGAACAGCTGACCTCGCATCGGGTAGCCCTCTGAGAGCTCGCCCTCCACAAAGACGACGCCCTTGCCCGTGGGCAGCCAGGTCACCTCGGCGAGCACCATACCCGGCTGCGTGCGCATCGCGAACAATTCGTCTATCTGTCCGGTCGCGCGCTGGATAAGGTACGCCCGATGTGACCCATCGTCGACGGTCGTGTGTCACGAGAATCTGGCCGCCCGTCGGCGACGCCTCGGCCGTGAGGATCGTCCCTGAGATACCTCGGGTCTCGATCCGCTCCGGGCCCTCATCGGCATCCACCGCGTAGAGATCTCCGTCATCGACGACCAGCACGCCGTTGCCCTGAGGCTGCCAGGAGATGGCGACAGCCGCCGCGCCGGATTCGCCAGCGGGGGTCGCGCCCGGCGTGCCCAGTGGCGTCGCGATTGGGCTCGCGGATGGCGTCGCCCCGGCGTCCGCCGGGAGGGAGTATGTTCCCAAGGCCGTCCCATCGGCGCTGAAGAACGCCACCGAGAGCGAGTCGTCAGCCAGCCGCAAGGCGACGGCGACCCGGTCACCTGTCGGTGACGAGGCCAGACCGAGGATATCAGCGCCATCAGGCAACGCGATTCGCTGCTGCATAACGCCCGCCTGCTCGGGGTCGAGCGCAAACAGTGAGCCATCGCTGAACGTGTACAGCATCGTGGGAGCGCCGCGCGGGCTCAACAGATCCTCGGGGCTGGCATGCGCCTCCTGCCGTGGCACCTGCTGCTCGACGGTCGTCGGTTCGGTCGTCGGTAGTTCCGTGGCCGCGCGGGTCGGAGCCGGATCGTTGGCGAACTGACGGTCATCAGGCACATCGTCCCCGGTCCCGCTGGTGCAAGAGGCGAGGAAGATGCTTGCCCCGGCGAATGCGCAGGCTGCCCGCCAGAGACGGGAGCGCGGAGCGGCTGTGCTGGGCAAGGGACCGGAGAGTCTACTCATGTCGGAAGAGGTATCTCGGGGATAGCTGGGAAGAGGCGCTTCACGGGAGCTGGAAAAGCCAGCTGCCGCGCCGCCGAACGGTGCCTGAGTTTACCATGCACACCTTTCTCACTGGCCCCGAAACCTGTGCGCCGAGCGCGGGCACGGGGCGGGTTCCACCTTGGCACTGGCGCGCCCTTGCGCTTCGCGGCACACTGCCTGTGGAAGACGAAACGCAGTCACGAAAGCGAGGCAACGCGCACATCATGGCACCCCCCGACGAGCAGCACCCGATCGACCTCTCTCGCATCGCGACCGAGGGGCGCAATCCGCGCACGATGGAGATCGACACTCTGGACACCCTCGACATGCTCCGGGTGATCAATGAAGAGGACGCGCGCGTCCCCGCGGCAGTTGCGAACCCAGCTGGACCAGATTGCCCGGGCGGTCGACAGCATCGTCGCACGTATGCAGGACGGCGGCCGCCTCGTCTATATCGGCGCCGGAACCTCCGGGCGCCTCGGCGTGCTGGACGCGTCAGAGTGCCCGCCGACGTTCAACACGGCGCCGGAGCTCGTCGTCGGGCTTATCGCCGGTGGCGACCATGCCCTGCGCCACGCCGTCGAGCAGGTCGAGGACCAGCCGGAATCCGGCGCTCGGGCGCTGAAGGACCTCGACGTCGACGAGAAGGACACGGTCGTTGGCATCGCCGCTTCAGGGCGCACGCCGTTCGTTATCGGGGCCATGGAACACGCGAACGAGGTCGGTGCGCTGACCGTCGGCATCTGCAACACCGACAACGCACGCCTCTCGGAGGTCGTCGCCATCCCGATCGCCGTCGTCACCGGCCCCGAGGTCGTCACCGGCTCGACACGCCTGAAGGCCGGGACGGCGCAGAAGCTCGTCCTTAACATGCTCACGACCGGCACGATGATCCGGCTCGGCAAGACCTACGGCAACCTGATGGTCGACCTCCAGCCGACAAACCAGAAGTTGAAAGTACGCGCCGTCCGCATCGTTTCAGAGGCGACCGGCCTGGCCACCGACGCGGCAGCCGATGCGCTCTCCAATGCCGACGGCGAGGTGAAAACAGCGATCGTCGCTTCGATCCTTGGCGTGGATGCCCAGCACGCCCGGGAGTTGATCGACAAGGCCGGCGGCCGGGTGCGCGACGCCATCGCGGAGGCCGGGGCATGAATGGGCCACTCTTCGCCGCGGTCGATGGCGGCGGCACGAAGACCGCCATCGCCATCGTCGACGCCGAGGGAAACGAGGTCGCCCGTGGGACATCGACGACCTCGAACGCCGCCGTGGTCGGGCATGAGAAGGCCGCAGCTACTCTTCACGAGCTGATTCTCTCCACGGCCAGAGCCGCAGGGGCAGCACTGCCGCTCCAGGCACTGTGGTTGGGTCTTTCCGGCTCGGACCGCCCGGAGGACCATCGGCAGCTCCGTCCACGGCTGGCAGGACCTCGCGACCGACATCCGGATGACGAACGACGCCGAGCTGGCGCTTGGGGCGCTCCCCCACGAGGTCGGCGTGGCGATGGTCTCGGGCACCGGCTCGGTCGCCTTCGGCCGCAACGCCGAGGGCACGAAAACGCGCGCCGGCGGATGGGGACACATCTTCGGCGATCAGGGCAGCGGCTACGACATGGCGAAGCAGGCCCTCCTCGCCTTCTCCGCCGAGATCGACGGATACGGGGAGAAGACGTCCCTCACCTCTCGTCTCATGGCCCATTGGAATCTCACGGATCCCTTCACGATCATCAATCGCGTCTACGACCCGAAAACCACCAAGGGCGATATCGCCGCCCTCTCGCGGATCGTCGTCGAGGAAGCGGCGAAGGGTGATGAGGTCGCCCGGCGCATCATCACCACGGCGGCGAAGGACCTCGCCCGCTTCGGCCGGGCCGTCGCCCACCGGCTCGAGCTCGGTCCGTCCCTCTCCCTTGCCCTCGTCGGCGGCACGCTCGTCCATGTCGAGCCGTTCCGAACGCAAGTGATCGATGAATTCCGTGACGACTGGGACCTCACGAGCGTCGAGCTGGTAGAGGACCCCGCCCTGAGCGCGGCTCGCTCGCTTGCGGCGATCTGGAAGGACGATTCGGCATGACCACGCCAACGACGTTCGCGGTACGAGGAAAACTCCTGCTCGGTACCCATCTGGAGCCGGGCACGCTCGTCGTGGAGAACGGGCGTATCGCCAGCATTCGTCGCGGCGTAGCGCGCGATGGCGACTTGCCATCGACCGTCTACGACACCGACATCGTCACCCCGGGCCTCATCGACCTGCAGGTCAACGGCGGCTGGGGACGCGAAGCGACGGCCGATCCGCGCGACATCGACCACATCTCGCGCTCGATGCTCGCCACCGGGGTCACCGCCTGGCTGCCGACCATCGTCACCTCGCCCGCCAGCGCGTACCCGCCACTGTTCGAGGCATGGCCGGGCCACGACCCGGACGCCGGCGCGGTGCCGCTTGGCTACCACCTTGAAGGCCCGTTCCTGACGCTGGAGAAGAAGGGCGCGCACAATCCTGAGCACATCCTGGCCGCACCAGACGAACTGATCGACGTGTGGGCTGAGCAGGAATCCGTTGCGCTCGTCACCCTTTCACCGGAACGGGAATCCAACCTCGGTCGCATCCGCCAGCTCGCCGACGCCGGCTTTCTCGTGAGCCTTGGGCACACGAACGCCACCTATGAGCAGTTCGTGGCGGGCGTCGATGCCGGCGCGAGCATGGCGACGCATCTGTTCAACGCGATGACGTCAATCCACCACCGCGAGCCGGGCGCGATGGTCGCCACGCTCGTGGACGATCGTGTCGTGACCGGGCTCATCCCGGATGGCGTCCATACCCACCCTGCGATGGTGCGCCTCGCCATCAAGGCGAAGGGTGTCGACGGTATCGCGATCGTCTCCGACATGATGGCGGCCTGCGGGCTTGGCCCCGGCACGTACCCGCTCGCGTCCATGGAGGTCACCGTGACGGAGGATTCCGCGCGCCTCGCTGACGGCACGCTGGCAGGCAGTATCCTGACGATGGACCAGGCACTCCGCAATCTCGTCGCGTGGTCGGATGTCACGCCCGCCGAAGCGTTCCATATGATGACCGCAGTCCCGGCCCGATTGCTCAATGACGCGTCTCGTGGCCGCCTGGTCGCCGGTGCCCGGGCCGACATCGCGCTCTGGGACGAGGAGTTGACGCCGCGCGGCGTCTTCGTCGGCGGCCGAAGCGCCTGGCAACGCGGCGACTAGGCCACGGCGGCACAGCGCGATTTGCTAGAATCTCGCCCAGAGCCTCGCTTCGGGTCGCCGGAGCACGCCCCTCATCTATGGAGACCGCATGAGCCTTTCACGTGAAGACGTCCAGCACGTCGCGTCACTCGCCCGGCTGGGCCTGAGCGACGACGAGGTCGAGACGATGCGCGAGCAGTTATCCTCGATCCTCGGCCATATCGAAGTCCTGAGCCAGCTCGACACCGAGGCGATCCCGCCGACAGCGCAGGTGATCGCCCTCCAGAACGTCCTGCGCGAGGACGAGGTCCGCGAGTCGCTGCCGCAGGAGGTCCTGATGCGGCTGGCCCCGAACTCCCGCCACGGTTTCATCGCTGTTTCCGAAGTCATGGGCGGCAACGGGGAGGAGACGGCATGACGCTCCCCCACGACCTGACCCTGATGACGGCTGCCGAGGCACGCGAGCACCTCGACAATCGCGAAATCTCCTCGGTCGAGCTCACCCAGGCCTATCTCGATCGCATCCAGGCCGTCGAGCCGGCCATCCACGCCTACCTGCACCTGATGACGGACGTCGCGATGACGCAGGCGGCCGAGGCGGACCGCCGCATCGGCAACGGCGATGCCGCGATGATGACCGGCATCCCGGTCGCCCTCAAGGACATCCTCGTTACGACGGATGCGCCGACCACGGCCGCCTCAAAAATTCTCGACGGTTACATGTCGCCCTACGACGCCACGGTCGTCGCCCGCCTGCGCGAGCAGGGCGCCATCTTCCTCGGTAAGGCGAACACCGACGAGTTCGCGATGGGCTCCTCGACAGAAAATTCCGCGTTCGGGCAGACGAACAACCCGTGGGACACCACGCGCGTGCCGGGCGGTTCCTCGGGAGGCTCCGCCGCCGCGGTCGCCGCGCGCGAGGCGTCTATCTCCCTCGGCTCCGATACCGGTGGCTCGATCCGCCAGCCGGCGGGATTCTGCGGCATCGTCGGCCTGAAGCCGACCTACGGTCGCGTCTCCCGCTACGGCCTGATCCCGTTCGCAAGCAGCCTCGACCAGATCGGCCCGTTCGCGCGCACCGTCGAGGATGCCGCGATGATGCTGCAGGCCATCTCCGGCAAGGACCCCATGGACTCGACATCGGTTCCCACACCGGTGCCGGACTACGTCTCGTCGTTCCCGGAAGACCTGAAGGGCATCCGCATCGGCGTCGCGCCTGAGTACACCGTCGAGGGCATGGAGCCGGGTGTCGATCAGGCGACAAAGGCCGCCATCGCGAAGCTGGAGGAGCTCGGTGCGGAGATCGTGGAGGTCTCCCTGCCGCACACCGAATACGCGCTCGCGACCTACTACATCACTGCCCCGGCGGAGGCCAGCGCGAACCTCGCCCGCTACGACGGTGTGCGCTACGGCAACCGCATCGAGGGCGACGACCTGATGGACATGTATCTCAAGACCCGCGGCGCCGGATTCGGACCCGAGGTCAAGCGGCGCATCATGCTTGGCACCTACGCCCTCTCCAGCGGCTACTACGACGCCTACTACGTGAAGGCGCAGAAGGTCCGCACGTTGATCAAGCAGGACTTTGACGCGGCGTTCGAGAAGGTCGACGCGATCGTCGCGCCGACATCGCCGACCATCGCGTTCCCGTCCGGCTCGCGAACGAGCGACCCGTACCAGATGTACCTCGCGGACGTGTTTACCATCCCGGCGAACATGGCCGGCATCCCGGGCATCTCCGTCCCGGCGGGATTCAGCGAGGGCCTGCCGGTCGGGCTCCAGTTCCTCGGCAAGGCATTCGACGAAGAGCGGCTACTCGGCGTTGCCCACGCATACGAGCAGGCCGCCGGTTGGTACCATCAGCTCCCCGAGCTGTAGTCCCGGCCTGCAATCCGGTCACACAGAGAGCGGCCACACTATCGCCGGTGTGGCCGTTGCCTTTGGTTCGATGCGTACGGGCGATCTTCATGATCGCCCCTTTTCGCGACGAGGGCGATCATGAAGATCGCCCGTACGGAAAACGACCTCGTCCTTACACCGCGATCGGAGCCCGCAACGCCGGCCATGGATCGTAGCTCACGAGCTTGAAGTCGTCGTACCGGAAGTCGTCGATATCCCGCACCGCCGGGTTGATCGCCATCGTCGGCCTCGGCCTCGGCTCGCGGGAAAGCTGGACATCGACCTGCTCCAGGTGGTTCAGGTAGAGATGCGCGTCGCCCAGCGTATGGACGAATTCGCCCGGGCGAAGACCGGTCACCTGCGCCACCATCATCGTCAACAGCGCGTACGACGCGATGTTGAACGGCACGCCGAGGAAGACATCGGCGCTGCGCTGGTAGAGCTGGCAGTTCAGCCGACCGTCGCTCACCTGGAACTGGAACATCGTGTGGCACGGTGGTAGCCCGCTGACGGCCATCTCCTCGATATCCGCCACGTTCCAGGCGCTGACGATGATCCGTCGCGAGTCCGGGTTCGTGCGGATCGTCTCGATCGCCTGCGCGACCTGGTCTATCTCGCGGCCGTCCAGCGCCTGCCACCGTCGCCACTGCTTGCCGTAGACCGGGCCAAGCTCTCCATACCGCGCCGCGAAGTCGTCATCCTCGCGGATTTTCGCAACGAACTCCGCCAGCCGCGCCTTCCACTCGTCGCTATCGGCCGGCGGCACGACCTGGTCGGTCTGGAGGAGCCAGGAGCGGAAAGGCCATTCATTCCAGATCGGCACGCCGTGGTCGACGAGATACTTGATGTTCGTGCTCCCTTGCAGGAACCAGAGCAGTTCGTGGATGACGCTCTTCATGTAGAGCTTCTTGGTCGTCACGGCCGGGAAGCCGTCGGCAAGGTCAAACCGCATCTGGCGGCCGAACACGCTCAGCGTGCCGGTCCCGGTGCGGTCCGACTTCCGCGTGCCGTTTTCGACGATATCCTGCAAGAGATCCAGATACTGCTTCATCAGAGCGCCTCGTCCACGCACGCCGTCGGCCACGACGACGCGATTCGCCGGAATGTACGTACGCATACTGTACAGTACGGCGGAAGGTTGGCCCCGGCCCGGTCGGCATGGCGGCGAATTCCGTTTGACACGCCCATGGTCATCGCGTATTATCTCCGCGGGCCTCTAGCTCAACGGCAGAGCAACGGACTCTTAATCCGCAGGTTCGGGGTTCGAATCCCCGGGGGCCCACCCTGAAAAACCCCGGTCATATGACCGGGGTTTTGTCGCGCCCGCTGCGGTGCATCCGGACCAACGATCGGCATGCATCATGCGACCTCTCCTCGACTGATACGGATCGAAAACGAGAACAGGCGGGAGAGAGCATGGCGAGCACGGGGAGCAAGAAGGTCGTCCTGGCGGCACTGGGCGCCAATGCGGCGGTGGCGGCCAGCAAGCTCGCCGTCGGGCTCACGACAGGCAGCGTCGCAATGCTCGCGGAGGCGGCTCACTCCATCGCCGACACTGTCAACCAGGGCTTCTTGCTCGTCAGCATCCGCCTTAGTAAGAACCCGGCGGATGAGGAGCATCCCTTTGGCTACGGCAAGGAAAGGTTCTTCTGGGCCTTCCTCGCGGCCGTCTTCATCTTCGTCGCCGGTGCCTTCTTCTCCCTCTATGAGGGAATCCAGAAGCTCTTCGCCGGCGGCGAGCACACGGATGGTCCCTTCTGGCCCAGCTACCTCGTCCTCGCAATCGCGTTCGCCTTCGACGGCGGCGTTCTCCTCGTTGCGATACGCGAGGCTCGGCACCAGGCCCGCGAAGCGGGTCTCGGGCTGCGGCAGTTCCTCGCCGAGTCCTCCGACGTCACGCTTAAGACCGCCCTCTATGAGGACAGCGCGGCAACCGTCGGCCTGGTTACCGCCGCTATCGGCCTGGTGCTGCTGCAGGTCACCGGCAACCCCATCTTCGACGGTCTCGCCTCGATCATCATCGGCCTCATCCTTGTCTGGGTGGCGATCATGCTGGGTCGGGAAACGCGCGATCTCCTGCTCGGCGCGGCCGCCCCGCCCCGGATCCGGGAGGAGATCGACGCGGCCATCCGCTCCTTCCCGCAGGTCGAGCGCGTCACCCGCGTGCTGACCATGCAACTCGGGCTCGACAGCCTCCTCGTCACCGGCGAGCTTCGGCTGGCCAATGACCTCAGCACAGACGAGCTGGAAGAAGTGCTCAACGACATCACGGCGCGCATCCGGGAGGTTGCCCCGAATGTGAAGAATGTCTATCTGGAGCCCAGCCCGCCATCACGCATCCAACAGAAGCAAGCATCGACTCCAGAACCTGTAGCGGCACCGTAAGCCACTCGCCCGGGCAACCATTTCTACCGCTTCCACGCCCTCACGGGATGCGCTATCGTTAGGGAAGCGTTTCATGCTGACACCACGACCGGCAGGCATGGAGCGCGTGTTCGGTCGTCGCGTCGCCACACCCTACCCGGCAGAATCACATGGCCCGCACCCGCATCTCCCCGCAACACATCATCCGGATCGCGCTGGTCTTCGGCATGCTCCTGCTCGCCCTCGCCGGCGTCATCGGGCCACCGGCGGTCGCCCAGGTCGCGACGCCACCACCACCCGTCAACCACGGTAGGGCCAACGCCGGCACCGACCGTCCCCGATACGCGCGAGCAACAACTGGCCGAAGAACTGCTGGCTGATGAGCCGGGCGTTTACGGCTACGTCGTGCTGGCCGCCGATGGCTCGCTCGTCGCCTCCATCAATAGCCAGACTCCGTTCGTCACGGCAAGCCTCTACAAACTGCTCGTGATGGCGGACATCTTCCAGCGCATCGAGATGGGCTGGCTCTCCGCCGACGAGATGGTCGTGCTCGATGGCCGGCATTTCCTCGAGGGAACGGACAACTACTTCACCAGCGACGAGATCGGCACGGAGTATCCGCTGCAGGAGTACCTATACGCGGTCGGCGCCTACTCCAGCAATGTCGCGGCGCGCACGCTGCTGCAGTTCACCAGCCGGGAGGGCCTGCGCAATACCGCCCTCGCGATCGGCATGACCAACACCTATCTGTTTACCGACCCTCAACTGGTACCGAACTGGCCGGAGGAGCCCGGGCCGGATGCGCCGCCCGAGGAGTTCGAGATCGCCCAGGAATACCTGCAGGCGGAAGCCCGTTCCGGCCCGGTCAATATCACCACGCCGCTCGACATGGCCCGCTATGGCATCGCGATCGCCAACGACACGCTGCTGTCACCGTGGGTTAGCGAGCAGGTCGCGCTGATTCTCCAGGACCAGGCCATCCGCGACCGCATCCCCTTCCTGCTCGAAGGCGACGTGTTCACCATCAATAAACCCGGCAACCTCGTCGACGCCGTGAACGACATGGGCGTGCTCTACCTGCCGGAGGGTCCACGCTCGCTCGCGATTCTCTCGCTGGCGGTGCCGAACACGGATCGCGCGACGGAGATCGAGCAGCGCCTCGCCGTCATCGCCACCGGCTGGGCCCAGGCGACCCCGAGGGTCCTGCCCTGGCGGAACGACGCTTAAGGAGCAGTCAGCGCGCCGGGCGTTCGAAGACGAGCTCCAGCCCATCCTCCTCGTCCCACTGCTCGCCAACCTGCGCGAAGCCGAACGGCCGAATCACGGCCAGCGACCCGGCATTGTCCGGGCTAATGCTGGCTCGTACGACCTCGACCCGGGTCGATGCAGCCGCGTAATCCAGGAGCGCGGCCACGGCCGCCCGAGCGAACCCGCGACGCCGGTATTCGGGCAAGATCGAGTACCCGATCTCCACCATGCCACGTTCATTGGGCGGACCGTGGAACCCCGCATGCCCAACGACCACGCGATCCGGCATCGCCACTACGGCGCGAACGAGCCACGATTCTGCCTGCGGATTGGTCCGGACATCCTCAACACGGATTCTCCACAGCCAGTCATAGTCGAGGAACGCGGCTGGCAGCCGAACCATGACTCGCTCACTGGCGCGGTCGACGTCACCGGCCAGTAACGCCCGCATGACCTCGAGATCGAGCAGGATGAGTTCGACCTGTGGCAAGCCCTGCGCTGGGTGTATCGACATCCTCGTTTCCTCACGGCTTCCGTCGGCCCGACGGCGCACTGGCAACGATCCGGCCACTTCCTGATGCTTCCCAACTATGGTTCCGCACGCGATCTTGTCAAACCTACCCTACCGGGGTACCCTTATGAACGAAGGAGAGTCGCGGTCGCGCTCGCTGGCGTGATGACGATCCTGCTCACCCGGCGACCGGTTAGGACCGTCTCAGCCCGGTTTGGGGTGCGGTCGGCGCGTCTCCGCTCTCACCGACTCTGCACCAACACCAGGAAACTCTCGAAGCTTCCGCATATCCAGGGCGTCAGGTGTGATGTGCCGGCCAATATCCAGGACATCGCAGCTGCCGACCAACCAGAACCGGGTTCGCTTCCGACCAGGTTCTTACAAACCGTTTTCCCGGCGATGCACTTCGACGCCAGGACCACCCCTCATATCCCGGAACAGGGCAGCATCACATGACCACACTCATCCTCGCGATCCTCTTCGGCACGCTGATCGGCCTCATGCTCGGGCTCGTCGGTGGCGGCGGCTCGATCCTCACCGTCCCGATCCTTGTCTATGTCCTCGGCCAGGGTGTGCATGAAGCGACCGCCACGTCACTCGTCATCGTCGGCGTCACCTCGCTCTTCGGCGCCGTCCCGCACGCGACCGCCGGACGCGTCTCCATGAAGACCGCCCTCTACTTCGGTGGCGCCGGCATCGCGGGGGCGTACGCAGGCACCGCGCTGAACCGCCTTGTCTCGGGGCCGGTGATCCTGCTCCTCTTCGGTGGACTGATGTTGATCGTCGCGGCGCGCATGGCCCTCTCCAGGAAGAAGAGCAAGGCTGCCGCCGGGGTACCGGAGCACGTCCCGGATGGCTTCCAGTGGTCCGCGCTCGTCGCTGGTCTGGTCGTCGGCGTTGATGACTGGCTTCTTCGGCGTCGGCGGTGGCTTCCTCATCGTGCCGGCGTTGGTGCTGGTGCTCGGTTTCCCGATGCGGGTCGCGGTCGGCACCTCACTGGTGATCATCACCATCAATTCGATTGCCGGAGCCTCGGCGCATCTCTCCACCGGCGACATCGACTTCGGGCTCGCCGCCTTCTTCATCATCGGCGGCATCCTTGGCTCGACCTTCGGCGCCCGGGCCGCTGGCCGGGTCAATGAGGCCCGACTCTCCCAAGGGTTCGCCGGGATGATCGCGGTGATCGGCATCTACCTCATCGTCCGCAACGCTGCCCTGCTCGCCTGATCCTGATAACCCGGGCGCGCTCAGTTCATGCGTGTGCCAGGTCGCGAGGTGGTCTTCGCGCCACCAGTGGGGTCGCGCAGCAGGATCTGCGCGACCCGCAGCATCCCCTCCGGGCCCTTGCCTGTCGCCTTCGGACCGGGTACCAATTCGAGCGAAACGTTAACGACCTCGCTGCCAGCCGCCGTGGCGTCACCCAACGCCTTCGTCAGCTGCTTTCCGAACGCCTGCGGATCCTCGCTCGAAAGCTCCATGTACGTGTATCGCGCCCGATCCATCGATCACTACCCTTTCATCATTCCTCCGTCGTCGTTCTCCCCACTCTACAGGCACAACGACGCCCCTGACCGGTTGGCCAGAGGCGTCGAGCGGGGCGATTGGATAACGATGCTAGCGCTTGAATGCAGCCTGGAGGGCCGTGTCGATCGTCGGATAGCGATACCGGAAGCCGGTGTCCCCCAATACCTCGGGCACGACGCGCTGGCTCACGAGGATCAGCGATTCGACCAGCTCGCCGCCGACCGCTTTCGCCGCAAACCCGGGCACGGCCATGAACGTCGGGCGGTGCAGGGCGCGGCCCATGGCCTTGGTGAACTCCGCATTGGTGACCGGATTCGGCGCGACCGCGTTGATCGGTCCCGACAGGGCCTCGTTGTCGATCGACTCGAGCAGCACGTCGATGAGGTCATCGAGCATGATCCAGCTCATGTATTGGTCCCCACCGCCGATCTTCCCGCCCGCGCCGAGCTTGAACGGGATCGACATCAGGGGCAGGATGCCGCCCTCGCCGTCAAGCACCAGGCCGAAGCGAGGGTGCACGACGCGGATACCAGCTTTCGCCGCCGGCTGCGCCGCCGCTTCCCATGCCCGCACGACCTCGGCGAGGAAATCGTCACCCGATGGCGACGATTCGGTCAGCACCGCATCGCCGGCGTCGCCGTAGTAGCCCACCGCGGAGGTGGACACGAGGACCTTTGGCGGGGTCTCCAGCGACGCGAGCGCCTGGGACAGGAGCGCCGTCCCTTCGACCCGGCTGGAGCGGATCAGCCGCTTCCGCTTGTCTGTCCAGAGCCCGCCGGCGATGGACGCGCCGGCAAGATGCACAACGGCGTCCATCCCCTCCAGCGCTGCCCGGTCGATGGTGCCTCCAGACGGGCTCCAGTGAATCTCCGTCTCGGCCTTCGGCTCCGACCGGACAAGGCGGTAGACGGTATCGCCGCGCGACTCCAGCCTCTTGACGAGCCGGCTGCCAACCAGCCCGCTGGCCCCCGTTACGACGACGCGGAGCGGTCCGGATGCAGGCGATGATGTGGATGAGCTCTGGTCGGCCATGTGGCCACTCCTTCGATGACGGCAATGATGCTTCAAAATCTATAGTTTAAGTTTACTCTTGTCACGGAGGGAAAGCAATAGCCAGCAATCCGGAGTATTTCTGGATCCGCCTCACATGAATACGGTATACAATATGAATGAGGTGGGGTGGGATGCGTCTCGCGCCACCGCCGTTTGGCGTCACTCAGCGTGGAGGAGCGTCATCATGCGTACCCATCGGGCGTCGTGGTTCACCGTTTCCATCGTGGTCCTGCTGACCGTCATCCTCGCCGCTCCCGGGGACGCGCGAACCCTCCTCCAGGGAGGCGCCCCGCTTCCATCGTCGGGTCAGGTCATCGCCCATGGAATCGACACCCTGCCCGGGACATCGATGACA
>CAVUJR010000031.1:0-13908 GCA_963741805.1 uncultured Chloroflexia bacterium
CGCTCAACGGGGTGGGAGAATTGTGCCGGGCATGGGCAAATATGCGAAACGGGGCCCATTGCTGGACCCCGTTCGACGCGTCTCCCTTGGATGTTCCGGTTTATGCGACCTCGTCGCTCTCCTCGACCTCGATGCGCGGGAAGACCGGCGTCGCCTTGGGTAGCGCCTCCCCGGCGAGGGCGTCCGTCCACTCGCGCCCGGTCCTCACGCCGCCGTCTTGCAGCGAGAACGCGAGCTGGGTCGCGATGCGCTCCGCACCGAGCGGGATGAACGGCGTGAGATAGACGCAGAGCAGGCGGATCGTCTCGACCAGGTTCGCCAGCACGACGTCCAGACGCGCGTCGGCGTCGGCATCACCGTTCTTCGCCGCCTTGGCGATCTCCCACGGCTTCTCGTCGTCGATGTAGCGGTTCGCCAGTGTCACCAGCTCCCATGCCGCGCTGATCGCCGTCCGGAAGTCGAACGCGTCGAACGCCGCGTCCATTCGCGCCGGGATGCCGGCCGCGGCGTCTTTCAGCACGCCCCCACGGTCCCCGTCGACCGCCGGCACGACGCCCTTGCGGTAGCGCTGGAGCATGCCGATCGAGCGGTTGACGAGATTGCCGAGATCGTTCGCGAGGTCGCCGTTGTAGCGCCCGATCAATCGGTCGTGGGTGAAGTCGCCATCGTTCGTGCGCGGCATGTCCCGCAGCAGCCAGAACCGCACCGCGTCGTTGCCGTACTGCTCCACCAGCGCCAGCGGGTCGATCACATTACCGCGGCTCTTGCTCATCTTCTCGCCGTCCGCCAGCAGGAACTCGTGGACGTTGACCGCCGTCGGCAGCGGCTCGCCGGCCGAGAGCAGGAACGCCGGCCAGTAGACGGCATGGAAGCGGATGATGTCCTTGCCGACGATGTGGACGCGCTGGTCTGCGTTGCGCCAGTACTGGTCGTAGAGCTCGCCGTCGGTCGCGTAGTCGAGCGCGGTGATGTAGTTGCTCAGCGCGTCCAGCCAGACGTACATCACCTGGTCCGGATCGTCCGGCACCGGCACGCCCCAGCCCTTACCCCGCAGCGCCTGGCGGGAGATAGAGATGTCCTCCAGCCCGCCCTTGACGAACGAGAGGATCTCCTCGCGCCGGTGCTCGGGCTGGATCAGGAGCGTGTTGCTCTCGATCAGCTCGACCAGCGTGTCCTGGTAGTTCGAGAGGCGGAAGAAGTAGTTCTCCTCGTCGACCGTTTCCGGCACCGTGCCGTGGATCGGGCACGTCCCGTCGACCAGCTCCTCCTCGCGGTAGAAGCGCTCGCACTTGATACAGTACTGGCCCTGGTAATGACGCTCGTAGATGTCGCCCGCCTCGGCGCACTTCCGCCACAGCTTCTGGGCGCCAGGAAAATGGCGCGGATCGATCGCGGTGCGGATGAAGTCGTCGTAGAAGACCTGCAGCGGCTCCTGGATCGCGCGGAACGCCTCGGCGTTGCTGGCGACCATCTCCTCCAGGTCCACCCCGGCGACCTCGGCGGCCTGGACGACGGTCAGCGCGTTCTCGTCGGTGCCGGAGAGGAAGCGCGTGTCGTCGCCGACCAGTCGGTGATGGCGGGCGAGGGTGTCGGTCTGCACGGCCTCGAGCGCGAACCCGATGTGGGGACGCCCGTTGACGTACGGAATCGACGTCGTGATGTAGTAGGTGCTGTTCGTGGAGCTTTCGGTCATCGGTGGTACCTCCGATCAGAACGGATTCATGCCCTGTCGCCATCCGAGGGACGAGGGGCATGGCCGGACTCGTGGTACCACCCTTGGTTCGCGGCGGCCTCGCGGCCGTCGCCTTGGTGACTGGCGATGCGAGAGGGGCTCGCGGCCAGCCGTGCCCGGTAACGGGGGCGCCCGGCGTCGTCTACTGGCGGGGAGGGTCCCCGCGTTCGGGACGCGGCTCAGAGGTCATCTCGGAACGGTTCCGGCGCCGTCTTTCACCGACACGGCTCGCTGGGTCCTGGAGGGGCGTTCCTACCCGTCCTCATCATTGCCTTGGTATGGAGCGGAGAGGGCCTCCGCAGGGCTGTATTTTGCCGGTTTGACGCCGATTTGTCGAGGATCCCACTACTCGCTGCCAAGTAGACGCAGACTCAAGCTGAGATCCGCCTCAGGCACCTTTAGTTCAATGGGATTCATCGCCCAATCTCTTAGTTCGGTAAGCAGGATACGATTGGGCCCGGATTCGCTAGAGATGACCGTGCCGAGCACCCCATCTCGGAAGGCACAGTGCTTTGCAGTGAAGGACCCAGCCGGCCATACGCTCTCACCGCATTCATCTACCGCACGAGAAAGAAATTCGTCTTGCCGAATTCCTTTCCAGAATTCAAGTGAACCTTCCCGGTTACGAAGAACACAGATAGCTTCTCTCTTGGTCGAGTCAATACAGTTACGAAGCGTGACAACTGCCAACTGCGAATCTTCAGCGAGAACCTGCCTTACATCAACTGCAGTGGGATCAGTTTCAATGGCAAATCCTAACTGCTGAAATTCAGTCGCTCCTGTAGTCTTTAGGCCTCTTGCCCTCTTACTTCTTCCGGCAGACTTCTGGTGTACTGGCGCGAACACTTGAGCAAAGAGATGCTGTGGACTCTGGAGTCGTACAACCGCCGACTCCCACTCTCCAGCGGAATACCGGATTCCGTGCATAATCCATTCTCGTTTCCCAGTTGGCTCATATCGATACTCGCCCACCCGCCATATGGCGCCGGTGCTGGCATGAGATGCTATCTCGTGACGTCGGAAATTGCCTTCGTCATCCGCAAAACTTGTGATGCCTGAATCAATGCGTCGGCCCGAGACCATGCTGTTCCCCTGCCGATCAAACGACAGACTTCTGCCACATAGAGCCTCATACACTGTCGAACAATCAACACGCTCGAGCATTTGGCTGATGGGAAAGGGGCGATAGAAGTGGTACTTAGCAGTCGCCTTCCAGTAGGGGTAAAATCCCTTCCCAGTATATTCATCATCCACAAACACCAGATGATATCCGGTCACCCATCGAGGAACGCTGTTGGGGATGACTGGAACATTGGTTTCATCGTCTTCTGAGTTCTTGTCTACAAAGGTATCGTTTGTCCATGCTGCTAGACGACCTCCATTGTGGTCAAAGATGTAGTCAATTCGCACAGGAGTGTTGCCTGGGTTTACTAGCAGGCTTTCCCAGAAGTGAATGTGCCGGTCCTGCACCGAAACCCTGCCAGGTCTTCTCTCAGCAATTCGGCTTTGAGCAGACCCACTGAATCGTATCAGCGCGCACTCAATACGATGGCTAAACGAACCATCGATGCCAAAGGAATAGAGATTCAGTCTTCGATCCTGATTTGATCCAAGTTCAGTGGATTGAAGTTGGGCGCTCAGATCCCAATCGGAAGATTGGACAATGAGGCCAGAACCTATGAGGGAAAAGTTAAGGACGGGGATCTCAATCCCCCGAAGGAGCTGCAACTCTCTATGACCACGGACAACCAGGCGAGAGTTGGTTCTCTCGACAGTCATGTCGAATCGTTTATCGAGGACATCTATATGGTGCCCGTTATCTACCATGCTGTCCCTCGAAGATAAGAGACTGGTAGTGAGTGATCAAGTCCCGCAGAATAGTCTCCCTATTTGCTGTCCTGATCTCAATATTTCGTGCCAAGCGCTGTACAACAGGTTCGCCGTTTAGTTGTCGTGTCCAAAGAGCCGCGAGTTCACTCGACTCCAATTTCGTTCGCTCAACCTGTAACGCTTGAATCAACCCGTCCAACCGACTCAAGTCGCGGATTGCCCACACCAACTTCTCGCCGATCGGTTTCTCTTGGAACATCGAGTCGTCAACATCCTGCCGCGCGCCTATGGTTCGAAGCCGGTGAATGTCGCGCTCATGGAAGGCGGCGTTGACTTCCTTCATCGCCTCCTCTCGTTGCAGACGTTCCTCCTCGGTCTTCGCAAGGTCGGGATGGAACCGCTTCACCATCTCCAAATAAAGGTCCCTCAGAGACGCTTGGGATTCTTCATCCAACTCTGGGCGCTTCTGGTCCTCCCGGTGCGCCTGCTCGTAGAAGCGGGTTTCCTCTTCCTCATCATGGATCTGCTCGCGCTCTTCCGTGAACTGCTGCTTCGTCTGTTGTTCGAGATCATGAGGATCGATGTTCGGGTTCTGCTTCAGTTGCGCGATCCGGAACTCGTATTCCTTGATCTGCAACTCGATGCGGTCAAGCTCGACAAAGAGGACGCCGACGCGGGCGTGATACTCGGCATTGAAGCGCCCCAGCGCCTCCTTGTACGCCGCGAGGTCAGCCTGAAGCTGCGCGAGCCGCCCCTTGCGTATCTCGATCTCGACGAGATAGCGTTGGTACTCGCGCTCTTCCGGCGTCATATGGCGCGTGATCGCCTGTGTCACGTCAGCGGCGTCCCTTCACATTTCCCCAGCAGGTTGGTCTCCCATATTGTACCTACGATCTGGCGGATTTTGTGAAAGCGACAAAGACCCGGTCACAAGGACCGGGTCTACGAACGGAAGCGTTCAGCTGTAGCGGAGGACGTGGGTGCGAACGGACATCAATCGACCGCACTCATATCGCTTCCAATGTCCTTCCACCGTACTGATATGATGCGCATCGGGCCTTGACGGGGTGCAAGGGAGGACATTTCGACCAGCGACGGAGCGGTAGATGCGGCCGCGGTCGGTCGAAAGCCCCCGGGTGAGGGCGAAGAGCGGAAGCGACCCCTCTTCGCTACCGACGTCAATGTGGAGATGGTCAGGCGAAGCTGAGCCTTCCGACACCGGGGCAAGGGTCGCGATGGCGTCGGGCAGCGTCTCCGCGTACGCCACCCGCGCACCGTCGCCGATCAGGCCTGCGCGCTCCAGCTTCGCCCGCACGCGCGTGTTCGCCTCGCAGAAGACGACGCGCACGCCCCGGTGCGCGAGGTTCTCCGCGATCTCCTCGAGCGCGTGGATCCCGGTGATGTCGATGAACGGCACGCGGCCCAGCCGCAGCACCAGCGCGCGCGGATCCGTATGCGTCGAGGCCAGCGCGTGCTCGAACGAGTCGACGGCGGCGAAGAAGATCGGGCCGTTGATCGCATAGACGAGCACGTCGTGCGGCACCTCGACGCTGGCGAGCCCTTTCAGGCGCACCTGCCGCTCCGGCCGGTCGTGCGGCTCGATATCGACCGACCTGGCCATGCGCCGCAGGAAGTGGAGCGTCGCGAGCAGCACGCCGACGTTCACGGCGATGACGAGATCGGCGAAGATCGTCAGCCCGAACGTCACGAGCAGGATCGCGACGTCGGCCGCCGGCGCGCGCCGGGCCATGCGGACGAAGTGCGGCACGTCGCTCATGTTCCACGCGACGACGAAGAGGATCGCGGCGAGGACGGCGAGCGGCACATCACCGGCGAGCGGCGCGAGGACAAGGATGATCACCACGAGCGTGGCCGCGTTCGCGACACCCGCGAGGGGGCTGCGGCCACCGTTCCGGATGTTCGTCGCCGTGCGGGCGATCGCGCCGGTCGCGGCGATCCCGCCGAACGCCGCGCTGGCGACATTGGCGATGCCCTGGCCGACCAGCTCCTGGTTGGAGTCGTGCCGCGTGCCGGTCATGCCGTCGGCGACCACTGCCGAGAGGAGCGACTCGATCGCGCCGAGCATCGCGATCGTGAACGCCGGGCCGAGCAGGTCGACGACCATATTCGCGGAGATGTCGGGCGGGGCGAGGGAGGGAAGGCCCGTCGGGATGCCGCCAAACGTGCTGCGAATCGTCGCGACGCCATCCAGGCCGAGCACGCGGCTCAGGACGGTCACGGCGATCATCGCGGTGAGCGGTCCCGGCACCCGCTTCAGGACCGGCAGCTTCGGGCTCACGACGAGCAGCGCCAGCCCGAGCACGGCCAGCAACGTCGTGGGCACGTGGAGGTCCGGCAGGGAGCGGACGAGGTTCGGCAGGGTCTCGTGGAAATGCTCGCCTTCGGGCTTGGGAATGCCGAAGAACGACGGCCACTGGCCGGTCCAGATAATGACGCCGATGCCGGCCGTGAAGCCGGTGATGACCGGGGCGGGCACGAAGCGGATAATCGCGCCCATCCGGAACAAACCCATGGCGATGAGGATGACGCCTGCCATAAGCGTCGCGAGCTGGAGACCGGCGATACCGTACGTGCCGACGATGCCGGCGAGGATGACGATGAACGCGCCGGTCGGTCCAGCGATCTGGACGCGGCTGCCACCAAAGAGGGCGACGATCAGCCCGGCGATGATGGCCGTGTAGAGACCCTGTTCGGGCTTGACGCCAGAGGCGATCGCGAACGCCATGGAGAGCGGCAGGGACACCACGCCGACGATAATGCCGGCGATGATATCGCGCGACCAGTGCTCACGGCGGAGCAGGCCCACGCGGTGGGCTTCGAGCAGGGCGATCATGGAACGAGGCGTCTCCGGGCGTCAGGGATCGGGACGGTGGCCACAGGTGGGTCGACATTGATTATATGGTAATGTTCAAATGTTCGCACGTAAAAAGCGGAAAGCGGTGTGGGGATGCTTCAGGGGTTCAAGGCGGAGATTGTTCAAGGCGCTCGGGCATCCGGTGCGGATCCGCATCCTCGAGCTGCTGCGCGAGGGAGAGCAATCGGTCTCCAGCCTGGCCGAGGCGATGGAGGTCGAGATGTCGACCGTGAGCCAGCACCTCGCGATCCTGCGCGGGCGCGGGCTGGTCAGTGGCCGGAAGGAAGGGACGACGGTGTTCTACACGGTCATCGATCCCCAGGTATTCGACCTGCTCGATACGGCCCGCGCGATGTTCCAGCGTCAGCTCAGCGAGATGCAGGAGCTGGCCGGATCGGATCAATGACGCGGCTGGACCGGATTCGCGGCGACACGGTCATGCCCCCTCGCGGATCGCGACCGGCGCGCGGTCCTCGCCGATCGCGACGAGCACGAACCGGCCCTCGGTGACCTGCTCGATGGTGCCACCATCCTTGCGCTCGACCATCGCGTTGATGTGCACCGTCACGCTCGTCCGCCCGATCTTCTCGATCGCCGCGTAGCACAGCACGCAGTCGCCGACGTAGACCGGCCGGTGGAAGACCACGCTGTCCAGCGCGACGGTCGCCAGCCGGTGCGGCGTCAGCTTCCGCGCCGCGACCCACGCCGCGAGGTCCATCTGGCTCAGCAGCCACCCGCCGAAGATGTCTCCCGACGAATTCGTGTCCGCCGGCATCGCCACGACCCGGATCACCAGCTCACGCTCATCCATCATGCGTCTCTTCTCCCTGGCGGATATACCGCTCCAGCGTCCCGTCGGTCAGGTAGGCGTACAGGTCGTCCTCCAGCAGCCCCTCGAGCGTCGCCGCATGCTCCCGCAGCAACGCGACGGTGCCGAACGTCAGGCGCCGGGCGGCGTCATGCAGGTCCTGCATCGACACGGCCTCGCCGGACAGGCCGAGGAGGCGCGAAAGATCGTCGCGGTAGCCGTCGGGCGCGACCGGAAACGCCAGCACGGCGCGCATCGCCTCGCGGCGGTTCGAGGGAAGAACCTCCGGGTTCAGCGGCCGTAGCAGGGTCGGGCAGAGCCGGGCCATCTTCTGCGCGGCCAGCCGCATCGCCAGGTCGTCACCCCGCCGCCGCGCGTTGCGCACCTTGCCCCACGCCTCGACGAAGTCCTCCAGCTCCGGCGGTTCGGGCGGGTGCATGCCGCGCCGGGTGGTCCAGCTCCGCGCGGAGGGCGTCGTCCCGCGCCCAGAGGAGGCGGGTCGTCTCCGCCGCCGGAAGCCCGTACGCCCACGGGACCGGCTCCTCCCGCTCCGCGATCCAGCCGTCAACGTCCTGTATGGCGACGGAGACGTGCCGCAGCCGGCCATCGATCTCGTCGAAGAAGACGAGATAGTCGTCGCGTGGTGCGCCTTCGACAAGGACGTCGAAGATCGATATCGCTGTGCACATCCGCATCGTCGCGGGCATGGCTGCCCTTGAGGATGACGGCGGAGGCGTCCGGAATCTCACCGCGCAAACGGTCCACCCAGGTGGAGACAAACGTGTCGTCGACCATAGCCACCCTTTCCGGTTGCCTCGGCATCATGATTGCTACACGCGTCGTACTATGAATGATTCATCCAACCGTGACGACCGGCCAACGACCGATGGCGAAGGCACGCCTCAGGATACGGATCTCTCCGACCTGCTGGAGGAGCTTCGTGTCCTCCTGCCCGGGACGACCACGCTCACCGCGTTCCTGATCATCCTCCCGTTCAATAGTGGCTTCAGCGAGATTCGCAACGACGAGAAGGCGGTTTACGTCATCACGTTCCTCTGCTCGCTCGTGGCGCTTATCTTTTTTACCGCCCCGGCGGCGCATCATCGCCTGCAGCGGCCCCTCCGTGATCGAACGGCGTTCAAGAACCTGGCGACGAGGCTGATGATCGCCGGGCTGATCCCGCTTTCCGTCGCGCTCGTGCTCGTCGCGCAGTTGGTGCTGTCCACCGTGATCGGTGACCGCATGCTCACCTGGTCCGTGACCGGGACGCTCGCGCTCCTCGTCCTTGGTCTCTGGTGGATTTTCCCGCTCCGCAAGCGCGACGTTCCGGACAAACACGCCTGAATTCGCCGGAAAACCGCCCCGGCGAGTCACGCAATTCGGACATCTCTCGCGGACGGGAACTGTCCGCGTTCGTCGCTAACGTGAAGGAGTGATCGACGCGAGACGCGAGCGGGGAGGGGACATGGCAGCGACCGTCATAGAGGAAGGCACCGTGCTGACGCAGCGGCAGCTCAACCGGGCGCTGCTCGCGCGGCAGCACCTCCTGCGCCGCGCCGGGATGCCGGTCGACGCGATGCTCCAGTGCGCTCGTCGGGATGCAGTCGCAGGTGCCGAACGACCCGTTTATCGGGCTTTGGACGCGGCTCTGCGGGTTCCAGCCGGACGCGCTCTCGGCGATGATGCGAGACCGCTCTGCCGTCCGCGCGTCCCTTATGCGGGGCACGATCCACGTCGTGACGGCGGCCGACTATGCGCTCCTGCAGCCCCTGATGCGCCCACTTCACGAGCGCGCCTTCCCCACAACGGATCGCGGCCGGAAGCTGGACGCGGCGCGCGTTCCGGCGGTGCTCGAAGTCGCTCGGGAGTTCCTCGCGGTCGAGCCGATGACGGCCAAGGCGCTGGGTCAACGGCTCGGGGTGCGCTTCCCGGATCTCGATCCCGGTGCGATGGCCCAGGCCGTCCGCTTCCTTCTGCCGCTGGTCCAGGTCACGCCGCGCGGCACCTGGGGCGCGAGCCATGCCGCGACGTGGGCGCTGGCGGAGGACTGGCTGGGCGATGCGCTCCCCGGTGAGGCGTTCCCTCAGGAGATGGTCCGCCGCTACCTCGCCGCGTTCGGCCCGGCAACGGTCGCGGACATCCAGGCGTGGTCAGGGCTGACGGGTCTGCGCGGAGTCGTGCAGGAGATGCGCGACGAGCTCGTGACCCTCCGCAACGAGCGCGGGCAGGAGCTGGTGGACCTGCCCGGCGCGCCGCTGCCTGATCCGGAGACGCCCGCGCCGGTGCGCTTCCTGCCGGGCTTCGATAACGTCTTGCTCTCGCACAAGGACCGCACGCGCATCATCTCCGAGGAACGCCGCATCGCGATCGGCTCCCGCAACGGACTCTTCGACGCGACCTATCTCGTGGACGGCATGGTGGCCGGGACATGGACGGTGGAAACGACAAAGGAGATCGCGACGCTCACCGTTCGCCCGTTCGAGACACACGCCGACGAGATCCTCGATGCGATCGAGGACGAGGCGTTCGGGCTCATGTGCCTGCTGGCCGAAGGACGGGAGCGCGCTGTCCGGTTCGATCCGGTGCGTGCTGTGCCGTAGTCGCGCGTTGGATGCCGCTATTGGTCGCTGGTCTCCGGTGCCGCGGGCTGCGGCTCCCAGTCGAGCAGATGCGTGAGGCGTTCCCGCAATGGAGGGATCTCGTCGATCGCGATGTCCCAGAGAAGCCCGAAATCAACCGTGTCATAGTGGAAGATGCGGGTGTCCATAAGGCGCGCGGTTCCCATCTCCGGGACGGCGGATCGGAGCGATCGATCAGCTTCCGCGCCTTGCCGCAACGCCTCCCCAACGATCTCGAGGAGCTTCCAGACCACCAGCTGATGTCCGCGCGTTCGCAGGAATTCGTCGCGCGACGAATTCCCGGTGAGATCGGCGATGTGGTCACACGCCGAGACGGCGTCGTGCAATCGCTTGGCGGTCTCCGATCTCATGGTCGGCTTCTTCCTCCCATTCACCAATGAAACAAGCATGGATAGGCTCATTCCGCATGGAACGTGAAGATCAGGAAAGGCGCGCGTACTCCTTGCGGATCTTCGCCACAAGCGAGTAGTACGTGTCGACCATGTTCCCGACGTAGAGGTCGCCGATCTGGGTCAGCGCCTGGTACGCCTCCAGCCGGTCCCAACCCATCTCGACCATCCAGTCGATCAGCTCGGCGTAGGCGATGCGCGCGGCGTCTTCCATGGGGCGGGCGCTGCCGACGACCATGTACTCCTCGTCGCTCTCGATGCGGGGCCACCGAATCGCTTGCCCCTTGATCACCTCGAAACGAAGCGTCACCTTCGCCGCGATCTCCAGCGCCACGCCGCAGAGCTCGCCCTGGCCCTGCCCGGCATGCACATCGCCGGTGTAGAAGAGCGCCCCGGGCGTGTTCACCGGCAGGTAGACGCTGTTCCCGGGTTTCACGTCCGGCACGTCCATGTTCCCGCCGTGGTCGAACGGGGTCAGCGCCGAGAGCGCCTCCACCATCGGCGCCGTGCCGATCGTGCCGAGGAAGGGCCGCCACGGGAAGCGGAGCCGCTCGTTGTGCTCGACCCAGCCATCCGCGATGCGATACAGCCAGACGCGCTCGGGCAACGGCTCCTGCAACGTCCGGGTCGCGTGCGTCGAGGTCAGGCCGCCGAAGAAAGGGATGAACGCGCTCACCGCCCAGTCGCGCGTTGCTTCGATGTCGAGGATCTCGACCTTCAGCGTGTCGCCCGGCTCCGCGCCTTCGATGAAGAGCGGGCCGGTCTGCGGGTTCAGGTACGGCCCGAGGATCTCACTCGGGACGTCGTCGGCCTTCGTGATGCGGTCCTCGAAGGCGTCCTTCGTGAACATGGCGATCGTCTCGCCCGGCTGGACGCGCGCGATCGGCTCGGCGTAGGGACTGAAGACGTACGAGTACGCGCCCGGTTGATGGATCTCGCGCATGAGCCTGCCTCCCTATCCGACGAGCACGTTCGCGAACACCTGCCACGCCAGCAGGCTCTTGGCGACGAGGCTGAAGAAGATGTAGGCGCGCTCGCCGAAGAGGTAGGAGCGCCACTTCCCGACGCCCTTGTACTGGAGCACCATGTTCACCGAAAAGGTATTGAAGAACAGGAACAGCGAGACGATGATCCCGTAGACAAAGCCCGGAGGCCCTCCAGCCGACTGCGACGATGTTTCCGAGAACCAGACGTTGAGCGCGATGATGATCCATGGGATCGCCCCCGCGAAGCAGCCGAACAGGTACGGCCACCAGTTCACGCGGCCGGTCTGCGGTCGCACGAACATCTCCTGCAGCAGACCGAACAGGATCATGGCCGTGTTCACGCCGAAGATCGCGATCAGCGCGCCGATGTCCGTGACCGAGGTGATCATCGCGATGAGCACGACCATCAGCGAGGCGCTCACCGAGTACTCCATCCAGCGCGCGTAGTTCTTGCGCTCGCCGAGCATCCGGTTGTACCAGCCGTTGACGCCCGGCGCGGCCATCAAAAGGTGGTCGATCGCCGCGAGGAACAGGAACGCCGCGACCGCCGGGCCGAGTGGAAGGTCGAACCACCCTTCCGTCACCGGCGGCGTGCCCGGCGGGCCAGCCGGCACCGTCCGCGTCACCGGCAGCGAGAAATCCGTGCTGAGCAGGAGCATCGCGATCGCCTGAGCGAGGTGGACCAGCCCGACGACCAGGTTGTACCAGCGGAGACCCCGGGCCTCGTCGTCGCCCAATGCGACATCGTCCATGGTTGCCGCGTTCGGTGTTGCCGTCGCCATTCGCCGCTCCTTATCGTCCACTCGAGTCGTTGCCCTCATCATACGTCCTGGCGCTGATCCCCGCATGGCAGCAGGCATCTGGGGTAGCGCGCTGAGATCGTTCAGGCAGCTGACCGGGGTGTCAGCAGTCCGCAGCCCCCAGCGCTTCCGGCTCGATGGTCCCCCGCGCCACGATCGTCGCCTCGCCTGTCATCGAGATCGCGGTCGCGCCATCGTTGGTGGGGGTCCACGTGATGCGGATAGGCTTGCCGCTGCTGGTGACCACCGTGACCGGCTGGCGGACCAGCCCGCGCCGCGCCGCGACGAGCGCCGAGGCGACCGAGCCGGTTCCGCAGGCGAGCGTTTCGGCCTCGACGCCGCGCTCGTAGGTGCGCATGCGAATCGTGTTCTCGTCGATGCGATGGACGAGGTTGACATTCGTGCCAGCGGAGCCGACCGCCGTGTGATGGCGGATCGCACGGCCCCATGCGTCGAACCCGGTCTTCGCATCGGCGTCCGGCGTCATGGCCACGACATGCGGGACGCCGACCATCACATGGTCGAAGGCGGTGACCGCTGGATCGTCGTCCAGCGCCAGGCCCTGACCGACCACCCGGGCGTCGACAACTTGCACCGTAACGAGCGGTCCGCCATTGTGGACGGTCGCGCGGATGAGCCCCGCCGGCGTCTCGAACGCGCATTCCGCCGGGGCGATGCCGGCATCGACCGCGAAACGCGCGCCACACATCGCGCCATTGCCGCAGAGGTCGCCATCCGTGCCGTCGGCGTTGATATAGCGCCAGCGAAAGTCCGCATCGCCCGTCGCCGTATCGATCAGCACCACGCCGTCCGCGCCAAGCCCCAGATGCGGCCGACAGATTGTCCGGGTGAAGGCCGCCACCTCGCGCTCCGGGATCACACCGTGGCGGTTATCGACGACGACGAAGTCGTTGCCGCTGCCGTGCATCTTGGTGAACGGAATGGGTCTATTCATGGTGCTGCGGGTCCTCGGGCGTGATGGGGCGATCGATTGCTGTCACCAGTATCGCCGAGCGCATCGTCCCCCGCACGGGCGAGATGTGCGAAAGGCCCCCTGATTCCGTGCCTGCCGGTCACACAGACCAGCAAGTTGGGATACAATGGCCCGAGGGTGTACGAACACCCCACAGGACCGAACCGAACCCATTCGCGGCCGGCTGCCGCTGGACCTGTCCAGCCGTCGCGCACCGCCGCGCTATCCATGCAGAAGGAGTCTGCACGCCCATGACCACTCGCATGCCCCTCGCTCTCCGCCGCGCCCCGATCGTGGCCGCGCTCGCGCTCTCGGTCGCCCTCGGCAGCGGCACCGCCGCGCTCGCCCAGGACGGGACGGGCGCCGCGACGCCGACGCCGCCGTCCGCCTGCGAGATCGTGCCCGCCACGTATACCGGCGCCACAAACAACGACATCACGCCGATGGCCTCCCCCACGACCATGGCCACGCCGGCAAGCGGCGCGGTGAACATCCCGGTCGTGTTCCACGGCGGGACACCGACGGCAGGCGAGCGGAGCGGGGCAAGCGTCAAGGACGTGCTGACGCGAGACCTGCAGGCCTCGGCGACCGCGATCGCCGGCTGCCTCTCTGACGGACAGTTCGACACGCTCGTCCGCATCACCGGAGAGTCGTATCGCGGCGGGTTGGTCGGCATCGGCTTCCCGCTGACCGACGAGGAGTTCCTGATCATCGCCGAGGCGATGCCGCAGGTGCCCTACCAAATCCTCTCCGTTGAGAACGTTGCCTCGACCTCCGATACCGAGGGCGACCGCCGAGGTGACGTACGAGCTCTCGCATCAGGTGCGGCTCAGCACCTGGACCTTCGAGCTGCAGGAGATCGACGGCAAGCCGGTC
>CAVUJR010000032.1:0-29379 GCA_963741805.1 uncultured Chloroflexia bacterium
ATAACCAGCCGCCGGATCATCTATCCGGATATGCGCTCGATGGCCGTCACCACGAGGTCCCGCGACGCGCCAACGGATGTGACTTCCAGCCGCGATCTCCACGGATCCCACCTCCCGCTTCCCTCGCCATGCAGGCGCTCAAGGAGTCACGATGTTGAACGGCGCGCCGAACGTATCGAACAGCCCGAACAGCTCGGCGAGCTTCATCACGGCGCCCTCCAGGGTGACCAGCCCGGCCCCGGCTGCCTGCTGCAGCGTCGTCTCACCGGTCAGCACCGCGTTCAGCGTGGCGCGGCTCATTGTCACGCTCACGTCGGCATCAGAGGGTTGCACGCCCGGTGGGCATGGCAGGTAGGTCAACGCCGAGTGCTCGAGATTGAGGACGTACGCCTCGTCTGGATCGGTAAGCGTCCAGTTCACGACGATGTGTTTGCCAGCGGCCTTCTCACTGTTGAGCCGCACGCCCAGGAAGTCAAAGATCATCGGCACGGTCATGGCCGGAATCGTCGTCGCCGAGCCGCCCGTTGCCCCCTGCTCCCCGATGACGCCGTTGCGGAGCTCCCACGCACCCATCAGGTAGGCGTTGCGCCAGGTCGCCGATTCCGCCTGGTAGCCCAGCTGCTCCAAAGCGTCCGCCTGCAGGTGCCGGGCCGTCTCGTTAGCGGGGTCCGAGAAGACGACCCGGTTCATCACCTCAGCTACCCACCGGTAATCTCCCCGGTCGAAGTCCTCGCGAGCGTGGGAGATCACGGCGTCGACGCCGCCCATGTATGCCACGTACCGGACGGCAGCGTCCGCCGGGGGCAGAGGGTTCAGGTTGGCCGGGTTGGCGTCATACCAGCCGAGATATCGTTGGTACACCGCCTTCACGTTGTGGCTGACGGTCCCGTAGTACCCACGCAGGAACCACTGTTGACTGAGCTCTTCCGGGGGCTGGATCGTTTCCGCGATCTCGGAGGCGGTATATCCCAGGTTGGCCAAATGCAATGTCTGGTCATGGATGTAGGTGTACATGTCGCGCTGGGCCTTGAGGAACGCGACGACCTGCTCCTGGCCCCACTTCGGCCAGTTGTGCTGGGAGATCACGACGTCCGTGCGGTCGCCATAAAGGGCGATCGCCTCGTTGAGGTAGAAAGCCCACTTGTGGGCGTCGCGCACTTTCGCGCCACGAAGCGTGTAGACATTGTGCAGCGCGTCGCACGCCAGCTCGGCTGAGTCGAAGACGCGGAACTGCGGAAAGTAGATCGTCATCTCGGCCGGCGCCTCGGTGTCCGGCGCGAGCTGGAAGATCATCTCTACACCGGCAATCGTGCGCTGGTCGCCCGTGCTCGTAATCACGTCCGTGGGCGGAACGATCGAGACGGTACCCGACGAGCGGGTCTTGCCGATGCCGGAATCGACCTGTCCCCGCTCGCCACGCGGCAACTTCGACGCGTACATGTAGTCGGAGCGGCGGGACATCGCGCTGCCGGCCGTCACGTTCTCGCTGACCGCCTCCTCGAGGAATCCCTCCGGCGCCAGGACCTGAACGCCGCCAGCGGCAAGATCCTCAACGGAAACGACCCCGAGCACACCCCCGAAATGGTCGGCGTGGCTGTGCGTGTAGATCACCGCGGCGACCGGGAGCGTCGGCCGATGCGCGTAGTACAGCTCCAGGGCGGCGCGGGCGACCTCCACGGAGATCAGCGGGTCGATCACGATGATGCCGTCCTGGCCCTCGACGATCGTCATGTTGGAAATATCGAAGCCACGCACCTGGTAGACGCCCGGGACCACCTCGAACAGCCCGTTATTCATGTTCAGCCGCGCCTGCCGCCACAGGCTGGGATTGACCGTCGGTGGTGCTTCCTCCGCATCGAGAAAGCTGTACGCCGTGAGGTCCCACACCTCGCGCCCGTCCTCGGCCACCACGGTGAGTTCCGGCCGCGTGGCGATAAAGCCGCGGGCGGCATCGGCGACGGCGTCGATCCCGGCCACCTGGTTGACGTTGCCGAAGTCGAGCATCTCCAACACGGCCGCGTTCGCCGCCCTGGTGATGGCCGTCGCCTCTTTCCCGAGGAGTGGTCCCGCTGCGGCGGGAGACGCGACCTGCGTTCCCGGGGCCACCGGCACCACCGGTGTGGAGGACGGCTGGCCAGGACCCTGGGCAGCCAGGTCCGGGGCGCCTCGCATTCCAACGGCTGCCACGCTGGCAGCCCCGGCACCGATCAGGCTACGTCGATTGATCTTCATGGAAGTCCTCCCTTGTCGTTTGCCTCGAGGATCGGTCCCCCGCGGAGGTGCGGGCTCACATCTCATGGGCGACGCGAGCCGCGGAGTCTCACGTGGGCATCCGCCCCAATGCACCAACCAGCAGTTCCCACGTCGTGCCGACAGATGCGATGTCCAACTGCTCGTCCGGCGAGTGCACGTTCTGCAGGGTCGGACCCAGGGAGATCATGTCCATCTCCGGGTAGGTCTCGGCGAACTTGCTCGTCTCGAGCCCGGCATGCACGGCCATGACGCCCGCCTCCTCCCCGAAGAGGTCGAGATAGGTCGCTTTCATCAATGCGAGCAGCGGCGAATCCGGGTTCGGCGCCCAGCCCGAGTACGCGTCATGGAAACTCGCCTCTGCGCCAGCCAGTGCGAAGACGCTCACGATCGAATCACGCACCGCATCCCGCGCGGAATCGACGGAGCTCCTCACCAGGAGCCCTGCCAGCATCTCTCCCTCCCCGAGCGCGAGCGTGCCGAGGTTGGTCGATGTCTCCACCAGGCCCGCCACGGAGTCGCTCATCCGGATCACGCCGTCGGGACAACCATTCAGGGCATCGATCACCTGACGTTGGGCGACCCCATCCATCACGCGGGCCGGCGCGTCGACTGGCTGGACCTCGATCCGCATCTCTGGCTCGGTCCTAGCCAGCTCGCCCTGGATCGCTTCCGCAAGCCCGTCAACGAGCCCCTGCAGCGACGCGACCTCCGCGTCGGCCACAGCGACGACCGCACTCGCATCGCGCGGGATCGCGTTGTAGCGATCGCCTCCCGTCATGGAGGAGAGTCGCAGCTGGACCTCAGCTTCCAGCCCGTTCAGGAGACGGGCCAGGAGCTTGATCGCGTTGCCCCGCCCCTTGTCGATATCGATGCCAGAGTGGCCGCCCTGCAAACCGGTGATCGTCAACTGCGCGCCGACTGTTTCGACGGGGGGCGCTTCTTCGGCATACGTCAGGGTCGCATCGATGTCGACGCCGCCGGCGCAGCCAATCGTGAAGACGCCTTCCTCCTCAGAGTCGACATTGAGCAACACCGTGCCCTGGAGTACGCCCGGCTGAACGGCACCCGCACCGGTGAAGCCGTCCTCCTCGTTGACAGTGAAGAGTCCCTCGATCGGCCCATGGACGACATCGTCGGCTCCCAGGACCGCCATGATCATGGCCATGCCGATGCCGTTGTCCGCTCCCAGCGTGGTACCGTCGGCGCGTACCCACCCGTCCTCAACGTAGGCGTCGATCGGGTCCGACTCGAAGTCGTGGTCTGACTCGGTGGTCTTCACGGGAACCATGTCCATGTGCGCCTGGAGGACCACACCCTGGCTGCCCTCCATCCCGGCTGTCGGTGGCTTTCGAATGAGGACATTCCCGACATCGTCCACCTCGGTTTCGAGGTCAAGACCTCGCCCGAAGTCCGCCAGGAAGGCACTCACCTCGTCTTCGTGATGTGACGGTCGCGGGATCTGGGTGAGCTCGTAGAAGTGCTCCCAGACGGCTTGCGGCGACAGATCGGGGAGCGCGTCCCCCAGCGGGAGGTTCAGCCCGGCGGCTGGAGTCGCCTCCATTCCGATGACTCGCACGGGAAGACCGACGACAATCGCCGCCCCACCCACGAGGGCACTACCCAGCAAACGCCGCCTGGTTGCCTCGACCGCCAACGCACGCGGCAAATAACATGGATGGTTCGCGTTCATGGAGTTGCCTTTCCCATGACGGTCCGGGCCTGCACACGAGAAACCGGCCCGTCCTCCCGTTCTTCCTTCTCGCCCTCTGCGCCGCCGGTTCAATCAGCCGATAAGCATCAACTCGCGCTGTGGCTCCGTCAGGAATTCGGCACCATCCGGCGTCACCACGAGGTTTTCCTCCAGGCTGACCCAGCCATACCCCTCGACGACCGTCCCGATCTCCAGCGCATACACCTCATCGACCTCCACGATGCCGTCCGGCCGTGTGCCGTAGCGCTCCCACTTCGGGGCGATCATCGTGCCGCCGTCGTGCTCGATCCGACCGATCTGGTGACCAAGCGCGTAGGGCCACTCTTCGAATCCGGCCTCCGCGAAGATATCGCGCCCGACCTTGTCGACCTCCCAGCCTCTCGCGCCCGGCTTCAGTGCCTTGGCCGCAGACTGGATCACCTTGTCGACCACGGCGAACGCGTCGCGGACCGTCGGCGGCGCCTCGGTCTCGTCCTGTTTCAGGAGGTACCAGGTACGTTGCATATCCGAGGTGTAGAGATCCTGCGTGACACCGAAGTCGATCGCGAGCGTCTCGCCGGGATTGACCGCGAAGTCGCCGGGGCCAGAATGGAAGCCGGGAGAGTCGGGCCCGGCGATGACGGTGGGACAATACGCCCAATCCCACGCCGGGCTGATTCCCCGGGAATCGAGCTGGGCGTGCATGAAATCGGCGATCTCCAGCTCGGTGAGGCTCGGCTGGAGCCACGCTCCGGTCTCGTTCCAGATCTCGACGGTGGTTGACACAGCCTGGCGGATGCGTCGCCGCTCCTCATCAGACTTGCGCGACCGCACCCGGACTGATACCGGCTCACCCGAGACGATCCGCTCCCAGTAGGGAGTGTCACCCAGGATGTCTTCCAGGCGAAGGTACATGCCGTGCGTGAGGCCGTCGGCCATGAAGTTGTCGACAGAAAAGTTGAGCGCCAGCGACTGGGGATCGTACTCGAAGAGCGCGGTACGGAGAGCCTCTCCGAAATCCTGCACGTACCCGACGACATCGTCCCATGCCCCGGTGCTGGTGACGTTTTCCACGTCTCCGCTTCCGACAATGGCGCGATGGTTTCCGGTGCGGGAAACCAAGAACGCGGATTCCCACGTCACGCTGGTGCCAAGAATCAAGGGAAAGATGGGATCGCCAAGCGTAGCGCTCTCCCGGGCGACCGGCATCCACATATCGATGTCCAGCTCATCGAGAATGGCGGCCGCCTGATCCAGCTTCTGGCGCACGAGGGATACGCCGACCGCCGACGGCTCGGCGGTGTGAGGGAGGCTTACTGGCGTTCCGGGATTGTCAGGAAGGCGGAGCGGAGGTAAGGGAACAAGAGCCGTGCCCGCGAGCGCCGTTCCCAGCAGTCTGCGCCGGGAGATTCTCGAAGGAACGTTCTGGATGAAGGTATCGATGCATGAGCCCACCATGTCGCATCCTTTGCCGAATGACGGTAGGGCTACCCGGATATCCTTATCTGGAACTCACGCGCCGGAGACCACGACAAGGGCCGGTTCCTGCTTGCAAGCAGGCCCGGCTTCCAGTCTATGGATGGAGGGGTATCAACCGCATCCGCTTCGAGATGATCGATATGTCAAGAACGTAACATCACGAACCACGCGGCGGAGGCTGGAGACAATGGAGGCGCCCAGGGCATGACCCGCTTCGCTTCAGGAAGCGAATAGCTCAAAGGCGAGAGCGCCGCTGGGCTCCCGGACGTCCCTTTGCCACGGCGGCGCGGCGGGATGGATTCGGGAGGTCAACGGGACCTGGCACGATCAACGGCGTCCAGCCACGCCGCGACACGGGTCTCGCGTTCACTCTCGGGGATGCGCGGCTCGAACCGCTTGTCAACGTTCCAGCTCTCGCGCACGTCCTCGCGCCCCGACCAGACGTCGGTCGCGATCCCTGCCAGATAGGCCGCGCCGAGCACGGTCGTCTCGACATTCTTCGGCCGCACCACGGGCACGCCGAGCACGTCCGCCTGGATCTGCATGAGCAGGTCGTTTGCCGACGCCCCGCCATCAACGCGAAGTTCGGCCAGCTCGATTCCGGCGTCGTCCTGCATCGCGTTGAGCACATCGCGCGACTGCATCGCGATCGCCTCCAGCGTCGCCCGGGCGATATGAGCGGCGGTCGTGCCCCGGCTGATGCCGGTAATCATCCCGCGCGCGTCGGCGTCCCAATGCGGTGCGCCCATGCCGGAGAGCGCCGGGACCATGGTGACCCCGCCGCTATCCTCGACCGACGCGGCCAGGGCCTCGATGTCGGACGCCTGCCCGATAATGCCAAGGCCGTCACGCAGCCACTGGACAGCCGCGCCGGACACGAAAATGGAGCCCTCCAGCGCGTACTCCACCTGGTCGTCGATATCCCAGGCGATCGTCGTCAGGAGGCGGTTTCGCGAGACGGCCGCCTCCGTGCCGGTCTGCATCAGCAGGAACGAGCCGGTACCATAGGTGTTCTTCGCTTCACCCGGACGGAAGCACGCCTGGCCAAACAGCGCCGCGTGCTGGTCGCCAGCTGAGCCGGTGATCGGGATCGCGCGGCCAAAGAGCGCAGGGTCGGTCTCGCCGATCTCGCCGGAGTTCGGGACCACCTCGGGCAGGATGCTGGACGGGATGTCGAGGTCCTCCAGCAGCTCCTGGCTCCAGGTGCCGCCGCGGATGTCGAAGAGCATCGTCCGCGCGGCGTTCGAGCGGTCGATCACGTGGCGCTTCCCACCGGTCAGCTTCCAGATCAGCCATGAGTCGATCGTGCCGAAGGCGATCTCGCCCTGCTCGGCGCGCTGTCGCAGCTCAGGGTGATGCTCGAACAACCAGGCGATCTTCGACGCCGAGAAATAGGCATCCGGCACCAGCCCGGTGATCTCCTGGTACCGCCCGGCCATGCCGCGCGCTTCGATCTCGCGGATGATATCCGCGCTCTGGCGACTTTGCCATACGATCGCCGGGTGCGACCGCCTTGCCGGTGGCGCGGTCCCACAGCACGGTGGTCTCGCGCTGGTTCGTGATGCCGATCGCGGCGACGCGGTCGACCCGTCCCTCTTCCCGGTCGAGCACCTGCCGCACGACGCGCAGGGTGACCTCCCAGATGTTCTCCGGATCCTGGTTTACCCAGCCGGATTGCGGGTAGATCTGGTCGATCTCCTCCTGCGCCACATCCACGAATGCGCCGGTGCGGTCGACCAGTACCGCGCGACTGGAGGTTGTGCCCTGGTCGATCGCCAGGATGAGCTGCTCGTCACCCATGATGTCGTCCCTTTTTGCGTCATTCTGCCGTCATCCGGCAATCGTACCGCAACGGCAACGGGCCGCCATCGCTGGCGACCCGCTGCACTCACGTTCGTGTCTCGCGCCGATCAGGACTCCGGCGTCGCCTCCTCGAAGAAGGTCACCGGAATGTCGGTATCCGGCGTCGCGCCCGGCACCGCCGGGGTCGCGCCCGGAGTCGCCGAAGGCGTGGCGTCGGGCGACGCGCCGCGCACCTCGCCCTCACCGCGCCACCAGCTCGCCGTCCCCATCGTCTGCAGGTACATGTTCGGCACGAAGCCCTGGACGTCGTTGCGCACGAGCACGAGATCGTCCGGGAAGCCGAACCAGAGCCCGAACAGGTCATCGTTCGCGCCCTCCTGCAGCGAGACGAGCGCGGCCCGCATGTCCTCCTCGGTCACGGAGGCGAAGTAGGCGTCGATCGCGGCGTCAACCTGGTCATTGCTGTACCCGCCCGGGTTCCAGCCGACCGTATTGGCCCGGATATCCCAGGCAGTGCCGTAAAGATCGAAGTGGGAGAACGCCGGATAGCCGACCAGCGAGTACGCGATCATGTCGTACATGCGGTTCTGCGACCATCGCTCGTCGAACGGCCCGGGATCGAGCTTCTCGACGGTGAGGCGAGCACCGATCTTCACAAAGTCCTCGGCCAACTCGTCGATGATCGAGAGCAGCTCCGGCCGCTCCGTGTTTGCGACGATCAGGTACAGATCGAGCCTGTTCCCGCGCGCATCCTCCCGCATTCCGTCGCCATCGATGTCGGACCAGCCTCCCTCGTCAAGGATGCGGTTCGCCTCGTCGATGTCGAAGGCCGGGTTGCGGATGCCGTCATCGTGCGCCCAAGGCTGCACGATCGTGCCGGCCTTACGCTCGTCGATGAAGGTGAAGAAGACATCGTTCGCGTATTTCTTGCGGTCGACGGCCAGCGACAGCGCCTGGCGCAGCGCCAGGTCGGCCATCATGTCCGGCGTCGCGTTCGCCGGGTTGGCGACGTTGAACGCCGCGAAGAAGGTCGTGGCCGAGGGCGCGACGTAGAGCCGCCCGTCCTCGTCCCACAGGCCGTCCAGGTCGGTCGCCCGGACGCCGGGGAGAACGTCGATATCGCCGTTCTTCCAGGCCTCAATCCGCTTCGCCGAGTCGTCTTCAGCGACGAGCTGAAGCTCGTCGAAGTGCGCGGGGCCGGCCCAATAGGCGTCGTGGCGGCGCAGGGTCAGCGCATCGTCCGACGCCTCGGCGACGCTCCATGGCCCGGTCCCGAGCGGCGACTGCGCGTCCCAGTCATACCCGGAGATCGAGCGCTCACCGACCGGGCGGGACTCCCACTGTGCGCCATACTGCGCGGCGGAGAACATCGGCTGGCTGGCGGCGTTGAACAGGAACGCGCCGTCCGGCTCGGCAAACTGGACCGTCGCCCGGCTCTCGCTCTCGACAACGACGTCCGTCACAAAGGCGAACATCCCCGCCAGGGCGCTGTCGTAGTCGTCGCGATAGGCCAGGAGCGAGAAACGGACATCGTTGGCGGTGAACGGCGAGCCGTCATGGAACGTCACGTCGGTGCGCAGGTCGAACGAGAGCGAGAGCCCGTCGGCGCTCCACGCCCACGTCGTCGCCAACCACGGACGTGGCTCCATCGTTTCCGGGTCGACCATCACCAGCGGGTCGTGTACCGCATAGAGCGCGGTCAGATCCTGCTGCTGGGCGGTCGGGTTAAAGGATCGCAGCCCTTCACGCTGTGCCGCGAGGCGCAGCGTCCCGCCCTTGACCGGATCGCCACTATACGTCGGCGCGGTGTCCTGGATGATCGTCAACGCGTGAGGCGGGATCGGGTTTGGCGCCGGCGTGGCGACCGGGGATGCCGCTGGCGTCGCGGCGGGCGAGGCGGACGGTGTCGCGGCGTCCTGCGCCATACCAGGCACGCGCGCGAGACCGGCGACGGCAGCAGCAACGGAGGCGCCACCCAGGAGGCGACGGCGTGTCAGGGCATGCGAAAGGGAAGTCAACAGGCGGTGTGAGGCGGTCATAGGCTCCGGGTCTTCTGGGCGAGATCGATGGCTCGGGGACGCGGTTGTCCGCCGCCATTGTACATATGTACGGACATCGCCATCCCGCGGATGCCCCTATCTAGATGAAGATGCGGGCCGCCTGGACGAAGAAGAACAGCCCGAACGCGATGATGATGGCGCCGCTGACACCCGTGATCCAGCGCATGCCGCGGCCTGTGACGAACCGCCGCGAGACCTGCGCGATGGTCGAGAGTGTCGTGACCCACAACAGGATCCCGACGGTCACGCCAACGACCAGGATCGGCGCGCCGGACTCCCCCACCCGGCTTACCGCGTCGGCGGCGAGGCCAGCGCCGACCGTCAGCCAGTACACGATCCCCATCGGGTTGAACGCGGCCATCAGCAGCCCGGTCAGGTAGCTGCGCCCACGCGGCTTCGGGGTGTCGTCCGCGCTGCCCTCGACGCCGCGCAGGGCCGTCCTGACGCTGTTCCAGCCGACCCAGGTCAGCATCAGGCCGCCGGCGATGTAGAGCACGACGCGGATGTTCTCGTTGCCGGCGAACGACGCCAGGCCGGAGACGATCACCATCGCGTAGACGGTGTCCGCCGAGAGCGCGCCGAGGCCGACGAGCCAGCCATGCAGGAAGCCATCGCGAATTCCGCGGCGGATGATCTCGATATTGATCGGCCCGATCGGGGCGGCAAGCGCCACACCCACCGTCATACCGTAGAGAATCAGGCCGATCACTTCACCGGTGGTCATCCGTGCAGGGTTCCTCGAGGCGTTCAAATATCCATGTCATGCGTGATTCCGCTCCGGGCAGCATACCAAAGGAAATCCCGCTGCAGTACGCCCTCCTGCATGGCACACTAGACGCATCGAGACACCGTGAGCGCACCGATTCCGACGTCACGGTTGGGGCCACGATGGCCCCACAGGAGGGAGAGACCATGGCCGATATTCCGCGGACCGATCCGAACCCGGACCCTGATGGCAGCCGCGACGCGGGTGATAAGGAGCGCCACGCGGCGTGGAACAGCACGGTCGATGACCTCCTGCCGGATCCCGGCGACGAGCCTCACCATACCGACGACAGAGCCGAGCCGGACCCGTACGACGCCCAGGACGACGTCGATGTCCACGTCCCCCTGCCGACCGGCGATGCGCACGACGAGACGGACGACTTCTCCACCCAGGAGGAGCTGGACGTTGACAACGCGCCCGCTGGACACAACCCCGAGCACACGGGCGAACCGCTCGCCGAGGCCGCGCAGGACGACACACACCAGACCGCCCTCGACGCCCCCTTGCCCGAGGAGCAAAGCCCCGATGAGGCCTTCGGGGCATTCGAGCATGCGCCACAACCCGAACCGGACAAGACCACCTGCCCCGTCTGCGGCCAGGCGACCGATGCGCTCCGCTTCTGCGGTTATTGTGGCGCGCCGCTGACAGAACAGCGCCGCGAGATTGTCGGCGACACACCGGTGCAGCGCGCGATGAGCTATGCGGAAGGGTTCCTGCAGCCGGTTGCGGATTGGACGAAGCCGGGCGCCGTGCGCGCGATCCTGGCGGGCGGATTCCTGCTCATCCTCTTCTCGCTGCTCGCGAATAGCGCGGCAGCGGCGCTCATCGTCGGCGCAAGCATCCTCCCAATCGCCATCCTCTATTGGTGCCGCAAGGTGGATGTCTTCGAAAACGAACCGTCGTACATCATCGCCGGGTTCGGTATCGTCGGCGCTGTCGTCGGGGCGTTGCTGGGCTGGCTGGGAGCGTTCACGGCGACCGCATCGTGGTTCGACCAGGGCGTGCTCAACTTCGGCGCGGCCGGGTTCGGAGGCCGATTCGCGGAGGTGGCCGGAACCGCGCCGTTCATGGTGTGGATCATCGTCGGGGTACTGGTGCCGGCCGTCGCGCTGGCAACGATCGTCGCGTCGCCGTTGCTGGCACGCCGCTTCGCCCCGCTGGGCAATGAGGTGATGGATGGCCTGACAGTGGCCGCCGCGATGGGAGCCGGCTATGCAATCGGGACCACGGCGGTGTTCGTCGCGCCGATGTTCGGCCAGGAGGGGCCGCCGATCTCGCCCTCGGCATGGACGCTGACCACGATCGGGCTCACCATCGTCCGCCCGGTTATCTGGACCCTCGCGGGCGGCATGATCGGCGCCGGTGCCTGGCGTTACCTCTTCACCGGCAAGCTCGCCTCCGCGCTGGCTCCGGTCGGGCTCGGTGTTGCTGCGCCCTTGCTCTACGCCCTGCTCTCCGTGCAGCTTGCGACCATCGGCCTATGGGCGGAGCTCCTGGTCGGGCTCGCGTTCGCCGCGGTGATCGTCGTCCTCTATCGGCGCACGCTGGCCGACGCGATCGTCGAGGACCGGCGCGTGCTCGGGTCCGACGGCGCGAGAGTCGTCTGCCCGTCATGCCACAAGGTGACGCCGGCCGGGCAGTTCTGCGCGCATTGCGGCGAGGAGATCTCCGCCGCCCAGCCGGCCTGAAAGACCGCCAGACACAACAACGGCCGGCCCTCAGTGGGCCGGCCGTCCAATCTATTCCCGAGCATCTTTCCGGATCAGCCTCTTGGGAAAGAGACCGCCCCAAGCTGGTTGTCGGCCCGAAGGCCGGCCGCCAGAACCCCGTCACGGACCCGCATCGCGCAAGGTCTCTTCCGATCAGCCGCGATTGTGGTGCGTTCGCGTCCGATATATCGGAAGACGCCAGAAGCCGGAGCTAGCTCCCGACCGGGTACCTGAGGAGACTGGAAAGGTTACGCGAATCGCTCGCGTTTCCAGACACCCATATCGCCAGGACTATCGAGTTGGATCGGAATCCCGATATCCCGAAACACCTGGCCAGAGAAGTCGATGCTTCGGCTCTTTCACAGTAATGCCGCCGCACCGACATTGTCAAGGTCCGCCGGCCGCCAATCGGGCCGGCGGGAATAGTTGCCTTACGCTGTGATCCGCAGCCGCTCGTCCTCCACCTCGAACGGGAAGATCTCCGCCACGTCGTCCTCGGTGTCCTGCAGCACCTGGTGCAGGGCCAGCATTCGCCGATGGATGCGGGACAGCTCGCGCGGCGTGATGGTCTGGAACCCGTCGCTGAGCGCGTTGTCCGGATCCGGATGCACCTCGATCGCCAGCCCGTCGGCACCAGCCGCGATGCCGGCCAGCGACATCCGGTGCACCAGCTCGCGCCGTCCCGTGCCGTGGCTCGGGTCGACGATCACCGGCAGGTGAGATACCTCCCGGATGCCCGGGACGATGTTGAGGTCGAGGTTGAAGCGGAACGCCGTGTCCGCCGTCCGGATGCCCCGTTCGGCCAGCACCACGTTCGGGTTCCCGTGGGCCATGATGTACTCCGCGCTCATCAGGAGCTCCTCGAGCGTCGCCGAGAAGCCGCGCTTGAGCAGCACCGGACGGCCACTGCGGCCGACGCGCTTGAGCAGCGGGAAGTTCGCCATGTTGCGCGACCCAATTTGCAGCATATCCGCGTAGTCGGCGACGAGCTCGACCTGGTCCGGCTCCATCACCTCGGTGACGATCGGCAGCCCGGTCACGTCGCGGGCCTCGGCCATGTGCTGGAGCCCCTCCTCGCCGAGGCCCTGGAACGAGTACGGAGAGGTGCGCGGCTTGAACGCTCCGCCACGCAGGATCGTCGCACCGGCGGCCTTCACCTGCCGGGCGTTCTCGATCATCGCCTCGCGCCCTTCGACCGAGCACGGTCCGGCCATGATCACCGGCTCGTTCCCACCGATCTCCACGTTGCCAACGCGGACGATGCTCTTGCCCCGGGCGTCAAGGCTGGCGAGCATGTACGGCTTGTGGTTCTCCTGCACGCGCTCGATACCGTGCAACGCGAGTTGCTCGGCGGGCAGCGATCCGCCAACGGCAATCACTTCCCCGCCCCGGCCGTTAGCCATGGTCTGGGTCATCAATCCGCGCCTCGCGGCGGCGTCGAGAATCTGCTGCTTGGTCTTGTCGGCTCCGGCGGTGATCGTGATCAACATGGCGTGTCCCTCTCCCTGTCTGTGCGTTCGGCGGCGATTCAGCGATTTTCGGGAAAACAAAAAACCGAGACATGAGTCTCGGCTTCCCCCTCGATCTGCGTTTCTGGTCTTGGTGGCGTTGTGGCTAGACCTCCCCGGTACAACCAAAACGCCCCGCCAGCGCAGCCGGGGGGTTGGTAAACCAGAAATAATACCAGGATGAGCATAGCGGGCTACACGAGCCGCCAGTGGCGTCCGTGTGAACCTGAGCGTCTTCGACTGGAAGGGTCACGTTGGCGTCTTCCATAGTGAGCGCAGCGTACCGGACCGGCATCGTGGCTGTCAACCCCCTGGAGAGATGTTCACACACGTGTCACGTTCTCCCGCTCCATCCTCCAGGACGCACCGCCCCGCCACCGTTGCCAAGAGCGAACGCGTAGGGGACGTACCTGGCCGCGGCCCGGACCAACTAAAACCAGGCAAGGTGCGCGGCCAATGGCGTCCCATCGCGCGTTACACCCGACGTCCCTCCCTGCCTCACGCGACGTCAACCCGACCAGGCGGGACGCGCGTGGAGGGATCTTTCCGTCGACCAGAACGGCATCCAGGCTGGGGCAAGGATCCCTCGACACGCGGCCCTCGCTCCGCTCGGACCGAGGCTCGGGATGACGGGTGCTGGTGGCGATAGTAGACAGGACGATGTTGAGGCTACTACTGATTAACCGTTACGGGTCACTCTGGCATCGCGGGGGCACATAAATCGCGATGTCAGGTTGAGATATACGGGTCCATCCTTCCCTTCGACACTGATCAGGAGCCACATCGATGAGACTGCTGCCCTCCCCCAAACCCACCACCAAAGAGAAGATCCTTGCCGGCGCCGTCGCTGGCATCGCCTCCTCCGGTGCCTACGCCCTCACCCAGGCGGTCGATCTGGAACTGTTCGACTACCCCACGGACGATTTCGTGCTCCTCGGCCGCATGGTCACCGATAACGAGGGCCTCATCCGGCCGATCGGCGCGGCCATGCACTTCACCAACGGCGCCCTGCTCGGCGTCGCCTACGCGCTCATCGCGCGCGACCGCCTGCCCGGTTCGCCGCTCGTCAAGGGATTCTCCTGGACGATGATGGAGACCTTCGGGCTCTACCCGATGGTGTTCCTCGAGAACCTTCATCCCGCCGTGCGCGAGGGGCGCTTACCGAGTTACCTGAGCGGCAAGGGCTTCGCCCAGCAGATCGTCCGCCATGTGGCGTACGGGCTGGTGCTCGGCACCGTGACGGAGCGAATGCTGCGCCGGTAAACGGCCAATGGCTGGCCCGCAACTTGCGGATCTATTGGCATTGACGGAAGATGCGTGAGGCGCCGGATATCCCGGTGTGCCCGTCTTCCAGTTCAGCTGCAGAGACAAGGAGAACGCCGCATGGCCTTCACACTTCCCCCCCTTCCGTACGCCAACGATGCACTCGAGCCGACCATTGACGCGATGACCATGGAGATCCACCACGATCGCCACCATCAGGCGTACGTCAACAACCTCAACGCCGCGGTCGAGGGCACCAAGTTCGCCGATATGGATATCGTCGAGCTGATGCAGAACCTCGATTCCGTACCGGAAGACAAGCGCACGGCCGTCCGCAACAACGGCGGCGGGCATGTCAACCACACCTTCTTCTGGGAGCTCCTGACCCCGGGCGGCTCCTCGACCCCGACCGGCGAGCTCGCCTCGGCGATCGATGAGGCCTTCGGCTCCTTCGATGCGTTCAAGGAGCAGCTCGAGAAGAAGGCCGCCGGTCAGTTCGGTTCCGGCTGGGGCTGGCTTGTCGTCAACAATGGCAAGCTCGAGATCACCAGCACCCCGAACCAGGACACGCCGCTGAGCCAGGGCATGACCCCGGTGGTGGGCGTCGACGTCTGGGAGCACGCATACTACCTGAAGTACCAGAACAAGCGTCCGGACTACCTCAAGGCGGTTTGGAACGTGATCAACTGGGACGTCGCCGCGAAGAACTACGCGGGCGCCAAGTAGTCCCCGCACCTTCTCCGACGCACAAACAGACAACGCCGCGGCCCTTCGGTCGCGGCGTTGTCTGCATCTTATTGATTCTATGGTTGAATCAGCACTCGTTAACGTTTCCAAGAGTCTCACCAAGACCTCTTTCCGCTATCGATTCGTGGATCATTGGAATCGGTGTTCGACCAGCCAGTGACTCGCCGCCTGTTGGATTCTTAACATCTCGTCGGCCACTATGCGAAGTTCAAACTCATCGTCCCTGAATCGGAACGTCAGTGTTTCTGGATCGAGAACTCGAAAGTGATCGCTCGTCGCGAATCCAACGCCGCCACCTCCGCTGATGAAACTCATGTCTAGGGAGTTGTGATGCTCTGACTCTACGTTCCAATGATCGAGGCGTTCATCGAAGTGTTCAAGATGGTCTCTCATAGCGCGCTGCAGCACCGGAGAAGTCGAGTTAACCCCAAGCAGGTCACCGATCTGCGTAGCCCGCAACTCACTTAGTCGGCGCTCATCCTTACTCCTGTTTCGAGAGAAGTTCAGAGAAGGCTTGACTATCTTTGACACCATCGCAGCGTGAGTCAGGAAGGAATGTATGAGCCAAAAGGCTCCGGGAATGTTTTGGGTCTTCCGTTCGGACTTGATTGTGCTCAACACACTTTGAAGAGCATTCCACGCATAGAGAGAGAACCGAGTCTGATTGAACACCTCTTGGACGTACGGCCTGAGTTCATGGTCTTGAAGACAGTCATCTATCATGCAAACTCACCTCGTGTGTCACTACCATTGGTTCTCTCGGTTTGAATCAGAAGCCTTTTCCAGTATGCCAAAATAGAAAGGCTACAGTGAGTGATTGGAGTTCTACGACCCAATCGATGGTCTGCATCCGTTCATTGACGCCTCCGGGCTCGGGCGCGTACCGTACAGCCATGCACATAAACCCGATGTCACGAAGGAGATTCCCGCCCGTGATCGCCACGACTCCCGCACGGCGCGCCCTGGCCGCCACGACTGCCCTCGTGCTCGCGCTTGCCACGCTGATCGGCGCGCTCGCCCAGGGGTTCGGACCAGCCGGCCCGTCCCCGGCGACAGGCCATTCCTCGATCGTCGCCAGCGGCATCGTCTCCTTCGACGAAGGGCCGTCGCGATGGCACGTGACGCGCCACACCGCTGAAGTTGGCGACGACGCCGTCTCCTCCGCGCAGCCGGGCTTCATCATCGCCGAGAACACCCCCATTCTCGTCATCCTGGAGAACGACGGCACCCGCTATCGCCTGGCCCAGGGCGAAGCGATGGCGATCCCCGCCAACGCGCCCTTCCGCACCGAAACGTTCGGCGCGCCGGATAGCTTCATCTTCCTGCAGGTCCTGCCGGAGGACGGCACCCAGCTCCCGAACAGCATCGACCGCATCCTGACCAGCGCATCGTTCGACGTCTCGGGCGGCCTGTACGACGCCGACCTGCTGCGGAACGTCCTTACCGAGGGCGAAAGCTGGACGATGCCGGCTGGGGCAATCCCGACCGACGTCTTCGTCCTGCAGGGCGAGGTCGAGGTCTCCAACGGTCGCACCACGACGGTGTTGAAGAACGCGGAATCGGCGATCTTCGACGGCGAGGTGGAGGTGACCGCCGTGGCGGACGGCAGCGTCGTCTATGCGGCGTATGTCGGCTCGACCGTGCCCGCGCCGGCGACGCCAGAGCCCGCCACGCCTGCGCCAGCCACTCCGGAGCCGGCGACGCCCGCCCCGGCAACACCGGTCCCGACGGCCGAACCGACGGCCGCCCCGACCGCGCCGCCGACGGCCGAGCCGACCCCTGAGCCCGCGGACACGACGGATACCGACGGGGACGGACTGACCGACGCCGAGGAAGCGGCGCTCGGGACCGATCCCGCCAACCCGGATTCCGACGATGACGGCATCTCCGATGGCGACGAGATCAACGTCTGGGGCTCCGACCCGTTGAACGTGGACACGGACGGAGACGTCCTGTACGACGGTGGCGAGCTCATCTACGGCACGTCGATCCTCAACCCGGACACGGATGGGGACGAGATCAGCGACGGCGACGAGGTCTATTTCGTCGAGACCGACCCGACAAACCCCGACACCGACGGGGACGGCGTCAGCGACGGCCAGGAAGTCCAGAACGGCACGGACCCCACCAAGGCCAGCTCCCGCTAGATCGATTCCCGGGCGGGTATGCTTACGAGCGACACAACTACGCGAGGAGGCGTCCTTCCCGATGGAGGACGCCTCCCCGCACGCCCGTGGAGCATCAGATACCACCATGACCACTACCCCCCGACTTAATATCCCAAACCTCCAACACGACGTCGTTCTCGCGCCGCTGACCACCTATCAAATTGGAGGTCCGGCCGACCTTTTCGTGACGGTCCACAGCGCCGACGAGCTGGCCCATGCCGTCCGGAGCGCGCGGGAAGCGGGTATCCCCTTCTTCCTGCTCGGGACGGGGGCCAACATCCTCATCGGCGACAAGGGGTTTCGCGGGCTGGTCATCCACAACCGTGCGGACCACGTCGCGATCGATGGCTCACATGTTTCCGCCGAGAGCGGCGCGACGATCGCCGAGCTCATCGAACTGACAGCCGGCGCCGGGCTCTCCGGCTTCGAGCACTTCGCCGGCATTCCGAGCAGTGTCGGTGGCGCGATCTGGCAGAACCTCCACTTCCTCGCCCCGGATCGCCTCTCCACCCTCTTCATCGAGCGCAGCGTCGAGACGGCGCGGATCCTTGACGCGAAGGGAGACACACGCACCGTCGACCGCGACTTCTTCGAGTTCGGCTACGACGACAGCAGGCTGCATCATGAGGAGATCGTGGTGCTGGAGGTGGGGTTCACGCTGGAACAATCAACTCCAGAGGCGATCCGCGCGCAGGCGGCAGCGAACCTCCAGTGGCGCATCGAGCGCCAGCCGCAGGTCGACGAGTTTCCCTCGTGCGGATCCGTTTTCAAGAAGATCGAGGGGGTTGGCGCCGGGCGCCTGATCGATGCGGCCGGGCTGAAGGGCTATCGCATCGGCGGCGTCGAGATCTCCCCGAAGCACGCCAACTTCCTCGTCAACACGGGCGGCGGCACGGCGGCGGATGTGCTGGCGCTTGTGGAGCATGCCCAAAACGAGGTGAAGCGCACTTCCGGGTACCACCTCGAGATGGAGATCGGTCTCGTCGGCGAGTTCTGATCCGGCGCCACCACCTGCCCCCTGGGAACAGCCGGACCGTGTGACCTGCGCTCCACATACGACGAAGCCGGCCACGAGGGCCGGCTGTTCGCACGTAGTGACGCTGAACGGCCCCGAACGCAATGTCTGCGGGGCCATTGTCGTGGTCGACTACTTGTAGTCGCCCGTATGGTCCATCAGGATGCGGGCGTTGCGGTTGTACCCGATGTAGTCCCACACCCACTGGAAGAACACAAACATGCGGTTGCGGAAGCTGATCAGCTGCAGGATGTGAACAACCGCCCACAACCACCAGGCGACGAACCCGGTAAACTGCATGCCGGCGATACTCGCGACGGCGCGGTTGCGTCCCACTGTCGCCATGCTTCCCTTGTCCTTGTAGACGAAGCGCGTGGCCGCCTCGCCGCGAATGGCGTGCGTGATGTTCTCCGCGACGTGCTGACCGGACTGGATCGCGACCGGCGCGACCGCCGGCAGCGGCTTGCCCTCGGGCCCCTTGATCGACGCTGCGTCGCCGATCACGAAGATCTCCGGATGGCCGCTGATGAACAGCTCCGGCGTCACCTGCACGCGCTTGCCACGATCCAGCTCCGCGACGTCGGCGAGCTCTGAGGTCAGCGTCGCGCCCTGGATGCCCGCCGCCCAGATGATGGTTCCGGCCTCGATCCGCTCGTCCCCACCGATTGTCACGCCGGTGTCGTTGACGTCCGTCACCATCGCGCCGGTCCGCACTTCGACCCCGAGCTTCCCGAGATCCTCCGTCGCCGCCTTCGAGAGCTTCTCCGGGAACATCGGGAAGATGCGGTCCATGCCTTCGAGCAGGACGATTCGCGTGTCGCCGGGGTCGTACGTCGAGTACTCTTGCCGCACGGTGTAGCGCGCCAGCTCGGCGATCGCCCCTGCCATCTCAACGCCGGTCGGACCACCGCCGACCAGCACGTAGGTCAGCATCCGGCGGCGGATTTCGGGGTCCTTTTCCTTTTCGGCCAGCTCGAAATTCAACAACACGCGCGTGCGGATGCGCTCGGCGTCCTCGAGGCTCTTCAGGCCCCAGGCGTGCTCCGCCCACTGATCCTTGCCGAAATACGAGTCGCGCGCGCCGACGCCGACGACGAGGTAGTCGTAGTTCAGGCTGCGGCCGCCATCCAGCTGCAGCTCCCGCGCGTCGACATCGATACCCGTCGCCTCACCGAAGACGACCTTCACGTTCTTCTGCTTCTTCAGGATGCGGCGCAGCGGCTGGGCGACATGCTCCGGCGTGAGCTGGGCGGTCGCGACCTGGTAGAGCAGCGGCACGAACAGGTGGTGGTTGCGGCGATCGACAAGCGTGATGTCGACGTCAGCATCCTTCAATGCCTTCACGGCGGAGAGGCCGCCGAAGCCCGCGCCGACGACCACGACGCTCGGGCGTCCATTCGTGCGCACCGACGGCTTCATCGATTCGCCGACGGACACGAACTGGTCCACCGATACGCCATTGATCTCTTCCGAGCTCTCGACAGCCGGGTTAGGAGTTGCTTTATCCACGCTGATCTCCGCCGATACATCTGAATATCGTCTGGTTACAAGACATCAATGCGCCCGGAGGCGCGCCACGCGCAACGATACTCTCGTGGCAAGCGGGTGTCCACAGGACGGGATGGCGCATGTTCCACACCACGACAACGCCCCGGCACCGTCGCAAGACAGCACCGGGGCGTAGCGAACTCGACGGGTCTCGGCGCTAGATGGCGCGGACCTCGCTAATGAGCTTCTGGAGCGAGTCCTTCGCGTCGCCGAAAAGCATGCTCGTCTGCGGCAGGTGGAACAGCTCGTTCTCGACCCCGGCGAAGCCAGGGCTCATGCCTCGCTTGAGCACGATGACCCGCTGGGCCTCGTCGACCTTGAGGATCGGCATGCCGTAGATCGGGCTGGCCGGATCGTCGCGCGCGGCCGGGTTCGTCACGTCGTTCGCGCCGATCACCAGCGCCACGTCGGTGCTCTTGAAGTCATTATTGATCGCGTCCATCTCGTACAGGTCGTCGTACGGGACGTTCGCCTCGGCCAGCAGCACGTTCATGTGCCCCGGCATGCGGCCAGCGACCGGATGGATCGCGTAGCGCACATCCACGCCGCGCGTCTGCAACAACGACGCCAGCTCCTGCACCGCGTGCTGCGCCTGGGCGACCGCGAGGCCATAGCCCGGCACCACAATGACGCGCTGCGCGTAGGCCAACGAGACGGCCGCGTCGTCCGGCGTCGTCTCGCGGATGGGCTTGGCTTCCCCTGTGCCTTCCTCGACCTTGGCGCCGCCCGCCACCGCGCCGAACGCGCCGAAGAGGACGCTGGTCAGCGACCGGTTCATGGCCTTCGCCATGAGCAGCGAGAGGTACATGCCGGACGCGCCGACAAGCGTGCCGGCAATGATCATCAGCTGGTTGTCCAGCGCGAAACCGGTGAGGATACCCGCCACGCCGGAAAAGGCGTTCAGGATCGCGATCACGACCGGCATATCCGCGCCACCGATCGGGATGACGAGGAGGATACCGGCGGCCAGCGCCAGCAGGAAGGTCAGGATGAGGAAGGTGTCACCGGCGGCGCTATTGCCGACGATGAACGTCAGCAGCCCCAGCACCACGAGGCCGCCGAGCAGTCCCGCCGTGATCATCTGCCGGTTGCCGAAGATGATCGGTCGCCCCGAGATCAGACCCTGGAGCTTCGCGAACGCGACAAGGCTGCCGGTGAGCGCCAGCGAGCCGATGATCGTCCCGAGGATGATCGAGAGCACGGGTCCGCGGCCCATGTCCGTGACGCCAAGGAACTCCGCGACGCCGACGAAGCCGGAGGCCGCGCCGCCGAGGCCGTTGAAGATCGCGACCATCTGCGGCATTGCCGTCATCTGGACGCGCATCGCCATGAAGTACCCCGGCGCGCCACCGATGATCATGGCGAGGATGATCAGGAAGTAGTTGCTATCCAGCCGCGGGATGAAGAACGTCGCCAGCACGGCGAGCACCATGCCGCCGGCGGCGAACTGGTTGCCGCGCCGCGCCGTCTTCGGGGCACCGAGCTGGTTGATCGCGGCGATCATCAGGATCGCGGCGATGAAGTAGGTCAGGTCGATAAACGCTACGCGCCAACTGTCGATCATCGCTGCTGCTCCGCCTCTTTGGTCGCACCGGCCGCCGGCGTGCGCTGCTTGAACATCGCCAGCATGCGGTCGGTGACGAAGTAGCCGCCGACCACGTTCGCGGTCGCCGCCGCCACGGCGATGAACGCCAGGGCCTTCACGAACCACTCATCGGCCGAGCCCAGCACGATCATCGCGCCGAGCAGGACGATTCCAGAGATCATATTGGTCGCCGACATCAGCGGCGTGTGCAGCGTGGGTGGTACGCGCATGATCATGATCGCGCCAAGGAAAATGGCGAGGATCAGGATATACGCGCCCAACGCAACAGAATCTTCCACCTCTCGTGCCTCCTCCCGGCCCCTGCGGCGAGCTTCCGCCCGCCACAAACGGCCTCCGGGTTGGTTACGACGTTCGCCGCTTAGCCGGCGTTCCCGTTCGTCCTGTCATGGCCCTCTTCGGGATCTTCCGGTTCCTCGGCTGGCTCCAGGCGGACCTCCTCCGGCCCCGGCTGGTACTCGTCCTCGGTGCGCACCTCGACCTGCTCGTCGTAGTCAACGGGCGTGACGGCTTCTTCCTCGAGCGTCTCCGGCGTCTCATCGTCGCCGGCGGGAAGTTCGATGGCTTCCTCCTCATCGCCGGATTCGAGCGCGACGATGTCGTCCGCGCCGTCCTCACCTTCCGGCAAGGACTCCAGCGGCTCGAGGGACTCGCTGTCGCCAGCGGCGATGTCGGTGGTCTCCTGTTCAGCGACGGGCGCGGGCGCCGGCGCGGCAGCCGGGGCACCTTCCAGGCCCATCATCTTCCGCGTCTGCTCCTGCACGATCTCACCGTCGCGGGTGATGACCATGCCCTTGAATATGTCATCCTCCATATTGAGGTCGACCTGGCCGTCCTTGATCAGGAGGTTGAGCAGGTTCTGGATCACCCGGGAGTACATCTGGCTGGCGTGCACCGGGATCGTCGCTGGCAGGTTCAGCGTGCCGATGATGGTCACGCCCTCGCGCTCGACGACCTCGCCCGGCACGGTTAACGCGCAGTTACCGCCCGTCTCCGCCGCGAGGTCGACGATGACGCTTCCGGTACGCATCCGTTGGACGGCGACCTCGGGAATCATCTTCGGCGCGGGTCGTCCCGGCACCAGCGCGGTCGTGATCACGACATCGAAGCGCGCGATATGGTCGTTCAGCGCCTCCTGTTGGATCTTCTGCTCTTCGGGCGTCAGCGGCCGCGCGTAGCCGCCGGCCGTCTGCATGTCCTCGCCCCCGACATCGATCTCGATGAACTTCGCGCCGAGGCTCTCGACCTGCTCCTTCACCACCGGGCGGACGTCGTAGGCCTCCACCACGGCGCCAAGCCGGCGAGCCGTCGCGATGGCCTGGAGGCCAGCCACGCCGGCGCCAAGCACGAGCACCTTCGCCGGTGCGATCGTGCCCGCGGCGGTCATCAGCAGCGGGAAGAACTTCGGCAGGTGATCCGCCGCCAAGAGGACGGCCTTGTAGCCGCCAATCGTGCTCATCGCCGAGAGCGAGTCCATCGACTGCGCCCGGGTGATGCGCGGCACGGCGTCCATCGCCAGCGTCGTCACGCCACGGTCCGCCATCGTGCGCACCATGTCATGACGAGACAACGGCGCCAGCGGGCTGATCAGCATCTGCCCGCGCCGGAGCATCTCAACATCCTCGCCCTCGGTCGGCGCCTGGACCTTGATGATGACGTCCGCCCGGTCGTAGACCGCACTGGCGTCCGGCAGCACGGTGGCCCCGGCGTCGCGGTACTCGTCGTCGTGAATCGAGGAGCCCTCACCGGCGCTCGCCTGGACCACGATATCGATACCCTTGCCGGTCAAGACCCGAACGGTATCCGGGATAAGCGCGACGCGCGTCTCCCCGGCAACGGTTTCCCGTGGTACGCCGATCGTGACCCTCCCGCCTCCGGTGGCCTCCGAATCCTGAGAATCTCGTGCAGCCATGCGGCTAACTCCCATCCCCTTGCGAGCGGATAAATGTCCCGGTCGCGTTCGGTTCTCTCAGATGTGCGCTTATCACTGTGACCCGACGTTGAAGTCCTAATGTTCCGTAGTGTCGTCGGTTTTGTCCAGTCATGCCCGTGTTTGGGTACCTGCGGAGACCAAACCATCCAAACGGGCGGGTGCCCCGGGGGAGTATTCCCGCGGCACCCGCCACTATCGAGGAGAGCGAAATCTTCCCGGCCGGTGGCTGTTAATTGGCAGACGACCGGTGCATCGTCAGCGAGCCAAGCCCGACGAGGACAAACGGCACCAGCAGTGTCACCAGCACATCGCCCCTGAGGCCGGACGACCACATGGACTGACCACGCACCATCACCGCGACGAGCGCCTCGAAGCTGTAGCGCAACGGGATCACGGTCGAGATCCACTCCAGCGACGTCGCCATGCCCTTGATCGGCACGAGAAGGCCGGAGAGAAAGATCTGCGGCAAGAGGAAGAGCGGCATGAACTGCACCGCCTGGAACTCGGTCTGCGCGAAGGCACTCAGGGCGAGCCCGAGCATTGTCCCGTACATCGCCAGCGCCAGCACGATCAGCAGCACCTGCCAGAGGCTCCCGGCGATCGCCATTCCCAGAAGCCACCGCGACACGACCAGCGCCAGCGCGCTCTGGGCCGCGGCGAGCACCAGGAAGGCGATCGCGTAGCCAGCCATGATGTCACCACGGCCAATGGGCGAGACCATGTTCCGGTCGAGCGTGCCCTGGTTTCGCTCCCGGAGCATCGTGATCGACGTGACGAGGAACATCGTGACGAACGGGAAGGTGCCGAGCAGCATCGGGCCGACCCGGTCGAACACGCCGGGGACATCCTCGAACGTCAGCTTCAACACCCACAACAGGAACAGCGGCGCGACCAGCACCATCCCGATCGAGCGATGGTCACGGCGAAGCTGCCGGAGCACCCGCACCGCGACAGCCAGGGTTTGGTCAAGCGACATGACCCCGCTCCTCCTCATAACCCGAAAGCGCCAGGATCGCGGACTCGAGATCGTCGAAGCCCGTCCGCCGGCGAATCTCCTCCGGTGAACCCGTCGTCACGAGCGTGCCGTTATTGATGAACCCGATGGTGTGGCACCGCTCGGCCTCGTCCATCACGTGCGTCGACACGATCAGGGTGGTGCCCTCGTTCGCCCACTCGCGGAAATGGCCCCAGAGCGATCGTCGCAGTCGCGGGTCAAGCCCGACCGTCGGCTCGTCGAGCACCAGCAGCTCGGGGCGATGCATCAGCGCCATCGCCAGCCCGACTCGCTGGGTCTCGCCACCCGAGTAGGTGCTGAGCGCCCGGTCGGCAATCGGGGTCAGGTCCATCAGCGCCAGCACCTCATCGACGCGATCGCCCGGAGCCCGGTAAACGGATGCGAAGAACTGGAGGTTCTCGCGCCCGCTGAGATCCGGGTAGACCCCGGACCCCTGCGGCATGTACCCGATCCGTGGGCGGAGCGATGCCGATCCCGCGGGCTTGCCGAGCACGGTCGCCGTTCCACCCGCGAGGCGGGTCAGTCCGAGGATCGCTCGGATGATCGTCGTCTTGCCGGAGCCGCTCGGCCCGATCATCCCGAACACGATCCCGGCCGGGATATCGAGCGTCAATGATGGAACGATCTCCACGCCGCCGCGGACGATCCGCGCGTCGCGCATGGAGACAGCAGCACGGTCATGATCCATGGGAAGGCTCCTTTGCATCCCCCACAAGCAGGACGGCGGCGCAGTAGAGCTCCGTGAACCGCGCGCATGCTTCATCCCGCTCAGGAAGTGCGGCGATACCTGTCGAAGACACGAGTGGACGCGTCGCCACGTGCATGATCATGGGCGCGACGAACGCCTGGGCCAGCAGCAACGGCGGAATCGGGCGCACGAGCCCCAACCGGATGCCCTCGGCCAGCCACGGCAGGATGCGATCGAACACCTGCGGCAAGTAGCGGCGTTCGAGGAAGTTCCGGATCTCCCCTTCCGGGTCGCGAAGGACCTCGATGATCAGGCCAGCGATCAGCGCGTGGTCCGCTAGCAGCAGGTCCCATATCTCGCCATAAACAGCCTGGATCGATGCCCGGAACGCCCCCACATCGCCCGGCGATAGCGTCGCGAGATGGCGCTGCACACGAGGCACCGGGCTGTGCTGCTCGAAAACGGCCACGAGCAACCCATTCCGGTTTCCGAACCGGGCGAAGACGGTCGGCAGCGCGACTCCGGCGCGATCGGCGACGGCCTCGAGTGTCACCGACGGCAAGCCGCCTTCCCGGATCAAGGCCGCCGCCGCGTCGAGCATGCGCTCGGTCGCGCTCGGCAACTCGCCCGTATTGATGCCCTGTTCCCGCAGGGACCGCAGTAGCGCCTCGCGGGAGCCGATTCGACGGTAGAGCGTGGAGCGAGAGATACCGAGTCCACCGGCGATCTCGTCCGTCGACAGGCTCGCCAGGGGACGATCGAGCTTCCGCGCGAGCGCTACCACTGCCTGGCCCACCGAGCCCATGTGCTCCGCCGTCTGGCTCATATCGACCTCCATTTGGAACGGCACGAATGCTATATATCATATCTTGTACCGTATCAGATGGCCGTGCGAATGTAAAGTGCTGCACAGGAAAGACGCAACGCCGCTGGGGCGTCACGCTTTCCGCTGTACCCTTCGCGTTCGCTCGCTAGTCGGCGGCGGATCCCTCTCCGACCGGCGCGGGCATCCGCGGATCGCGTCCCCCTTTCCCGTCCCCTTCGAGCGCGATCTTCGGCAGCACCCGGTCCAGCCACGACGGCAGGTACCAGTTCCATCGCCCGAAGAGGCTCATCAGCGCCGGCACGAGCAGCAGCCGCACGACCGTCGCGTCCAGGAAGACCGCCGTGGCGAGACCCAGGCCGAACTCCTTGACGATCCGCACATCACTCAGCGTGAAGGAGAGGAACACGACGACCATGATCGAGGCCGCCGCGGTGATCACCCGCATCGTCGCGGCGCTGCCGTGGTTGACGGCCGTGCGATTGTCGCCCGTCGCCAGCCAGGTCTCCTGCACGCGGCTGACGAGGAACACCTCGTAGTCCGTCGAGAGGCCGAAGAGCACCGCGAACAGCATCATCGGCAGGAAGGACTCGATCGGCCCCGTGCGGTCTACCCCGAAGAGACCGGCGAACCATCCCCACTGGAAGATCGCGACCAGTACACCGTAAGCGGCCCCGATGGAGAGCAGGTTCATGAACGCCGCCTGCAGGGGCACCAGCAGCGAACGGAACACGACCATCAGCAAGACGACGCTCAGCCCGATCACGACCGCGAAAAACACCGGCAACCGGCCGGAGATCTGGTCGGCCATGTCGATATACGCCGCCGTCGGCCCGCCCACGTACCCCTCCGCCCCGCTTTCCGCGAGCACCGGCGCGACGACATCGTTGCGGAGCGTGTGCACGAGCTCCTGTGTCTGGGCGGATTGAGGAGAGGTCTCTGGCACGATCGAGATGATCGCGAGATCGCTTCCCGGCTCCATGCGCGGACCGGAGATGCGCGCGATACCCTCCGTGGCTCGCAGCCGCTCCATCAGCCAATCCACCGCGCCAGGGTCGCTCGCCCCACGCGTGTCCACCACCAGCATCAGCGGCCCGTTGTAGCCCTCGCCGAACCCGTTCGCCACGAGATCATAGGCCCGCCGGCTGGTCGACGAGGTCGGGTTGTTTCCGGCGTCCGACGACCCGATCCGCATGTCCAGCGCGGGAAGGGTTAGCGTCAGCAGGATCGCCAGGCTCAGTCCGGTGACCACCCATGGATGCGCCTGGGTCGTGTCAGCGAAGCGCGCCCAGGTATTCCGGCCCTCCCGGTCCTCCCCGCCCGACCGGCTCCGCAGGCCCCAGCGGTCGATGTTGGCCCCGATCAGCGAGAGCAGAGCCGGCAGGAGCGTGAGTGCCACGAGCACCGCAAGCGTCACCACGATCGCCGCGGCCAGACCGAGCGAGGCAACGAACGGGATGCCCATCGTCATCAGGCCGAGCAGGGCGACGACCACGATCGATCCCGCGAAGAGGATCGAGCGTCCGGCGGTGTTCACCGCGACCACGACGGCGTCCTCGACGCTGGCCCCGGCGTGCAGCCCCTCGCGGTAGCGGGTCACGATGAACAATGCGTAGTCGATCCCGACGCCGATGCCGATCATCGCCGTGAACGCGCGCGTCTGGGTGCCGAAGTTCATCGTCAGGGCGAGCAGCCCGATCAGGAACATGCTGGCGACCAGCCCGCCGATTGCCGTGACCAGCGGCAGCCCCATCGCGATCAGCGACCCGAAGGCGAAGAAGAGGATGATCACCGCCGCCGCGAGCCCGATCAGCTCCGACTGGCCGGGCGGCTCGTGCTCCCCGGCGGTGATCACCTGGCCGCCCAGCTCGACCTGCATGCCCTGGCCGTCGTACCGGTCACGGAGGTCGTGCAGCGCGTCGACACTCGCCGGGGGCACTTCATCGGCCGACTGCGCGAACTGGACCATCATGATCCCGGTCGTGCCGTCGTCCGAGATCGCGTTCGCGCCCTCCGCGTATGGCGGGATGACGCCCACCACGCCGTCGATCGCGCTCGCCTCGGCCATCATCGCCTGGACGTTCGTCCTGACATCGGGCGAGGCCATCCCTCCTTCGGCGTAGATGACGATCATCGCCTGGTCACCAGACTGTTCCGGCAGCCGCTCTTTCAGGAGGTCGACGGCCTGCTGTGACTCGGCGCCGGGTAGGTCCAGCGTATCGACGAAGTCGCCCTGGTTGGCGCGCCAGACGAGGCCGAGCGAGACGAGGAGGACGGTCCAGGCCAGGACAACGACCGTCCAGGCGTGCCGCGCGATCCAGCGGGCCATGCGCGCGAGCAAACCGGGATCAGGTTGGGATGTAGTCATGACGGGATCCTTCAGCAAAGGCATCTACGGACGGGTGTTGCCGACCGCGCGCACGAACATATCGGCAAGCTGGTCACAGGTCTGGTCCAGGGTCGGGAGCGGGAAGATTGGGGCGTTCTCGAGCAACGGGCGTGTCGCTGTATGCAACAACACTGGTGAGATGAGCTGGTGCAGGACCAGGATCACCGGCAGATCGCGGATCAGACCCAATGCGATATGTCGCTCGATCCATGGCACCAGATGCGACGCCACCCGAGGGACGTAACGGCCAACCAGGAACGCGTCGATCTCCCCCGAGGGGTCGCGCAGCGCCTCGGCCAGGAGGGCCCGGAACAGCTCCCGGTCGCTCCCGACGGCGTCGAGGATCACCCGGTACACCGTCGCCACCACGCGACGCAAGCCGTCGAGATCACCAGGAGCGACGTCCACCAGTGCGTCGCTCACCTCGAGGATCGGGACATAGCGCTCGAACACGGATGTGAGGAGGCCGTTGCGGCTCCCGAATCGGGCATAGATCGTCGGCAGCGCGCAATTCGCCCGCATCGCGACCGCTTCGACGGTGATCGTCGCGATCCCATCCTGCCGGATCAGGTCTGCCGCCGCGCGCATCGCCCGCTCATGGGCGTCCGGTTCCACCCCTGGATCCAGGCCGAGCGCCCGGACGGCATCGTTGAGCGCCTGACGCGTACCGATCTTCCGGTAGAGCGTCATGCGCGAGACGCCGAGCGCTCCTGCGATCTCCTCGACGGGCAGAAGACCCACCGGGAGGTGCCGCTCCCGCGCCACTGCCACAATGCGCTCCACAAGGGCGCGGTCGATATCTGTCTCTTCACTCATTGCAACCTCGATACGTTACATTATCTATTGTCTTATTAGGTAACGTATCAGATAGAGAGGATTGTGGCAAGCAGTTCGGGGCACAGGTTCACGTTGCGTATCG
>CAVUJR010000033.1:0-26501 GCA_963741805.1 uncultured Chloroflexia bacterium
TAGCCAGCGACGGCCGGTGCCCTTCATAGCTTCCCGAAGTGTACCGCCCCGATCGAAGCGATGCCCCTACCCGCGCTTCATCCACGGGTCGACCGCGTCGCGCAAGCCGTCGCCGAGGAAGTTGAACGCCAGCACGGTCAGCGACAGCGCGGCCGCCGGGAAGATCAGCATGTGCGGATGCGCCCGCATGTTCGGGATCGCCTCGGAGATCATCAGTCCCCAGCTCGGCATCGGCGGAATGACGCCGAGGCCGAGGAAGCTGATGCCGGCCTCGTAGAGGATCGCCCCCGGGATGCCGAGCGTGGACGCGACGACAATCGGGGCGATGGTGTTCGGCAGGATATGCCGTAGCAAGATCCGGGACCCCGTCGCGCCAGACCCCCTGGCGGCCTCCACGAATTCACGCTCCTTAAGCGAAAGCGTGTTTGCCCGAACGATGCGCGAGACGGTCAGCCACCCGATCAGCCCAAGTCCGATATAGACGCCGAAGAGCCCGCCCAGCCTCGCATCGAACGACGAAATCGCTCCCATCATGCCGGACTTTTCCCCGCCGCTGAGAGTCCCCCGGATGAAGGTCATGATCAGGATGATGAAGAGCAGGTTGGGCATCGCATAGAGGACATCCACAATGCGCATGATGATCGTATCCACCCACCCACCGAGATAGCCGGAGATCGCTCCCATCGGCACGCCAATCAGGAGGATCACCAGCTGCACGACGAAGCCGACGGTCAGCGAGATACGGGCGCCAAAGACGAGCCGGGCCAGGATGTCGCGCCCGAGCTGGTCGGTGCCCATCGGGTGGGCAGCGCTCGGTCCCTGCGTCACGAGGTCGTAGTTCTGCTCGGCGTAGCTGTACGGCAGGAGGTACGGCCCGACGATCGCGATCAGGATCAGCACGATCAGGAAGATGCCGGATACCATCGCCACCCGGTTCTTTACGAGCCGGCGCAGCGCGCTCCGCCACAGGCTCTCGATCTCGTTCGCGTCACGTTCCACCGTTGCGGCAGGGCGGGGCGATTCTTCTGACACAGCAAGCGATGCGGACATGGATCGATGACTCCGGTGGTGAGATCAGGCTTGCCGCATGCGCGGATCGAGCAGCGGATACAGCAGGTCCACGATGAGGTTCATGACCGAGATGATCGCCCCAAACAGCAGGACGGTCCCAAGGATGACGGGGTAGTCACGCTCCGAGATGCTGGAGACGAAGTACCGGCCAAGCCCCGGCACCGAATAGATGGACTCCACGAAGAACGACCCGGTGATGACATCCGCGAAGACGACGCCGGACACCGTGATCACCGGCAGCAACGCGTTGCGGATGGCGTGGCGCACGATCACGGCCCGTTCGACGAGCCCCTTCGCGCGCGCTGTCCGCACGTAGTCCGTCGTCAGCACGTCGAGCATGCTGGCGCGGGTGTAGCGAGCCAGCACCGCGGCCGGGATAGAACGCGAGCGCGGTCGCCGGAACGATGACCTCTTTCGAGAAGATGCCGTTCCAGCCGCCGGTCGGCACCAGGTGGAACGTGCTGGCCAGCAGGAGCACGAGCAGTGACACGACGACGTACGACGGCGTGGAGATGCCGAAGATGGCGATAAAGCTGGCCACGTAGTCGACCGTGGTGTTGTGGCGGATCGCGCCGAGTGTCCCGAGCGTGATGCCGACGACCACGGCGATCACCATCGCGACAAGGCCGAGCTGGAGCGACACGGGCAAGGTGTCACTGATGATATCGGTGACAGTCCGGGAGCGTGAGGAGAACGACGGCCCGAAGTCACCCTGCAAGGCGTTCCAGAGATAGGTCACGTATTGCTTCCACAGCGGCTGGTCGAGCCCGTAGGCCGCGTTCAGGCGCTCCAACACCAGCGGGGGTACCGGCTTGTCCCCCTGCGACCAGGGGCCGCCAGGGGTCGCATGGATCAGGAAGAAGGTCAGCGTGTAGATCGCGAACAACGTCGGGATCAGCAACAGCACCCGGCGGATGACAAACGTGCCTCGATTCATGGGGACCTGCTCTAGTGGCGGAATCGGTCAGGGAGGCGCTGGCCGCCTCCCTGACTTCGATCGGGACACGCTAGTCGTGCGGAGCGATCTTCACGTTGCGCAGATGCACGACCGAGAGGATGGGCTGGAGGTACAGGTCCTTCACCCAGGGCTTGACCATCCGGAACGCCTTGCCTGCGATACATCGGGATGATCGGCGCCTCATGGACGATGATCACCTCCGCCTCCTCGTATTGCTGCTTGCGCTCGGCGGCATCGGTGTTGACGGCGGCCTCGGCCACCAGCGTATCGAACTCGTCGTTCTTCCAGTGGTTCCGGTAGTGGTCGGCCTGGCTCGTGAAGTTCTGGTTGTGCCAGTTCGACGGGTCACCGAAGTCGGACCCCCACACGCCCGTGTAGGCCATGAAGGGCTGGGTCTCGCGCGAGGCGCGCCAATCGATATACGTGCTCGACTCGATCGGCGACAGCGTCACCTTGATGCCCAACGCGTCCTGCCAGGTGCTCTGGAGGTACTCCGCGACGGTGGCGTAGCGCGCCGGCGAGTTCAGGTAGACCAGCTCCAGGTCCACGGAGGCGGGGTCGATCCCGGCGTCCGAGAGGAGCTGCTTCGCCTCGTCGACGCTCTCGGTCAACGCCGCGTCGGGGTTATAGCCGGCGATGTCCGGCGGCAGGATCGTGTACGCCGGGTCGAACTGCCCCCGGAGGACGTCCCGGGTCAGGGTCTCACGATCGATCGACTTGTAGAGCGCCTGCCGGAACTCGACCTGGCTTACGAACTCATCGCGCGTGTCCATCACGATGAAGTAGCAGTTCGAGAGCGGGAACTCGACGATCTGGTCACTCAGGGATGGATCCGCCACCACGCGGTCCAGGTCCGGCCCCTCGGGCGCGGCGTAATCCAGCTCGTTGTTCTCGTACGCGATGTACGCCTGCGTGGTGTCATCCTGGAAGATGCGGTATTCGGCGCGGGTCAGCGTCGGCTTCTCGCCGAAGTAGTTCTCGTTGATCTCCAGGACGATGTTCTGGTCGTGGTTCCACTCGACCATCTTGTAGGGGCCACTGGCGACGATGTTCTCGGCCTCCACCCACTGCTCGGCCGCCGAGTCGATGACGTGCATCGGAACGGGGAAGAACGTCCATGTCGTGGCCAGCAAGGGGAAGTACGTGGTTGGGCCTTCGAGGCTCACGCGCAGGGTCAGGTCGTCAACCGCCTCGACACCAAGATCGGTCAGATCCATCTCGCCGTTGGCGATCGCCTCGGCGTTCTTCACCGGGTAGAGCGCCGGGATGTACTGGCTGAGGGTGTTCGGATCCAGCACACGCTGCCAGCTCTGCACGAAGTCCTTGGCGACGATCGGGGTTCCATCCGACCACTGCACGCCGTCGCGCAGGTGGAAGGTGAACTCGCTGGCGTCCTCGTTTTCTTCCCACGACTCGGCGATGCGGCCAACGACCTCACCGGTCTTCTGGTCGATGCCGGTGAGTCCCTCGAAGATATTGAAGAAGAAGTTGAGCTCGTCGTCACCGTAGCTGACGCCGGGATCCATCGTCGTCGGCTCGGTCGTGGGCAGGCGCATCACCTGGTCATCTGCGAGCGGGCCATCGTATGCCGCCGATGGCCGTCGCCATCGGCGTGGCGCCCTGGCCCATCACCAGCCGCGGCATCGCCATCGCGACGCCTGCTGCGCCACCGGCCGCGAGAATGCCCTTCATCATCGCGCGGCGGTCGATCCGTCGCTCGGCGTAGGCGTCGATCAGGCCATGGACATCGCGTTCGATCTGCTGCTCTGTCTTCAACTCGGCGTTCCTTTCGCACCCCACGGTGCTTGCACATACGACGACGAGACAACGGCAATGCGCCGCCAGGCACTGCCTGAGAGACCCTGATTCCCGCGACATACGCGGAAGCGCGGCTGGCCCACACGCCAGCCCGGACCCGAACGTTGTGTTTTTCGGCGCCATTGCCGGGGATTCGATGCGGCAACCGTAGCAACACACATAACGGGTGTCAACCGGAATCGGCGCGGATGCCGCTTAACGCGACACCCCGGCCGCCGTTTGGCAACCGGGGTGTGCGGACTATTCGTCGTTTGCGAGGAAGCTACACGTGCTCGCGCGGGGCATCCCCGACGTTGTGAGCCTCGGCCTTTGCCTCCTGCCGGGCCGTGTGGCGGAGCGAGAAGACGGCCGCGATCGTGATCGTCCCCGCGATGACGATCAGGGAGAGCCACGTCGGGATCTCCGGGATCACCGTGATGTGGTGCCCGCCGTTGATGAACGGCACCTCGTTGGTGTGCATCGCGTGGACGATCAGCTTGAAGCCGATCCAGGCGAGGATGAACGCGAGCCCGTAGGACAGGAAGACGAGCCGGTTCAGCAGGCCGCCCAGCAGGAAGTACAGCTGCCGCAGCCCGAGCAGCGCCCAGGCGTTCGTCATGAACACCAGGTACGGCTCGCTGGTGATGCCGTAGATGGCCGGGATGGAGTCGAGCGCAAAGAGCAGGTCCGTCGAGCCGATCGCGATCATCACCAACGCCATCGGCGTCAGCATGCGGCGCGCGTCGACCTTCACCGACATCTTGTCTTCGACGTAGTGCGTCGTCACCGGCACGATGCGGCGCACGAGGCGGATGAAGGCGTTCTCCTCGTACTCCTCTTCTTCGGCCGGGTTCGCCTTCGCCAGCGTCCAGCCCGTATAGAGCAGGAACGCGCCGAAGATGTAGAAGATCCAGCTGAAATTGTTGATCAGCGCCGCACCGAGCAGGATGAAGATCGTGCGGAAGACGAGCGCGATCGCGACGCCCCAGAGGAGCACCTTCTGCTGGTAAATACGCGGAACCGCGAACGAGGTCATGATGATGAGGAAGACAAAGAGGTTATCGACCGAGAGCGCTTTCTCGGTCAGGTACCCGGTGAGGTACTCCAGGCCATGCTGGGAATCCCAGACGATCCAGACGCCGATGCCGAAGATCAGGGCGCCGACGATGTAGACCGTCGACCAGATGCCCGCTTCTTTCAGCGACGGTTCATGCGGCGTCTTGACATGGGAATAGAAATCGAACACGAGGACGGCAAGCACCCCCACGATGCTTGCCAGCCACACCCACAACGGAACATCCACTTAACGAGCCTCCAGGCTGCACTTGGTACATACGGAGGTCTCTTCCGCTGATGGGCGTGAGGAACGCCAGCATCAGTGGTCGGTGCCGGGCAAGGACGCCTTGCCGTATTGACGACACCGCCGCGAGGGAATACTCCCCTCCACAGGGAATAGGTCTGGACAGGGGCAATGGATGCCCCCGAGGACGCCCGAATTATATCGCACGGGATGGTCCATTGTCGCATGTGGCCACAGATCAGGCCACATTGGCGGATAGCCTCGGCCCCGTGGTGGCCGAGGTTTCGCGCGCATCGGTAACTGGACCCCGGTAGCACCGACCCGCAGTGGTCGGTGTCGGCGCCTCACCTGGCCCGAGAATCACCAGCCAGCGCTCCCCGGGCATTCCGGAGCGCGTTGCGCTCCTCCAGCCACGGGGCTACCGCCGATCAACCCTCCGGGATCGCGCCGGTATTCTCCCAGAACGTCATCTGGTGCTCCGCCACGAAATCGACCGGCGCGACACCGTTCGGCTCGTCGTCCAGCCCGAGCACGAGGTCGCCGCCATCATACGCGTCCCACGCTGGCAGGCTCGCATCGTTCGGGTCGCCGTTCCGCGCAAAGGTCGCCCAGTACCGCATCATCATCGCGGAGAGTCGGCGTTGCGAGGCGGCGAGCGGTGCCGGCTCGCGCAGGTCGAACAGATACGCCATCTCCGAGCCATGATACGCACCGGCGGCATTCTCCCCGCTGACACGGAACACGCCGGTCGGCGCTTCGCGATCACGAAACTCGTACGTCCAGGTCGGCACTGCCGCCCGCGTAGGCGCGGTGTTGCTCCAGCGCCGGCTTCGCCCAGACGCGGTCGGTCAGGACCGTCGCCCAGGCGACCTCCGGCGACGGATATGCCGAAGCGGGATACGTTTCCTCGATCGCCGCCGCATCGTCGCCGAACGCCTCGTCCAGCCGCTCCCGGTAATCGTCTTCATCCATGCCGCCGAAGAGCCCGTTCGCCAAGGTCTCCAGCGTCACCAGCAGCCGGGCCTCGTCGCGCGTCGAGCCGGAGATCACCGGGACCGGATGGACCTTGCCTGCCAGCGTCGCCTCGACCGGGTGCTCCGGCAGGAACCGGTTTCCCCACTCGTAGGCGACGTACCGGGGCGCGAACACCTGCAGCACGCCGGTCGGGAGCCGCCGCAACTGGTCGACGACATCCGCGCCATCGACGATTTCCAACTCCTCCAGCACAGCGGCGGTCACCGGGTTGCGCTCTTCCGCCGTCGTCCACAGCGACCGGATCGGCTCGCCTTCGCCGGGCATCGAACCCGACGGCATGTCGGAGAAGGCGACCCCGCTCTGGATGATCGCGCGATGGAACACCCCTTCCGACATCGGCGAGACGAGATGCGCCGTCACCGCGAGCCCACCCCACGACTGGCCCATCAAGGTGACGTTCTCCGGATCGCCGCCGAACGCGGCGATATGATCACGCACCCATTGCAGCGCCATCAGCTGGTCGAGCAGGCCGAAGATGCCACTGTCCGGCAGCTCCGGGAAGCTGAACGCGCCGAAGATGCCGAGCCGGTAGTTGAAGGTCACGACGAGCACATCCTCAGCCGCGACCATCCTGGAGGCGAGGTATTCCGAGCCGCTGCCGAACAGGTTCGCGCCACCGTGGATGAACACGATGACCGGTTTCGCCGCGCCCGGATGGGGCATGCCGGGGACCCAGACGTTCAGGTAGAGGCAGTCCTCTCCCGTCTCGTCATAGGAAAAGAGCGGGATCGCGACCTGGGGCGCCACCGGCCCCGGCGCGGATGCGTCGAGCGCGTCGTCTCCCCACGGCTCGACCGGCTGCGGCGCGACCCAGCGCAGGTCATCGACCGGCGGTCGGGCGTACGGGATTCCCTCGAACGAGGCGTACCCATCGTGCTGCACGCCGCTGATGCGGCCGAGCGGGGTCTCGACCGTGACGCTTCGTCCGCTGGGCGTGGCCTGGCGAGCGGCAGCCGGATGCGCGAGAAGGCCGGCAGCCCCGGCGCCGATAAGGCCACGACGGGAGATGGTGTGGGGAAGACGGGCACGATGCATGGGGATGACCTCGATTTCGTGGAAAGGGTGGCAAAAACCGGCACGTCGGGCGGCCGATCCGCTATTGTGTCGATCAAATCACATGCCAACCCCAGGCGCATAGGGTCGGGTGGTCCGATACGTGCGTTCGGGTCAAAGGAATTCCGTCGTCACCGCGGGTGACGCGCAGGGACAACGATCGAATCGACCACGGCGGGGTGCCATGGCCATGGCTCCCGGTACGCCCGCAACGGGACCCGGAGCCCGCAGGGGAACATCACATCCATGTCGTTTGACTGGCTCTCGGACCCGAACATCTGGACGGCGCTGCTGACGCTGACCGCCCTCGAGATCGTGCTCGGGATCGACAATATCGTCTTTATCTCGATCCTGACGAACAAGCTGCCGAAGGACCAGCAGGAGCGAGGCCGACTGACCGGCCTCGGCGGCGCGATGATCATGCGCATCATCCTGCTCTTCTTCGCGAGCTGGATCGTCGGCCTCACCGGCACGCTGTTCTCTGTCTTTGACCGCGACTTTTCCGGCAAGGACCTCATCATGCTCGCCGGTGGCCTCTTCCTGATCGGGAAGGCCACGATGGAGCTGCATGACCGGCTGGAGGGCGAGGAACATCACACCGAAGCGAAGGGCGTTTCCTCGTTCGGCGCGGTGATCGGCCAGATCCTGCTGCTGGACATCGTCTTCTCGATCGACTCGGTGATCACCGCGGTCGGCATGACCGAGTACCTCGGCGTGATGATCGCCGCCGTCGTCCTCTCGATCATCGTGATGATCGTCTCCGCGAACTCGATCGCCGGATTCGTCGAGCAGCATCCGACGGTGAAGGTGCTGGCGCTGTCGTTCCTGATCCTGATCGGGTTCTCGCTGGTCGCCGAGGGCTTCCACGTCCACATCCCGAAGGGCTACATCTACTTCGCGATGGCCTTCAGCGTGATGGTCGAGGTCATCAACCTCCAGATCCGGAAGAAGGAGGCGAAGCCCGCGCCGGTGCAATTACGCCGGAACTTCCCCGGCCAGGCCGCCGTCGAGCGCGCCGGCACCCGCGCTCCGCGACCAGCGGCGACTAACGCCTATAATACCGACCGGGAGCGGGCCCTTGTGGCCGCCCCCGGTCGGCGCGCGGTGGCACCACAGGTGCTTAAGGTGTCGCTACTGGCCAAGCTCAGTGCACATATCGGCATTCGGACGACACAATGACGCCCTTTATGCCGATCGGGCAAATCATGAGAGACTGACCCCCGCACCGCATATTCGGTGCTCCCCGGTCTCCCGCATGCGACAATGCAAGTGGCACACGCCCACGCACGCAGTCATCGGCACCCGCATCACAACCCACAGGTACCACCATGCCGCTCCCGACCGATCCCCGCGCCTTCGAACAGGCCTTCAACGCCGCCAACGCCGAATACTCCGTCGGCGACAAGGATGACTACGAGACCCGGATCGTCCTCGCGCGGGATATCCAGATCCCGGAGGGTTTCGAGCCGTTGCCGGGCCGCCTCGCGCAGATGCGATCCGGGTTCCAGAACGAACGCCGGCAGTGGGAGTCCCCCTCCGCGCCGCCGATCCCTGTTGTCGAGTGGGAAGACGGCACCCTCTGGACGTTCGTGAACGCGCCGATGCTGACGCTCTTCCACGAGATGGCGTCGCTCGCCCGGCTCAAGGTCGTGATCATCGCTTCCGAGCGACCGCAGCCGAAGAAGCCGTCAGCCTTCAAACACGCTCCTCGCCGCTAAGCAGCCCGGCCAACTCCTCCCGCCGAGCGATCACCTCGTCCGGTCCGAGCTGGGCCAGCCCCGGCCCGATCTCGTCCCACCGCCGGGGCGCCGCGACCGCCGGCCGCGCCTTGCCGCGCAGCGAGAACGGCGTCACGGTCGACCGCGCCGGGTGGTTCTGGCTCCAGTCGATCATCACCTTCCCGACCCGCGCCTCCTTGTCCTGCACGGCGACGATCCGATCCGGCATCTCCTCCGCCAGCCCCCGCGCCAGGTCGCGCACGTAGGCATGCACCTGCAGCGAGGTCTTCTTGCCGTCCAGCGGCGCGTACATGTGGATGCCCTTGCTGCCGCTGGTGACCGGCACCGGCGTGAAGCCGTCCTCCCGCAGCCGGTCCCGGATGATCAGGGCGATCTCCGCGACGTCGTCCAGCCCCAGCCCCTCGCCAGGATCGAGGTCCATCACCAGCCGGTCCGGCTTGCGCACGCCGCCCCTCGGCCCGACCCGCCACTGCGGCGTATGCAGCTCCAGCGCGGCCTGGTTCGCCATCCAGAGCAGCCCGGCGAGGTTCTCGATCACCGGGTAGCGCACCTGCTTGGCCTCCTTGCGGCTGCCGGGGCTGGCAGAGACGGTCACCTCGCGAATCCAGTCCGGCATGTACGACGGGGTGTTCTTCTCGAAGAAGCGCTCGCCGCCGACGCCGTCCGGGAAGCGGATGCGCGTCACCACACGATCGCGCAGCTGCGGCAGGATCGCCTCCGCCACCGCCTCGTAGTAGGCGGCGACATCGCGCTTGGTGAAGCCCGTCTCCGGGTACATGACCTTGTCCTGGCTGGTCAGCCGGACCTCGTGGCCGTCGATCGTCCGTGTGACCTCGTCGTGCTTCGCCACGGTCCTTCCCTTCCCTGTTGAGCGCGCCCGGCGCGTGTGGTTTGATGAACGCCACATGCATTGCTGATCGCTGGTGTTCGCAGGAAGGATTCCGCCCATGGCGTCCAAACCGCTCGTCGCCGTCACCCGCCCGATCCCGGAGGCCGGGATGCGCATCCTCCGCGATGCCTGCGAGGTCCGACAGTGGGAGGACGAGCTTCCGCCCCCGCCCGACGAGCTGGACCGGCTGCTGGAGGGCGTCGATGGCGTGCTCAGCCTCGTCACGGACCGCATCGACGGCGACCTGCTGGACCGCCATCCGGACCTGAAGGTGATCTCGAACTTCGCCGTCGGCTATGACAACGTCGATGTCGACGCCGCCACCGCACGCGGCATCCCGGTCTGCAACACCCCCGGCGTGCTGACAAACGCGACCGCCGAGCTGGCGTTCGCGCTCCTGATGGCGACCGCCCGCCGCATCCCCGAGGCCGTCCAGTACGTGAAGGACGGCAAGTGGCAGACGTGGGGGCCGCTTGCTCCTGCTCGGCGCGAACGTCACCGGCGCGACGATCGGCATCGTCGGCTTCGGCCGCATCGGCCAGGCCGTCGCCAGGATGGCATCCGGCTTCGGGATGACGATCCTCGCGCACGACCGCTCACCGGAGACGAAGGACACCCACGGGCTGGACGTCCGCTTCGTCGACATGGATACCCTGCTCGCGGAGGCCGATTTCGTCACCCTCCACGTCGCCTACTCGCCGGAGACGCATCACCTGATCGACCCTGACGCCCTGCGAAAGATGAAGAAGACCGCGATCCTGATCAACACGTCGCGCGGCCCGGTCGTCGACGCGGACGCGCTCGTCGCCGCGCTGGAGAACGGCGAGATCCTCGCCGCCGGGCTCGACGTCACCGACCCCGAGCCGCTCCCGGCCGACCACCCGCTGGTGTCGATGCCGAACTGCGTCGTCCTGCCGCACATCGGGTCGGCGACCGTGCAATCGCGCGACGCCATGGCCACCCTGGCCGCGCGTAATCTCGTCGCCGTGCTCGAAGGCCGCCAGCCCAAGGCCATCGTCAACCCCGAAGTGCTGAACACGTAACTCCGTACACCCGGCCCTCGTGGCCGGGTGCTAGCGAGTGGACCCGGCCACAAGGGCCGGGTGTACGCAACCAAGAGGAACACCCGAATGCCCCAATCCCCTTCTCCCGCCGACATCCGCGCCGCCGTCGATGCCCGGCAAGACGAGTTCGTGCAGATGGTCCTGCGCGTCGTCGGCATCTCTTCCGTCACCGGCAACGAGGGGCCGGTCCAGCGCGTGATGCGCTCGATGATGGAGGTCCGCGGCCTGGAGGTCGACGAGTTCCTCTCCTCGGCGGAGGAGATCGCGGACTACGTCACGCACGTCGGCGAGCAGGAGACGTTCGACGACCGGCCGAGTCTCGTCGGCACGAGGAAGGGCGCGGGCGGCGGCAAGAGCCTGCTCTTCAACGGCCACATGGACACCGTCCCGGTCGAGGACCGCGCGAAGTGGACCCGCAATCCCGAGGGCGAGATCATCGACGACCGCATCTACGGCCTCGGCTCGACGGATATGAAGTCGGGCACCTTCTGCGGCCTCTTCGTCTCGCAGATCCTCGACGACCTCGGCGTCACGCTGAAGGGCGACCTGATGGTCAACGCCGTCACCGGCGAGGAGGACGGCGGGCTCGGCACGATGAGCACGATCCTGCACGGCTACCGGCCGGATGGCGTCGTCATCCCGGAGCCGACGCACCTCGACATCGCGATCGCCAGTGGCGGGTCGCTCGTCTACCGCATCACCGTCACCGGCAAGGCGGCGCATGGCGCCAACCGTAACGCCGGCGTCTCCGCGATCGAAAAGTTCATCCCGATCTTCCAGGACCTGCTGGCCTGGGAGGCCGAGCGGCAGGTGACGGTCCATCACCCACTCTACGACCATTACGAGAACAAGTTCCCGATCAGCACCGGCACCATCCGCGCCGGGGACTGGGCCAGCACCGTGCCGGACAGGCTTGTCGCGGAAGGTCGCCTCGGGTTCCTGCCCGGTGAGGAGATGGAGGACATGATGGAGGCGACCCGTCAGCGCATCGCCGCCGTCGCCGAGCAGGACGAGTGGCTGCGGGAGCATCCACCCGTCGTCGAGTTCGTCAGCGGCCAATTCATTGCCGAGGAGATCGCGCCGGACCACGAGCTGGTCCAGGCTGTCGCCAGCGCCCACCGCGCGATCGTTGGCAACGACGCCGGGGTGATGGGCCTGACTGGCGGGGCCGATACCCGCCTCTGGGTGCGCTTCGGCGGCGTCCCCGCGCTGATGTACGGTCCCGGCTCGATGGACCTCGCCCACCAGTCGGACGAGTACGTCACCATCGAGAACCTGCTCACCTGCATTACCGTCCTGACCAAGGTCACGATGGACTGGTGCGGAGTGGACTGTCCAAAATAGACCGTACTGGGACCTGCCGGGAGACTGTGCACGCCGAGAGGCGGCTCACATTCTCCCGCGTGGATCGAGAATGTCCCTCAGCCCATCCCCGAAGAGGTTCAGCGCCAGAACTACGATCATGATCGCAATGCCCGGAAACGTGGCCATCCACCACGCATCCCGGAGGAAATTCCTCGCGTTGCTCAGCATGGCGCCCCACTCGGGCGTCGGTGCCTGCGCTCCCAGCCCAAGGAAACTCAAACCAGCGGCCGAGAGGATAGAACCGGCTACGCCGACCGTGGCCAACACGATGAGCGGCGCAGCGATATTCGGAAACACATGCCGCCGGATAATCCGGCTCGAAGACGCCCCCAACGCCTGCGCACCGATGACATACTCCATCTCCTTCACTGTCAGTGTTGAAGCACGAGCCGTTCGGACGTATGCAGGGATCGACTCGATTCCAACGGCGATCATGACGTTGAAGAGGCTCGGCCCGAGGATCGCAACGATTGCGATCGCCAGCAGAATGCCTGGGAATGCGAGCATAATGTCCGTCAAGCGCATGATCAGGTTGTCGATCCATCCGCCGACGTATCCGGCGATTACCCCGAGCGTGGCGCCAACGGAGAGGGCGATACCGATCGCCACGAGGCCGACACGGAGAGATATCCGCGCCCCATAGATAATCCGGCTCAGGATGTCCCGTCCAAGCTCATCCGTTCCCAGCCAGTGCTCCGGCGAAGGCGCCCCCCGACGATTCTTCGAGATCTCCAGCGGATCCATGGGCGAGATTATTGGCGCAAGGAGAGCGACGGCGACGAACAGGATGAGCACGATCGCACCGATGACGGCCCCAGGCCGATGGACGAACCGCTGCCATGTGCGTTTCAGCTCACTTCGATGAGCGACCGCCTCCCTCTCTAGCGGAGATCGGTCATTGATGGATTTCGACACGGAGCCCACTTGATCTCCTGCCACCTTACTCATAACGAATTCTGGGATCGATAACCGCGTACAGTACATCAATGGCGAGGTTTACGAAGACGTATATCGCGGCCACCACCAGGACGATTCCCTGGATCTGGGGAAAGTCGCGGGACTGGATCGCGGTTACGGTATACCGTCCCAGTCCGGGACGAGTGAATACCGACTCAACGATCACCGATCCGGCCAGCAGGCCGCCAAACTGTAGCCCGATAATCGTGATCACGGGGATGAGGGCGTTGCGTAGGACATGCCGATATACGACTGCCCATTCCCGAAGCCCTTTGGCGCGGGCTGAACGCACATAATCATTCCCAATGGCCTCCAGGACACTGGATCTGGTCATTCGGGCCAAAACCGCGGCAGAAGGTGCCGCCAGCGTCACGGTTGGCAGCACCAAAGCGAGAGGCCCCGAACCGGCAATCGGAAACCAACCCAGTTGCAGACCGAAGAACAGGATCAGGAGAATCCCGGACCAAAAGGTTGGCATCGATATGCCGAGCAAAGCGAAGAGCATGATCGCCGCGTCCACCCAGGCCTTCTTGCTAATGGCGGCCAGGACCCCGAGAAGGACGCCCACCCCTGACGCGACTATGACGGCGCCAATCGTCAAAGTAAGCGTCGACGGAAATCGTTCGGCGATCTCCTCGATAACCGGTTGACCACTCCGGATCGAGTTCCCTAGATCGCCGGTTACTGCTCCGCGCACATAGCGAAAGTACTGAACGTAGATCGGGTCGTTGAAGCCGAGCTCCTCCCGAAGCCGATCGATATCCTCCGCGGTTGCACGTTCGCCAAGCATCACCGAAACAGGATCACCGGGAACGAGGTGACTCATCATGAACGCAGCGATCGAAACGCCCAGCAGAACTGGCACGGCCAGGAGGAGGCGCCGAAAAATGAAAGCAGTCATCAATATCCCTGGAAATATGGCGGTCAGCTAAGGCTGACCGCCATATTCCTATGCGCTATTGCTTGATCCAGGCGTCGAAGTACACGGTGTACCCATCCTCATGGAACTTGGCGTTCTGGATCGCGTTGTTGTAGGCGACGTAGTATTCGTCGATCCACAGCGGGACCCAAAGCGCCAGATCGACGATGTAACGTTGCAGGTCTTCGTAAACTGCAGCGCGTTCTTCAAGATCCGTGGTGGACCGCCCCTTCTCGATCAGGGCGTCCAACTCCGGGTCATCGATGTGGCTCATGTTGAGTCCGGTACCCGCATTCGAGGAATGGAACCACAGGTATGCGATGTCCGGATCCACGTATGTGTACCCCATCATTTCAGACTGATGGGTACCAGCCTTCGCCTCCTCCAGAAGGGTGGCGAACTCCAGCTGCTGGATCTCCATCGAGACACCAATGTCCTTGAGCTGGCTCTGAATCACCTGGGCCGCACGGTTCCACGCATCGGTGGGTAGGTTCAGCATGGTGAACTCGAACTTGGCGCCATCCTTATCGAGCACACCGTCACCGTCAGAATCTTCCCATCCGGCTTCAGCAAGCATGGTCCGGGCTTGTTCAGGATCGTACTGATAGTCGTACTCTACTGATCCCGTCCCAATAGCCGAACATCGACGGTGAAAGGAAGCCATGGGCAGTCTGACCGTACTGTTCGACCGCCGCATTCATCACCTGTTCCTTGTCCACAGCGTGATTGAACGCCTTACGGACCTGGACATCATCGAATGGCGAAGCCGTTACGTTGAACTCCATAAAGACCATGCCAAGACGGAGGTAGCTGACGATCCAGCTGTCTCCACTACTGGCGATACGCTCGACATCGACGGCCGGGAGGGTGGTCTGGTGAGTTTCGCCGACCTCAAAGGCGGCGACACGAGCAGCCTCTTCGATGATGGACTGGAAGACAATGGACTCGATATACGCTGGGCCATCCTGGTGCAGGAACTCCGGTGCCCACGCATAATCCGGGTTCTTCTTCAGGACGACGCGATCCCCGGTTCGATATTCCTCGACGATATACGCGCCCGAGAGTACGGGGGTGCGGCCGAACTCGTCCCCCATCTCCTGCACAGCCGTCGGGCTTACGATCGATAGCGTTGGGCTGGTGAGGTTGTCGAGTAGAGGTGCGAACGGCTCCTCAAGCGTGAACTCGAATGTGTACGCATCCGGAGCGGCCGTCGACGCCATAGGCCCAACATTTCCGCCCGCCGTGACCGCAGCCGTCTCCGGGTCCAGGATTCTGTCGAAACTAAATTTCACGGCCTCCGCGTCAAGTGGTGTTCCGTCCTGAAACACCACGTCCTCACGCAAGTGGAACGTCCAGACCAAGCCGTCGTCGGAGATACTCCAGTCTTTGGCGAGATAGGGAACGTATTCGCCGTCGAAATTCTTGGCAACCAGAGTGTCTCCGCAGTTGCGCAAGATGGTGGAGGTGACGGCAGCGCCCGTCTTGTGAGGGTCAAGTGTATCCGGCAGTTCGGTGATGCCAATAATCCATTCGCCCCCCTCCTGAGGCTGTGAGTCATCTGGAGTACCAACCGGAATCGGTGCCGCAATTACTGCTGGAGCGAAATGACTGGCGGCAGCCAACGTTGCTGCAATCGAAGATGCCTTGAGACCGTCGCGACGTGAGAATTGCATTGCCTCGCTCCTTTTTGACAGGACAGAGAAGAGAAGGGGGTGAAGTATCCATGGCATGCACGACCAATGGATTGTCGGCTTCTCCGGCATCATAACAAGCGATCATATATTGTCTACATTCGGGTGATGTCTATGGTGATCGCGTTCATTCAGGCTGCAATACTGCATGGCCCCGATCCTCCCATCATTCAGTGGACCATGCCGCCGATTGACAGAACCGAACGCACGAGCATAGGCTCACGGGAGACATTCCCGGGTCCCAATCGAAGACGCCCCTCGCCCTCAGGACCGGAGCCGTTCCATGCCCAGACTGTCCCGTCGCTCCTTCTCGCTCGCCGCGACCGCCACGGCCCTCGCGCCGGCCATGCTTCGCGCCCAATCGGCGACCCCGGTCGGGGACCCTGTTGCCGCCGCGCTGGACGCCCTGCCGGGCGTCGTGCAGGACATCATGGACCGCACTGGCGTGCCGGGCGTCGCGGTGGGCGTCATCGCGAACAATGAGATGGTGCTCGCCGAAGGCTTCGGGGTCCGGAACATCGACAGCGGCGATCCGGTCGATGGCGACACCGTGTTCCAGATCGCGTCCGTCTCCAAGCCATTGGGGTCGACCGCCATCGCCTCGCTCGTCGGCGACGGTGTCGTGGCCTGGGACACGAAGATCGCCGACATCGACCCCTCGTTCGCCCTGGGAGATCCGTGGGTCACGGCCAACGTCACTATCGCAGACCTCTACAGCCACCGCAGCGGCTTGCCAGACCACGCCGGCGACGCGCTGGAGGACCTGGGCGGCACGCGGGATGAAGTCATCACCAGCCTCCGCTACCTCCCGCCGGAATATCCCTTCCGCGCCGGCTATGCGTACACCAACTTCGGGCTGACCGCGGCCGCCGTCGCGGCTGCCTCGTATGCGGGCACGACGTTCGAGGAGCTCGCGGACGAGCGACTCTTCGCTCCGCTCGGGATGACAAGCACCAGCTACCGCCACAGCGACTTCGCGTCCCGCGCAAACCGGGCGGACCTGCATGTGCAGCAGGACGGACAGTGGGTCCAGGCCTACGAGCGGCAACCGGACGCCCAGACGCCGGCTGGCGGCGCCAGCTCGTCTGTGCGCGATATGGCGCAGTGGATGCGCCTGCAACTCGGGAACGGCACGTTCGATGGGAAGCAGTTGATCGACGCGGCGGCGCTCGGCGAGACGCATGTTCCCCACTCCATCAGCAGCCCTTCCGCACCGCCATTCGACCATATCCCCGGCTTTTACGGCCTTGGCTGGAATGTCGGGTTCGATGCCAATGGCACCGTCACGCTCAGCCACTCGGGCGCGTTCGCCCTCGGCGCGTCCACCGCCGTCTACCTGCGTCCGGGAAGCGGTCTCGGCATCACCGTGCTCACCAACGGCTACCCGATGGGCGCGCCGGAGGCCATCGCGCTGTCGTTCCTCGACCTGGCCGACATCGGCGAGGTGCAGCGCGATTACCTGGCGCTCATCGGCCCGATCATCGCGGCGTCCGTCGCCCCACCCTATGGCGATGCCGTGCAGGATCTCCCGGCAGACCCGGCGCCAGCCGCTCGAATCGGACGCCTACACCGGTACGTACACCAACGATGCGATCGGCGATCTTGTTGTCGCGGGCGACGACGCGCAATCGCTGACCATGCGCCTCGGCCCGGCCGGGATGGAATTCACCGCTGGCCCATTTTGAACGCGACGTCTTCACCTACACGCCGCCGGGGGAGAATGGCGGCGTCGCCAGCGCGGTTACCTTCACCATTGGTGCGGGTGGCATGGCCTCCAGCGTGATCGTGGAGAACCTGGAGCTCACCGGCGCGGGCACCTTCACGCGGACGTGACCGCCTGGGGTGACGAGGAACTGGTCAGGATGTTGGCGGACCTGGACATCGTCATCGTCGAGGCCGCCCATGAAGACGATGTATGGGGCATTGCGTCGCTCTACCCCACGAAAACGGCGAGCGAGCGCGAGGAGATGGTGAGGAACAGCCTGGATCCCGAGCTCGTCGAGCACCATCGAGGGAAACGAACCATCCTCCTCGCGAAGCTGGGTAGCCAGGTCATCGGCATCGCGCAGGTCGTCTGGGAGAGCGATGACCCGGCGTTGTCGGGTCCTGACACGGCCGTCATCCATCACGTGCGAACGCATCCCGATTTCCGTGAGAAAGGGGTCGGGACCTGCCTGGTCCAGACGGCGAAAAGTCTCGCTTTCCGTCGTGGACGGCAGCGAGCCACGTTGGGTGTAGAACCTGATAACGCCCGGGCTCGACGACTGTACACGTCGCTCGGTTTCGAGGTGTACCGCGAGTACCAGGGAGAGCATGGCGAACGTCTCCTGGCATTGCAGTGTTGGCAAGAATCGCCCGGCGAAGACCAGCGGGTGAATGCTTGACCTCTGGAGGATCTCTGGGGAAGATGCCGGAGGACAACGCATCACCCGAGAGGAAGGATCTTCGCTCCATGGCCACAGCAACACAGGAAACGGTTCGTCTCACGCCGGACCGCATCGTCTTCGACCTGAAGAACGCCGGGACGCCGCGCATCTCGCACGACGGTACCCGCATCGCCTACGTCCTCGGGGGCACCGAGCGCGGCAGCGCGAAGTCGGTCAGTCACCTTTGGACGATGAACGCCGACGGCTCGAACCAGCGCCAGTTGACGCAGGAAGGCACGTCCACATCCGACCCGGTGTGGTCGCCGGACGACGCCTCGATCGCGTTCGTCTCGAACCGTGGCGGAAAGTCCGCCATCTGCATCCTCCCGCTCGACGGAGGTGAGGCCCGCGTGGTCACCTCGCACGCCCAACGCCCGGGAGCCCTGGCGTGGTCGCCGGACGGCAAGAGCATCGCGTACACCGTGCCGGTCGACCCGGAGAACCCGGACGAGGCCGAGCGCGACAAGGACGCCCCGCCGGCCGTGCGCGTGATCCGCCGCATCGACTACAAGCAAGACAACCGCGGCTACCTGAACGACGTCCGCCACCAGGTGATGGTCGTCGACGTCGCGTCCGGCGAGCGCCGCCAGATCTCCACCGATCTGCAGGACCATGGCGTCCCGCAGTGGTCGCCGGATGGCGCGACGATCGCCGCGAAGATCTCCGACAAGAACGGCATGCACAGCGTGCTCGGCCTCTTCCCGGTCGATGGCGGCGACGTCACGACCGTCGGCTGGGGCGAAGACGGCGGCATCGGCACCTTCGCGTGGTCCCGCGACGGCTCCTTCATCCTCTTCAGCGGGTATCCGGAGAACTCGCCGCAGCACGAGTACTACCGGTACGACGTCGCGAGCGGCGAGATTCGCCAGCTCACCGACGACCTCGACTTCAGTCCCGAGGCCGGCTTCCCGACGATCTCCGGCCCCTCCCAGCCGTTCTGGCTGGACGACACCACGGCGCTCGTCCATGCCCTGAAAGAAGGCGCGAGCGGCCTGTGGACGATCAACGCCGAAACCGGCGAGCGAAACGCCATTGTGAACTGGAATGCGACGCACGCCGGCCTGAGCGTCGATGACGCCGGGAAGACGGTCGTGCAGGGACGCGCCGACACCTCCGGCCCGGGCAAGATCATCCGCGCCGACATGGACCCCGGCGCCACCACCGTCGTGCTGGACCCGAACGAGGCGTTCTTCGCCGAGTCGCCCGCCGCGCAGGTCGAGAAGATCACGATCGACCGCGACGGCTGGAAGATCGATGCCTGGGTCAGCAAACCGGCCGATTTTGACCCATCGCAGCGCTACCCGGTTGTGCTGGACGTCCACGGCGGCCCGCATGGCAACGCCGGCTTCGCGTTCAATGTCGGCGACCAGATCCTCGCCTCGAATGGCTACGTCGTGGTCTCGCCAAACCCGCGCGGATCGGGCACCTATGGCCGGGAGTTCGGCGAGGCGGTGCGCGGTGACTGGGGTGGCGAAGACTGGCTAGACATCCTGGCGGTGCTCGACCACGTTCTCGCGGAGCCGTGGGCCGACGAGACCCGCACCGGCATCTACGGCTACTCCTACGGCGGCTATATGACCTCGTGGGCCATCGGCCAGACCGACCGCTTCACGGCGGCCGTCTGCGGCGCCCCGGTGTTCAACATGGCGTCGTTCTACGGCACCAGCGACATCGGTCATGTCTTCGGCGAGAACCAGTGGGGCGGCTCCCCGCTCGACCCGGGCGTCGCGGCGTTCATGGCGGAGCGCTCACCCTCGACCTACGTCCACAAGGCGGTCACCCCGACCCTCATCGTGCATGGCGAGTCCGACGACCGCTGCCCGATCGGCCAGGGCGAGGAGATGTTCGTCGGGTTGCTGAAAGCCGGTTGCGAGACGGAGTTCGTGCGCTACCCCGGCGGCTCGCACCTGATGCTGCGCGGCGGCCCGGCCCAGCACCGCATCGACTTCTACACCCGCATCGGGACGTGGTTCGACCGCTACCTGGCATAAAATCGGAGCAACGTGAGCCTCATCCCCACGCAACGAAGGACATTGCGACCCCGCCTCCGGCAACGCCGGCCTCGGCACTGTCGCAATGTCGGCACGGCTGCCGCACCTCCGCACCATGCCGAAGCGTTCGACTTCGGTCCTGCCGTGGTATACCTCGCTCCAGCAGATCTGCCGCCCGTCGTCTACCCCAGCGGAGCAGCCATGACGTTCGTCTCCATCGCCATTATCATCCTCATCCTCGCTGCCGCCTTCGGTGGGATGCGCCTCATCCAGCGCACCACCGGCTGCGCCTGCGCGATCGATCTCGACCGCGAGGAGGCCTGATCATCGGCACCGATAACGCCACCACTCATACCCGCTGCAGGTGCGTTTCCTTGAACCCCTCCGGGTACTTCAGCCCGTAACCCAGCACGCGGTCGAAGCCAATGTGCGCCAGCCACACGAGGCCCACCGCAGTCACCAGCGACCAGTCCGCCACGGCACCGGCGGCGACCGCCGACAACGCCACAGCAGACGAGTGGCAGGCGTTGTAAACCATTGCGCCCGTCCTCGGCCCAGCAACGTACCCGACCATCGACAGGTCGGGTGTAAAGAACAGTAGGGCAAACAGCCACCAGGATGACTCGCCCCTGGCGTAGAACACGATTGCGGCGGCGAGCAGTGTGACGCCCTCGGCCCGCAGGATCGTTTCCGGTTGCAGAATCCGCATCATTCGTTTCCTGATCATCATGTTGTTGAAGAGCCGTCATCCCGCCTCATCACGCGTCCAGTCTGGGGTATCCCGCTGTCGCGGCACATCGGCGAAACGACCGGCTCTACTTCCGTCGTTTGGCGGACCACCCGGGCCAGGCGTCTCGCCACGATCACCGCCACGACCGCCCCCGCCCAGCCCCCCGCCGTGAGCAAAATGCGTGGCCCGGTCAGGTCCAGCAGCGGCCCACCGATCGCGTAGGACAGCCCGGCGCTGAGCCCGACGGCGCCGAACAGATTCGCGAACGCCCGCCCCTGCATCCCCTTCGGCACCGTCCTCTGCACGAACGTCTGCACGCTGACCTCGATCAGGCTGATCCCGGGCCGCGCACCGCCTGCATCGCGAACGCCATCGGGATGGTGATCGAAAGGCCGGTCAGCGCGTTCCCAGACTGCTGACGATGAATCCCGCGCCGATCATCGCAACCACCGGGAATCGGGCAGCGAACCGGGTGAGGAGCAGGAACCCGACCAGCAGCCCCAGCCCCGCCCCACCGTAGAGCATGCTCGTCTGCGACGTCGTCCCGCCAGGGCATCCTGCGCGAGGAAGACGAGGGCGACGTCGTCCACGCCGTTCAGCATGACAACGGCGCAAAACCCGGCGGTCAGCACCCGCAACGCCGGTAGTTCCCAGAGGAACCGAAGCCCATCGCCGGCGACGCGCAGGAAGGGGAGACGAGCCATCATCGACCGGAAACGGGCGCGAGCGGCGGCAACCGCAAGAGCAGGAGCGCGGAGACGCCGAAGGTCGCCGCATCGGCGAGGAGCAGCCGCGCACACCGAAGAACGGCAACAGGGCGGCACCGATGCAGCGGGCCCGATGACGATCGAAGCCGTGCGTGCCAAATCCAATCAGCGCGTTGGCGGTCGGGATGATCACGCCGGGGACAAGATCCGGCACGGCGCTCCGTGACGCGGGCTGGAACACGGCTCCCGAGCGTGCTCCGGATCGCGACGAGGACGAGGAGGAGCGGGAGGGGAAGCATCGGCAAGCGCGATCGACGATGATAATCGACTCCCTGAAGGAGATCGGACACGATCATCAGTCGCTTGCGGTCGACCCGGTCGCTCAACGTGCCGGTCAAGCGGGCTGAGTAGCGACGGCGCGAAGTCGACGGCGAGGAACAGGATGGCGACGGTGACACCTGTCCCCTCTCCCCGACGATGTAGAGCAGGAGCGCGATCGTGCCGAGCGCATCGCCGATAAACGAGGTGGTCCGGGAGAGCCACAAAGCCCGGAAGGCGGCGTTCCGGCGCAGCAGGCGGACGGCACCGGAAGAGGTATCGACTGCATCCATCGAAGGCGATCCCGCAGGCGATCACGGATTTCAGGTCTGTCCCACGGGAAGCATACGCGCAGGCGGGTCCACGTGCCTCACACGGAGGTCCTCTCAGCCGAGTGCCACCTCGCATCGCTCCCGGACGGCCCGCACCATCGCCACCGGGTCGTCCACCCTCAGCACCACGCGATCCAGATCTCCTAGCCCCGCCTTCGCCAGGATCCGCTTCTCGTTCGTCACCCACTCGCCACGCGCCGCCAGGATCGCGTGGGCCGCGCAGATGGCCGCCTCGCCCGTAATCAAGAGCGCCTGCGGCACCATCGCGTTTGTGGCGGCTCCCTGCTCCGCATGGCCGAACAGCGCCTCCGCCCGCGACCACCACGTGCGTCTGCCCGTGTCTCGCAGCGCCTCCGGGTAGTCCGGCACCGGCAGCTCGCCACGCACCGTCCGCCCGAGTGCCAGCTCGGCCAGCAGGATGTAGGTCGGGATCCCGGCGAGAAGGAACTTCAGCGGCTCGATCCGGAAGACCCCGTCCTTCGCCTCCCGCCACACCCGCTCGACGTCCGCCATATCGCGATAGTGGACATCAACCCGGCGTCCCTCCACCTCCAGCCATGCCCCGCCGTTGAATATCCCGCCGCCCCACCCGCCGATCGGGAACACCTCGCCCGGCCAGCCGATCGCGCGGAGATCGTCCGGGGCGAACCCGCCACAGTAGTAAATGGAAAAATCCCAGTCCGTTTCCGGACCGGGATCTCCATAGGCGCGTGATCCGCCCAGCGCCACGGCGTCGACACCGGGCAAACCGAACAGGGTATCGGCGATATGATCGAGGAACGTGGAATCGTCCTGCATCGGGGCACCCCACTCAGCGTCTCAGGCCTGCATGCCGACCTCCTGCGCCTTGGCGGCGTGCGCCTGCTTCAGCGCGTCGAGGAAGACCTCCGGCGGCTGCCCGCCCTGCACCGCGAGGCGCCCGTTAAGAATGAAGAACGGCACTCCCTGCACCCCGGCCTGCTGGATCTGCTGGATCATCCCGCGCACCTGCGGCTCCATCCGGCGGTTACGCAGCGCTGGCTCGATGGCGTTGACTTCTTCCTGCGGAACGCCGCTCTCGCGCGCGATCCGGAGCAGCTCCCCCACATCGCCAATGTTCACGCCGTGCTCGAAGTACTCCGTCATGAGGGCATCCATCAGCGCCTCGCGCCGCCCCTCCGGCACCAGCTCCATCAGCTCGTGTGCCGGGACCGTATCAACGGCCACCTCTACCTTGCCGAAGTCGTAATGCAGCCCGTAGCGCTTGCCCGCCTCGGTCACGTTGTCGAACATCGCCTCCATCTGCTTGGGGTCCAGCCCCTTGCGCTGGATGAAGCGGTCGCGGAACGGCTCGCCCAGCTCCTCCGGCCGGATCGGGTCGAGCAGGTACGGCAGGAAGATGACGTTCACCGGCTCGCCCGTCTCGGCGGTGAACTGCTCCGCGGCCTCGCGGAGATTGTGCTTGCCAATGCGGCACCACGGGCACACGACATCAGAGACGATCTGGACTTCCATCGAACAAGAACCCTTTGGTCGCGCCGGCGCGGCTCCCGCCCGGACGCTGCGTGTCCCGGGCGCTGTGCGGAACCGGTGCCGCAAGACGGCGCGGCCCGCTGTCGCGTTCTGCCGGGATCGGTATACTAGAGATTCATTGTACCCACCTGAGGGGTGCGACGCGTGCGCGCGAAACGCGGCGTGCGACGGTAAAGACTATTTCGTTCCGGAGATCCGCACATGTTTCGCTGTAAAGTCTGTGGCTGGATCCACGAAGGCGCTGCCCCGCCAGATGAGTGCCCGTCGTGTGGAGCCCCGGCCGACCGCTTCCGCGCGATGGACTCGGCCGAGGTTGGGATGACGGCCGCGGAGCTCGCCTCCCTCGGCATCGTTGGGCAGGGTTTCGACACCGCCGACATCGAGGATGGCCGTCGCCTGCGCCTGCTGGCGTTCGTCGACGCCTCCTTCTTCAACCCGTTCACCATCCGTGGCGGCAAGCGCTACCCGCTGGTCTCCGGCGATCCGCAGTGGTTCTCCGACAACATCCCGTGCATGACGGCCTGCCCGTCGCACACGGATATCTCCCGCTATATCGCCCTCATTGCCGACGGCCGCTACTCGGACAGCTACGAGCTGAACCGCGAGCACAACGTCTTCCCGGGTTGCCTCGGCCGCATGTGCGCCCGCCCATGTGAGGACGCCTGCCGCCGCAAGGAAGTCGATGCCCCGATCGGCATCTGCTACCTCAAGCGCGTCGCCGCCGATTACCGTGGCGATACCCGACGCGACATCGCCGGTCCATCGAACGGCATGACGGTCGGTGTCGTCGGTGCGGGCGTTGCCGGCCTGACCACGGCCCGCCAGCTCGCTCGCCGTGGCTACGCCGTCGAGATCTATGAGCGCTTCCCGGTTCCGGGCGGCGTGATGTGGACCGGCGTGCCGGAGTGGCGCCTCCCGCGCGATGTCATCGCCGAGGAAGTCGCCCTCATCACCGATCTCGGCGTGAAGATCCACTACAACACGGACGTCGGCAAGGACATCCAGCTGCAGGAGATCGTCGACACGCATGATGTCGTGGTCCTCGCCGCCGGCTGCCAGACCGCGCAGACCCTCGGCGTCCCGGGCGACCACCTCGAAGGCGTCGTCTCCGGTCTGAAGTTCCTCGCCGACGTGGCCCTCGGGCAAGATGATGTCTGGGTTGGCCGCCGCGTCGTCACCGTCGGTGGTGGCTTCACCTCGATGGACTGTGTCCGCACGGTCGTCCGCCTCGGCGCCGAGCGCTCGGTGATGACCTATCGCCGTACCGTCAACGAGATCCCGGTCGAGGAGCTTGAGCTCGAAGAGGCTGAGATCGAGGGCGTCGAGATCGAGTACATGGTCACGCCGACCCGCGTGATCGGCGACGAGAACGGCCATGTGATGGCGATCGAGCTCGTCCGCAACGAGCTCGGGGAGCCGGACGCCTCCGGCCGTCGCCGCCCGATGCCGATCAAGGGCTCCGAGTTCCTGATCGAGTGCGACATGGTGATCGAGGCCATCGGCCAGAAGCAGGACAATCGCTTCCTCGGCGACCTCTTCCCGAACGTCGACCGCCGGGGCGTGCCTCTGCTGGACCAGAACCTCAAGACCGAGATGCCGAACGTTTGGGCCGTTGGCGACTACGTCATCAACCCGACGAACTTCATCTCCGCCATCGGCGAGGGCAAGCGTGTCTCCGAGATGATCGACAAGGAGATGCGCACCGTCGAGCCGAAGGTCAAGGAGATGGAGATCACGCGCGTCCCGACCGAGTATGTCTCGACGCCGAATGCGCTCCTCTCCGAGGGCGTCGCGGAGTGGTCGATGACGGCGATGAGCCGCCGCCTCGTTTGGGGCGACGACTACGCCGGCGTGGGCCGCCAGGCGATGCCGATGCTGCCGGTGGCTCAGCGCGGCCTGCACACGATGGACAATACCCTCGAGACGGAGATGGGCTTCACCAAGTCCATCGGCTTCGAGGAGGCCAAGCGCTGCCTGCAGTGCCAGCTGAACATCTTCATCGACGGCAACCGCTGCATCCTCTGCAACAGCTGCGCGGACGTTTGCCCGCACAGCTGCATCGAGATGATCTCGCCGGAGCGCATCTACAGCATCGACAACGATGTGGAACTGGCCGAGATGTCGCGCGCGGAGCTTGGCCCGTACGCCGCGGCGATGATCATCGACGAGCGCAGCTGCATCCGCTGCGGTCTCTGCGTCGACTGGTGTCCGACCGAGTGCCTGACGATGGACCACTTCCGGATGACCCCGGCCGAGGAGCGCGAGAGCGTCGACCTCGCCATCGTCGCGGACTAACGGCCCCCACTCCATCGGCATAGACCTCGCCTCAGGCAGATTCCCGGACGATGTGTCCGGAAATCTGCCTGATCGCATGTCCGGGCGGTAAACTCTACGAGCGACATCGCTTGTTTACGCAACGCCTCACGTGTCCTTCGGGGACATGGTGGAGTGCACCCGGATGCGAGGACCCGAGATCCATGCCTGACGAGCAGGAAGAGCCCACCGAACCGGCCAAACCCCGAGAGCCATCACAGTTCAAACACTGGTTCTCCCGATTCACGGAACCTGTCGTCATTGTCGCCACGGTCGCGGCGCTGGCTGATCGAGTTCGTCTGGTAGGCGAACTCGATCAGCCAGCGCCAGGTCG
>CAVUJR010000034.1:0-30967 GCA_963741805.1 uncultured Chloroflexia bacterium
AACTCCTGCACCGTCAGGTCGCGATCGAGGAAGCGCTGGCCCTGCCCGTCTTCACCGTCAGCATGGCCTCGGACCCGAACTCGCACTGGATCACCATCGACAACAGCGGCGGGCGCGCCAACGATCTCGTGATCGACGTCATGCCCTTCCTCAGCTACTGGTGGACCGAGGACAATGGCACCGGCGAACCAGTCATGATGCAGGGTGACGAATTGCCGCTGGTGGGCTACTTCGACGAGTACGGGCACGTCCTTCCTAGCCGGATGGCTCCCGGGGCGAAGGCCACGCTCGGGTTCAGCAACAACGCCGCCGCGCTCGCCGATGTCTCCGAACGTCTCGACGCCGGGTTGGCGGCGCGGGACGGCGTCTCCGAGCTCGACCACGCGCTGGAGGTGATAGTGACGCTCGACTACATCGATTACATGGGAGTCGAACGCTCGGACTACTACATCGGACAGGTCAGCTCGACGGGCGAGGTGTTCCCGCCACATCAATTCCTGCGCGTTGACGCCGTTACAGGCGAGGAGTTGCGCGGGGATTACTACGAGAAATTCGATCGCCAATTCATGCTCGTGCTCGACCCGGAATCGGCCCCGCCCGACGACGTGGCCGTCGAAAGCCTCGGCACGCGCATGTACACCCAGCGCTTCACCGACGCCGAGGCATCCGCGACACCGGCGGCCATGCGCCCCATCACCAGGCACCTCAACCGTTTGTGAGCACACTTTCCGTCAAAGGGATCGGACCGTCCCTGCGAAGCAGTTGTCGGCCAGATCGACCGAACGTCGATAACCGAGCGGGTCGGTCCAACGACAACCCCTCAAAACGTGCCTCGTCCTACTTCCCGCTCGTGACGACCCCGGACTCCGCCTCTTCCTTGATGCGCTGGATCATGCCGCCGAAGATGAAATAGTGGAACGGCGCGGAGGCGTACCAGTACGCGATCCCGGCCAGGCCGACCGGATCGAAGATCGCCGTCTGCCGGATGACCGATCCATCACCGTCCGGATCGACCTCGAACTCCAGCCAGGCCCGCCCCGGCACCTTCATCTCCGCCTTCAAACGCAGCATGTGGCCCGGCTCGATCGCCTCGACCCGCCACCAGTCCACCGTCTCACCGACCATGAGGTGCAACGGATCGCGCCGCCCGCGCCGCAGCCCAACACCGCCGACGAAAAGGTCCAGCAGCCCCCGGATGCGCCAGAGCCATGTCGCGTAATACCAGCCGCTGCCGCCGCCGATGCGCTCGATCGGCAAGAAGGCCCGGTCCGGTGGGACCGCCACGCGCAGGACGCGCGAATCGACCAGCCGGCTCCCGAACCGCGCCCCGCTCCAGGCGCGCGCTTGCCCGCTCGACGACAGGGAATCGTTCCACCGCGTCGCGGCAAACTCCTGGTCCTCGTTCGCGATAGCGCTCGCGATCGCCGCCTGCACGCCCATCGGTCGCACATCGAACTCCCGCCGCGCGGCATCATCCGTGACGACCGTCGGCACACGGAGACTCTCGATCAGCTTGCGTCCAACCCGCGCGTAAACCGGCGTGACCAGCCCCAACCAGTGGCTCGACAGCTGGGGCGAGAGGAACGGCACCGGGATCATGAGCCGCTTCAGCCCGCGCTGACGAGCATACTCACGCATCAGGTCTCGGTACGACATCTGGTCGGTCCCGCCGATCTCGTAGATGCGGCTGCCATCGGTCGGATGATCGATCGCCGCCACAAGGTAGGCCAGTAAATCGGTCACCCCGATTGGCTGCGTCATCACCTGCACCCACGTCGGCGTCGTCATCACCGGCAGCCGCTCAACCAGCGCCCGGATCAGCTCAAACGAGAGGCTCCCGGAGCCCAGTACGACCGACGCCCGGAACTCGATGACCTCCACGCCCGATGCCCGCAGCACCTCGCCGACCTCCTGCCGGCTGCGCAGGTGCGGCGACATGGTCACATCCCCACCGAGACCGCCGAGATAGACGATGCGCCGGATCCCTGCCGCCTTCGCCGCCTCGCCAAAGTTCCGGGCCGCAATCCGGTCGCGTTCCTCGAAGTTCTCCGCCGTGCCCATGCTGTGGACGAGGTAGTAGGCGATGTCGCCGCCATCCATAGCCGTGCGCAGGCTCTCCGGTTCGAACATGTCCGCGTACACGGACTCGCTCCGTGCCCCAAGCCGCCCCTCCAACTCCTCCGGTCGCCGGGTCAGGCAGCGCACGCGATGCCCGGCCTCCTCCAGCTTCTTCAGGAGCCTGCCGCCGATATAGCCGGTCGCGCCGGTGAGCAAGATGAGCTGCCCCGACATAGCGGAGGCACCAGTATCAGGATGTTTGTCGGTAGAGGCGGTCATGGGGACCTTTCCGAAAGAAGGGAACGATCGAAAACGTTACGTCATCTTCACAGCGCAGGAGTCAGGCCGCGACGAGGTCGACTCACCCCGGCTCAGGATCCCACTGAATCCTCGCATTGGAACACGTAGACGGTCGTACGCTGACCGGCGTCGATAACGACGCTGCTCTCGGCGGTCACGCGGTCCGACGCGGCGTGGCACCATGCCTCACCCATCGTCTCCAACCGATACTCGCCAGGCGGCAGGCTCTCGAACAGTGCCGTGCCCTCGCCGTCTGGCGTCGCCATCCACGCCTGCATGCCATCGCCGCCCGCCTCGGTCAGGCGAAACTCCTCGCTATTCCCGTCCGGCTGGCAACGGCCGAACCAGTCGAACCCGCTCGTGTCCGCCGGGACATCGGCGCACGTCGCGACGACCACCGCCAGCGTGCCGATCTCCGGCGCGGGCGTCGAGGCGGGCGGTGGTGTCGACGCCTGGAGATCCAGCGCCGCCGCGCCGCCGCACTCGAGCGCCGGACCCTCGGCCGGGAACAGCCCGGTACCTGTGACGACCCAGTAGGTCGTCGTACCGCCCGCCGTCACGTCTCCATCCAACTCCAGCTTGAACTTCTCCTTGTCGGACTTTGACGCATAGCCGTTCAGCCCCTCGCCAGCGCGTACCTCCACCTGCTCGTAGTCGCCGCCAAGGACATCCGCGCAAACAGCGTCTGCCGGCACGATCACCCGTGACGCCTTCTCCTCACCCTCTGGCGCAACGGCGCGGAACTCGCAGGTGCTTACATCACCGTCGTTCTTGCCGTTCGCCTTGCACGAGACGTCGACGCGATACCGGGCTGTCACTTCCACCGGCGCGGCGACCGGGTCGTCCTTCTTGTCTTTCTTGCTCTGACCAGGGTTGTCCTCATCGACGCCGTCCACGTCGTTGCCATGCCCGCGGTCGTGGTCGCCTTCGTCCTTGTTCTTGTCTTTGGCGAGCGCCGTCATGCCGCCGGGTGCCACGGGGGCCGCGAAGCCGGCGACCGGTGCCCCCGCCAGCAGCAAGAGCAGCAGCGCAAGGCGCAGGATGCTTGGGAATGTCTTCATGGGTGTGCCCCTTCTCTCTCCACCGCGACGCGGCGGACCGTTCCTCGATGCCCCGACTTCGCAAGCACCGCGCCGGGGAGGTACGCCGCGTGCGACGTCACACCCTGATATGCTGCCCTCCGATACAATCCGCGTAGCAACCCGACGGGGACCGCCAGGGAGGACGAGATGGAACTGACGCCAACGACGCCGCAAGCCGCCCCGACCGAACGGCGATTCCGCCCCGATATCGAGGGCGTGCGCGCCGTCGCCTCGCTCGGCGTGCTGCTCAGCCATGCCGGAGTCACCGCTCTCGCCGGCGGGTTCACCGGCGTCGACGTCTTCTACGTCCTTTCCGGCTTCCTCGTCACCGGCGGCCTTCTGCGCGAAGGGCAGAAGAAGGGCACGATCGACTTCTGGGACTTTATGGGCCGCCGCGCGCGCCGCCTCCTCCCGCTCGCCACGCTCGTCCTGATCCTGACCGTTGTCTTCACCTACCGCTACCTGGGCTACAGCCGCGGCAACGTGGTCGCCGAAGATGCGAAGTGGACGGCCATCTTCGCCTCGAACTGGCGCTTCATCCAGACCGGCACCGACTACTTCGGCGCCCAGTCGTCCGTCTCCCCGCTGCAGCACTACTGGACGCTCGCGGTCGAGATGCAGTTCTACTTCGTCTGGCCGCTGATCGTGCTGCTGCTGGTCAAACTGCTCCCGAGCATCTCCCTGCGCCTGAAACTGGCGATCGCGCTGGTCGCGATGTTCATCGGCTCGTACTTGTGGTCAATCCACCAGACCGAAAGCGCGGTGACCGTCGCCTATTTCTCGACCTTCACCCGCGTCTTCGAGATCGCCGCCGGCTGTCTCCTGGCCCTGGCGGTTCCGTATCTCATTGGCCTGCCCGGACGCCTCTCGCCGGTGCTGAACTGGGCCGGCCTCGCGCTGCTGATCTTCTCGGTCCTCTACATCGAGCCGACCATGCCCTTCCCGGGCTGGATCGCGATCCTCCCGGTCCTTGGCGCGTGCCTGGTGATTGCTGGCGGCACCATTGCCGCCGACCGGGGCGCCGAGCGCATCCTCAACCTGCCCGTGATGGTCGCCCTCGGAAAGTACTCCTATGGCATGTACCTCTGGCACTGGCCGATGCTGCTGATCGCCCCCGGCGTCATCCACCGCGACCTGACCGTGCCGGAGAAACTCCTTGTCGTGACCCTCGGCGCGATCATGGGTATCGTTACCTACCACCTTATCGAGAATCCGCTGCGCAACGTCGCCTTCCTGAAGACCCGGCCCGCCTATTGGAGCCTCGCCTTCGGCGCCCTGCTCGTGCTCATCCCGTGGGGCATCTCGCAACGCTACATCGACGCTCATCAGGAGGGACCGGCCATCGCCATGGAGCAGGCCGCCCTGAGCGACTATCCGAACGAGGAACAGGTCATCGCCGAGGTCGCCGCCAGCGTCGACGTCACCGATTGGCCGGACCAGCCACCACGCATCGAGAACCTCGCCTACAGCGACGAGTGCGACGTCACCCGCGCCGCCACCTCGTCGTCCGCCTGCGTCCACGGCAACCCGGACGCCGAGCGCACCGTCGTCGTCTATGGCGACTCCCATGCCGCGATGTGGATTCCCGCGCTGGACATCATCGGCAAGCAGGCCGACTGGAAGGTCATCCAGCTCAACAAGCCGGGCTGCATCGCGCCGGACTTCCCGACCTATTCCAACGTCCTCGGCCGCGAGTACACCGAGTGCGAGCAGTATCGTGATTGGGCCATGGGCAAGATCGAGGAGCTCCAGCCCGACGTCGTGATCGTCACCAGCGCGCGCTCCGGCTCGTTGATGGCGGTCGACGGCAAGGGCACAGAGGAGGGCGTCGAGGATGCGTGGGCAGAGGGCCTCGGGCGCACGCTCGACCGCATCACCCCGAACGCCGGCCGCGTGGTCGTACTGGGTGATATGCCGTACCCGTCCCAGCCGGGCATCGACTGCCTCAGCGCGAACGCGAACGACGTCGAGCGCTGTACCGACAGCGTCGGGGATGCCGTCCTCGCCGACCATAATGCCGTCGAGGCCAGGGTCGCGGAAGAGCACGGCGCGGAGTACGTCGACATCACGCCGTGGTTCTGCACCGACGAGGTCTGCCCGGCGGTCATCAACGGGCTCACCGTCCACCGCGACCGCATGCATATCAGCGAGAACTACGCCGTCTGGCTCAGCGAGGTGGTCGGGCAGGCAACCGGCCTGCTCGACGGCCCGCTCGACTGACCGCTGCCCGGATGTCGCATGCGGACAGTAGCATCGCACTGGAATGTGCGATGCATCGACCGGAGGTCGATAGAGAACGCTGGCCGACCCACAATTCGCCTCCCGGACTCCCCGCTCCGGTATGATGGAGCCCGGCCAGACGGATCAGGAGGGAAGCCCATGCCGACGTACGTGGCACTACTGCAAGGCGTTAACATCGGCGCGAAAAAGCGCATCGCCATGGACGACCTCCGCTCGATCATCGCGGCGCTCGGTGGTCAGGACGTCCGCACCTACGTCAACAGCGGCAACGCCGTCTTCGACCATCGGGATCACGATGCCTCCGGGCTGGAGACAGCGCTGGAGGCTGCCCTGCGCGACCATGTCGGCATGGACGTCCCGGCGATCCTCCGTACTGGCCCAGATCTCGCCCGGGTCGTCGCCGAGAACCCCTTCCCGGAGGCCGTCGAGGACCCGAAGACCCTGCACGTCCTCTTCCTGCGCGGTGTCCCGGCGATCGAGGACATCGACGCCGCCGAGGAGATGGAGACCGGCGCCGACCGCATCGCGATCCACCGGCGGGAGGTGTACGCCTACCTCCCGAATTACACCACCGGCGCCACCGTCGACCTGATGAAGCTCGGCAAGGCCCTCGGCGTCGACGCCACCGGCCGGAACTGGAACACCGTCACCAAACTCGCCGCCATGGCCGCTCCCGACACGCGCTGACGGCGCCAAAGATGTCCTGACTCCTATCGCCCTGGAGTTTGATCGCCTTTGGTCGCCGTCCCGTACCCTCGCACACGTGATTGACCATGATCGTGATCGCCTTGGCCGAGCGGGCGAGACGTTGCGATCCTGACATGTTGCCGGCCCCGCTGTGACGACTTCCTGATGCCCTGTTGTCTACGATGTGGCTGCTGGGGATTCGCTCGCAACGGGAGGTGGGCCATGAACGAGCCCCTCTGGATTCGCGCGTACCGGTTGGTCTTCGGCATCTTCGTCTTCTACACCCTGTGGGTCTCCTTCGGCCGCACGAACGACACGAAACTGGACTGGGCCAGCGCCTTCACCCATGAGGCAAACGCCCTCACCGGTCTCGTCTTCCTCGGCGGCGCCTTGCTCGGGGCGCAGATCGTCCACTCGCAGCGATGGGACGCCCTCCGTGGCGCCACCGTCGTCTACCTCGTCATCACCTTCTTCGTCTACGGCTTCCTGATCCGCGAGTTCGACAACCCCTTCACCACCTACGCGGCACTGGACGCACACGGTGCTGCACCAGCTCATGCCGCTCGTGGTCGTGCTGGACGCTGTGATCCAGCCCTTCTTCCACCGCATCCCGTGGCGGATGGCTCTGCTCTGGACGGCCTACCCGGCGGTCTACTTCGCCTACAGCATGATCCGCGGCCCGTTCGTGGACTGGTACCCCTACACGTTCGTGAACCCGGACGAGGTCGGCGGGTACGACGGCGTCGCGATGTATGCCGTGGGCATCCTTGCCGGCTTCATCGGCATGTCGCTGCTCGTCATCGGCCTCAGCCGGCTGCGCTTCGGATGGCACCTACATCTCCCATCAGGCTCGCCCGCCTGATACGGCGAGCGACCAGCGGGCAGGCGTCGATGCCTGCCCGCTCTCGTTTGACCGGATTGGCACGAACTTGTGATGCCGGGCGTCCGCATGTGACGGGTATGTGTCGGCAGCGAGGGTACTGTAGGGATGACGCCGGCGATGGCGTCGTTCCCGCCACCCTCCGCGTGCCGAGGTGAGACATGGCAACGACCCGCGCGCTCCCGGCCCCTCCCATCCCGTTCGTCCAACGTCACCTGACGCTCCTGCTGCTCCTCGCGCTCCTGGCCGCCCTCCTCGCCACCGTGCCACCACACGGTGCTGCCGCCTCGGGCTATTCGGTCGGGGACCCCGCCGTGGTCGCCACCGATGTGCTCAACGTCCGCACCGCGCCGGGCACCGGGAACCCCGTAACCGACCGCCTCTATCAAGGGGACTCCGTAACGATCAGCGCGGTGGACGGTTGGGCGAGCGGCTATGACTGGGTGCAGGTCGGTCGCGTGCCCGGTACTCCCATCGGCTGGGTCGCCGCGGAGTACCTCTCGTTGCCCGGCGCCGGGTCAGCCGCGTTCGTGATCGGCGACCGCGTGCTGGTCGATTCCGGCGCGCTGAACTTCCGCACTGGCCCGGGTACCGGCCACACCGTCATCCGCCCGCTCGCGTATGCCACCCTCCTGACCATCACCGACGGACCGGTGGGCGCCGACGGCTATACCTGGTTCCAGGGACGGACGACCGCCGCGACCGGCGGCGAGATTGGATGGGCAATCGGCGAAGGGTTGATGCCCGCGCCGGCGGACATGCCCGACCCCTGCCTCGAATACGACACCGGCAGTGTCGTCCACGTCGCGACCGACCAGCTCCGGCTGCGAGCCGAGCCGGGCACCGGGACGGGCGTCGTCACCACCTTACCGTCCGGCACCACCCTGACCGTGACCGGCATGCCGGTCGGCGCGGGCGGCTATACCTGGTACCCGGTGGCGACGGGCTCCGGTAGCACGGGCTGGGTCGCTGGCATGTACCTCGCAGGAGGCGGTGCGCCCGCCACGCTGGCGGTTGGCAGCCCGGCGCGCGTCGATGTCGTTTCACTGAACCTGCGCTCCGGTCCGGGCCTGGACGCGCCAGTGCTTCGCCAGCTCTCGTCCGGCACCGGCGTGGTGCTGCTTGACGGCCCGGTGACGAGCGACGGCTATGACTGGTACGCGGTCGAGACATCGAACGGATCGAGCGGGTGGGTCATCGGCGCGGCCCTGCTGCCAACCAGCTGACGCGCGACAACGCTTTTCGCGCGGGATTTACCAATTTCCCGCGCGGTTTCGCTATGATGAGCGCACCGTACAGGTGAAGACCCGTCAGGAGAAACCGCATGTCCTTGGCGAGCATTGCTGAGCAGGAGATCCGCGTTCGTGTCTCCAGCTCGGATCCGGTCGATTCCAAGCTCAACAGCATCCTGCAGATGGTGATCGATTGGCTGAAGTTCGCCGAGACCAAGAACGGCGGCGCGATCGGCATCGGCAGTGGTGGTTTCGCGATCGTCATCGGCTACCTCCAGTCAACGCACTTCGCGACGTTCCCGGCGGTCCTGATGACGCTGGGAGCGACCTCCTTCCTGCTGACCGTCGTCATCAGCGTCGCGTCGTTCTCCCCGCGCACGGATATCGGCCGGCTCCGGGCCCGGCGCGACGGCGAGCCGCACCCGGCGGACAACCTTTTCTACTTCGGCCACATCGCCAAGTACTCCTCTCACCAGCTCGTGGAATCGATCGCCGATCGCTACTTGCCGGATGTCGACCTCGAGATGAAGCCGGTCTATCTCGACCTCGCCGCGCAGGTGACCATCAACGCCCGCATCACCATGTGGAAGCTGAGGATGTTCAACGTGGCGATCGGCTTCTTCGGCGCCGGAATCCTCCTTTGCGGCGTCGGTGCGGCGATAACCACCCTCTGATCACCATAACGGCGCCCTTTTCTGCTACCATGGCGCCATCACGGGCCTGAACCTCGCCAACCGCCATCCCCACCACCGGGGCATGAGGACGCCCATGGCACACCTGCCTCGTGGCACGGTCACCTTCCTCTTCACCGATATCGAAGGAAGCACCCGGCTCTGGGAGCGCGATGCGGGTCTGATGTGGGCCGCGCTCGCCCGCCATAACGCCATCCTTGACACGGCGATCACGACAAACCACGGTGTCCACTTCAAGACGATCGGCGACGCCTACCAGGCCGCATTCGCTGAACCGCAGCATGCACTAAGCGCCTGCGTCGATGCCCAACGCGCGCTCAATCAGGCTGAGTGGCCAGAGACCGGCCCGATCCGCGTCCGCATGGCGCTGCATCTCGGCGCCGCCGAACCCACGGACGGCGACTATCTCGCACCCTGCCTGAACCGCCTCTCGCGCCTGCTCTCGACGGGATATGGCGCCCAGGTCCTGCTCTCTGACGCCGTGCGCTCGCGGGTCGAGAAGGACCTGCCGGACGGCGTGACCCTCCGCGATATGGGCATGCACCGTCTGCGCGACCTGCTCGAGCCGGAACACGTCACCCAGATCGTCATCGCCGGATTGCCGGACACGTTCCCGCCGCTGAAGAGCCTCGAGACGCACCCGACGAACCTGCCGATCCAGCCGAACCCGCTGGTCGGGCGCGAGCGGGAGCTCGCCACTATCACCGGCTTGCTATCGGAGGGAGACGACCGCCTCGTGACGCTCACCGGCATCGGCGGCACCGGCAAAACGCGCCTCGCCCTGCAGGCCGGCGCAGAGCTGGTCGACGCGTTCTTCGACGGCGTCTTTTTTGTCGACCTCGCGCCCGTCAGCGGGGCGGATCTCGTCATCCCGACGATCGCCGCGACCCTCGGCGTGCGCGAGACCGGCGGCCTCTCGCTGGATGAGGCGCTGATCGCCTACCTGAGTGGCCGGCACCTGTTGCTCATCGTCGACAACCTGGAGCACTTGCCAGGGGCGCCGCGGCACCTCGCGCGGCTTCTCGAGCAATGCGCCGGCATTCGCATCCTCGCAACCAGCCGCACGCGACTGCACATCCGCGCCGAGCGGGAGATTCGCGTCGAGCCACTCGCCCTTCCCACGGCGACGATGGCGACGGACGAGATCGCCCGTAACGATGCCGTCATGCTGTTCATGCAGCGGGCGACCGCCGCCTCGCCCGATTTCGCGCTCACGGACGAGACCGCCCCCATCGTGGCCGAGATCTGCTCTCGGCTCGACGGCATCCCGCTCGCGATCGAGCTGGCCGCCTCCCGCATCCGCACGCTCTCGCCGCGCGCGCTGCTCCAGCGGCTCGACCACCGCCTGGAGGTGTTGACGACCGGTGCCGACGACCTCCCGGCTCGCCAGCGGACGCTACGGGCCACGATTGAGTGGAGCCGTAGCCTGCTGCGCGACGAGCACCGGCGATGCTTCGACCGCCTCGCCGTCTTCAACGGCGGGTTCGACCTCGACGCCGCGATCGCGGTCGCTGGCCCTACGTCCGAGAGCATGCTGGACATCCTGACGGCCCTCTACGACCGCAGCCTGGTCCGCCGCGCCACCGATGGGGAGGAGGTGCCGCGCTTCACCATGCTGGAGACGCTCCGCGAGTTCGGGCTGGAGCAGCTCCATCAGGACGGCGAGCTGGAGGCGACGCGTGACGCCCATGCGGCATGGAGCCTGCATCTCGCGCAAATGGCACGCGAGAAGCTCATCGGGCCCGAGCAGGCCATATGGCTGGAGCGCCTGGAACGAGAGCACGATAACCTCCGCGCCGCGCTCTCCTGGACGGACACGCCCGGGCACCTGGACGACCACATCGCGCTGGTCGCCGCGCTCGCACGGTTCTGGCTGATCCGCGGGCACTTCACCGAGGGACGGCGCTGGGTGGACGACGTCATGGAGACGGTCGGCGGGGAGATCACATCGCTGCCACTCCTCCAGATCGCGAACGAGGCGGGCAGCTTTGTCTTCGCGCAGGGCCAGTTCGAGGCGTCGCGGGTGCGATACGAGCGAGCGCTTGCCGGCGCCCGCGCGGCCGGGAACCGCGAGATGGAAGCGTCGCTCTGCAACAACCTCGGCAACGCCACGATCCGCTTGAACAAGCCGGCCGAAGCCACCGCCTGGTACGAGCAAAGCCTGGCCATCTCCACGGAGCTTGGCGACGACTTCCGCCGCGCGATCACGCTCGGCAATCTCGGCACCGTCGCCCACTACCGCGCCGATATGGACGACGCGCTCCGGCGCTATGCCGAATGCATTGCCCTCTGGCGCAAGCTCGGCAACACGCATGGCGAAGTGCCAATGCTGCTCAATCTCCTGTACCTGCTCGCGCCGCAGAAGGGATATGCAAGCCGGGCGCGTGCATACGCCGATCAGTGCCTTGACCTCGCCAGGAAGCTGGGCGACCGCTGGGATGAGGCCCTGGTCTTCATGGGCATCGGCCAGATCGAGGATGCCCAAGGCAACCTGGACGGCGCGCTCGATCAATTCCGGCACAGCCTGCAACTGCTCCGGGAGCTCGGCGCAAACGACGGTATCGCCTCGAATCTCGGCTATATTGGCGTCGTCTCGATTGACAAGGGCGATGTCGACCGGGGTGCCGCGATCCTGTTCGACAAGCTGGCCGATGATCTGGCAACACCGGACACGGATGGTCTCCAGTTCAACCTCGAGGGGCTCGCGGTCGCCGCGTTGGTGCGGCATGAGCCGCGCCTGGCCGCCCTCGCCCTTGGCGCGGCCGAGCGCCTGCGCGAGAGCATCGACTATCCCCTGCCTTTCACCTGCCGGATGCGCCACGAGCGATCGCTGACGCAGCTTCAGGCGACGCTCGGCGACACCCTCGACGAGATCTGGGCAGAAGGGCGACAACGGCCGCTGGAAGAGATCATCGCGGAGCTGCGCCCGGCACTGGACCCGAACGCAAAACCGGCCCCGGCGGATCCGCGCGAACAGTTGCTCGCCGATCTCGACGCGCTCCTCGGCACACCGTCACCCCCCGCAACTCCGGCCACCGGCGCCTGACCGGCCCCTTACCAGCGCCCGTACCGCAACCTACAATAGGCACCGACGGTGTACGTATACGCGGCGCGGAAGGGGACCGGCGATGCTCCCACGGTGGCTACTCCTCGCTCGACTGGTCTTCGGGGCGCTGGCCCTGGTCGCCGTCGGGAAGAACTACGTCGACCTCGATGAGGCCCATTTCTGGCACTTCTTCACGAACCAGAGCAGCCTGCTCGCCGGCATTATCCTGTTGCTCGGGGCGACCGTGTTCACGCGCCATCGCTCGCCGCTGGCGTGGGACATCGTGCGTGGGACGTCCGTCATGATGATGCTGACGACCGGTGTCGTCTACGCGGCGCTGCTTGAAGGCATCTACAATCCGCTGAATGGCGAGCACCCCTGGACCAGTTCGTTCATGCACCAGCTGCTGCCGATCGTGATGCTGATCGACATCCTGCTCGTGCCGCTGCACCGGACCGTGCCGGTGTGGTCACTCTCCTTCTTCAGCGTCTACCCGCTCGCCTGGCTCGGGTTCACCCTCTGGTACGGCGATGACACCGGCTGGTACCCGTACGATTTCCTCGACCCCGGAGAGAGCGGTGGCTGGACAGACGTCGCGATCACGGTCGGCGTGATGATCGCCGCATTCCTCCTCATCGCTGCCCTGCTGATCGGGCTTGGGCGGATCATGCGCCCGCGCGGGGAAACCGAGCCCCTGCGGCGTCGCGTGGGCTGACCACCATTCCCCTTCCTGCCTCTTGCGATTTTCCGGTACAGGGATACAATCGCCCCGAACCGGGCCACACGACACCCCGCATCGCCCTTCGGCAGGAGGAATCCGCAGTGAGCACCCCATCCCGTTCGTCGATCCTTCGCGTCGGTATCGTTGGTTCAGGCGGCATCGCCTACCAGCACGCCATCGGGTGGAACGCCTTCCCACATGCCGCGCAGATCGTCGCGATCGCCGAGATCGACGCCGACCGAGCCATGGCGTTCAGCGAGCGACACACAGGCGGATCAGCAAAGGTCTTCGGCTCTCTCGACGAGATGCTGGCGAACCCGGATGTGGATGTCGTCGACATCTGCCTCCCCCATCACCTGCATACGGACGCCGTGATCGCCTCCGCGCGCGCGGGCAAGGCGATCCTCTGCGAGAAGCCACTCTGCACCACCCTTGAGGATGCCCGCCGGGTGAAGGCGGCGATCGACGAGGCGGGCGTGCCGTTCATGAGCGCCCACAACCAGCTCTTCCAGCCATCGTTGATCGAGGCGCGCCGCCTGCTGGCGACCGGCACCCTCGGACACCCCTTCATCATCCGGTCCATCGAAGCCTTCCAGAGCCGGTCGTTCGATCCGCACTCGAACGCCAAGTCGGTGCCGGGCGGCGACCAGAAGGGCTGGCGCACGAACATCAAGCACGCCGGCGGCGGCGAGCTGCTCGATACCGGCTACCACAGCACCTATCGGCTCCTGGCGCTCGCGGGTGACGACCGACCGATCGAGGTCACTGGCTTCCTCAGCCGGTTCCTGCTGCAGGGCTGGCCGACGGAGGACACCGGTCAGGTCATCATCCGATTCGCCAGCGGCACGGTCGGCGAGATCCTGACGAGCTGGGCGCTGGACGTCGAGGGACGGCGGCAGTTCGAGATCAGCGCGGAGCTTGGCGCGATCTCCGGCTCCAAAACGGCCCTCCACCATCACCTGTACCACTGGCCAGAATCGAGTGTTCGCACGTTCGAGCCGGTAGGTACCTTCACCGCCGAGATCGGGCACTTCATCGACGTCGTGCAGCGTGGCGCGGGGAACCCGGCCGACATCAACGCCGCCACGCGGGTGCTGCAGGTGATCAAGGCCGCGTACCTCTCCGCAAAGATGGGCCAGACCGTCTCGCTGCCGGAGAACCCGGCGGCTGATCCGGTCCCGGGTCGCAGCCCGGAAGCGACGCCGTTCAGCGTCGATGTCCTCGACGAGGTGCTGGCCTAGGCGTGGAAGGAGTCACCCTGTGTTCAACGCGCTGCATCCGGGAACGATCGGGATCAAAGGTCTCGACCTGCGCGGCTCTATCGACCTCGCCAAAGCGGCCGGGTTCGAAGGCGTCTTCTTCGATATCGTGGAAGCCAAGGCGGTCGCCGACGCGCACGGCATCGACTACCTGCAAGCCATGTTTACGGACGCCGGAGTCCGCCCCGCGCTCTGGAGTCCAGGTGTGCAATGGCAGGACGACGCGGTGCGCGACCAGCAGATCGAGGCGATGCGTCCGCTTGCCGAGCTCGGCGCCGCGCTTGGCGTGACGCGGGTCACGACCGGGATCATGCCAGGCAACAACGACCGCCCGTATGACGAGCGGTACGACTATCTACAGGCCCGGCTCCGGCCCTTGGCGCAGGCTCTCAACGATGCCGGGGTGCAGATCGGGATCGAGTTCATCTCCCCCAAGACGCTGCGAGACACGTTTACGTACGAGTTCATCTACACGATGAAGGACATGCTGGCGTTTGCGAAGGACGTCGGCACCGGCAACGTCGGGCTCCTCTTCGATATCTGGCACCACTACTGCGGCCACGGCACCGTCGAGGATATGGCGATCCTCCAGCCGGGCGACGTGATGCTGGTGCATACCAACGACGCGCCGGCCGGCATCCCGATCGACGAGCAGCAGGACCTTTCGCGCACGCTGCCGATGGAGACTGGCGTCATCCCGGCCCCGGAGATGCTGCGCATGCTGGACGGGCTCGGGTACGACGGCGCGGTCATCGCCGAACCGTTCAGCGCGCGCATCAACGAACTTGCGGCACGGGATCCGCTCGCGGCAGCCACCGAGACGTGCGCGGCGCAGGAGCGCCTCTTCGCCGCCACCGGGCTGCGCGGGACAGGACCCTCCTCGTCGTAACTTCGGAACGGAAAGAGACCCCATATGTTCAACACGCTCAACCCCGGTCACCTCGGCATCCGCGGCCTCTCGCTGGCGGAGCAGGTCGATCTCGCGCAACGCACCGGCTTTCGCGGACTCTCCTTCAACCTCGCCGACGCCGTCGCGATGGCCGAGCGGGACGGTGTGGATGCCGTGCGCGCCCTCTTCAACGATGCGGGGATCCGTCCCGGCGCGTGGGGACCGCCGGTCGACTGGCAGACCGCCGAGGGGCTGGAGCAGCTCCGGCCAATGGCCGAGATCGCCGCTCGGATCGGCGCCACCACCACGCTGACGTGGGTGCTGCCGGGCAACAACGACCGCGACCGCGATGCCCAGTACGACTGGTACATGGCGCGGCTGCGGCCCTTCGCGCAGGTGCTCGCCGACGCCGGGATCAGTCTCGCGCTGGAGTTCATCGGCCCAAAGACACTGCGCGACACCTTCACGCATGAATTCGTCTGGCGCATGCAGGATGTGCTGGCGATGGCGAAGGACACCAGGACCGGGAACGTCGGACTCCTGTTCGACACGTTCCACTTCTGGACATCGCACGCCGACATGGCGGAGATCGACGCGCTCGACCCGCGAGACATCCTGCTCGTGCACACGAACGATGCCCCGGCCGGCGTGGCCGCCGACGAGCAGATGGACCAGGTCCGCACATTGCCGATGGAGACCGGCGTCATCCCCGCGCCGGAGATGCTGAGGCGGCTGCACGCGATCGGCGTCGACTGCCCGGTTGAGACCGAGCCCTTCAGCGACCGCGTCCGCCAGATCGCGGCGACCGACCCCGAGGCGGCCGCGCGCGCAGGCGTTCGAGGCGCAGGAAAAGCTCTTCGCTGCGGCTGGCCTGGAGGCCTGAAGCCGTCATAGTTAAGAAGTGCCCGTAAGGTGTTGGGGCCGACCTCGAAAAGTCTCCGGGTGGCCCTCACATCGCGAGACACACCCGCGTAGCGGAGGGCTTGCGGCCACTTGGCACCTGTGGCTGGGCACGAATCGACCGCAATGTCCTCCCTGCCCCCGCCGCCCCGAGCATTGCCCTCGGTCAGGAACGAGCATCCGCAATCCGAATACGTATTTGTTACGACGTTGGGGCCAGTGGCCGCTCCTATAGTGCAGGTGTGCACACAGGATTGATCGCTCCGGAGACAAGACCCAGTCGCTCACACCAGTGACAAAGGAGCCTGCCATGACAGCCCAACAATCCCTCACTCGTCGCTCCGCCCTTGCCGGACTCGGTGCCGGCTCACTCGCCCTCTTCCTCGGCGCCTCCGCGACGGCCAATCCTCCCATGGCCGAGAGCGGCGGCAGCGGCTCGGGAGAGGTCCTCTCTGCCGCGAGGCACCCGCTTGCCGGCCGCTGGCTCTCGCAGCTCGCCCTTCCCTCGCGGCCGGACGTCGCGGTCACCGTTCCCACCTTCTTCGGTGCGGACGGGACCGTGGTCATGTGCCTCCCGGGGATGGAAGCGGAGAAGCGAGGCGTCCATGCCAGCGGCATCGCCCTTGGATGCTGGGAGCCGATGGCGGCCGACCTCGGCCACTTCACGGTCGTCCAGGTCATGGCCACTCTTGACGGCGATTACGTTGGAACGGTCACCATCGACGGGTACGCGCAGACCGACGCCGATGGGCTCGGCTTCGCGGTCCGCAGCGAGGACAACCTGTTCGTCGTGCGGGACCAGGCAGACGCTGTCCTCGAGCAGCTGGCCGCGCCTGCCGACCATCCGATGCGCGGGCTCAAGATGCGCGTCGGGAATGCCGGCTTCGCTGTCTCCACAGCCGCTCCAGCCAGTGTCCCGGAGGTTGCGCCCGTGTATCAGGGCGACCCGAGGCTCCAGCCGGCGCCGACTGAAGCGCCGATCCGGCGGTATGACCCCCGCACACCCCAGTAACACCCCAGGGCGAGCGCCTGAACGGTACGTTGCTCCGGCCCCGCCCACCAGGTAACAGGTGTACAACCCATGGGAGATTCCAGGAAGGCGTCTGCGTCCGTTCGGGCAGACGCCTTCCCGCCTGCCCACAAGATGCTATGCCTGGCTGCTTGATCCAAATAGCCCCCGCAGGCAGACTACAGTTAGGGATCGTGACGATATGTCGCGTGACTGCGGGGTGCCATCATGAACGCCATCCCCTTGACCGCTCCTTTCTCGTCCGGTCGATCCACATCGAGCCGGATCGCCGGTGTGCCCGCCACCCCTCACACGCTCACTTTTGGACGAGACCAGGAGATAGACCGGATCGTCGCGCTCATCCACCGTGACGACATCCGGCTCGTGACGTTGCTGGGTCCCGGCGGCGTGGGCAAGACGCGCCTCGCGCAGGAGGTTGCCCGCTCGATCGCGCCCGACTTCGCGCACGGCGTCCGGTTCGTCGCGCTGGAGTCCGTCCGTGATCCGGCGCTGGTGCCGGCGGCCGTGGCGCACGCGCTCGGACTCTATGAGAGCGGGGAGCGAACCGCCGGGGAGCTCCTGGCCGACATCCTGAGCGACCAGCACATGGTGCTGGTGCTGGACAACATGGAGCAGGTGATCGGCGCGGCGACGACCTGGCTCCCTGGCCTGCTGCGCCAGGCGCCTCTGCTGGAGGTGCTGGTGACGAGCCGTATCCCGCTTAACATCGAGGGTGAGCACCAGTTCCTCGTCTCCCCGCTGGAACTCCCGGGCGACGATCCTGGCGCGTCTGCCTCGGTCCAGCTCTTCACCGAGCGGGCGCAGGCGGTCCGCGACGACTTCGTGCTGGACGACGGGAATACGGGTGTCGTGGCGGAGATCTGCCGGAAGCTGGACGGGCTGCCGCTCGCGATCGAGCTGGCCGCCGCGCGGGTCAAGGTCCTCTCCACGCAGGCGTTGCTGGCTCGCCTCACCGACCGGCTGACGCTGCTGACCGGAGGCCACAAGGATGCGCCCCAGCGCCTGCGCTCGATGCGCGAGGCGATTGGCTGGAGCTACGGCCTCCTGACCGAGGAGGAGCGACAGCTCTTCCTGCGACTATCCGTCTTCCTCGGCGGGTTCACGCTCGAGGCCGCCGAGTTCGTCGCGGCGTGGCCGTGCCCGAGCGGGATGGGCCGGGCACCGCTCGACGTCCTGCAATCGCTGGTCGACCAGAGCCTCGTGCAGGTCGCGTCTTCCCAGGACAATAGCCGGTACCGGATGCTGGAGACGATCCGGGAATTCGGCCTCTACGAGATCGGGCAGCACGACGCGGAGGATGCGTACGCGGCCCACGCCGGATACATCCTCGACCTGGCGCGGCGGGCCGAGCCGGAGCTAAGCCGGGCGGACCAGGCGAGCTGGCTGGACCGCCTGGAGGCGGATCATGCCAACATCCGGACCGCGGTGGCGTGGCTGGAGCGCAATGGACGTCTTGACGATGCCATCGAGATCTATGCCTCCGTCATCGCGTACGTGGACATCCGGGGGTATACGGCGGAGGTCCTGCGGCATCTCGAGCGATGGCTGGGCCTGCCGGAGCTCCAGGCACGCACCCGCCCCAGGGGCCTGGCGCTCTACGCGATCGGTATCCTGCTCCACAACATCGGCGATTTCACACGCGGGTCCCGGATGCTCGAGGACGGCACGGCCATCCTGCGGGACGCGGGCGACCAATACCACGCGGCGATCGCGAGCGCCTGGGCTGGCGTCACGCTCGTTTTCATGGGCGACAACGAAACGCGATCGATCGCGGTTCTGGAACAGACGATCCCCCTGGCGCGCGAGGCCGGAAACCACCGGGCGCTCTCCCTCAGCCTGGCGATGCTCGGAGGAATTGGCCGGGCAATCGGTGATGAGCAACTCTACCGTTCATCGGTCGACCAGGCCGCCAGAATCGCGCACGAACACGGTGACTGGTGGGCGGTGTGTTACTCCGATCTGTGCGCCGATGTTCTGGACGCCCTGGACGAGGAGCGATTCTCCGACGCCGAGACGCACCTTCGCGAGTCATTGCGTATCCGCACGATGATCGGATCCAAGCGGGACCTGCCTATGGACTGGTCGTTCCTCGCCTGGGCAGTTTTCCGGCAAGGCGACACGGCGCGGGCCGAGGACTACCTGGAAACGGCGTTGCGGATCGCAGAGGAAACCAACCACGGCTGGTTCCTCTCACTCGTGTACTACGAATCAGCGGTCCTCGCCGCCGACCAGCGTGACCTGCTGCGCGCGCAGTCGCTGCTCGAAGCGTGCCTGAATCTGTTCCGGACGAACCATTCCGTCCATGTCGTCGCGAACTGCCTGTCGGCGTTTGCCATGATCGCGAGCCTGGCGGGCGATGACGCAGGTGCCGCGCGATTCCTGGGAGCCGCGGAGGCGATCGTGCCAAACCCCTATGATGGCCGGCCGGAGCCCGGGTTCTGGATGCATGCCTGGGGCCGTCGACCGAAGATCGTGGCGGCGCTTCCCGAACCCGATTTTGCGCGAGCGTATGACGTCGGCGCGTCATGGACGATCGACGAGGCCATCGCCGCCGCGCTCGGCTATGTCCTGCCCGCCGTCATCATCGAAACCGGAAAGACGGGGCACGCGCCCGCGCCGGGAGGGCTCTCGCCGCGCGAGCAGGAAGTCCTTCTCCATATGGCCAAGGGCATGAGCAACCAGCAGATTGCCGATGCCTTGTTCGTCAGCCACCGCACGGTGACGACCCATGCGACGCACATCATGACGAAGCTGGATGTCACGTCGCGCACGGCGGCCGTGTCCTTCGCGATCCGGAACGGGATCGCCTGAGCGGCCCGACGTCAGATCGAGGCGACGGAGCCGCCGTCCACACGCCAGTTCGCGCCGACCACGAACGAGGCGCGTTCCGAGCAGAGCATCGCGATCACCGGGGCGACCTCATCGGCCTCGCCGCGCCGCTGAAGCTCGATGTGCGGGCGTTCCTCCTCGAGAAAGCCTTCGATCGCCACGTCGAAACTCACGCCCAATTCGTCCGCGCGCTGCTCCATCATCGCGTCGGTCATCGGCGTGGCGATGAATGCCGGGGAGACGGCATTGACGAGGATTCCCTCCTTCGCGTACTGCTTGGACATGCCCTTGGACACCGCGAGCAGCCCGGCCTTCGCCGCGCAATACGGGATCTCATCCGGGTAGGGCTGGACCGCGTCCTCCGAGGCGATGAAGACGATACGTCCCCACCGGTTCACACGCATCGCCGGCAGGAAGGCCCGCGTCAGGCGCACCGCGCCCATCAGGTTGACGGCCAGCGTCTCCTCCCAACCGGCGTCGTCGATCTCGTGGAACGCCCCGGTCGCACCCGTGATGCCCGCCGAGTTGACAAGGATGTGCACGTCGCCCACGGCATCCTGCACCTGATGGACCAGCCGCCCGACGGACACAGGGTCCGTGACGTCCGCCGCGAACGCGTGCGCGTTGCCGCCAAGCTCCTGTACCGCGGCGTCCAGCTTCCCCTGGTCGAGGTCGGTTAGCACGACCGTCGCGCCTTCGTCGTGCAGCAGGCGCGCGGTCGCCAGCCCGATGCCGGAATCCCCGCCGCTGATGAGTGCCGTTCGCCCGCTGATCCCGAGGTCCATGCCGTGCTCCTCCAAGCGTCATGCCGATACGTTGCCATTACCAAGGCACGGCGGGTGCCAGCAGCACGCGAGCGGGGTGATGCCGCGCTGGAGCCATGGGTCACGTCCAGGGACAGTTTGGAGAGATGGCGAGGACGTCCGCTCAGGCAGGCTTCCCTTCGGACCGGGTGTCTCGCCCGAGCGCATCGCTCAGGGCTTCGAGGAGCACCGCGATATCGAACGGCTTGATGACGACGCGCACGTCCATGCTGGCCAGGTGCGCATCCAGCTCGCGCACGCGCTCCACCGCACCCGTGCAGAGGACGATTGGGATATGCCGCGTGATGGGCGACATCCGGAGCATCTGGAGGAGTGACCAGCCGGCATCGTCCTGGGCCCACATGTAGTCCAGGATGATCACGTCCGCGGCCCGGAGGCCGATCGCACGGAGGTCTTTGTCGATATAGGTTTGTGTGGACACGCGATACCCCTCCTCTTCGAGAAGGTCGTGGAACAGCTGCAGCACGTCCTCTGACTCGTTGATCGCGAGGACATGCGGAGGGGTGGCAGAAGACATGGGGAAGCCCTTCGGAAAATGCCGGCCAAGCCACCGGTAGGGTCTCCATGGTGGCAAGCGCTCCCCGAATCGCGCCTACGGTGAGTTGTGTCCTGCGAGGGAGCAGGGGAAGGAACAGGGCAGGGCGCCCTGCAAATCGAAGGTGGAACCCTCCCAGTCTATCACCCTCTCTGTCGCTACAACTCAGGCGGCGTCGTCGCTGGTCTGGAGGGGATCGAGCGGCATCCGGTTACCCCGCGCGGCGATCAGGAGTTGCGTCATGGCCTGGTCGACGGCGAGATCGATGGCGATGAAGGCGCGTTCTTGCGAGGCGCTCAGGGAATCCGTGGGAGCTTCGGGCTCATTCATGCGTCGCCGGATCATCTGTGCCTGCGCCTTGATCACGGTGAACTGGGTCACAAGGTGGTGCAAAAGCGGTGAGTCCGGCATTGGAGGCGGAGATGGCGCGGAAGGGACTGGCATGGGATGCGTCCTGACACGATGGAAGTCTCACAAAATGCGGGCCTCATGCTATCCCCGTGCACGGATGGTGCCGCGCTCCTCCATGCACCGGTGACCGCCGGGTATGGTGGACGGAACGGCGCCAAAACCATCGTGCGCAGGTCACGTCCGGGCCACCGCATCAGGCAGGGTGCGATGGTCGGTCAGCGACTCACTCCGCGACCACGCCCGCAAGCCGTTCGATGTCGAACGGCTTGCGCAGCACCCGCACTCCCATCGCATCCACCTCGGCCTGGTCGTCGTCGATCACCCCACACTCATAGTGACTGGGGAGATTCGGCTCCCCTCGGCCGCAAGACCTTGAGGTCAAATCCCTTGAGGAACCACGACACCCCGAACGCCCAGATGGCCACAGCCTCACCGATGAGGATGGAGTACGTATCCCACACGTCCCATAGCTGCGTCGCAACGATAAACAGCACGGACACGAGGATGAGGATGGCCATCGAGAGGTGGACAGTGAACCAGGCCCCGGGAGGCACGACGCCCCGCTGGCCGTCAAACTCCTCCGTTTCAGGCTCCAGCTCGCCATAGGCGAAGAACATGCACAGGAGCATGAGACAGAGGATAAAGAGACCGGCGCATACGAAGTGGATGAATTGCGATCGCTCCTCGGTCAGCCATTCCTGGATCGGCGTGGGTGTCACCGTGGGCTGCAAGCCCGGCGGAATCGCGGTCGGGAACAGCGCGACGCCGATCGCGAAGATGCCCGCGAGGGAGCTCAGCAGGCTGTCACGCTCTCGATCGGCGATTTTGTAGGTCAGCAGGAGGATGCCGACCACGACGAGGATGCCGACGAAGAAGTCGCGCATCCCGGTGTGGTAGTAGGCGCTTAGCGACCCCAGGAGGCTCCACCATCCGTGGAGCGCGGCCCAGCCCAGCACCAGGATGAACGGCAGCAACGAACCGAGGAGGCCGACAGCGGTTCGGATCAGGTGATACGAGCGGACATAGGAGAGGGCGACCGGGTCGTCATGGGCGGCCCTCTTCACCGCCGTCGCTTCCGCCTGGACTGCCGGTTCGGCCAATTCCTTGAGGAACATTCCGGGCCTCCCGTTCGCTGAACGATCTGATCGGATCAAAGCGAGGGAACATGTACGCCGTCGTGCGTCCCCCTGAAGCCCCAGGAATCCCGGCAGTACGACCGCTCGTGCCGTGGCCCTCTCCCCGTTCGGCCACGATCGATGCATGGTCGGCAATGTCATGTGTGGTATGGCATAAACGGTAGCGACTCCGCGACCCCGCGTCAATAGTCAGCCGAGACCCGTCCGGCGCCACTTGACGCATGGCCGAACTCCCGGACAATGCGGGAGTACTGACCGAGATCTTCACGCACAGGAGCCCTGAATGCCCGCCCCCCATCCCGACCTCGCCGCCGTCCTCGCCCACGCGGAATCCCGCCGCGACGAGGACCTGGCCGATCTCTTCCGGCTCATCCGCCAGCCGAGCATCAGCGCGCAAAACGTCGGCATCCCGGAGTGCGCCGCGATCGAGGCGGAGCTGCTGCGGGACGCGGGCCTGGAAACCCGCATGCTGGAAACGAGCGGTCACCCGATGGTCTACGGCGAGTGGCTGGGCGCGCCGGGTAAGCCGACCGTCCTCTTCTACGGCCACTACGACGTCCAGCCGCCCGACCCGCTTGACCTGTGGGAGAGCGAGCCATTCGAGCCGGAGATCCGCGAGGGCCGCATCTACGCGCGCGGCGTCGCCGACAACAAGGCGCAGCACTTCTCGCACATCGCGGCGATCCGGGCGTGGATGCAGGCGACCGGGTCGCTGCCGGTGAACGTGAAGGTCCTGCTGGAAGGTGAGGAAGAGGTCGGCAGCCCGCACCTCGACGAGACCGTCGCCACCTATGGCGACCTGCTGAAGGCGGACTTCGTGTACACCTCAGACGGACCGGTCACCAATGACCAGTATCCGGAGATCGCGTTCGGCGTGCGCGGCCTGCTCTACGTGGAGCTCCGCTCGACCGGCCCGAACCGCGACCTCCATTCCGGCCACTGGGGCGGGGTCGCGCCCAACCCGGCCTGGCAGCTCGTGCGGCTGCTGAACACGATGATCGACGACGAGAACAACGTCCTGATCGAGGGCTTCTACGACAACGTGCTGGAGCCGACGCCGGGAGCGCGGAAGGCGATGGACGCGCTGCCGTTCGACACCGGGAAGACGATCGGCGGCATCGGCATCGATCACATGGTGCCGCCGGCGGACCTGCCGTATGCGGACCGGATCATGGCCCGCCCGACGTTGAACATCGCCGGGTTCACGGGCGGCTACGGCGGCCCGGGCAGCAAGACGATCATCCCGGCGAAGGCGACGGTAAAGATCGACATGCGCCTCGTGCCGGAGCAGACCCCGGACGAGATCTGGGAGAAGATCAAGGCCCACGTCGACGCGTACGTTGCGCGCACCGGGGAGCAGATCGAGCTGGTGAAGATCGACGGGGGGATGCTGCCCTCGTTCACGCCCGTCGAGCATCCGATGGCGGAGGTCGTCCGCGATGCGGTCGAGGCCGGGTTCGGGAAGCGGCCGATCGACATCCCGCTCGTCGGCGGGTCGCTGCCGGACGCGGCGTGGACGAAGACGCTCGGCATCCCGTCGTTCCTCGTGCCCTACGGCGCGCCGGAGCAGGCGAACCACTCGCCGAACGAGAGCTACCGCGTCGAGCGATTGTGGCAGGGGATCACGACGAGCGCGACGCTGCTGGCCTTGCTGGCGGAGAGGTCGTAGCCCCGGACCTCGTGTCCGGTGTCGGGCAGCACGAGCCCGAAGCAGGCATACCTCTCTGCCCGGACCCCGCCCATCACGAGGGCGGGGCTACCCTGGAGCGTCCGGGCCGGGGAAGCGCGTTTCGAAGTCGACGACCTTGATCCAGGTCGGCTTGACGCGGATGACCGCCATGTTGCGGTTCTCCGAGCGGACCTCGGCCTCCCAGGCCGGGAACTTCTCCTCGCCCACGATGCGGCGGGAGGCCTCGACGTATTCCTCGGGCAATCCCTGGTCCATCTCGATGGTGGCGACGCCGCGCACCGTCAGGATTTTGGGCGGGAACTCCTGGGTGTCGACGGTGAAGGCGACGTTGGGGTTTGCGCTGATCGCCCTGATCTTGAACCAGGTTGGGGGCGAGGCGAACACGAATGCCTCGCCGTTCCACAAGTAGCTGATCGGGATGACCCGGGGGGTGCCATCCGGCGCAACGTAGGCGAGCCGGGCGGGAATCGGCGCGTTTAGGAGCTCCCTGACGACCGGGTCGGTGTTCAGCAGCTCGATGATCTCGTCGTAGGTCATGCGGTACCTCCTGTCCGGGATGACGCGATGCCAACCGATCGGCGCGTCGTTTCGCGTCCTTGCGTTGTATCGGTTCCCGGACCGGGGGTCAATCGTCCGCTCGCCTCGCGTGCTTTCGCCGCCGGGCCGGACCGGGCAGGGACCGGGCGACGTCCTCCCAGCCCTCGCCGAGACCGACGAAGGCGACCGCCGCGTAGCCGAATCCGGCGGTCGTGGCGAGGGCCATGAACGCCTGCAGCGGCTCTTCCGCGAGCAGGTTCACGACGAACGCGAGGATGCCCCACGCCAGCAGCGCCCAAATCGAGAGCACGGCCCAGGTCGGCGCGGCGGTGCGGCCCTCGACCTTCGGCGTGCGGGCGAAGGGCGTGCGCAGCCCGGTCACCGCCTGCCGCAGCGACTTGTTCACCCCTGCGAGGTTGATCGGCACAAGCATCACGTTGAACGCCGACACGCGCAGGATGTCGCCGTGGCGGTAGCCCATGCGCCGCATATCCCGCCAATACGGCAGCAGGTAGGCGGCGCCCATCACCGGCAGCCACATCGAGTAGAGCGAGCTGTCGACCGGGATGACCAGCGCGATCATCAGCAACAGCATCGCGAGGCTGCCGGTGGCGATCGACGAGAGGTAGTGGAAGCGCACCAGCGCCGACGCGATCGCGCGCGGGTGGAAGCGGTGCACCAGCAGGTAGCGAACGAGATTGGGGACGATCAGCAGCCCACCGTTCGCCCACCGCGCGCGCTGGATCAGCAGCGAGCCGAAGTCCGGCGGGGTGGCGCTGAAGGCGAGCCGCTCCGGGTAGTTCCGCAGCTCCCATCCCTTCGCGGCGAGATCGACCGTCGACTCCGTGTCCTCGATCACCGTGCGATCCTGGATGTACTTCGGCACGACGAGATCACCCTGACGCTCCTCGACGCGGATGTCGTCCAGCGCCGTCTTGCGCAGGAGGGCGTTCGCGCCGACCCAGAACGTCGCCGACGCCCAGGTGAACCCCTGATGGACGATGTACTGCATGTCGGTGGTCGCGCCGGCGATGCGCTCCAGGGTGCCCGGCGCGCCGGGGATCGCCGTGTACGGCGTCTGGACCACGGCGAGGTGCTCGTTGGCCTCCCCGGCGAACTCCGCGGCGAGGCGGAGGGCGTAGACGGGCTCCAGCATGCTGTCGGCATCCAGCGTCAGCACGTACTCCGCGTCCGCGATGTCGACCGCATGTGTCTCGCTTTCCCGCGCGTCGACGAGATGCCGCTCGCGGCCACGGACGCGCTCGACGACGCGACGACCGAGCAGGGAGATATAGGCGTTCAGGTTCGCGGCCTTGCTCGGCTCGTGTGAGAGGTTCGCGTAGCGCTTGCGCTCGAAGACGGAGATCTCGGTTGCGAAGACGTCACGCAGTCGATCAATCCCGCTCAGCACCTCGGCGCGGGAAAGGCCATCGGTGCAGAAGCGGTCGACGAGCGTCTGCTTCGCCTCCTCGATGAGACGCGCATGGGCCTCATACGTGACGGCGACGAAGTGCCGCTCGGTGTGGTCGCGCAGGTCGGACGCCGCTGCCTGCTCCCGGAGCCAGCCGGTGAGGTCGTCCTGCAGGTGGGTCAGGTGCGCGACGTCTGCCGCGCGGGCGGATCCATCCATGCCAGCGTCAGCCAGGAACATGTCCCGCCGCTGCCGGATCATCGCGCGGGGAGCACCGAGCGCGTCGGCGATGGCGCGCGGCATGTCTCGGGCGGCGGCCTGGAGCGCGCGGCTCTCGCGATCGATTGGAGCGATCGGATCGTCCAGCAAGAGCACGACGCGCTTGTGCGGATAGTGCTGGAGTGTGGCGGACATCAGCGTCTGCCAGACGGTGCGGCGATCCTCCTTGTACGACGGGACGAGCACGGCGATCGGCTCGGCGCCGGACCAGTGGTCCTGCACGAGCGATTCGAACGGTGCCGGGGTGTGGCGATGGCGGCGCAGGTCGTACCCGAGCCGCGAGACGAGAAAGACGACGTTGCCGTACAGGAGCACGGCGATCACGAACAGGAAGACGCCCTCCCAGGCAAGTCGCCCGGGCTCGTCGTGGCGCGTGGAGACCAGACGCCAGAGATCGCGCCCGATCGAGAACGCGGCCACCGCCGTGATCGCCAACATGGCGGCCGAGAAGGCGGCTTCGCGCAAGGCGCGATCAGCCCTCCCGTCGCGGGTGGCATGAGTATGCATTGAGCCCTCCACTCATTTGTCAGGGCGCGGGATAGTTCCGGAACAGCCAGCCACGGTTCTCCGGGCCCGACGCCGGGCGGGATGCTAGTGGCTTGAGAGGACGCGCGTCAAACCGGTTTCTGGCGATAGAAAGGCATCGGAAGCGAGGGGGATTTTCCGAAAAAGCGGGCGTGAAGCGGTCTCGCGAGGCGCAAAGCCAGATTGTGCATGAGTGCACTACCGCGTCTTCGTGTCATGCGCTGGTGACTCGAAGGCTCTGTACCCGACGTGTCGTATGATGAGGGGGTTACCCGACCCACAACCGAACTGCCGTCGAGAAACGCAGAACTGAACTTGCAAGGGTTCCTCAAACGAGGGAGCCGAACGTCACGGTTCCAGACCGGATTAGGTAGGTGGAAATGGGATGAGATCTATCCTTCTTTGTCTCTCAGTCTTCATTGCTGTGGGTCCTGTTGGTAGTGTGGGGGCGCAAGACCCGTCGCCCCGATCCCCAGTGACGTTCAACGTCGGACCAGACGTTTCCGCCGAGGATGAGGTAATCGTTCGGGAAGGCACGCGATTCGCCCAAGACTTCCTCATTGCGACATTCGGCTCCGACGTCCAACAACCGGTGCAGCACAATCTGTCATATTCAGAGCATGATCCGGGCATTCACGCCAGCTTCGAGCAACCGTATGTTGCCACGTCCAATATGTGGGATCTCCGCGGATACTCGTATCTCCAAAAGCTCAGATATGCCGTCCACGGCTACGTTCACATCTGGCAGTACGATCAGATCCGTGGGAGCAAGGTCACAAAAGACATTGGACCGCCATGGCTTGTTGAAGGAACCGCGGATTTCCTCAGTCTCCAGGCATTGATCAGGGCTGGATTGATCTCTGATCAAGAGGCCGATGCGTTCCTGGTCGCGAACGCACGAGGTACGGCATTTGGCGGACCGGAGAAAGTCCTACCTCCACTTGGCGAAATCCAGGATCGAGCCGACTTCTACGGGCCTGAGATCGGCTGCTGCAACTACGGCTTGAGTGCCATCGCCATCGACATGCTCGTCGAGTCCAACGGCATCAAGGCGCTTGCGACCTACTTTCAAACCATGCGAACGCAGTCGTGGAATCAGGCATTTATGAAGGCCTTCGGGATGCCGGTCGCCGACTTCTATGCCTCATTCGAGGAACAACGCGCATCGCGCCTCACACCGCTGAAAACCGATATCACGCAATTCGTTCGAACGCCGATGTACAACCAAGAGCCTGCCCCGCTGGCGATGGCCGGTTTTCCTCCAGAACTCGTTCTAGGAGACCAGTTCATCGCCTTCGGGTGGACCGGCAACGGTACTCATTGCGTCATGACGGCCACCAAGCCAGATGGCCAAGTGGTTGCATCGTATCCCACGTTTGCGGACGCCTACGGCTTGGCCATCTGGCTCTGGAGTGTGCCGCAATCCCTGGAGTCTGACTCCATTTCGATGCTCTTCAGCTGCGGTGCAGACCCAACATCTCTGGAGTTCCCCGTGAGCCAGGAATGACCTCACAGCGACGAGCAACGAGTCTCACAGGGCGACAAGTTCTCCATGGAAGGATTTTCGAGGTATAGCGGGGACACTCTCATGTCACACATGTCCACTCGCGTTCGTCTCCCGATCGGGTCCCTGTCAACGACACGGCTGATCGCGGAGGTCTTTTCACTATGGACAGCATCGGAGTCCCCGCAGGACGCAACATCTCCACCGGACCTGTCGATGCCCTCTTCAGCTGGGCGCGGCGCTCGTCGCTGTGGTGGCTGGAGTTCGGGCTCGCCTGCTGCGGCATGGAGATGATCGGCGCGCAAATGGCACGCTGGGACATGTCCGAGCGCTTCGGCAATCTGCAGCGCCCGTCACCCCGCCAGGCGGACTTCATGATCGTCGCCGGCACGGTGACGCGGAAGATCGCGCCGCTCGTGCGAACGCTCTACGATCAGATGCCGGAGCCGAAGTGGGTCATCTCGATGGGGTCTTGCGCCAACGTCGGTGGCCCGTACGACACCTATGCGGTACTTCAGGGCGTGGACCAGATCCTGCCGGTCGACGTCTACGTGCCGGGCTGTCCGCCGACGCCGGAGGGCCTCTACTTCGGCGTGCTGCGGTTGCAGAACGCGATCATCAGGTACGAGACGGTCGCCCGGAAGGATGGCATCGACGCCGCCGAGGCGCAGCGCCGCGCCGAACGTGACCAGGAGCACCATCGCATCGTCGCCGTGCCGGCAAGGGAGCCGATCAGCGCCTGACGTCGCCGTGTCACATCGTTCCGGTCTCACTCGTCCCATGAGCGAGGCATGTTTACCAATCAGGAGGTCTGTTTCCATGACAAGCCGTATCACCGACATGAGCCAGTTCGCCGGCGTTTACCAGCAGATGAGGAGCATCGAGAGCTACCTCGCGACGTCAGCGATCGAGCCCTCGTTGCGGCATCTCGTAAAGCTGCGCGTGTCACAGATCAACGGCTGCGCCAACTGCATGGTGATGCACGCCGAGGAGGCGCTCAAGGATGGCGAGCGAGTCGACCGCCTCTCCGTGCTGCCAGCGTGGGAGGAGACCGAGTGGTTTTCCGACCGCGAGAAGGCCGCGTTGCGCTGGGCGGAGACGCTGACGACCATCTCGACGAGCGAGGTGACCGACGAGATCTTCGCGGAGGTGCGCGAGCAGCTCAGTGAGAAGGAGCTCGCCGACCTCACGATGGTGGTCATCGCGATCAACGGCTGGAACCGGCTTGCTGTGCCGTTCCGCGCGCACCCGAAGCCATTCGACCTGCCGCGGGACGAGGAGGCAGCCGCCGACTGACACCGTCAGGGCCACGAACACCGGTTGGGGTCTGGCACACTAGGGCCGGGCCCCAATCACGTCGCGTCATACCCCGGAGAGGTGACATCGTGATCGCCGATGCGCCAGCCATGCAGGGCTACCAGGCCCTGCGCCCATACCTGTTCGCCGTCGCCTACCGCATGACCGGCAGCGCCAGCGATGCCGAAGACCTCGTGCAGGACGCCTGGGTCCGCTTCATGGACGCCGGTATGCCGAAGGTCGAGTCGCTGCGTGCCTACCTGACCACCGTCGTCTCGCGCCTTGCGTTGGACTACCTGAAATCCGCCCGGGTCAAGCGCGAGCAGTATGTCGGGGAGTGGATGCCCGAGCCGGTGTTGACGGCGGAGGCGATCGACGGCCCCGCGGAGGCGGCCGAGCGGCGGGAGCAGGTCTCGCTGGCGATGCTCACCCTGCTCGAGGCGCTGACGCCGGAGCAGCGGGTGGTCTACGTGCTGCGCGAAGGCTTCGGCAGCTCCTATGAGGAGATCGCGGCGCATCTCGGGAAGTCGGCGGCGGCCTGCCGCCAGGTCTTCCATCGCGCCCGGCAGCGCGTCGAGGCAACGGACGCGCCGCACGCGGGGCCCTCCCCGGAGCATAGCGCCCTCATCGCACGGTTCATGGACGCGTTCACGTCCGGTAATGCGGCGGGCGTTGCCTCCGTGCTGGCCGAGGATGTCACATGGATCGCCGACGGCGGCCCGAACCGTCTCGCCAGCCGTCACCCGATCATCGGACGTGACCGCGTGGCGCGCGGATTCGCCGGGTTCAGCCAGAAGGGGAAAATCGTCGCCGGGTTCACTGGCCAGGTGGTCGATGTCAACGGCGCGCCAGCGGTGGTGATCACCCACGACGGCCACCTGGAGCGAGTGTTCGCGTTCGAGACGGCAGGGGGCGAGATCACAGCCGTGCGCGTCCTCATCAACCCGGAGAAGCTGCGCCACCTGGCCGCCGC
>CAVUJR010000035.1:0-107032 GCA_963741805.1 uncultured Chloroflexia bacterium
AGTCGAGTGCCATAGCGTCTCCGCGTTGGGTGATAACGGTCAGGACGGCCAGCCGGTGGTCATGGCCTTGATGCGTCGTTTGAGCATGAGCTCGAGGACGTGCATGGGATAGAGCATCGTCGGCCAGCGCGCGTCGTTCGTGGGACGGGGGACGCGCTCGGCCATCAGCCAGGTGGCGATGTCATCGATGAGGTCGCTCTCCCAGACGTCCGGGCTGGTCTCGATGCGGATCAGGGCGTGCCGGGCGTCGAGCCCGTGCGCGGGCCACATCCGTTGGTACCACATCGTGAACGCCTGGTTGCGGAGTTCCCGGGCGTCATCGTCCGCGCCCTTGCGGGAGGAGCCGAGCTGGTAGGCGGTGGTGCGGTGGCCCTGCGGGAGGTTGAAGAGGACGCTCGCCTCCTCGCCGAAAAGGTGCTGCTGGGTCGGGTCCTTGACGAGCCCGACCGCGTTCTCGTACCGCCCATGCAGGCGGCCATCGACGACCAGCCAGCGGTCCGCGACGCCGGCACGGACCTCGGCGTCCCAAAAGGGGACAATCGACTCCTCGATGGCGCCGCGGACGCGGTTCGCCGCCTCCTGCGCGTGCATGAGCAGGCGGCCGTAGTTTTCCGCGAAGGCATCGTACTGGGCCCGTCCCTCGAGGGTGGCGAATCGGGCGAGAGGATCGCGGACATCTTCGCCGAGGTCTTCCAGCACGTCGATGATCGTGTCGAGGTCGCGCGAGCCGGTGTCGCGCGGAATGAACCATGTCCGACGCTCGACCAGTGTCTCGCCGACGAGCGTGCATTCGCCGCTGTCGTCGCGGGAGAGGACGCCGGCTACGGCGACGCCCACGATGATTGGCACGACGCCGACGCGCCAGACCGGCAGCGTCTTCTGGGTGCCGTCGAGGAACCAGGTGAAGCGCGTCTCATTCCGCCGCTCGATGGGGCGCGCGATGATGGGGCCCTCGAGCCGTTCGATCTGGAGAGCAAGAGGATCGTCGTCCATGCCCGGGGTCATGGAGGGCATGCCGAAATCGACCTCCAACGACCCTGCCCGCTGCATGTCGGCTACCTTCACGCCACGGCGCTGCAGGTGCCCCTGGATCTCGGTGACGAGATCGGGCAACGAGAGCCTGTGTTGTTGTGAGGTGGAGATGGTCACTGGATGCCGCTTTCCAGGAAAGGTGAGCGTCTGGCAGGCGGAATGCCATGTACGTTCACGCGAACAGGTGTGCTATGTCGAGTATACGCCATTCGTCTCCGGATGCATTCCGTTCCCGGTTCTGATGGTACCGTAGACGCACTGAAGAGGTGCGGGGTTGCGGGGTAGAGGCAGTTCGAACGAACGGCTGCCCCAGCGCATCGAGTAGAGCGTCATTCTGAGTAGACCGTTGTCCTACCGCTCCGAGGAAAACTCGTCATCCCGAGCCGTTTGGCCGAGCGGCAGCGAGACTACCGTGCCGAGGATCCTGGAGTTGGCCCGACATGCATGCGGGCTGGAGCAAAGATCCCTCCACGCGCGAACCGCTGCGCGGTCCGCTTGGTCGGGATGACGATAGGTGAGGAGCATCCGAACTGGACACATCGATCTGGACGCTCTACTGAGCGTAGCGAAGAATCCCCGTGCGAAGCACGTCAATGGCGCGCATCGATATCGACCTGCGGTCGATCGGCTTCGCCGGGGGGATTCCTCTCTTGGGTCGGAATGACGGGATGCTGTTGTAGGTCTAGAGCACAATGTATCGAAGGAGCGAGCATGGCGGAGCAGGGCGGGCAGAAGATGGCGTGGGGCGGGCGGTTCGCGGAGAGCCCGGACCTGCGCTTGCAGGCGTTCAACGCGTCGGTGGGGTTCGACGTGCGGATGGTGCGGGAGGATATCCGCGGCTCAATCGCGCATGTCCGCATGCTCGGGACGCAGGGCATCATCCCGCAGGACGAGGCGGAGCAGGTCGCGGACGCGCTGTGGCAGATCCTGGACGAGGTTGAGCGCGGCGAATTCGCGCTGACGATCGCCGATGAGGATGTCCATACCGGGGTCGAGCGGCGGCTGCGCGAGCTCGTCGGCGGCATCGCCGGGAAGCTGCACACCGGGCGCTCCCGCAACGACCAGGTTGCGACGGACTTCCGGTTCTGGACGAAGCGCATGCTCGTCGAGGTCGCGGACGGCCTGGTCGCCTTCTGCGAGGCGCTGCTGGAAGTGTCCCGCGCCAACGCCGATGTGATTATGCCGGGCTACACGCACCTGCAGCGGGCCCAGCCGGTCCTGTTCGCGCACCACATGCACGCCTATGTCGAGATGCTGCTTCGCGACCTGGAGCGCGTCCGGCAGGCGTTCGCGCGCGCCGACGTGATGCCGTTGGGTTCGGCGGCGCTGGCCGGGGCGACCTATCCTCTGGACCGCGAGGCGGTCGCCGCCGAGCTGGGCTTTGGCGTGATCTCCCGCAACAGCCTGGACGCCGTGTCCGATCGCGACTTCGCGCTCGACGCGCTGTACGCCTGCTCACTCATCGCGCTGCATGTCTCCCGGCTGAGCGAGGAGCTGGTCCTCTGGTCGTCTGGCGAGTTCCGCTTCATCGAGATCGCCGACCGTTTCAGCACCGGCAGTTCGATCATGCCGCAGAAGAAGAACGCCGATATCGCCGAGCTGGGGCGGGGCAAGAGTGGCCGCGTGTTCGGCAACCTCATCGGCCTGCTGACGACGATGAAGGGGTTGCCGCTGGCGTACAACAAGGACTCGCAGGAGGACAAGGAGGGGCTGATCGACTCGGTCGACACGATCCTCGCCGTGCTGGATGTTTTTCCGCCGATGGTCCGATCGATCACGGTCCACGGAGACCGCACGGCAGCCGCCGCGATCGAGGACTTCACGCTCGCGACCGACGCGGCCGACCTGCTGGCGAAGTCCGGCGTGCCCTTCCGGGAGGCGCATGAGGTGGTCGGCTCGCTTGTCGCGCGGTGCATCGCCGGCGGCAAGACCTTTGCGATGTTGACCGATGAGGAATGGGCAGAGGCCCATCCGATCTTCGCCGAGCAACGCCCGCCCCTCGATGGCGCGGGCAGTGTTGCGTTGCGCGACGTGCCGGGCGGGACTGCCCCGGGGCGCGTCGAAGCGGCGCGGGCGGAGCTGGAGCGCCAGGTTGCCGGGGAGGCGGCCTGGATTTCCGAGACACGAACGTCGCTCAACGACCTGTTTACACGGCCGGGGTCCTCAGGCGTGTCCTGACGCCCCGGCGAGGGTACCCGATTGCCATCACCTTCCACGACGACCTCCGCGCAGCTCCGTGACCTCGTCACGCAGGTGCTGCAGGAGCGTCGGTCCATGCCGACGATCCGGGCGACCTATCGCCTGCAATTCAACAAGGAATACACGTTCGAGGACGCCACGCGGCTCGTGCCGTACCTGGCCGACCTTGGCATCAGCCATCTTTACGCATCGCCCCTGTTCACGGCCGCGCCGGGGTCGATGCACGGCTACAACGTCGTCGACTATGGCGAGATCAACCCCGAGATCGGCACGCGCGAGGACTTCGACCGGATGGTCTCGACGCTCCACCAGCACGGGATGGGGCTCATTCTCGATTTCGTGCCCAACCACATGGGGATCGAGAACGGCGCCAATGCCTGGTGGCAGGACGTCGTCGAGAACGGTCGGATGTCGCGCTACGCCGAGTACTTCGACGTGGACTGGACACCCCTTAAGCGCGAGCTGGAGGGGAAAGTCCTGCTGCCGTTCCTTGGCGGGCAGTATGGCGAGGTGCTGGAGCGGGGCGAGCTGGTGCTGACCTATGGCGAGGGCGGCTTCGCGGTCAATTACTACGACACGCCGTTCCCGCTCGATCCGCGCACGTACCCGCTCATCCTTCAACGAGCGCGAGAGCGGATCGGCGAGCTGCTCGCGCCGGACGATTTCGAGCTCCTGGCGTTCGAGAGCGTGATCTCGGCATTTGAGCGGCTGCCGGCAGCGGACGGGAGCGTCGAGCCCGACGCCGAGATCATTGCCGCGCGCTACCGCGAGCAGGTCGTGACCCGTATGCGCCTGGCGGAGCTGTACGACGGCAACGAGACGGTCCGCGGCGCGATCGACGCAGCGGTGGCCGAACTGAACGGCACGGCCGAGGACCCGCGCTCCTTCGACGCGCTGGACTCGCTGCTGGCCCGGCAAAACTTCCGGCTCGCGTTCTGGCGCGTGGCGGCGGAGGAGATCAACTACCGTCGATTCTTTGCGATCAACTCCCTCGCCGCGATCCGTCAGGAGGAGCCACCGGTCTTCGCGGACACGCATCGCCTGCTGATCGCCCTGCTGGCGGACGGCGCCGTCGATGGCGTGCGGTTCGATCATCCGGACGGCCTGTGGAACCCCGAGCAGTATTTCGCCGACGTCCAGCGCGCCGTTGTGAAGGAGGCCGTGCGTCGGAAGCTGAAGCCGGAGTCGGATGAGTCGTGGCAGGCATCCCAAGGCGATCTGGACACGGCGATCGACGACGCGCTGGAGATCATCGCCGAGGCCGATCGCATGTGGCCAGTCTGGGTCGTGGGCGAGAAGATCCTCGAGCATGGCGAGGTGCTCCCGCCGTCCTGGGAGATCGCCGGGACGGTCGGCTACGAGTTCGCCCAGGCAGCGACGGGCCTCTATGTCGATGCGGAGTCGCGGAAGCCGTTCGACCTGCTCTACCAACGGTATACGGGCGACAAGATCCGCTTTCCGGACCTCGTCTACGAGATGAAGATGCGAATGCTGCGCGAGGGGTTCCCGAGTGAGGCGAACGTGCTCACCAACCTGCTCAACCGCATCTCGGAACGGGACCGGCATTCGCGCGACTTTACGCTCAACAACCTGCGGGCGGCGCTGCGCGAGGTGATCGCCTGCTTCTCGGTCTACCGCACCTACACCACCTGTGACCATGAGGGAGTGCTGGAGCGGGACCGGAAATACATTGCCGCCGCGGTCGCCCAGGCGAAGAAGCGCAACCCGAATCTCGACCCGACGGTGTTCGATTTCGTCGAGTCCGTCTTGCTCCTGCACCCAACCGACAACCCTCACGCCCGCGCGGACGCCCGCTGCCACTTCGCGATGAAGATGCAGCAGCTGACCGGTCCGGTCATGGCCAAGGGCCTGGAAGACACGGCGTTCTATCGCTTCAATCGCCTGGTGTCGCTGAACGAGGTGGGCGGCGATCCTGCCCGGTTCGGCACCTCGGTGGATGACTTTCATCGGCAGAACCGCGCGCGCCTGCGCGACTGGCCGGACTCCATGCTGAACTCGTCGACGCACGACACGAAGCGCGGGGAGGACGTCCGCGCCCGGGTCAGCGTGCTCAGCGAGCGACCGACGGAGTGGCGGGCGGCGCTGAACCGCTGGACGCGGCTGAACCGCAAGCTGAAGACGAAGGTCGACGCATCGCTGGCGCCGCATCGCGTGGATGAATACGTCATCTACCAGACGCTGATCGGGACCTGGCCGCTGGACGGCATCGACGGCGTGGATGACACGTACATCGAGCGGATGCAGGAGTACATCATCAAGGTCGCGCGCGAGGCGAGCCGGTTCACGAACTGGGTCAGCCCGGACGAGCGCTACGAGGCCGCATTGCGCGGCTATGTCGGCGGCATGTTGAGCCGCAAGCGTTCGACGCCGTTCCTGCAGGACCTGCAGGCGTTCATCGACGCCCAGCTCGATGCCGGGTTGCTCAACGCGCTTGCGCAGCAGGTTTTGAAGCTGACCTCCCCGGGCATCCCGGATATCTACCAGGGGACCGAGTTGTGGGACGACAGCCTCGTCGACCCGGACAATCGGCGCCTGCCGGACTTCGACGCGCGAACCGAGATCCTTGCCGATCTGGACGATGTGACGCTCGCGGAACTCGTCCAGTCGCGATGTGATGGGCGGCTGAAGTTGGCCGTGACGGCAGCACTGCTGCGCTTCCGGCGCGAGCAGAAGCAGCTCTTCGCGCGCGGCGAGTATGTGCCCGTCAAGGTGGAGGGTGGCGCAGGCGAAAGCGTCGTTGCCTACATGCGTGCGACGGACGGCGCAAGATTACTCGTCGTGACGCCACGCCTGGTCTATCGTCTGGCGCAGTCGAAGGGCACCACGGTGAATGACCGGGCGATCTGGCTCGGGACGTCGCTGCAGCTACCCGAGAGCGTCGCAGGGATGCGCTGGACGAATCTCCTGACCGGTGAAGTGTTCGACGGTGACCCGTCGAGCGTGGAGGCGTTGTTCCGGACGATGCCGATCGCCATCCTGGCGAGCACCACGGAGGATTCCCATGCAGACTAATTGGACACCCGCGTTCGGCGCGCAGATCGCGGAGGGCGGCGTGCGCTTCTCCGTCTGGGCCCCGAACGCGGCGACAATGGACCTCGAACTCTACGAGGGCGACAGCCCGCGCACCGTTCCGATGGATCGCGCCGAGGACGGCGTGTTTGGCGCGTTCGTGGCGGATGCTGGCGCGGGCCTGCGGTACGCGTTCCGGCTGGACGGCGGCAACCCGACCCCGGATCCCTATTCACGCTACCAGCCAGACGGCGTGCATGGCCCCTCGATGGTCGTCGACCCCTCGACGTATGCCTGGCGCGACGATACCTGGCCCGGCGTCTCGGCAGCCGAGATGGTCGTCTACGAGCTGCACGTCGGGACCATGACCCCGGAGGGCACCTTCCGGTCGCTTGTTGGCCAGCTGCCGGAGCTGAAGGCACTGGGCGTGACGGCGATTGAGCTGATGCCGGTGGCGCAATGTCCGGGGCGCTGGAACTGGGGCTATGATGGCGTCGATCTCTTCGCGCCGTCGAATGCCTATGGCGCGCCGGACGACCTGCGAGCGCTCGTCGACGCGGCGCACGCGCAGGGGCTCGGGGTGATCCTCGACGTCGTCTACAACCATCTCGGGCCGGAGGGCAACTACCTCGGGCACTACGCATCGCAGTATTTCAGCGAGACGCACCATACCGGGTGGGGCGCCGGATTGAACTGGGACGGACCGGACAACCGATACGTGCGCCAGTTCGCGATCGACAATGCCGTGTCATGGATCACCGAATACCACATCGATGGGCTGCGCCTCGACGCCACGCACGCGATCATCGACGACAGCGGGAAGCACCTCGTGCAGGAGTTGACTGAGCAGGCGCGCGCGGCGGCGGGTGAGCGGTCGATCTGGATCGTCGCGGAAGATGGCCGGCACGAGATCACGCGCGCCCGGTCCCTGGCGCGGGGTGGTGAGGGGCTCGACGCGATCTGGGCGGACGACTTCCACCACGAGATCCGCGTCCACCTCACGAACGCGAACGAGAACTACTACGCGTCATATCAGGGTTCGACGGTCGACATCGCCGAGGCGATCAACAGCGGGTTCAGTCCGGTCACGACCGGGAAGACGGGCGTCACGCCGGTTGATGTCGATGACCCGGCGGCGGCGTTCGTGTTCTGCATCCAGAACCATGATCAGGTCGGCAATCGGCCATTCGGTGATCGGCTCCATCATGTCGCGAACATGGATCGCTACGCCGTGGCCTCGGCGCTGATGCTGTTTGCGCCGGAGACGCCGATGTTATTCATGGGGCAGGAGTTCGCGGCCTCGACGCCGTTCCTGTACTTCACCGATCATCCGGAAGAGCTTGGCAAGCTCGTCACGGAAGGGCGTCGCAAGGAGTTCTCCGGGTTCGGCATCTTCCACGACGAGAACTTGCGCGAGTCGATCCCGGATCCGCAGGCGGAGTCGACCTTCCTCTCGTCGAAGTTGCGGCTGGAGGAACGGCAGCGCCATGAGGGTATCTATGCGCTGTACACAGACGCTGCTCGCCACGCGCCGGGACGACGAGGTGTTACGGCAGAACGATCGCCAGAAAACCCACGCGAGCGCGATCTCGGCCGAGATCGTGACGGTCCATCGCTGGTGGGGCACGGAGCAGCGCTTGCTGATCGCGAACTTCGGACCGGAGGTCGAGCTGGCGGTGCGCGAGGTCCAGGCGTTCGCGCCGATGTACGAGCGGCCGTGGAAGCTGCTGTGCGCGACGACCGATCCGGCGTTCGGCGGCAGCGGCGACGAGGTGCGGATGTCCGGCATGCTTGGCGAGCGGGTGATCACCGTTCCCGCGCGCTCGGCGGTGTTGTTCGCGGTCGCCGATTAGGGCGGTTCTCGCTGGTACTGCACGCGCGAATATGGATCGGCGGTCGGCCCCAACGCAGGCGCTATGGGCGATCCTCGCTCTGGCGGGTGCCGCGAGGATGTCGAGACGCATGTCAACCGCGAGGTTATGAGGAGCCCCACGACGAGGCACAGCGGCACGACGGCCGTGAACGACCCCGGCGTCGATGCCGGGGTCGTTCACGTTGATGACCGCGTTGTGCGGTCGACCGGTGCTACGCGAGGTATTCGCCCGCGACCCAGCCGGTCGTTCCGTAGCCGGTTTTCACCGGGTACCAGGTAAAGCCGTCAACCGAAACCGGCGCCCCGGTGATGGTCAATGGCGCGCCTTCCCAGAGGACCACCACCACCGAGTAGGACAGCCCGGCGCCGCTGCGCAGGTTGAGCGCGGCGGTTGTGACGACGCTCTCACCGACGGCGAACTCCGGCGTGGGGACGCTGCCGCTGGCAAGGAACGCGCCGGCCACCCAACCAGTCGTACCGTAGGCTGTCTTGATCGGATACCAGGTGTACCCGTCCGCCGCGACCGGAGCGCCGGTGATCGTGACCGGGGCACCGGCCCACAGCGTGACGATGATCCCGTAGCTCAGGCCCGCGCCGCTGCGGACGTTGAGGGCAGCGGTCGTCACAGCCTGCGAGCCGACCGGGAATTCAGCGTCGACCGGCGGGGTCGTGACCTTGGCGATGAACTCGCTGGCGACGAATCCGGTCTTGTCCAGCGACGATACCCAGACCTCGACCCAGTCGTAGCCGTCGGCCGTACCACCGTCGTCGATGATCTCCATCGTGGTGCCGTACGGGAGGACAGCGATGATGCTATAGCTCAATCCCGGTCCGGACCGCATGTTCAGCGGTCCGTCCACGACCTGGTAGATGTCAACGGTGGCGAATGCGTGACGGGATGGCGACAACGCGATCGCGGCGACGCCTGCGGACGCCAACAGGAACTGCCGCCGACTAAACATGGTGGCGTTCATGGAGTACCTCCATATGGATGGTCCACTGTGGCCCGCTGAATCCTCCTGGATGGCAATGACAGGTCGGGGACTTCTCCGCCTTCATGGTTGCATGGCGGGTGCGACAAATGTCTTGCAGGACGCCGTTCGCGTGTGGCAGTTTCGCAACAATCCGGCGGATCGGTAGAGAAAGAGAGGAGGGAGGCCAAAACAGCCTCCCTCCTCTCGTTGCGCGCTCATGGCGGCTTGACTATCGGCCTTCGATGGTCGGGTCGACACGCGGTCGACCCCTGCGAGGATGCTCTCTCCTTAGTCGGCGGCAGCGCCCCTGGCGGCCTCGGCGGCGTGGATTGCCTTCCAGACGCGCTGCGGCGTGGCCGGGATGTCGAGGTGCGTGATGCCCCACGGCTCAAGCGCATCGATCACGGCGTTGGCGATGCATGGTGTCGCTCCGATGGTCGCCGCCTCGCCGATGCCCTTGACGCCCATAGCGTTGATGTACGTTGGCGTCGTGGTGTGGTGCGTTTCGAACTCCGGGAAGTGATGCGCGCGCGGCACGGCGTAGTCGTTGAGCGTGCCCGTGATTAGCTCTCCGGATTCGTCGTAGTGCATCTCCTCGATCAGCGCCTGGCCGATACCCTGGGCGAGTCCGCCGTGCACCTGGCCGGTGACGAGCAGCGGGCTGATGATCACGCCGCAATCGTCGACGGAGATGTATCGCTTGATCTCGATTTCCCCGGTATCGGGGAAGACCTCGACGACGGAGACGTGCGTGCCGAACGGGAAGGTCGGGTTCGACGGGCGGAAGAAATCGGTCGTCTCGAGGCCGGAGTCGATATCGTCCGGCAGGTCGCCGCTATAGGCGACGTCCGCGATCTCGCCAAGCGTGAGGCCGCGATCGGGCACGCCCTTGACGCGGAACATGCCGTCTTCGACCTCGATATCCTCGATGGAGGCCTCCAGGATGTTCGCGGCGATGGCGATCGCCTTCTCACGGATTTTCTCCAGCGAGATTTGCAGGGCCGCGCCGCCGACAGCGAGACCACGGCTTCCCATGGTGCCGTTTCCCTGTGGCGTCGTGCTTGTATCGCCGTGGAGGACGACGATATCGTCGAAGTTCGCGCCGAGGGTGTCGGAGGCCATCTGGGCAAAGGTCGTTTCCTGGCCCTGGCCATGGGGCGAGATGCCGGTCCCGATCGTCACGGCACCGCTCGGCTCGACCCTGACAGACGAACTTTCCCACGGTCCGAAGCCGCAGATCTCGACATAGGAGGCGAGGCCGATGCCAAGGTAGCGACCCTGCTGGCGCAGCTCCGCCTGCTCCCTGCGTATGCCCTCGTAGTCGACAAGCTCGAGCGCGCGGCTGAGCGCTTTGTCGTAATCACCGGAGTCGTATTGCTGTTTGGAGAGGGTGTCGAACGGAAACTGGTCCGGCTGGATGAAATTGCGGCGGCGAAGCTCAACCGGATCGATGCCTGCTTCGTCGGCGATGAGGTCGACGATGCGCTCGATGTAGTAGGCGGCTTCGGGCCGGCCCGCACCGCGATAGGCGCCGTTTCCGCCCGTGTTGGTATAGACGCCCACGACGTTATAGTCGATGGCCGGGATATCGTAGCAGCCCGTTGCCATGATAAACGTCGACTCGCCGAGCCCGAGTCCCTTCGGCCATCCGCCCTGATCGACCGTGACCGTCACGCGCAGCGCGGTGATCTTGCCGTCCTGGTCCGCGGCTGCCTCGACATCGGCCCATTGGTTCCTGCCATGGGCAGAGGCCAGCATATTCTCTGAGCGGGTCTCGATCCATTTCACCGGACGCCGGAGCTTCCAGGCGATCGCGGAGACGAGGTAATCCTCGAAATAGGCGCCGATCTTCTGGCCAAATCCGCCCCCCACCTCGGGCGCGATGCAGCGTACCTTGCTCTGCGGCAGGCCGAGCGATTTCGCGATCGAGTTGCGGTTCCAGTGCGGCGCCTGGGTTGATGTCCAGACGGTGAGGCCGTAGACAGGATCGACCGTCGCGGCGACCGCGCGCGGCTCCATCGGGACGGCGTTCAGGCGCTGGCTGCGAATGCGTTCCTTGATGGTGTACGTCGCGTTCGCGAACGCCGCGTCGACATCTCCGCCGCGATGTCCCCCATGACGCACACCGATGTTGTTGGGGACCTGGTCATACAGTTGTGGAGCACCGTCCTTCATGGCCTCGAAGACATCGGTGACCGGGTCGAGCGGATCGATATCGACAACGACGAGCTCGGCGGCGTCGACCGCTTGCGGCGTGGAGTCGGCGACGACGACCGCGAGCGGCTGGCCGATGTAGCGCACTTTCCGGGTGGCAAGCGGCGAGACGGGCGGGACGGGGATCTTGTCCGAGTCGACATCGTCGACAGCGGAGGTTTCCTCGGCGGCATCGGTGGAGATATTAACGAAGAGGTCGTCGAGGTCCTCGCCGGTGTAGACGGCGACGACGCCCGGCATCGCCTTCGCGGCTTCGGTGTCGTAGCCGTTGATGACGCCGTGGGGGTACATGCTGCGGACGACGACCATGTGGAGCATGCCCGGCAGCTGCACGTCGTCGACGTACGTGGCGGAGCCGGTGATCAGCCGTGGATCTTCTTTCCGGCGGACGGTCGCGCCCACCATCTTGCTCATGACCATGTGCGAGTCACTCCTGTCTTCCCATACCGGGGTCCCCGGGGATTACCATGATGAACAGGGTCATGATCCATCGGGTGGAAGAAGGCGTCAAGGAACGGCGCGCATCGCCACACGTCGTGGGATGAACGGTGGCTCATCACCGGGCTATTCAGTCGGGTAGCAAGAACGCGCAGTGGTCAGGGCTCAAGGGATCCGGTGCTCCCGTCTGGCCCACCGCGAAGGCGCCGGAAGACCCGCATGACGGGCGCGGTGCCGAGGTAGAATCCGGTCCGGAGCGCGGAGTTCTGCCAGACGTTCGACGCGAACGACCACTGGCGGCGCGGGTCGATACATTCGACGTGGGTCTCGGCGTTCGCCTCCACGCCGAAGCGGGCGGCGAGGTTGGCCAGCGTTTGCTCCCAGAAGAGGTTCTCGCGCCGGTGCCCCATCAGCTCCATGCCGACCTCGAAGATCGGGTCGCTGGCGCGCATGAGGATCTCCGCCTGGGCGACGGTGCTGCCTTCGTCCTCGAACGCCGAGAAGGTGATCCAGCCCGAGAACAGGTGACCCTGCGGGGTCATCAGGCTGAAGGACTCGTCATCAGCGTAGAGGACCATCACCCCGGTCGAGAGTCGCACGCCCCCGGGCATGGCGAGGTTGAGGACGGCAACGTCTCCGGGTTTCAGGCCGATAAGCGGGCCGAAAAACCGATTCCCGCGTGGCCAGAACTCGCCGAAATGCTCTTTCCAGACGGTTACGACCTCAATCGGGGTGACGTCGGCGTTCTCCAGCCGGATCCGGTGCTGCTTCTGCCACATCCGGCCAAAGCCCTGGATGGGGCCGGACAGATGCCGCCCCTCGACATTGAGATTGATCGCATCGTCGGGGAGTGGCGTGACCCTTAACGACGAAACCGGTTTGGCCCAATAGGCCTTGTCGCCCGATGCGGCGTCTTCGGTGCGGGAATCCAACGGTTGCTGGTCCATGTGTCGCTCCAGGTCACGGCCGTTGCTTCAGGGGAGAAAAATGGACGACGAACACTGCAGGCTTGTCGCTAGACGGCGTGCGCGGCCTGCATGGCGGTTTCCTCGTCCGTGTAGATGTGAATGGCCTCGTTGAGGCGGGTCAGCTCGAAGATGTCGCGGTAGTGCTCCGAGAGGCCGAAGGCATAGATCTGCTGGCCCTGGCGGTTCGCGCGTACCAGCGTCGTGACCAGCAGCCCGATCCCGCTACTGTTCATGTAGTCCATCTTCTCGAAATCCAGCACGATCACCCGGGTTCGGGCACCGCTCGCGGAGCGGAACGCGTCCGCAATGGTCGCGTCCGCGGATCGGGTGAGAGACCCCGAGATGTCGATGATGCTGACGGACTCGTCGATTGTCCGCACGTGCATGCTGACCGTTGCCTCTGCCATCAACGGGAATCCTTTCAGGAGCTGGACGTCCCACGATTATCGGGTGCTTTTCAACTGTCGGAACGACGGTTCAGGGTCCATGATGCCGAGCGACGCCGGAAATCGCAAGCGGTCCCGCGGCATGCTGACCTGTCCCAGTGTCACGTGGGTCGGAGAGCCGGGTCACCGGACCCGCTGACCCTCACGGTGAGCTCCACCATGTGCCCGGTATCTGTCGTCTCCCTGCGCACGTGATCGACCATGTTCTCGATCAGGAACATGCCCCACCCCCGGGACGACTGTTGGCCTGCGAGCTTCGACGAGAGGTCGGGAGTGACAGGCTCCGGGATGGTGCTGTTCCGTCCCTGATCGAAAACGCGGACCACGAGCGAATCGTTCCCGGACAGGACAGTGACCCGGACGGGAAGGTCCGGGCGATGGCGGTTGCCGTGCTCGGCGGCGTTCATCACCGTCTCGGCGAGCGCTGTCGCCAGCCGATCCCGTTGCTTTCCCGTGAGCGGCAGGTTGGCGATCGCGTCCAGGACACGCTCCGCCGCGAGGCGTTCAATGCCATCGTCACTTGGCACGGTGAAGTCGGCGAGGAGCTCCATGTCGTCATTCCCGGAGATGGCATCCGGATCAGCGGGTGGCAGGCGGCTCAGGACAAGGATCGTGAGGTCGTCTTCCTGGGCCCACTCCGCCCCTGCGAAGCCCTCATGGTCGTCGAGAATCGCCGTCAGTACAGGGGACTCGTTCCCGGCCGAGGAGAGGGACGCCATCACACGCTCCGTCCCGTACATCGTGCCGCCGGGAGCGTGCGTTTCGACCAAACCGTCACTGAAGCAGAGGAGTGTATCCCCTGGTCCGAGGGTGATCTCGGCCTCGTCGTAGCGGGCGCCGGGCATCATACCGAGCGGCCAGCCCCGGGCCCGTAGCTCCGTGACGCCCTCGGCGGTGCGCACCATCGGCGCGCTTTGCCCCGCGTTCGCATAGCGCAAGCGGCCGGTGGCGGGGTCCAGGATGGCGAAAAAGCATGTCACGAAGAGGCCTGGCGGCATTTGCGTACTCAGGTCTTCGTTGACCCGCGCGAGGACCTGACCAGGCAAGACCATCCGCTGGGCGGTTACCCGCAGCAGGGTTCGGGCCGCCGCCATCATCAGCGCTGCCGGCACGCTCTTGTCGGTCACGTCGCCGAGCACAATCCCGAGGACGTCATTGGGAAGCGGGATGAAATCGTAAAGATCGCCGCCAACCACCTCGGCTGGCTGGTAATGCGCGTCGATGTGCCATCCGGCGACGTCCGGAAGCGATTCCGGGAGCAGGCTACGCTGGATGGCGCGGGCGATCTGCAGCTCTTCGACATTACGTGCGGTCGCGCGCGCAATCTCGGCCCGGTATCGCGTCAACTCGGTGATGCGCAGGGCGGATGCGGCATCAAGGGCGACCTCCTCGAGGGCCGCCAGCGTGCCGGCGTCCATCCGGGTCGCGGGCGACCGGAGGACGAGCACGTCGACGACCTCGCCGAGACTGACGAGGGGCACGATGACGTCGCCGCCCGAGGCCCTGATCGCCTCGATGACGGGCGATGCGACGGTGATGTCGGCCACTGGCATCGCGCGCGGATCCATGGCGACATGCCGAACGAGGGCGTCGGACGGGTCGAACGGGGGCAGCGCGATCGCCGCCATGCCGTCGTTTGTGGCGACGTGGGTATGCCGCCACAGCACGATATGCGCGGGTTGCGCCAGCACTCGGACGGTCCGCTCGAGCTCCCGCAGGATCGCCGGCGGATCAAGGTCAGCGCGAAGCTGGCGCCAGAGCGGGCCGGGTCGCGATGGTTGCGGCGGGTTTCGATCCTCATCCACCTCTGGTGCCTGCTCCTGACGCTCGTCCGTCAACGGTGACGCTTCGCGGCCAACGATGGGATCGACTTTACGGTCATACGAGGAATACTATGTGAGCGGTGATTGTTCCATTATGAGTTTCCGCGTTGGCGCCATCAACCGTGGAGGTGGCCTCATCGTATCAACCGGACGCCGCACAGGGGAGATCTATGAGCGCCTTGCCGTCCACCACGCATTCCCGCCCGCTGCCGTTACCCCTGACCCCGCTCATCGGACGCGACTACGAGCTGCTCGAGGTCGAGGATCTCCTGCGTGACCCCGGCGTGCGCCTCGTCACGCTGATCGGGCCGGGCGGCGTGGGAAAGACCCGGCTCGCGTTGCAGCTTGCGGACCGTCTCGGTCGTGCGTTCCCGGACGGCGTCTCCTTCGTCCCGCTTGACCCGATCCACGATGTGTCGCTCCTGCTGCCGACAATTGCCCTGTCGGTTGGCGTGCTGGACTCGGGAAGCTCCCCCCTGTTCGACCAGCTTGTCGAGAGGATCGGGGAGCAGGAGATCCTCCTGATCCTCGACAACATGGAGCACCTGGCGGATGGCGTTCCTGAGGTCCTGGAACTGATGACCGCGTGTCCCCGGATCACCTTGCTGGCAACGAGCCGCGCCCCGCTGGAGATCTACGGAGAACGGGAGTATCCGGTCGCGCCCCTGCCGTTGCCTGCGCGAACCCAAATCAACGCCGAGCTCGTTCGCTCCTGGGGAGAGTACCCGTCGTTACGCCTGTTTGTGGACCGGGCGATGGAGATTCGTCCGGGCTTCCGGGTGACCCCGGAGAACATCGTGGATATTGCTGACATCTGCCAGCGCCTCGATGGTCTCCCGCTCGCCATCGAGCTGGCGGCCGTGCGGCTCAAGGTCCTGACGCCGGCGATGCTCCTGCAGCACATGGCGCGGCGCCTGCAGGTGCTGACCGGCGGATCCCGGGGGCGGCCACCGCGGTTCCAGACGATGCGCGACGCGATCGACTGGAGTTACGACCTGCTGACGCCAGTCCAGCAGCGGCTGTTCCGGCGGCTGGGCGTGTTCTCCGGTGGATTCACGCCGGAGATGGCCGCCACTGTCTGTGAAGGCGTCGACGATGGGGACGAAGGAGGGCAGGAGCGCCACGACACCGATCCGTTTGCGGTGCTGGACCGCATAGGCGAGCTGGTTGATCACAGCCTCGTCACGCGCGCAGACCTGACCCTCGCCGAGCCGCGATTCGACATGTTGCAGACGATCCAGGAGTTCGCGAGGGAGCGGCTTGCCGAATGCGAAGAGCTGGCCCGGGTCCAGCAGGCGCACGCGACGTATATGGTCGATCTCGTGGAGCGGGCGGAGCCGGAGCTGGTCGGCAGCGATCAGGTGGGATGGCTGGATCGTCTCGAGATCGAGCATGACAACATTCGTGCCGGGCTGGCGTGGACGATCGCGCAGGAAGAGACGTCGCTTGCACAACGCCTGGCGGCGCCATTATGGAGATTCTGGTGGGGCCGCGGACACGTGAGCGAGGGTCGGGGGTGGTTCGATCAGGTGCTTGGCCTGGAAGGGCCGCTCACGACGCGTGATCGAGCTCGCGCGATCTTCGGAGCGGGTCAACTCGCGGATATCCAGGGCGATTACGAGCAGGCCGTGCGACTCGATGAAGATGGACTGGCGGTTGCCCGAGCGGTCGATGACCGAGGTGTGACCGGATGGTTCCTGAACGCCATGGGCTGTATTGCGCACGATCGCGGACGGTATGAGGACGCCTTCCGACTCCACAATGAGGCGAGCGCGCTCTTTGAAGAGGTCGGTGATCGTCGCGGCCTTGCGGGAAGCCTGCACAATCTCGGAAACCTGGACTACTACAAGGGCGAATTCGATCGGGCTGAGGCGCGATATGAACAGGCCCTGCAGGTGCTTCGGGCGATCGGCGACCAACACAGTGTGGGAATGTGCCTCGGGAATCTGGGAGCGATCGCATTTGCCAAGGGGGATTACGACCGCGCACGCGAGGTGCAGTATGAGTGTCTCCAGATTATGCGCTCGGGACAGGACGAATTAGGGATCGCCGCCGCCTTCACGAACCTCGGCGCGATCTCTGTTGCCCTGGGGGATCTGGATGAGGCCAGGGATATGCAGGAATCCGCGCTCTCCATATACGAGGCATACGGCGCCAAACGGAACTCGGCGATCGTGCGCACCGTGCTCGGGACGATCGCCCGTGAGCTTGGAGACCGCATCGGCGCCGTTGACCATTTGTCGGCCGCGTTGACTGCGTTTCGTGAGGTCGACGATCTCGTAGGTACCGCCAGCGCGTTGGAAGCGATGGGCATGGTGGCCGGGGATCTTGACGAGTATGTCCGTGGCACTCGTTTGCTTGGGGCCGCGGAACGAATCCGCAGTTCGATCGGGGCGGGGCTTGAGGCGGTTGATCGCGAGTCACATGAACATGCCGTTGCGACATTGCGTCGCGCGGCCGGACAGGCCGACTTCGACGCGGCATGGGATGAAGGAACGAGCGCCTCAATCGATACGATTGTCGACGAAGCACTGGAGATCGTCGATCTGGTCAATACCGCCGGGATCGATCCTGTGATCCGCGATGCTGCACAGCGGCTTGCGCTTCACCCCCGTGAGGTGGAAGTCCTCCGGATGTTCGCGTCTGGTCGCACAACGCAGGAGATGGCTGACGCGCTGGCGATCAGCCCCGCCATGGTCACGCGGCATGTCGGCGAGCTGTACACCAAGCTCGGCGTCGATTCCCGAGCAGGGCTGGCCGCCATCGCGTTTACGCAGGGTCTTGTCTAAAGCCGTTCTCGGTGGGCAGGCCCGTTTACGGTCGAGATCATCCAGCATGGCTGATCAGGGCGACAATGGGATCACCTGTACGGAAGGGGATACATCGTCCGACTTCCGTGTTAGCTGGTCGTCGCGTGCGTGCCGAGGCCGGCCGGTCCCTGCCGGGAGCGGACGAAGAGCGTGATCGCGATCAGTGTCACGATATACGGCAGCGCGACCATCAGGTCGGACGAGATCGGAAAGCCCGGCGTCGCCTGGCCCTGGATCTGGACGGCCTCCGCGGCGCCGAAGAGCAGGGCGGCCCCGAGCGCGCCGAACGGCGTCCAGCCACCGAGGATGACGGCGGCGAGGGCGATGAAGCCGCGTCCCGCGGTCATGTCCAGCGTGAAGTAGGAGAGATTGCCGATCGAGAGGAACGCGCCGCCGAACCCGGCCAGCACGCCGCTCATGACCACAGCGCCATAGCGGTAGAGCGTGACGTTGATGCCGACGCTCTCGGCGGCCTGCGGGTGCTCTCCCGCCGCCTGGTGATGCAGGCCGTTCTTCGTGCGGAACAGGTAGATATGCACGATGGGGACGAGCAGGAAGGCGAAGGGGACCAGGATGTTGACGCCGCCGACGACGTTCGGCAGCGTGTCGACGCGGTCGCTGCCACCGGCCTTGCCCCAGATGCTTTGCACGAGGAACGCCGAGAGGCCGCCAGCGATAAGGTTGATCGCCGTGCCGACCACAATCTGGTCACCATGGAAGGTGATCGACCAGATGGCGTGGATCAGCGCGCCGACCGCCGCCGCGAAGACGCCGATGAACAGTCCGGCCCAGGCGCTATCGGTCCAGTACGACCCGGCGACGGCGAAGAACGCGCCGGTCAGCATCAGTCCTTCGAGGCCGATATTCATGACGCCGGAGCGTTCCGAGAGCAGGCCGCCAAGCGCCGTGAAGAGCAGCGGCGTGGTCATCCGCAGGATCGCGGTGAGCAGCGCGAGCGTGAAGAAATCTCCCATGTCAGACCCCTGTCTTCGTCGCGCGGTCGAGATCGCGGTCGGCGGCCCGGCGAGCGGCGGCGCGCCGGGTGAGGCGGCTGCGGATCGCGGGAAGCCGGTTGACGACCTCCAGCGCGGCGATGGCGAGGATGATCAGGCCCTGGATGAGCTGCACGATCTCCTTCGAGACGTCGGCCGACTGCATCGCGGGCGCCCCGGCGCTGAGGGCGCCGAAGAGCAGGCCGGAGAAGATGATCGCCAGCGGATGGTTGCGCCCGACGAGGCCGACGGCGATCGCGGTGAAGCCATAGCCTGGCGGTGTCGTGTAATGGCGACCATGGAGACCGAGCGACTCCCCGGCCCCTGCCAGCCCGGCGAGGATGCCGGAGATGATCATCGCGATGGTAATGGTCGTGCCCCAGTTCACTCCGCCAAAAGCCGATGCCCCGGGAGAGAGGCCGACGGTCCGTACCTTGTAGCCGAAGCGGGTATGGAACAGGATGGCCCAGAGCACGAGCGCGGCGATAATCGCGATGACGATGCCCAGATGCAGGCGGGTGCCGTCCAGAATGCGTGGCAGGCGGGCGTCTTCGACGACTTTGTTTGTCGCGACCATCGTTGGGTCGACCGGTAGCCAGCTGGATTGCTTCAGCGTCAGGTAGGTGATCAGGCGGATGGCGAGATAGTTCAGCATGATGGTCGTGATGACCTCATGCGCGCCGGTTTTCGCCTTCAGGATGCCCGGCAGCATGCCCCAGAGACCGCCGAAGACCGCCGCCGCGAGCAGCGCCAACGGGATATAGAGGACCGGCGGCAGGCCAAGGTCCCATGCGCCAACGACCGCGGCCGCGAAGCCACCGACGATCAACTGGCCTTCGATGCCGATGTTGAACATGCCGGCGCGGGCGGCGATGGCGAAGGCGAGACCGCCGAGGATCAACGGCGCGGAGTAGATGAGCGTCTCCGCGATCGCGCGGCGGCCGACGAAGGCGCTCTCCCAGAGGGCCCTGTAGGCGGCGATCGAGTCGCTGCCGGAGACCTCCATGATGAGGGCGCCGAGCAGGAGCGCGACGACGACCGCGGCGACGGACGCGAGCGGCGCGTACAGTGAGCTAGCTGTGGACTTCAGTCGCGTCTGCATCGTCGACCGTGCGCCCTCCCATGAGCAAGCCGAGCTGGGATCGGGACACCTGTCCACCCAGGAACTCGCCGGTGATCCGGCCCTGATAGAGCACGACGATGCGATCGCTCAGGTCCAAAATCTCATCCAGGTCATATGACAGCAGCAAGACCGCTTTGCCGGCATCGCGCACGCGCACGAGCTCGCTGTGGACGAACTCGATCGCGCCAACGTCGAGGCCACGGGTCGGCTGGATCGCCAGCAGTACGTCGGGATTGCGGTAGAGCTCGCGGGCGATGATCAGTTTCTGCTGGTTGCCGCCGGAGAGAGATCGCGCAGGCGTGGACGGTGATGGAGCACGCACGTCGTAGCTCTCCATCAGCGCGCGGGTCACCGATTGCGTCTTGCGCCGGTTGATGAAGCCGCCCCGCACGAATGGGCCGGATTCCGTGTTACCAAGCAGCACGTTCTCCCAGAGGGGGAAGTCCAGCACGAGGCCGCGATGTTGACGGTCTTCCGGGATATAGGAGAGGCCGGCGTCGCGGAAGCCGTTTGGATCGAGGTGCGTGACGTCGTGTCCGCCCACCGTGATGCTGCCGGCATCGACATCGCGCAGCCCGGAGAGCACCTCGACAAGCTCGCCCTGGCCGTTCCCCTCGACGCCGCAGACGCCGAGGATCTCGCCACGGCGCAGTTGCAGGTTCTCGATATCGAGCGCCTGCTGGCCATGGTTGTTCCGCGCCTGGACGTCACGCGCGTGCAGGATCGTTTCGCCCGGAGTGGACGGGGTGCGGGACACCGTCAGGGACACATCTCGCCCAACCATCAGGTCGGCCAGCTCCTGCGCGGTGGTGTCGCGCGTGTCGCGGATGCCGACCGTCTTGCCCCGGCGGATGACCGTCACGCGGTCGCTGATCGCCGCGACCTCGCGCAACTTGTGCGTGATGAAGATGATGGTGCCGCCGTCCTCGCGCAGGCGCTGGAGGATGCCATAGAGATCCTCGATCTCCTGCGGGGTGAGGAGGGCGGTCGGCTCGTCGAGGATCAGGATGCGGCTGCCCTGGTAGAGGGCACGCAGGATCTCGACGCGCTGTTGCAGCCCAACGCTCAGGGCCTCGACGCGCTCGTGCGGGTCGATCTCCAGGCCGTAGGTGTGCGCCAGCTCGGCGACCCGGCGCTCGGCCTGCTCCCGGTCCAGCATCGTCACATCACCCTCGTTGCCGAGGATGATGTTCTCCGTGACGGTGAAGCGGGGGATGAGCATGAAGTGCTGGTGCACCATGCCGAGGCCGGCGTGGACGGCGTCGCGCGGGCCGTTGAAGTTGGCCGCGCGACCGTTGACGTTGATCTGACCCTCGTCCGGCGTATAGAGACCGAAGAGGATGTTCATCAGTGTCGACTTGCCCGCGCCGTTCTCGCCCAGGAGGGCATGGATCTCTCCTTGCCGGACCTGGAGGGTGATGCCGTCGTTGGCGACGACGCCCGGGAAGCGCTTGACGACGTCGAGCATCTCGACGGCGTACGGCGCCTGGACGTGGGAGGGGATGTCGTTGGACATGGGCATAAAGGGCAGGGCGCGGAACTGCTCCCGCGCCCTGGGATAATCGGTGAGTCTTACGACGCCGGGGAAGCGGCCGGGGAGGCGCTGGCGCCGAGCTCGTCCGGCGAAACCGGCTCGAAGGCCTCAAGCGTGTCGTCGTCGACCGGCGGAACGATGGTGCCGTCGGCGATCGCGGACGAGTAGGCAGCGATGGTGCCGCGGACGTTATCCGGCACGTTCTCGTTGATCGCGCCGAGGCTCACGCCATCGTCGGCGATGCCGAGGTTGTGCACACCACTCTCGAATGCATCGTCCTGAACCATCTTGACGGAGTCGTAGACGGCGGTGTCAATGCCCTTGATGACGGCGGCGAGCTGGAACTCCGGGCCTAGCTCCGACTGATCCTGGTCGGCGGCAATGACGTAGAAGCCCTCGCCCTTTTCCGACGCGGCGTCGAAGGCGCCGATGCCGGTGCGACCGGCGGCGGCATGGACGATATCCGCGCCGTTGTTGTACTGCGCGAGGGCGAGCTCCTTGCCGAGGTTCGGGTCCTCGAAGTCATCGGCGTAGGCAATGGAGATCTCGATGTCCGGGTTGACGGAGCGCGCGCCGGCGACATAGCCGACCTCATAGCGCATGACCGGCGGGATGCGGATGCCGCCGACGAAGCCGATGGTATCCGTCTTGGTCGTCAGCGCGGCGATGGCCCCGGCGAGGAACGCCCCCTCCTGCTCGCGGAAGAGGTAGGAGACGACGTTGTCGCCCTCGACCTCGGTGTCGATGATCGCGAACTTCACGTCCGGATACTGTCCCGCGACCTCGGTGACGGCGTCCGCGAGGAGGAATCCCACCGCAATCGCGAGGTCGCCGGACTCTGCCGCGTCGGTGAGGTTGCGGACGTAGTCGGCGGCCGTCTGGCTTTCGAGGATGTTGAACTCGACGCCCAGCTCTTCGGCGGCGCGGTCGCCACCGGCCTTGGCCATGTCGTTGAAGCTCTCATCACCGATTCCGGCCGTGTCGGTCACCATCGTGGTGACGATGGAGTCCTGGGCGCTCGCGCCAAGGCTGGTGAGCATCGGGGCGGTGACCGCTGCGCCACCGGCGGCGATCAGCAAGCGACGGCGGTCGATTCGATTCTCGAACAGCGTGAAAAGACCCATGAGTCTGTGTTCTCCTCGAGTCGCAACCGGTCACATGGTGCGCCGGCCGGCGGTTGGAAAGTGTGTCCCGGGCTCGGGATACTGGCATAGTAACAATTGTGAACTGTGTCTGACGAGGCAGAGAAGACCTATATTAAAGCGAAGGAACGATCCGTTCATGTCATCTTTCGATATCCGCGCGCATCTTCCAAACGTCGTCCGGCAAGCCGAGGAGATGCGTTCCCAAACCGTCGCAGCCGGGCCAGGCCGGTCATTCTGGCAGCTCACGACGCTGGTGACGGCGGCCCATGTGCGGCACCTGGCGGCTGGTGACGTGGTCGACGAGAACGTCTCGGCGGCGGTCTACAGCGCGCTCGACGCGGTCGGCCGCGCCCGGCCAGCGGAGGGCCTCACGGCGAGCGCGACGGTGCGCGACGTCGAGGAGCGTGTCGACACGCTGATCCCCCGGGAGATCGCTGGCGCGGCGACGCTCGGCGCGTCGCGCGTGGAGACGCTGGCGACGGCCCTGCGCCTGGCGTGGCGGGCGGAAGCGGCCGATGTATTGCGTCAGGCGAACGCCTTGCGGGCGGCATTGCTCGACCTGGCTGATGTCCACGCCGTGACGGTGATGGCGGCGGTGTGGGATCGTCGGCCGGCGAACCCGACGACCCTGGCGCACTTCCTCGGCGGGGCGATCAGCCCGTTGGCGCTGACATCGACCCGTCTCGCGCAGGCGATTCCGTGGATCGACCGCTCGCCCTTCGGTGCGGGCGTCATGACCGGCGAGGTCATGGGCATGGAGCGCGACGAGGTCGCCGCTTCCCTCGGGTTCGCGTCGGTCATTCCCAACACACTGGATGCCCTGGGCTCGGTGGAGGACCTCGTGACGCTGGCCGAAGCGCTGGGCGCGAACCTGGCCGCGAGCCGTCGACTGATGATCGAGCTGCTGATCTGGATTCGCACGGAGCCGACGAGCTTCTTCCTCGATGAGCAGTGGGAGTCGGCGCCGGAGCCATCGATGCCGGCCCACAGGACGAGCGCGCGCCTGGAGACACTAGTGCTGCAGCTACAACTTGCCGAAAGTGACGCGCGAGCGGCGAGCGACCTGCTGCGGTCGCTCCCGTACGGCCCGCTGGGGGCGGCGTGGGATACGGTCGCTGTCGCGATGGGTCGGGCGCTCGCGAGCGCCGGTCGGGGTATGCGCGAGTCGGCGGACGCGATCGAAGGCGCGTTGATCGTGAACCGCGCCTACCTGGCGAACCGTGCTGGCCGGATGTACACCACTGCGGCGGACCTCGCGCCGTTCCTGATGACGGAGGAGGGGTTGCCGCCGACGGCCGCCCGGCAGATCGCGTCGCTGGTAACCTCGCGTCTGCGGGAGCAGAATCTCGAGGCGAGCGCCGTCACGCAGGACATGATCGATTCCGCGTCCGTCATGGTGATCGGACGGGAGTTGAAGGTCGAGATGGAGACGCTCGGCCGCTATCTGGCGCCGCGCCGGTTCATTGAGCGGCGGGATGTGCTTGGTTCGCCAGCGCCGGAGCGCACACGCGCGTGGCTGGCCGACGAGCGGTCTCGACTGGACGCTGACCGCGCCTCGATCGCGGACCAGTCCACCCGCTGGGAGAAGGCGCTCTCCGCGCTGGAAGCGATGCTCCAGCAGGACGAGGAGTAACGTCCGGACCAACTGTTGCCGTCGTGTTGCGCTTTTGACGCCGCGTGTGATGCCTTCGTCACTCCTCGCAGCCTACGCTGGGGTGGTGGCGAAGGCGTTTCGCGTTATGAGGGAGATGTCGATGCGTTGGCGTGCAGTGGTGACATGGGTCCTGATGATTCCGGTGGCGATCCTGAACGGCCTGTTCCGCGAATCGGTGATTCGCCCGAGGATTGGTGAGTTGCGCGGGCACCAGCTCAGCGTCGCGACCGGCTCGACCGGATTCCTTGCCCTGGTCTACGCCCTGTGGCGCGGTGAGGTGGGGCGCATCGAGGACCGTGACCTCCTGCGGATGGGCAGGATATGGGTGGTGGCGACGATCCTCTTCGAATTCGGCTTCGGCCATTACCTGCGCGGATTTTCCTGGAGACAACTGCTGCATGACTACAACGTCCGGGCGGGCCGCCTGTGGGTCGTCGTGCTGCTGATGGTCCTGTTTTCGCCGTTGATTGTGAAGAGGATGGTGATGGCCTCCGCGAGGTGAGGCCACTCACTGCGGAGTCTCGTAGCAGTACACGCTCAGTAATTCGACCCTTACATGCCGTTGCGCAGGTGGGCGAGCGCCATCAACGCCTTGGTGGTGAACCAGGGGCGCCAGGCAGGGTCATAGGGCGTCGGCCACCCGCCATCGTCCTGTGCCTCCAATAGCAGTCGATCTGTCCAGCGGGCGAGCATATCGCCGGGGAGGCGGCGGATGAGACCGGGACCAGCCGCGAGCGCGTGATCAAAGAAGTGGCCAGCATCGGCGTAGGCGTCCTGCTCCTCGGCGCGCACGATGCCCTCGGCAAGGCTGGCGAGCCAGGTATCGCGGTCTGGCACGTCCTCGATGCCGACGTATTCCGCATACGGCAGCATCCGGTAGAAATCGCCACTCCGGGCGTCGTCGTGGGATGCCTTCTCGGCGAACAGCCCTGCGACGCGCGAGCGCATCGTCTCGGTCGCGATCTCGAGCGGGATCGCGTTGCCGACCACGCAGCATGCCGGGTTCAGGGAGGGGAATTCCCATCCGGCGAACCACGGCGCGAGGGATGCGTCGTAAACCTCGGGGGCGAAATGCCAGTCGCCGTCATCGGCCTGGTCGTCGGCAAGCCAGGTCAGCAGTCGCGCGCGCATGGCGGCCGAGACCTCGAGATCGACGAGTCGCATGGCCTGCATCGCCAGCCGCGCGGCAAACGCGTTGCTGACGGTCGCCTTGATGTCGACCTCGAGGCCATTGCCAAAACCTCCATCGGGGTTCTGGTAGGCCGCGAGTGCCGTGATGATGTCATCCGCCGGACCGCCGCGCCACAGGTACCGGACGATCGCGACGCCGAGCGGGTATCCCTCGTCTCGCAGGAAGTGGATCGCTGGATCGACCAACGCCTCGGCCTCGTCCAGTTGCGTGGGGGAAAGCACAAACGTCGTCGGCATGCGGGGGAATCCTCGTGAGTCGTCGGCCAGGCCGACGAGCGCGGTTCAGCGGGAGCGACTGCGCGTCGCTGCTTGCCGCCTGGGGAACACGTCCAGAGTCGGTTCCATTTCCGTGTTGAGCATCACCTGCCGGAGGCGCTTCGCAAGGGCCGGATTGCCCGCCTGTTGGATCTGGTCGGCGATGTTCTCGATCAGATCCTGAAGCCGGTCCACCTCGGCGCGGAGCGTCTCGATCTCGCTCCATTCCTCCAGCGCCTCGCCGCCGCACCAGGTCCGGAGCAGGTCCAGGGCGGGGCGCACGCGCCGGATGTTGTCCGCGGCGTAGGCGTGATCGACCGGCATGCCGAAGGAGAAGTGCGCGGTCGACGCGAGCTCTTCGAGCTGGTCTTGTACCAGCTGGGTGCCGTCGAGGACATTCCCCGGATCATGCTGGCAGTATCGCTTGGTGATCTCGACCGCGGCCACGAACGGCGCCCAGTACGTGCCGTTGCTGTCGACGAAGGCGTTGGGCAAGTCCAGGAGCTCTTCCTCCGTCATGCCGACCGTCTCGGCCAGCGCCGGGAAGAATGCGCTGTAGAGAACGCCGGGCGGTTCCTCGCCGTACCCCGGCGTAATGATATACAGGGGATAGTCGAAGGCGCCGGTCGCCACCGTGCGGACCGCCTCCAGCTCGACGAGGCCCTGGTCGCCCCATGGGGTGTCATAGACGACCTTTAGTCGCCGCTCGTCCTCCATGAAATCCGCCGCCCCCGCCCACGGTACGACCAGCCGCTGGAGGGGCACCTCCGCCTGCTCGCCCGCCTGCGGACCCTCGACGTGACGAATCCGGATGCGGCGTTTTTCGGGTGATGCCACCACCTCCACGGGAGAGAGGGGCGTGCAGAGCTTCCTGCCAACCCGGTATCCCCACATCTCGCCCGGATTCGCCTTGGCCATCCTGCGGACCTTTCACTCGTCGATCGTTACGGCTTCGTCGGCTGCGGTATCGAGGTCATCTTCTGCCGGATCCCCATTTTCGGCCGGCTCGGTCTCCTCGTCGATGGGGGCGAAGCCGAGCGTCAGCGATTGCTCGACGATACCGCGCCGGATGAGGCGCTCAGCGTCACGCAGCCGGTAGCGCAATGGGTGCTCCGGGATCACGTCGACCAGCATGTCGCGCACCTGGCGCATGAGGTCGATCGTCTTGTTGAAGGTGATGACGAGATCGCCCTCCGAGAGCTCGATCTGCTCGCCGATCTGCGCCATCGTCCAACCACGGCACCAGTGCAATGCCGGACCGTAGAAGCTGGGGTTGTGACCCTCGCTGATGAACAGCTTGAGGTCCCGTTCCTCGCCGACGATCTCGCGCTCGAGGTCTTCGAGGCGGCGGCGCATCGTGACGAGGCGCGGCGGCAGGGTGAAGCCGTTGGTGTAGCGGAAGTCGCGGTCGAAGCTGAACCATGAGAAGACTTCGGCGAGCTCTTCCGGCGCGAGCGCGTCAAGCAGGCCCTGGTCGACCATCTCGCAGAGAATCAGGCCGTCGTTGTCGAAGATATCGGCCAGCATATCCGCCTTCTCGGTCGGGTACCCGCGCTGGAGGTAGCCGAAGCGGTGGAGGATGTCGCGGATACCACGGATGATCGCGCGGATGCGGACATCCTCGGCGTCGATCTCCCGTTCGAGGATCTCCGCCAGCGTGTTCTTCTCTTTCTCCAGCGTGTCGCGCTGCCGGAGCGAGCGTTGGTGTTGCTTGCGGGTCTTCGTGTCGCGGAACGGGTGCTCGTCCTTGCTCGCGAGGAGCTGTCGCTCCTGCTCGCGAATCTCCCGCACCTCTTCCGTAAGCGGGGTGATCTCCGCCTCCGCCTGCTCCCGCACCAGCTCGCGATGGGCCGCCGCGATGGCATCGAGATCCGGGAGGTCGAGCGCGTCGACCGCCGCGAGAACCGAAACGATTGCGTCATCCCCTTCGGCGTTGATCGCCGCGATGGTGTCGTCAGTCGGATCCAGCAGTGCTTCCGGGAGGTCGACACGGGTCGTGTCGTCGACGTGATCGATCTGCCGGTATTCGTCCAGCACATGGACGTTGCCGTCGGCGCGGGCGAGGAAGCTGCCGATGCCGGCAGACGTCCCGCGGCCAAGAAAGACGGCCCATCCGAGCTGCCGTGCGTGGACGACGAGGCCCGGGCGCGTGGAGCGCAGGAGTTTACGCAGGGCAAGCCGCCCCGGCTCCGTCCACGGTGTCGCGGTCTCCGCTTCCACGCGCAGGGCGTCGATGGTGACCTGGAGGTCCCGCTCCTGCCGCTCGAGCGCCTGCAGGGAGCGGGTAATGCTCTGGTATTCCTCGTACAGCTCGTCCTGCCGGGCGAGCTCCTCGGTGTGGCCGGCTGTCAGGCCGACGAGCTCCGCCTCGATCTCGACGATGTCGTGCTCGATGATGCGGATACGCTGGCTTGTCTGGTATTGGGCCAGGCTGCGCTGGAGCATCTGGCGCACGCGTTCGCCGCGCGGTGGGTCCCAGAGGTTCAGCACGGTGTTGTAGCGGATCGCGAATGCGGACTGCACGGGATGCAGCTCGCCGGTGGCGATCTCCATCGCATCGCGGAAGGGAACGATCGGGGAGTACGGGATGACGACATGACCGTAGGCATCCATGCCACGTCGACCGGCCCGACCGGACATTTGCTGGAATTCGTTCGGGATCAACGGGCGACGTCGACGGCCGTCCCACTTCGACATGCGGCCGATGACGACCGTGCGCGCCGGCATGTTGACGCCGAGGGCCAACGTGTCCGTCGCGAAGACGACCTGCATCAGCCCGCGCCCGAAGAGCACCTCGACGAGTTGCTTGAGGATCGGGAGGAGCCCGGCGTGATGAAAGCCGATGCCCTTGCGGGCGAGGCCCATCACCGCCTGGACCTGCTCCAGTTCGCGATCTTCCGGACGCATCGACGAGAGGTAGGTGTCAACGACGGCCTCAATGAGCTGGAGGCGGTCGGGTGTCGTCAACTCTGGGCGCATCATCGCGAGGCGCTCGGCGAAGACCTGGCAATCGTTGCGGCTGAAGAGGAAGTAGATCGCCGGCAGGAGATCCTGCTCCTGCAGCACGTCGACGACCTCGTGCGGCTGTGGCTCGGCGATCATGTCGCGTTGGATGCCGCCCGGGCGGCGCGGTTGCCCGCGTCGCCGCCGGGCTTCACCGCCGACGTTGCCGAAGTCGGCGACCTGCGCGCCATGGTGGTCAATGACCTTGGTCAGCTCGCTCTCATGGAAGTAGTAGAGGGCGAGGGGCACCGGGCGCTGGTTGTGCACGATCAGGCGGATCGGCCGGTGCGTGCGGCTGATCCAGCCGGCGATCTCGCTCGCGTTCGTGACGGTCGCGGAGAGGCAGATAAGCTGGATGTGATCCGGGCACAGGATGATCGACTCTTCCCAGGTGGTGCCACGTTCCGGGTCAGCGAGGTAGTGGATCTCGTCGAAGATCACCGTCTCGACGTCGTCGAGCTCCCACGGGCTCTGGAGCAGCATGTTGCGCAGGATCTCCGTCGTCATGACGATGATCCGCGCGTCGCGGTTCTCCGTGACATCGCCGGTCAGGAGACCAACGTCGTTGCCGTAGATCGCGCGGAGGTCGCGGAACTTCTGGTTCGAGAGGGCCTTGATCGGCGCGGTGTAGATGACCCGGTTGGCGCGGCGGAAGGCATCGTAGATGCCGAACTCGGCAACGACGGTCTTGCCGGAGCCGGTCGGCGCGGCGACCATCACCGAGTCGCCCCGCAGGAGGGTGCCGATCGCCTCCCGCTGGAACTGGTCGAGCGGGAAGGGATAGAGCGCGCTGAACTGGTGAATCGCGCGGCGGATGTCCTCGGCGGACTCCTCCGGGAAGGTCCCGTCTCCGGCGGCGTCCTCGGGCTCGGTCGGGATGGGCGCGCGGTCGGACACGGTGGTGATGCTCCTGTTGCTGGGGACTGGCGCCGGGCGTTTCCCGGCGTGCGGGGCGGATCGGACGTTCGGCCTGATTCAACGTACAGTATAGGCCTGAGCGGCCAGCGCCGGTGCTGGCCAAGGGGAGGAGCCCACGACGGATGCGGATCGGGATCAATGCGGCGCTGCAGAGCGCCCGGCACGGCTATCGCCAGACCGGCATCAGCCGGTACATCAGCGAGCTGGTCGACGGCCTGCATGATGTGATGTCGCCGGAGGACCGCCTGCTGCTGCTCGGACAGCGCCTCGGCGGTCTGCAGGACTCGCCGTCGTTCCGGATTCTCTGGGAGCAAACCGGCATGCCGGTCACGATCGCGGCGCAGCGCCTCGACGTCTTCCACGGGCCGATCAGCGTGGTGCCGATGGCCTCGCGCGTTCCGTCGGTCGTCACCGTGCATGACCTCGCCTTCGTCAAGTTCCCCGGGCAGGTGCCGGCAAAGCGCCGGAACTGGCTGATCGCTGCGACCCGCCTGAGCGCGCGCAAGGCCGACCGGGTGATCACGATCTCGCAGAACACCAAACACGACCTGCAGGAGTGGCTCGGGCTGCCGGACGAGCGGATCGCGGTGATCCCGCTCGGGATCTCGCCGCATGTCCGTCGCGTCGAGGGAACCTCGCTCGATGTCTTCCGCATGAAGTGGGAGCTGGACCGCCCGTATATCCTCGCCGTCGGGACGCTGGAGCCACGCAAGAACCTGCCGACGCTGCTGCGGGCGTTCGCGAAGATTCGCGACCAGGTCGATCATCAGCTTGTGCTGGTCGGGCCGGAAGGGTGGCTCACGGGCGAGCTGAAGTCAACGCTGGACGAGCTGGCGCTGGGCGACCGGGTGCGCCTGACCGGCTTCGTCTCCGATGAGGAGCTGGGCGGCTGGTACTCCGGGGCGGACCTGTTCGCTTTCCCGTCGCACTACGAAGGGTTCGGCCTGCCGTCGATCGAGGCCATGCGGTGTGGCGCGCCAGTGCTGGCGTCGAACACTTCATCCTTCCCGGAGGTGGTGGGCGACGCCGGGGTACTGATCCCGCCGACCGATGTCGACCTGTGGGCGGAGTCGATGCTGGCGCTCTTGAGCGATGCCGGGCAGCGAGAGGGACTCCGGGAGCGCGGGTTCGCGAGGGCTGAGCAGTTCTCGTGGCAGCGCACCGCGCAAGAGACCTACGACACCTATCGCGAGGTCGCCCGGTGAGCGGATACGAGCAGGAGCGGGTGCGGGATATCGGCGAGTTCGGGTTGATCGCCGCATTGCAGGCGTCCCTGCCGGAGAACGTTCGCGCGAGCGATGCCGTGCCGCTCGGGATCGGTGATGACGCGGCGGCATGGTGGCCAACGCCGGGTATGACATCAGTTATCTCGACGGATACGTTGGTCGAGGATCTCGATTTTCGGCTGGACTGGACCGACTGGCGGAGTCTCGGTCACAGGATGCTCGCGGTCAACCTTTCGGACATCGCCTCGATGGGGGCGACGCCGCTGCTGGTCGTCATCACGCTCGGGTTGCGTGGCGACGAGCGGGTCGCGGACCTGCTGGAGCTGTACCGTGGCGTGGCTGAGCTGGCCGGGCCGCATGGTGTCGTGATCGCCGGAGGCGACATCACCCGGACCGAAGGCCCGATCCTGCTCAGCCTGACGGCGATCGGGGAGGGCGAGCCCCTGCTGCGGCGGAACGGCGCCCGCCCGGGCGATCGGATCGTGGTGAGCGGCACGCTCGGAGCGTCGGGCGCGGGGCTCGCGCTGTTGCAGGACCCGGCGCTCCGTGACCGCGCGACGACCGCGGACCTTCTCGTCGGCGCGCACCTGCGGCCGAATCCACGCATTGCGCTCGGGAAGCTGCTGGCCGCGCGCGGCGTGCGCTGCGCGATGGACCTGAGCGATGGCTTGCTCGGCGATCTCCCGAAGATCATGACCGCAAGCGGAGTCTCGGCGCGGGTGGATGCGCGTGAGGTGCCTGTCCTGCCGGCGGTGCGCGCGCTGTTCCCCGATCGCTGGCTGGAGTTGGCGATTCGCGCTGGCGAGGACTTCGAGCTGCTGGCGACGATGCCGCCGGAGGTGTTCGAGGGGCTGCGCGGGGCGGCACAGGAGATCGGCGCGACGCTGACCGATATCGGCGAGATCGTCGCTATCGGTGAAGCTGGCCCGGAGTTGCACGTGATCGACACGGATGGGGTGGAGCGACAGGTGCCGTTCGGCGCCTTCGACCACTTCGGCTGACGATCCAGGCCATATGGCACCATTCCGTGAAGAGTTTTTGTGTTGTCCGGCCGCCGTTCTTGGCCGGGTTCGCCAGGATGGATGACTCCGTGCAGACCAACCCCGACCTCCTAGACGCAATTCGTTCCCGCCGCAGCATTGGCAAGTGCAGCGATATCGTGCCCGAGCGAGCGTTGATCGAGCAGATCCTCGAAGCGGCGACCTGGGCGCCGAACCACAAGCAAACCGAGCCGTGGCGCTTTGTCGTGCTCACCGGGGAGGCCCGGGAGAGGTTGGGTGATGCCATGGGACGCGCCGCGGCCGCGGCGATCGAGGACCCGGACGCGGCCCGGGCCGCCCACGAGAAGGCGGCGAAGAAACCGCTGCGCGCGCCATATGTGATCGCGGCCTACGCCGTTCCCGACCCGGCCTTGCCGCGCGTCGAGTCGATCGCGGCAACGGCTGCGGCTGTGCAGAATATGCTGCTCGCCGCCCATGCGCTCGGGCTCGCGGCGATGTGGCGGACCGGCGATCCGGTGTTCAGCGACGAAGTTCGCACGTTCCTCAATGCACCCGCCGATGCCGAGATGCTCGGCACGATCTACGTGGGCTACCCGAACATGGCTGCACCCGTCCGCCAGCGCCGCACGCTCGACGAGGTGGTGGAGTGGCGCGGGACGCCGGGAGGCGAGCGGTGAGCATTGCCGACCGCGAGATCGAGGTGACCTCGGCGGAGGCAATGCAGGCGTTGGGTAAGGAGTTGGCGGCGTCGCTGAGGGTTGGGGATGTGCTGATGCTTCATGGCGACCTCGGTGCGGGAAAGACCACCCTGACGCAAGGTATTGCCGCCGGGCTGGGGGTGGACGGTGCGGTGCAGAGCCCGACGTTCACGCTGGTGCGCGAGCATCAGGGGCGGGAGATGATGCTGTATCACCTCGACCTGTACCGTCTCTCGGACCCGGACGAGCTGGAGAACCTGGGCTACGAGGTGTATCTCGATCCGGCGGACGGTGTGAGCGTCATCGAGTGGCCTGAGCGTGCCGGTGACTGGCTGCCGGAGCAGTTCACGCTGGTGCGGATTGAGCATCTCGGCGGTGACCGTCGCCTGGTCCTGATCGAGCCAATCGGCGAGGGGTAGGTGAGGGGATGAACGGGTAGGGGAAGAACGGGTACGGGCGGGCATGGAAGGAGCCGGGTAGACGGGCGGGCATCGAAGGATGCCCGCCCGTACGTCCTGGCGCATTATCCTCGAAAGGGGCTAGCCCTCGATGGCCTCGATGGCGTCGAGCACCGGCTCCTTCTCGCGCTCCAGTTCGGTCGCGACGTTCGCGAAGGCGTCGGCCGCCGGGACGTTGTTCACGAGGATCTCTTCCCAACCGCGGCCGATGATGACATCGCCGTTCGGAACCCACGGGCGAATCGGATCCTGCATCTGCGTCTTCGGCAGCTGCTCGATCGCCGTGCGGTTGTTCGGGTGCTCTTCGAGGAACGCCTGGAACTCATCGCTCTCGCGGGCCGAGTTTCGGACCGGCATGTACCCGGTGGTCATCGCCCACATGGTGGCATTCTCGGTGTTTGTGACGAAGGAGATGTAGTCCATCGCCGCCTGGATCTCCTCTTCCGAGGAGTCCGCCATCACGGAGAGGCCGGAGCCACCCGTCGGGCAGCCGAAGCCCACCGGGCCCTCGGGGATCATCGCCGTGCCGAAGTCCATCTGGGCGCCGGCGGTGATGCCGCCGAGCGAGCCGGTGGACTGGATGATGGCGCCGAGCGAACCGGTGTTGAAGTCGGCCGAGACATCGTTCACCGCGGCCGCGCCGTAGCTCTGGACGAACTCGCGCATGAACTCGCCGCACTCGACCGCGCCACCCTCATCGATGAGAACGTTGAACTCATCGTCCGAGTAGTTGCCGCCGAAGCCCCAAACCGGGCCGTGCATGAACCACGCACCGTAACCCGCTGCCGAGCCGAAGCCGAACGAGGCGGCGAGGTCGCCGGACTCGACGAGCGCCGGGCCGTTCTCGCGGAACGACTCCCAGGTCGCGAAGATGCTCTCGTCCAGACCCGCCTTCTCGAGGGCGGTGCGGTTGAAGTAGAAGAGCGGCGTCGAGCGGGCGAACGGGATGGCCCATTGGCCGCCGTTGCGCTGGTACTCGGAGAAGAGCTGCTCCTGGTAGTCCTCCGGCGTGTCGACGAGATCCGTGAGGTCGACGAGCGCGTTCCGGAGGTAGAGCATCGGCCACCACACCTCGGAGAACACCGCGGCGTGCGGGATATCGCCGCTCGGGAGGCCAGTGAGGACCGCGTTGCCGAGCTCTTCGTAGCTCGGGTAGATCGATGCCGTCACCGTGACGCCGTTGCCCTGGGCGTTGTAATCCTCGATCAGCTTCGCCTGGGTTTCGCCGTTCACGCCGGAGCCGAACGCCGTCCAGAGGATGACTTCGGTGTTGCTGCCCTGCGCCGAAATGAGCGCCGGCGCCGAGAACACGGTGCTGGCGGCGCCGAGCGCTGCGGCACCGGCCGTGCCCTTGAGAAGTGAGCGACGATTGATCCCTGTCGTCATGTGTTGGACTCCCTTGATATGTCGAGCGATTGTCCAGGGCACCTCCCTGATGCCCGTTGGCTCCTGATGAGGCGAGCGCTGCTGTGGCGCCCGTTATGACCGGGTCACATTCGATCTGTTTCCCGGAGACGGAATGACGGCTGCATCTCTGATGGGACGTTACGCGGGCGCGGTTGGAGTGACGAGGGCGGGCGTCGACCGACGCCCGCCCTTGTCCCGTAGCACCGCCTGGCGGCACGCGTTCAGGTAATTAGCCCTCGATGGCCTGGATGGCCTCGATGACCGGCTGCTTCTCTTCCTCGAGGGTCGATGCGACCTCGGCGAAGGCGTCGGCGGCCGGGGTGCCGTTGACGAGGATCTGCTCCCAGCCGCGACCAATGATCTGGTCGCCGTTCGGGATGAACACGCGGGCGCTGTCCTGCGGCTGCGTCTTCGGCAGCTGCTCGATCGCGACCTTGTTGTTCGGGTTTTCGTCGAGGAACGTCTGGTACTCGTCGCTTTCCACGGCGGAGGTGCGGACCGGCATGTAGCCGGTGGTCATCGCCCAGTACGCGGCGTTCGCGGTGTTGGTGCTGAAGGTGATGAAGTCCATCGCGGCCTGCTTCTGCTCGTCAGAGGCATCGCCCATGATGGAAAGGCCGGCGCCACCGGTCGGGCAGCCGAAGCCCTTCGGGCCTTCCGGCAGCCATGCGGTGCCGAAGTCCATCTGCGCGCCGGCGGTGATGCCGCCAAGGGCGCCGGTGGACTGGATAACGGCGCCGAGCGCGCCGGTCTGGAAGTCGGCGCTGACATCATTGACCGCCGCCGCGGAGCCGGACTGCACGAACTCGCGCATGAAGTCGCCGCACTCGACTGCGCCGTCCTCATCGATAAGGATGTTGAACTCCTCGTCGGAGTAGCGGCCGCCGAACGCCCAGACCGGGCCGTGCATGAACCACGCGCCGTATCCGGCCGCCGAGCCGAAGCCGAAGGCCGCGTCGACGCCGCCGTCCGCGACGAGCTTGTCCGCGTTCTCGCGGAAGGTGGTCCAGTCCTTGAAGATGCTCTCGTCAAGGCCGGCTGCGTCAAGGGCGGTCGCGGTTGAAGTAGAAGAGCGGGGTGGAGCGGGCGAACGGGACGCCATACTGGCCGCCGTTGCGCTCGTACTCGGTGTAGAGCGACTGGACGTAGTCGTCCGGGGTGTCGACCATACCGGTCAGGTCCGCCAGGGCGCCGCGCAGGTAGAAGGTGAACCACCAGACGTCGGAGAGGACGGCGACCTGCGGGATATCACCGCTCGGGAGGCCGGTGAGGACGGCGTTGGCGAGCTCCTCGTAGTTCGGGTAGAGCGAGGAGGTGACCGTGACGCCATTGCCCTGGGCGTTGTAGTCCTCAACCAGTTTGGCCTGGGCGTCGCCGTTCACGCCGGAGCCGAACGCGGTCCAGAGGATGAGCTCGGAGTTGCTGCCCTGCGCGGAGATCAGCGACGGCGCGGAGAACACGGTGCTGGCGGCACCGAGCGCGGCGGCACTCTTGACAATTGAGCGACGATTGAATCCTGTCGTCATGTGACTGACTCCTTCTGACGTCGAATCGTTGAGCTGTGTAGTGAACACCACCATGGTGTCCCTCGGCTCCAGTATGTGGAGACTGCCCTGCACCGGCAGCACAGTCATTGTAGGGGTCCTGAGACGTCATAATGATCGGTCATTATTAACGTCTCGTCAATTACCCCTTGGTCGCCCCCGCTGTCAGGCCGGCGATGATGTAGCGCTGCAGGAAGACGTAGACGATGAGCATGGGGGCAACCACGAAGGTGGTGCCGGCCATGATCACGCCCCATTGGTTCGCGCCTTCGGCGTCGAACAGGAAGCGCAGGCCGACGGTGATCGGGCGCATCTCCAGGGTGTTGGTGATGATCAGGGGCCAGAGGTACTCGTTCCACTTGCTGACGATCGAGATGAGGGCGAAGGTGATCACGATCGGCTTGGCCATCGGGAGCATGATGTTGAGCATCGTGCGGATATGGCCGGCGCCGTCGACCTTGGCGGCATCCATCACCTCGCGCGGCAGGCCCATGAAGCCCTGGCGCATCAGGAAGGTGCCGAAGGCGGTCGCCGCGCCCGGGAGGAACACGCCCTGGTAGGTGTTTACCCAGTTGTCCTTGAGATTGAAGATGTCCTGCACATAGATGGCGAGGAAGCGGTAGTTCGGGATGATGACGACCTGCGACGGCACCATCAGCGACGCCAGCACGACCATGAACAGGATGTTCTTGCCGGGGAACTTGAGGAAGGCGAAGGCGTAGGCGCAGAGCACGCCGAAGACGATCTCCAGTCCGGCGCCCGCGGCGGTGATGATGATCGAGTTGAGGTAGAAGCGGCCGAACGGCACGGTCGTCCAGGCCTGGCTGTAATTCTCCCAGAGGGCCGTTGAGGGCAGGTACTGGTTCGGGTTGTAGATGTCGTTCAGCGACTTCAGGGACCCGGAGAGCATCCAGAACAGCGGCACGCCGATGATGAGGACGACGATCGCCATGGCCGCATAGCCGAAAAGCTTGAATGGGGTAAATCCGCGACTATCCACCGTAGTGCACCTGCCTCCGCTCCCAAATCGTTTGGCCAATCGTCACGACCAGCATGAGGACGAACAGGACGACGGCTGCCGCCGCGGCCCGCTCGTGGTTCTGCGCCTGGAACGCTTGCTCGTAGACGTAATAGACAAGGGTTGTCGTGGCGCCGGCCGGGCCGCCGCCAGTCATGATGTCCTGGATGTCGAATGCCTGGAACGTGGAGAGGACCGAGGTCACCATGAGGAAGAAGGAGATCGGCGAGAGCATCGGCAGGGTGACGGAGCGGAACCGCCACCAGGCGCTCGCGCCGTCCAGCTTGGCCGCCTCGTAGAGGTCTTTCGGGATGCCCTGCAAGCCGGCGAGGAAGACGACCGCGGCGAAACCGAGGTTCTTCCAGACGTAGACGATGATGATCGCCGGCAGGGCCCAGCTGGAGCTGTCCAGCCAGTTCGGCGAAGGGATGCCGACCGATTCGAGGATCGTCGAGAGCAGGCCGTAGCGGGGGTTGAAGATGTAGGCCCAGACGAGGCCAATCGCCGCGCCGGAGACGAGGTAGGGTGCGAACACGAGGGCGCGGACCGCGGTGCGGCCCTTCAGCTTCTCGTTCAGCAGGAGGGCGATGACGAGGCCGAGGCCGAGGGTCCCGACGACGCTGGCGACGATGAAGATCCCGGTGTTGAGGGCGACCTGGCGGAAGTCACGGTTGCCGAACAGCCAGTCGTAGTTGTCCAGGCCCGAGTACTGGGACGTGCCGAGGAATTGGTTGGTGGTGAACAGGCTCAGGCGGAAGTTCTCGAACAGCGGCCAGTAGGTGAACAATGCCAGGAACAGGAAGTTCGGGAAGATGAAGAGCAGGAAGAGAAACCACTCCTTGCTGAGGAGCCCTCCCATCCTGGCCTTCGGAACCTCGAATGTCCTGTCCGAATAGGGCCCCGATGCTGCAATCGAGGGAGACGGCGAGATACGCTCGTTCGCCATGCGTGGTCCTCTGTTCGTCCTCGGGCACACCGATACCGTGCTGGACTGTCCCAACCGGGTGGTCTGCCCCATTCCAACGTACTATGAGAGCTGGATTCGCCTTGACCGGCATTCCCGGGGCAACGCATCGAATGCGAAGTGTACGCCACCGTTCATGCCGTTCGTTGTAGCAATTGTTAAGATTGTACTGGACCATGGGAGTCACGGCCACCGACATGCAGCATTTTCCTCAGGACATCTCGAGCGGGGCGGGCAGCGCCGTTCTCGCCATCGACACCTCCACGGGGCAAGCCGGGCTGGCCCTCGGTTTGCCGGATCGCACACTAACCCGTTCGTGGGCGGCGGGCCGGACCCAGACGACGAGTATCCTGCCGGCGATCGACGAGATGCTGCGCGAGGCAGGGATCACGCCGGGAGACCTTGCCGCCATAGCCGTCGCGACCGGGCCGGGCACGTTCACCGGCCTGCGCGTCGGGCTCAGCGTCGCCAAGGGCATCGTACTGGCGCGTGGCGTGCCGCTCGTCGGAATCCCGACGCTGCGGATCGCGGCCGCCTCGGTCGACGACGCGGATGACCTTGTCGCGATGCTGCCCGCCGGTCGCGGGCGCGTGGTCTGGCAGCGATTCACGTCCGGCGAGCCCGGTGAGGCGCGCAACACGACGCTGGACGAGCTGGTTGCCTGGCTCGGTGAGCACCCGGACACGGTGCTCGCCGGCGAGATCGAGGAGGGGCAGCGCGAGCGCGTTGCGTCGCACCCGCACCTTCGTCTGGCGTACCGGGACCCGGCGGTCATGATCCGCATCGCGCGGGAGCGCCTGGGCGCCGGACAGGTCGACGACCCGGTGACGCTGGAGCCGGTCTATCTCCATGGCGTCGTCGTGCAATCCGGCCCGGTGCAAGACCGATTGCGCCGCAAGGGTTCCTGACGCCGCCTTGTCTGGCCACCTCCGGGATGCTCGGGGATACTGGAAGCTGCAACGCCGTCGCGGGGTTGGCCATGTGCCGTCACGCGGCATCAGTCCTATCGCCACGAAAGGTTGCTCTTTGGACACCGTCAACACCGCCCCGGCCGAGGATTTCGCGCCGGGCATCCAGTCGGTCGACGACCTGGTGCGGATCCTCGAATCGCAGAACTACATCGCCGACCGCAGCCTTGCCACCACGCTGTTCCTGACGCTCAAGATGGGCAAGCCGCTCCTGCTGGAGGGCGAGGCCGGCGTCGGCAAGACCGAGATCGCCAAGGTGCTCTCCGATGCGCTCGACACGCCGCTGATCCGCCTCCAGTGTTACGAGGGGCTCGACGCCAACTCGGCGATCTACGAGTGGGACTACCCGCGCCAGATGCTCTACCTCCGCACGCTGGAGGCAACGAGCGAGATCGACCAGGCCACCGTGCGCCGGGACATCTTCAGCGACGAATTCCTGCTCAAGCGACCGCTGTTGCAGGCGATCGACGCCGCCCACGACCGCTCGCCGGTGCTGCTGATCGACGAGCTGGACCGCGCCGACCAGGAGCTGGAGGCGTTCCTGCTCGAGATCCTCTCCGACTTCCAGGTGACCGTGCCGGAGCTGGGCACGATCCGCGCCGAGCACCGGCCGATCGTGATCCTGACCTCCAACCGTACGCGCGAGATCCACGACGCGTTGAAGCGGCGCTGCCTCTACTTCTGGGTCGACTTCCCCTCCTACGAAAAGGAGTTGCGGATCCTGAGGGCGAAGGTGCCGGGCGTCCCCGGGCAGCTCGCCGAGCAGATCGCCCGCTTCACGCAAGGCCTGCGCGAGGTGGACCTGTTCAAATCGCCGGGCATGGCCGAGACGCTCGACTGGGCGCAGGCGCTTCGTGCGCTCGGCACGCACGAGCTGAACGACCAGGTGGTCGAGGACACGCTTGGCGTGATCCTGAAGTATCAGGAAGATGTCGACCGGATCAGCGGTGAGGTCGCCGCGCGTCTGGTCAATCGGGCGGTCAATGCAGCAGCCAACTAATGGACAGGTCGATGCCGTTGCCCCGGTGATCGGTCGGAACCTGATGACGTTCGGGCGCCGCCTGCGCAAGGCGGGCCTGAAGGTGGGTACCGGCAAGATCATCGAGCTTTTCGATGCGATGCTGGCGGTCCAGCTCACGCGGAGGGACGACGTCCATGCCGCCGCGCGGGCGGTGCTCGTCAACCGGCCGGACCAGATGACCGCCTTTGACGTGGAGTTCGAGCGGTTCTGGCGTGACCTGCGCACCCAGGCCGCGCCGTTGTTCGACCAGCGCACCGAAGACGAGGTTGGCGGCCCCCCGCCCGAGAACCGGCAGGAGGCGAGCGACGAGTCCCGCAAGCCGCAGGAGACCGAAGGCGAGGGGGAGGACAAGCTCTCGCTCAGCGTGCAGGGCTCGGAGGATATGCCGGACGCGGACGACTCCGAGGATTACGAGTCGCCGCCAGAGGATGTCCTCGTCTACTCGTCGAGCGAGGCGCTGCGCAAGAAGGATTTCTCGCAGTTCTCGCCGGAAGAAATCGCCAGGGCGCGCCGGCTGATGGAGCGGATGCACTGGAAGCTGGGCACCCGCAAGACGCGTCGACGCGAGCGGGCGAAGCGGGGCGAGTTCATCGACCAGCGCACGATGCTGCGCTCATCGATGCGACACGGCGGTGTCCCGATCGAGCTGAAGTACCGGCGACGGCGCGAGAAGATGCGCCCGCTGGTGCTGATCTGCGACATCTCCGGCTCGATGGACCGCTATTCCCGCATCCTGCTCCAGTTCGTGCACGCGCTGGAGTCGGGGCTCGACAACGTCGAGGTGTTCGTCTTCGGCACACGGCTCACGCGTATCACGCGCGAGCTGCGGAAGCGCAACGTCGATCGGGCGATCGAGGACGTGGTCAACGCCGTCGACGACTGGTCGGGCGGGACGCGCATCGGTGAGGCGATCCGGGAGTTCAACTATCGGTGGAGCCGCCGCGTGTTGCGCTCGAACGCGACCGTCGTGATGATCAGCGACGGCTGGGATCGCGGGGACCCATTCCTGCTGGGGGAGGAGATGGCGCGGTTGCAGCGCTCGTGCCGCCGCCTGATCTGGCTGAACCCGCTGCTTGGAGCGCCGGGGTACCAGCCACTGACGCAGGGCATCCGCGCGGCGCTGCCGTATGTGGACTATTTCATGCCAATCCACAACCTGCAGAGCCTGGAGGCGCTGGCGGATCTGCTGGGATCGGTCGACGACGCGCCGCCGTTGCGCCGCCAGCAGGGCGCGGAAGCGTTCCGGCAGGGTAAAAAGTAGATAGAGAGGTAGCCCCCGGTCCCATGGCTAATATATAGTAACTGACTGAAGACCCAGCGCTCTTCGGTGCGCGCCGGAGCCAGGGCGAAGCCGGTGATCGGGCCGGAGGCGCTCACGCACAGCACGAGTTGCACCCCGTAATACGGCTGCTTGCCGACCCCGCGTAGCCGATATCGGCTTCGGCCATGGTGAAGGTGGCGCGTCGATGGCTACGGACGAGGTGGGCCACGGGCACGGCCAGCCCGTCGACGATCTCGAACGGATCGGCCGCCAGGGGCAGCAGGGCCACGACCTGGTGCATCAGCAGGCGCAGCGTAGCGCGAGCGCCCGGCTGCGGCGATTGAAGCTGCTCTGGGACACGAGGGTTGGGAAGTATGGATGCAGGTGCGCATGGGCCAGCGCAGGAGATGGCGTTCGCTGCCGCCCAGGAATTGGCCGACCAGCATCAGCGTCACGATCTCGCTGTCGCTCATGCGGGGCGGGCGACCGCGCCGGGGGCGCGGCGGCTGGTGGGCCAACGAGGAATCTGGTGGCCGGGGTTGTGCGCCGACAACTCCGGCCACCATGAGCCGCGGGCTACCAGAGAACTCGACTGGAGGCAGATATGAGCGAATGGCTGCCGGAAATTGACAAATGGCAGGGCGAGGGGAAGAAGGTCGCGATCGCGACGGTAACGAAGGTCGAGGGCTCCGCCCCCCGGCCAGTCGGGGCGCGTCTGGCGGTGACGGAGGACGGCGAGATGGCCGGGTCCGTTAGCGGCGGCTGCGTCGAGAGCGCGGTGGCGCTGGAGGCGCAGGAGGTCCTGCAAACGGGCACGCCGAAGCTGATCCGCTATGGCATCAGCGACGATATGGCATGGGACGTCGGGCTCGCCTGTGGCGGCACGATCGAGGTCTTCGTCGAACCGGTGGAGGACGAGGGCCGATGACGTCGTTTGCACGCGTGCGCGAGCTGGTCGACAGCGACGTGCCGGTCGTCCTCGCGACGGTCGTGCGCGGCGATGCGCTCGGCCGGCGGATGCTCGTCATGCCCGAGGGCGTCGAAGGCTCCCTGGCCGATGAGGCGTTCGATCATGAGGCCGCGACGGTTGCGCGGGAGCTCCTGGCCGCTGAGCGGTCGGAGACGCGGGAGGTCGCGCAGCAGGAGGTCTTTTTCGACGTCCATCCACTGCCGCAACACCTCGTGATCTTCGGCGCGGTCCATGTCGCGCAGCCGCTCTCGCGCTACGCGCAGGATCTCGGCTTTCGCGTCACGGTTGTCGACGCGCGGACAGCCCTGGCGACGGAAGAGCGCTTCCCGAACGTCGATCGCCTGATCCGCGCCTGGCCGAAGGACGCCTACCAGCAGCTGACCATCGGCCGGAACACGTGGATCGCGATCCTGTCGCACGATCCGAAGTTCGACGAGCCGGCGATTCTAGGCGCGTTCGCGACAGAGGCGCGCTATATCGGCGCGGTGGGCAGCCGCAAGACGAACGCCGACCGGCGCGAGCGCCTACAAGCGTCCGGTGTCGCGGACGAGGACCTTGAGCGTCTCCATGGTCCGATCGGGCTGAACATCGGCGGGCAGACGCCCGAAGAGATGGCGATCTCGATCCTCGCCGAGATGATCGCGATCCGGTATGGGCGGGATGGCGGCATGCTGCGAGAGGCGTCGGGCTCCATCCGTGGCGACGTCCGGTGAGCCGGATCGCCGGTATCGTGTTGGCGGCCGGGCTGTCGCGTCGCCTTGGTCGTCCGAAGCAGTTGCTCATGTTCGATGACCGACCGGTCGTCCGGCATGTTGTGGGAAAGGCCATGGCCTCGTCGCTGGACGAGGTCATCGTCGTCCTGGGCGCCCAGGCGGAAGCCGTGCGCGACGCGTTGGCAGGGATGCCGGTTCGGTTCGTCGTCAATGAACGATACGCGGACGGGCAGGGAACCTCGATTGTGGCCGGCATCGTGGCGCTCGATCCGGACGTCGATGCGGCAGTGATCCTGCTGGGCGACCAGCCAGAGGTCTCAGTCGAGGCGATCGATGGCGTCATCGCTGCGCGGCACGACGGCGCGTCGATCGTCATGACTTCGTATGACGACGGACGCGGCCACCCGGTCCTGTTCGGGCGGGAGCATTTCCAGGCGCTGGCCGCGCTCTCCGGCGACACCGGAGGGCGTGAGATCGTCCGGCGCCACCCGGATGCTGTTGCGCTCGTCCGGATGCCGGGCCGCGTTCCGGCGGATATCGATACCGAGGCGGATTGGACGGCGCTCAGGGAACGGGCCGGTGGTATGCGCATTGCGCCATCCTCACTACGGACGCCGGGCTCGAATCAGGGCCGGCGCGAAGGAGGACAGACCATGGATACGAGCAAGATTACGGAGCACATGTCGATCGTTGGGTCCGACCACACCGACGTCGGGACGGTCGATCACCTCGATGATCAGGACATGGTGAAAGTCACCAAGGACGAGTCGGGAAACCACCACTGGATTCCGGTCGCCTGGGTTGCGCGCGTGGACGAGCATGTCCATCTTGACCGGCCGGGCGCGCAGGCGAAGGAGGAGTGGTCGACCTCGCCACCGAAGGCGCTTGAGTCGCCGCAGTAGACTGGCGCCGGGAATTGAACCGGAACTGGTACAGGTCACCACGCGCCCGTCGTGGTGACCTTTTCCTTGCCCCGATGCTGATCGGCTCCCGCGTTAGCGGCTCGTGTATCCGCCGTCGATGGGCAGGCAGACACCGGTGATCATGCTTGCGCCATCGCTCAGGAGGAAGACGATCGGGGCGGCGATATCGTCTTCGGTGGCCCACCGCCCCAGCGGCATTTGCTCGAGGAATGGTCCTTCGATGTCCGGACGTCCCCAATACCATGCCGACATCGGCGTCATGACCACCGTCGGGTTAACACTGTTGACGCGGATGCCATGTGGCCCGAGCTCCAGCGCCGATACCCGCGTGATGTTGTCGACGGCCGCTTTGGACGATCCATAGGCGATGTGTCCCTTCAGCCCGACGAGTGACGCCTGGCTGGACACGTTGACGATTGCGCCGCCCCTCCCGAGACGGATCATCTCCCGCGAGGCGTACTTGGTGACAAGCAGAACGCTCCGCGCGTTGATCGCCATGACCTTGTCGAACACGTCTATGTCGGCATCCTGCGGTGTCTCGATTGCGCCGCCCCATCCTCCACAATTCACGACCCCGTAGAGTTCGAGCCCCTCGATCGCTTCCCGGACACTCCCTTCGTCGGTCAGTTCGAATGGGAGCGATCGGCATCCGGTCTCCTCCGCAAGCTGTGCCAGTGCCACTTCATTGCGACCAGCGGCGATCACTTCAGCACCGGCCTGGGCAAGGTGACGTACGGTCGCACCGCCGATTCCTCCGCTCGCACCCGTCACGAGGATCGTGCGTCCGTCGAAACCAGCCATCGTGTCTCCTCCATGTCAGCCTGGCGCGCTGATAGGTCGCCTGGCATGATCGATCTCGTCCAGTTATTTGCTCGTATCGAGCCAGTATAGGCTTGCCCGATGCCACCACGATTCTGCCCATCGCCGCACCGGTGTCTGGTTTCCTGATCCGCGTCGGTATACGGTGGGGAGCATACCTATTCTCGCCGTTCAAGTCAGTGAAAGGTTCAGGCATGGTGGTCCTGCGTGAAGCGACCCTTCCCACGATCTCTGCACCGGTGCAGGTTCCCGGCTACGACCGCTCGACGACGCGCAGCGGGATTGTGCATTTCGGTGTCGGGGCCTTCCACCGCGCGCATCAGGCGATGTACGTCGACCGCCTCCTCGCCAACGGGCATCACGACTGGGCGATCACCGGCGTCGGCGTGCTGCCGGGCGACGCCGCGGTGCGCGATGCGTTGGTGCCGCAGGATGGTCTTTACACGCTGGTCACCAGTGACCCGGACGGGACGTCCCACGCGCGAGTCGTTGGCGCGATTCGCGAATACCTCTACGCGCCGGATGACCCAGAGTCGGTGTTGGCGCGGCTGGCCGATCCGGCAACGCGGATCGTGTCGCTGACGATCACCGAGGGCGGGTACAGCGTCGACGACGCGACGGGAGCATTCTCGCCGCAGGATGCGCTGACGCTTGGGGACCTCGAATCAGATGGGGGAACGCCGTCCAGCGTATTGGGCTATCTGGTGGCCGGGCTGGCGCGGCGGAAGGACGCCGGGATCCCGCCATTTACCGTCGTCTCCTGCGACAACATCCAGGGGAATGGCCACGTCGCGCGGACGGCGGTGCTCGGATTCGCGGAGCGAACGGATTCGGTTCTCGCGAGGTGGATCGCTGACAACGTCGCCTTCCCGAGCTCGATGGTCGACCGCATCACGCCTGTGACGACCGATGAGATCCGTGAAATGGTGCGGGACCGATATGGCATCGAGGATCGCTGGCCGGTGCGGGCCGAGTCGTTCGTGCAGTGGGTGCTGGAAGACCACTTCCCGGCCGGGCGGCCGCCGTTCGAGGACGTCGGCGTGCAGATGGTCGATGATGTCATGCCGTACGAGCTCATGAAGCTGCGGCTTCTGAACGCCTCGCACCAGGCGATCGGGCATCTGGGCATCCTGGCTGGATACGACTGGGTCCACGACGCTGTCCGAGAGCCGGTGTTCCGGGATTTCCTGCTGGACTACATGCGCCTGGAGGCGATCCCGACGCTGCGACCCGTGCCGGGCATCGACCTCGACGCCTATTGCCATGAGTTGATCGCGCGGTTCGGCAACGAGGCGGTGCGCGACACGCTGGCGCGACTGGTGGTCGACGGGTCGGACAGGATACCGAAATTCCTCCTGCCAGTGGTGCGGGAGCAGCTGGAGGCCGGCGGGGACATCCGGAGGTCCGCGCTCGTCCTGGCCGCGTGGAGCCGGTTCCTGGAGGGGCGCGACGAGCAGGGTGAGCCGACGCCGATCAACGACCGCCGGGAAGCCGGGTTGGTGGCAGCGGTACAGGCGGAAAAGGTCGAGCCGGGCGCATTCCTCGATTACGCGGCGGTGTTCGGGGAGCTCGGCAAGAATGTCCGGCTGCGCGAGGTGTTCGTGGCGTCCCGCGCGATGTTAGCCGAGCGCGGTGTCCGGGAGACGGTTGCTGGAGTCGCAGACCTGTAAGGCGCCGCGTGGTATCGCCCCTTGGGCACCGCGAGGATGCCCTGCGGGACGATCGGGTCGACACGCGGTGTATAGACCGGGGACATAGGTGACACCTGTTCGGGGACATGGGTGACACCCGATTAGCCTGGGTTCAGTGTACGCAGGTCCACAGTCGCAATGAGTCTGGTACAGAACTGGATCCGCACGACGCCATCGACCAGCGTCGGGGAGACCCCCACGGGCAAGCCCTGCAACGCCTCGGACAGAAAGATCACCCGGTTCTGGTAGCGGATCGTGCCCTTGGCCGACACCTGGCGGACCGGCACCGTGTCGTCATAGTGGATGGATGGCAACGTCTCCGGGAACGGACGCGGACTGAGGACATACCGGTCCGCCGGGGGGTGGAACCCGAGCGCCGCATGGGGCCGCTCATGGTTGTAGACGAGGCGAAAGGCATCGAGGGCCACTTGCGCCTGCTGGGGCGAGTCGAAGGGCTGCTGCAAGACATCGCTCGCCAACGTCCGGTGGAAGCGTTCGATCTTGCCCTGGGTTTGGGGATGGAGCGGGCGGCCATGCAGCGGGCGCACGCCGAGGCGCAGCAACCAGACGTCCATCCGGGTCAGGATCCCGGGATGGGAGCTGCCCCAGGGCGGCCCATTGTCGGCCAGCAGCTGCCAGGGGACGCCGAAGCGGCGAAAACACTCGGTCAGCACGGTCTGGACGGTGATGAAGGTGCCATCCGGCACGTGCTCGAGCACCAACACGAACCGGCTGTACTCGTCGAGTACCGTGAACGGCAGCAGGCGGCCGGTGCGGGTCGCCGTCCAGCCCTTGAAGTCCATCTGCCACCGGTGGTTGGAGGCGTCGGCCTCAAAGCGAATCACCGAACGTGGGGCCGGCACCTCCGGGGTGCGCACCCCCTCACGGCGCAGGATGGTCGTGATGGTGCTCGCGGCCGGGACGGCGGTGTGGCCCTCATTCCGCAGGGCGTGGTGGATCAGCCGGCCACCCCAGCTCGGGTGGGCTGCCGCCACGATCCGGATGGCTTCGGTCATGGCCGGGGCGGTGAGGCCGGGCGAATGGGATGGCCGGCGCGACTGGTCCACCAGCCCCGCCGCCCCGGACGCGGCGAAGCGCGCCAGCCACTTGTAGCCCGTCTTGCGGCTGATGCCGAAGCGGGTACACAGCTGCGCAAAGGGCACGCTGTGCTGCGCGGCCAAAGTCACGAACTCTCGACGCAGATCCATACGCGTCACATCATTCCACGGCATGCTCGTCCCTCCTCGAGAAGACCAGTCCATGCCGGAAAAGTGTTACCTATGTCCCCGAACAGGTGTTACCCATGTCCCCGGTCCGTACAACGCGGTCGACCCCTACGAGAAATGCGTGAGTCTATGGCACCAGGACGGCGCGGCCGGTGATCTTGCCTTCGCGGAGGTCGTCGATGACGGCCTGGGCGTCGTCGAGTGGGCGTTTCGAGACCGGTGGGGCCGGGATGCGCTTCTCCTGGACGAGGGCGAGCAGGTCCTTCATATCCTGCAGGCTGCCGACGTAGCTGCCCTCGATGGTCAACGCGCGCATCGGGAAGACCGGCGTCGGAATGGCGATCTCGCCGCCCATGAGGCCGACGGCGATTACCTTGCCACCCTTGACGAGCGAATCCATCGCCATCTGGAGCGTGGCCGGATTGCCGACGAGGTCGATCGCCGCGCGGAGGCCACGGCCTGAGGCGGAGAGCTTCCTGATCTGGTCGAGGACGTCGTCGTCTCGCGGATCGACGGCCGCCAACGCGCCCTGCGCGAGCGCCGCATCGCGTTTCTCGGCGCTGACGTCGGAGACGATCGCGCCTTTGCCCCCCATGCCGCGCAGGATGGTCAGCGCCATGAGTCCGAGGCCACCAGCGCCGATGACCAGGATCGGCTCTTCGTCGAGCACGCGCGGGTCGATCTTTTTCAGCGCGTGGAACGTCGTGATGCCGGAGCAGGCGTACAGCGAGGCGACCTCCGGCGGGATCGAGCCGAGGTCGAGGCAGTACTTCGCGTCCGGGACGAGGCAGTGCGTCGCGTAGCCGCCATCGCGCATGATGCCGATCGTGCGGATCGCCGGGCAATTCTGCTCCTCGCCCATGGCGCAGGCGTCGCATTCCCCGCAGCCGATCCACGGGTAGACAGCGACCGCCTGCCCGATCTTCACCTCGCGCGCGTTGGGACCCTTCGCTTCGACGACGCCCGCGATCTCGTGCCCCATGGTGATCGGGGTGTGAACGCCACGGTCCTCGTTGCGGAGGCGTTTGCCACCCCCAAAGTCATAGTAGCCATCATGGATGTGCAGGTCGCTGTGGCAGACGCCGGCGGCGGTGATGCGGACGAGCACCTCGGAGCCGGTCGGGACCGGTGTCGGGTTATCCTGGCGCTCCAGCGGCGCTCCCCATTCCGTAACACGATAGCTGCGCATCGGGGTTTCTCCCATCTATATGGGGACCGTTGTCCCCTCATGGCTGGCCATCTGTGGCGCATAAGCGTGGTTAAGCGCCCTCGGATTCCGTCGAGCTGACAAGCATCGCCCAGGCGTTTCGCGTCGGGGTCACGAGCAGGAAGGCGACCACGGTGACCATCCACGAGATCGCTCCGTCATCATGCACGATGATCGCGATCCCGACTCCGGCAGCGGCCACATAACAGAGCAGCGGCACGAGCATGTGCCAGAAGGCGGCCTCCCGATCCGTCACAAAGCGGGATCGCAGGCGAAGGGTCGATCGCATGACCGAGAGGAACGAGAATGCGGCCGTTATCGTGATGGGCCAGGCGAGATCCGGCGGGTCCATATCCGGGATCATGAAGTAGAGCGAGAACAGGATGACGATAAGGTAACTGAGGAAGTTGTGCGCGACGACCGTGCGCATGAAGCTGCCTTCCGGCTGCGCGCGGATATCGGTGCGAAACGAGACCCCGACGAAGAGCAGACCGAGGAGCGTCGCCGACGCCGTGCCCGCGAGCATGAAAAAATCGTGCCAGCGCTCGACGTCGGCCGTGAAATCCGTCATGGTGCCGCTTTCCGTGACCCTGAGGAAGGGCCGCCCTCGCGGGAGGGCGGTCGATTAATCCAGTTCGATCCGGCTTTAGGCGAAGGCGCCCTCGTCCTTCATGCGGCCGATCACGCGGTCGAGAGCCTCGACCGTCATGTCGATATCCTCCTGGGTATGCGCAGTGCTGGTCATGCCGCCGGCGTGGAAAAGGTGGACGCCTTCCAGGAGTCCGGCGATCTCGACCATCATGCCGAGCTTGTCACCGCCGCTGGACTTCAGGAATTCGGCGCTGACACCCTCCGGGACGCGGAAGTCGTCCGCGACCATGTTGCTGGCGGGTTTGCCGAGCGCGATGTGGAACACCGAGCTCTCGCCCCAGGCGAAGGCGGGGACATCATGCCGGACGATGGCCTCGTTGATGCCCTTGCGGATTTGGGCGGCGAGTCCGTCGCAGTACTCCTGCACCGACGGGTCGGCGACCTTCGTCAGGCATGCCGCTCCGGCGGCCGCGGCGAGCGGGTTGGCGTTGTAGGTGCCGGCCTGCGGCACGCGGCGGGATCTTGTTGAACGTCGCGTCATCGTGGAAGGCTACTATCTCCATGATGTCCTTGCGGCCGCCGACGGCGCCGCCCGGCATGCCACCGGCGACGATCTTCGCCATGGTGGTCATGTCCGGCGTGACGCCGAAGCGCTGCTGCGCGCCGCCCGGCGACCAGCGGAAGCCCGTGATGACCTCGTCAAAGATCAGGAGGGCGTCGTATTTCGTTGTCAGCTCGCGCACGCCGGCGAGGAAATCCTCCTTCAGCGGGATCGTGGTCCACGACGCCCCGCTCGGCTCCATGATGACGGCGGCGACGTCGCCCTGGCTGAGGCGCTCCTCCAGCATCGCGAGATCGTTCGAGGGGACGACGGCGACGGTGGTCATCGTCTCGCTCGGGATGCCGGGCACGGTTGTGCTCTCGAACGGCGGCTTCTCGCCCTTGAGGGCATAGTCCTGCCAGCCGTGGAAGTGGCCCTCGAACTTGAGGATCGTCGTCTTGCCGGTGTAGCCGCGGGCAATGCGCATCGCGAGCAGGGTCGACTCCGTGCCGGAGGCGGTAAAGCGGACGAGCTCGGCGGAAGGGATGAGCTGGACGATCTTCTCCGCCCAGAGGATCTCGGCCTCGTGGCCGGCGCTGAAGTGCGTGCCCTTACTGACCTGCTGCTCCATCGCCGCGGTGAGGTCCGGGTCGTTGTGTCCGAAGATCAGCGAGCCGTGACCGATGCCATAGTCGAGCAGCTTGTGGCCATCGACGGACCACTTGTACGCGCCGTCGGCGCGGGCGACATAGGGAGGGAAGGGCTTGATATGCCGGCCGTCGTGCGTGATGCCGCCGGCGATGACGCTCTTCGCGCGCTCGAACATGGCGCGGGATTCCGAAAACCGGGATGCGTACTCGGCGTCGATCGTGGACATGCGGGTGGTTCCTCCATGCTGGTGGTCCGGTAGTGCCGGATGGTTCTTCCGCACTATAGGCGACCATGGCGACGCTGTGAACCCGGAGCGGGGTTGCCCCGCGCTGCTTCCTATAGAAGAATGAGTATCGGTTGCAACGAATTCTCAGGTAGCGCCGCTGGTATCGGGTATCATCATGCAGTACATGCGTCCGCGCCGGCGGCCGGGCGCCCCTGGGGCAATGCGGCCCCGAACCTCCACCGAGTGTCATCTCTATGCCATCGTCGAGCCCGACGATCGTCGTCGTCGGATCCAATCATGAATATGCGCCCGTCGAGATCCGGGAGCGGCTGGCGTTCTCTGGCGATGAGCTGCTCGATGGCCTCGATGCCCTTCACGCGCGCGTGCCGGAAGGGTTGATCCTGTCGACCTGCAATCGCACCGAGATCTACGCCGTCGGCAACTCCGCCGAGTCGGTCGAGGAGCGGGTGTTTGATTTCCTGACCCGCTATCACCATGTCGACGAGGGGGCGCTGCGCCAGACGTCGTACGTCCACAGCGGGAAGCAGGCGGTCGATCACATCTTTCGCGTTGCCAGTGGGCTGAACTCGATGGTGCTCGGGGAGCCGCAGATCCTCTCGCAGATCAAGGATGCACTCGACATCGCGAGGGAGCGGGAGAGCGTCGGTCCGATGCTTCAGCGCCTCACGCTGGACGCACTCCGTATCGGCAAGCGGGCCCGTACCGAAACGGACATCGCCCGTAACCGCATCTCCATCGCCCATGCGGCGGTCGATCTCGCCGAGCAGGAGCTGTACGGGCTGGATGAGCTCTCGGTGACGATCGTCGGGGCCGGCAAGATGGCTGCGCTGGCGGCGAAGCTGTTGCGCGCCCGGCGGGTCGGTGACATCACGATCGTCAACCGCTCGCTGGACAACGCGAAGGCGCTCGCGGAGGCTGTCGACGGGATCGCGGTGCCGCTGGATGCGCTGGAGGAGGCGATCGCCTCGTCAACCCTCGTGATCGGCGCGGCAACGTCGGACGACCCGATCGTGCGTGCCCGGCATATCGCCCACCGCAACACGCCCCTGCTCATGATCGACATCAGCGTGCCCCGGGTGATTGACCAGGGAGCCACGAACGAGGATCTGGTCGTCGTGCGTGATGTCGACGCGCTGCACCCGATCCAGGAGGCGTCGCGCCGCCAGTATTCGAACGAGGTGCGCAAGGTCGAGCACCTGATCTCGATGGCGACGCGTGACTATGAGCGCTGGACCGAGAGCCGGCACGGGGTCGAGGCGATCCGCGCCGTGCGGCAGCGCGCGGAGGACATCCGCGAGCAGGAGCTATCCAAGGCGCTGCGCAAGCTGCATCATCTCTCCGAGCGCGACCAGAACGTCGTGAAGGCACTCGCGGCCGGATTGGTGAACAAGATGCTGCACCAGCCCATCCAGGAACTGCGGACGATCAATGACCAGGCCGAGCGCGAGGCGATCCTCCGCGCGATGGGTATCGACAAACCGGAATAATCCCGTACATCCGGCCCTGGTGGCCGGGTTTCGCTGCGGATGAACCCGGCCACCAGGGCCGGGTGTACGCAGGCATTCCCCACAGGAGCCAATCGATGAGCGAGACGATCCAGGCGCGGTCCACGGAGAAGTCGGCGGCGGCGTTCGAGGCCGCCCGTAGGGTGATCCCGGGTGGGGTGAACAGCCCGGTGCGCGCCTTTCGGGCGGTCGGCGGCGTCCCGCCGTTCATCGACCATGGCGCGGGGAGCCACCTCGTCGACATCGACGGCAACACGTATATCGACTACGTCCTGTCGTGGGGCCCCCTCATCCTCGGCCATGCCCATCCGGAGGTCGTCGAGGCGACCGTCGCGGCGATCCACCGGGGAACGAGCTTCGGGGCTCCGACCGAGGCGGAGACGCGATTGGCCCAGCTGATCGTCGACCGGGTGCCCGGTATCGACGAGGTGCGGCTGGTGAATTCCGGCACCGAGGCGACGATGAGTGCGCTGCGGTTGGCGCGTGCGGCGACCGGACGTGACAAGATCCTGAAGTTCGCCGGCTGCTACCACGGACACGCCGACCTGCTGCTGGTTCAGGCTGGCAGCGGCGTCGCCACGCTTGGTTTGCCGGATAGCCCCGGCGTGCCGAAGGGCGCCACGCAGGATACGCTCGTCGCCCCGTACAACGACCTCGACGCCGTCCGCGCGATGTTTGACGAGCAGGGGAGCGAGATCGCGGCGATCATCGTCGAGCCGGTCGCCGGGAACATGGGCATGGTGTCGCCGGTCGAGGGCTTCCTGCAAGGCTTGCGGGACGTGACCCAGGCCCATGGCGCGGTGCTGATCTTCGACGAAGTGATGACCGGGTTCCGTGTCTCGCCGTCTGGCGCCGTTGGGCTGTACGGGATCACGCCGGATCTCGTGACGTTCGGCAAGGTGGTTGGCGGCGGGTTCCCGCTGGCGGCCTACGCCGGCACGCGCGCGGTGATGGAGCATGTTGCCCCGGCCGGGTCGATGTATCAGGCGGGCACGCTCTCGGGCAATCCGGTCGCGACGGCGGCGGGCATTGCGACGCTGGAGATCCTCGGGCGCGAGGGTGTTTGGGACGGCATCTCCGCGAAGGCAACGACGCTGATCGACGGGCTGAACGCGGCAGCGAGCGACGCCGGGGTGCCATTCCGCGCATCCAACGTCGGCACGATGGCCGGGTACTTCTTCACCGACGCGCCGGTCCGCACCTATGACGACGCGAAGACGGCGGACATCGCCATGTTCGGCCGCTTCTTTGATGCGCTGCTGGATCGCGGCGTCTATGTCGCTCCGTCCGCGTTCGAGGCGATGTTCCTGTCGTCGGCCCACACCGATGAGGACATCGAGCAGACGTTGGCCGCCGCGCGCGAGGCATTCTCCGTCGCGAAGGGTTAGCGCGCCAGGTCGATGACGAGCCTGGCCCGTATTGAGGCTAGCCGTTCGCCGTCGGACGTCGGTTGCTGAGCACGACCGGGAAGTGGTCCGAGGGCGGGTTCGGCTCGGTGTGCGTGTTGATCACGCGCAGGTGGGTGCCCGTGGGCAAGGGATGGCCCTCGGCCGGGCGGTACATGATCCAGTCGATGCGCCGTTCAAGCGCCACCTCGGCGACCTGCTTCTCCGTCCACACCCGCCAATCAGGGAACGTGAACGTCGGCCCCTCGACCGTCTCAGCGAAGTCGACGGCGTCGGCGAAGCCGGCCTCTGTGACGGTCTTCCACGTCGGGGAGTGGCGGATCTGGTTGAAATCGCCGGTGAGGATGATGTCGATCTCGTTGCCGGCGACGCGGTCGATGCCCTCGATCAGGCTCCGGGTCTGGTCGACGAGGCCGATCTCCTGCCAGGTGAGGTGCGTGTTCACCATCACCAGCTCCCGGTCATGTCCCGCGACGGTGCAGCGCATCCACGTCGCGATGCGCGGGAAATCCTCGCCCTCGATCTTGCTGCCCGGCACGTCGTGCGTTTCCGCGAGCCAAAAGGTTCCGGAATCCACCACGGTGACGCGCGTCGTGTCATAGAAGATGGCGACGTGTTCGTCCGACAGGTCGGCGAAGCGCCCCTCGCCGACGAAGTCGTAGCCCGGCAAGCGTTCGCGCAGGTCGCGGAGCTGGAAGGGAAAGCCCTCCTGCGTTCCCAGGAAGAGGGGCGCCTCGGCGCGGATAACTTCCGCGAGACGGTCGCGCCGGGCCTCCCATTGCACGAAGTTCCAGCCGTTTTTCAGGTTGTAGGTCATGATCGCGCGCGGATCTGCCGCGTCAAAGAGCGTGGTCGGCATCGTGGATGTCACCTCCCGGCAACGCAAAAGGGAGACCGCGCGGGTCCCCCTCGTTGCCTGTGATCGGTTCTAGCGGCGGACTCGGCCAACTGCGATCGTCCACGGCAATGGAGCCGGTGAGCTGGACCACGTCGAGCTCACGCGAGACGAACTCGCCGAAGCCCTCGCGCGACCAGAAGTTGCGGTGATCCGGGTCGCTGCCCTTGGGGGTCTGGTCCATGTTCTTGCCGCGCGCGGCGTTGGCGACGCAGAAGAATGGCTCGTGCGGCACGGAGAGGACGACGTAGTCCTTCGCCACGCGGGCGAGCTCGGCAAGAGCCTTGTCCGGCTCGTGGAGGTGCTCCATGACCTCGAACGAGACGACGACGTCGAAGCTGTTGTCCTCGAAGCCGGTCTGGTAGATGTCCCCAACCTGGAAAGTGCCGCGCGGGTTGCGGACCTGGGCGAGCTTGACCGAGTCCTCGAGCATGTCGAAGCCGGTGAGCTGGAGGGCTGGCATCTCACGCAGGAAGATCTCAGAGACGAACCCCTCGCCGCAGCCAGCATCCAGCAGCGTCTGCGGGCGCAGGTCCGTCACGATACCGGTGATCTTCTGGTGGAAGCGGTCGATCAGCGCGCGCTGGATCGGATTGTCACTGGTGTGCTTGCGGTAGTTGCTGGTATCGACGTTCACCGCCGGCTCGTAGCGAAAAGTCTCGGAGATGCTCATGTGCGAGCGGGTCCTTTCTCGTTAATGCGTGTCAGGCAGATGTCGTTGTCGTGGTCGACGCGTCGGCATGCGGAAGGTTCGGATGTCCGTCGCCGCTGCGCGAGATCCAGAGGCGTACGAGCCCGTACAGGATCGGGATGGCGCCGAACAGGGCCATGCGGTAGATCACGGCCGCCGCGACGACTTCGCCGCCCGGGACGCCCGCGATGCGCGCGACGACATACATCATCGCCTCGCGCACCACGGCGCCACCCGGGATGGGGCTGAGCATGCCGATCACCATCGGCAACGATGTTAAGCCCAGGATGAAGATAAACGACGCGTCGACGCGCATCGCCTCGATCAGCAGCCAGAGCACAACGCCCTGAAGGCTCCAGTAGGCGGCGGTGACCCCGATGGCGGCGAGCGCCTGGCCGGGCCGCTGCATTGGCGAGCGAAGGATGCGCTGGATGAAGTGCACGAAGCGGCGGCGTTGTTCGGTGTTGCGCAATAGCCAGATGACGCCCAGCACCAGGATAGCGACGGCGATCAGGCCCCAGCGGGCGTACTTCCCGGCGGAGTCCGAGAGCTCGTTGCCGACGGCACTGGTCGACCCGTCGGCCAGGAAGAGCCAGGCCAGCGATCCGGTCCCGAGGACCAGCACGTCGAAGCCGATTTCCCAGAGGGCGATCGTGCCGGTGGCGTGGTTGTCCAGCCCGAGGGCTCGCTTGGTAAGCGCGGCGCGGGAGGGAACAGCGAGTCCAACCGGGGCGGCGTAGTTAATCACGACGGAGGTCAGGAACGCTTCGGAGGCGCGCGGCAGGTCTGACCAGCCTTGCGCCATGCGCACGAGTTGGTGCCAGCGCAGGCAGAGCAGGCCGAGGCTAAAAAGGTAGATCGGCGCGGCGATGAGCATCGGTGTGATGTCCGCACCGCGGGTTACGCTCACAATCTCCTTGAGCTGCCCCTGCCACCACAGGATGATCACGGCCAGCACCACACCGCCGATGAAGATCACCGGGGTCGGGATGTGGAGGATGCGCTTGAGCGTCTGCTGCGTGGTCGAAGACGTGGCTCTCGTCTCCCGCTCGGTACGCGCCCGTGGATGACTCAACGGGTGCTCCCGGACGGTCCCGTCTTGGTGATCAGCTCAGGGCGAGTGCCGAACCCGGCGGTCTCGCGTAGCGGAATTGGACGATCCGGCCGGGGCGCGTTGGAGCCATACGACTGGTACTCGCCCAGCAGGCCGAGCCCGAAGAACTGCGTGCCGACTACGATCAGGAGCACGGAGAGCATCAGCAGCGGCCGCGTGCCGATGGCTTCATGGAGGATCAGCTTCTCGAAGGTGAGCCAGAGACCCAGCAGCACACCGATCGCGCCGAAAGCCAGGCCAGGCAGGCCGAAGAGGTGCATCGGGCGTTGGCGGTACTGGGTGATGAAGACGACGGTGAGCAGATCGAGGAAGCCCTTGGTCAGCCGTGACCAACCGTACTTCGACGAGCCCCAGCGGCGGGGATGATGCACGACGGGCAGCTCGCCGATCCGGAAGCCCTCGGCGGCGGCCAGCACCGGCGTGAACCGGTGCAACTCGCCGTAGAGGCGGATGGAGTCGGTTACTTCGTGCCGGTAGGCTTTGAATCCGCAGTTGAAATCGTGCAGCTGGACGCCGGACGCCTTGCGCACGGTCCAGTTGAAGAGCTTGCTCGGGAAGGTTTTGCCGAACGGATCATGACGGCGCCGCTTCCAGCCGGAAACGAGGTCGTAGCCGTCGTTGAGCATGGCGAGGAAGTTCGCCAGCTCGGCGGGATCGTCCTGCAGGTCCCCGTCCATGGTGACGATGACGTCGCCGCGCGCGGCCGCGAAGCCGTGGGAGAGCGCCTGGGCCTTGCCGAAGTTCTTGCGATGGCGGATGCCGATGACCCGCGGATCCTGTTTGTTGAGTCCTTCGATGAGCGACCAACTCGCGTCCTGCGATCCGTCGTCGACGATGATGATCTCGTAGGGGAGGTCGATCTCGGCCAGCGACTCGGTGAGGCGCTCATACAGGTCGGGAAGGTTGCCCTCTTCATTCATCACCGGGACCAGGATGGTCAGCGAGGTGATGGGGTGCTCGGAGATATCCGTGACCAGCCGCGGGGTCGCGTTCATGGTCACCGGCGCATATTCGTGCGCCGCCAGGGAGGACTCGGTGACTGCTGAAGGCACTGTGGCATCGTCTCCCGTGTACAGGTCAGACCGTATGGCCAAGGCGCGCCCGGCCACAACTTATGGACTATACGTCCCGCTACGGCAGCGCGCAAACCCGGCACGCGAAACGGGGCTGTGCACGAACCGCGCCAGCCCCGGGTATGTCGCAGGAATCAGTCCGCCAGTGTGCCGTCGGTCGAAGGCGTCGAATCGTCGGGCACCGTATCCTCGTGGAGGGCGACGCGCATCTCTTCCGTCCCGTCGGTGCTCGTCACGTAGATCGTCGAGTAGCCGCCGATCGGATCCGGGAAGTTCACCGTTTGCAGGACTTGCCCGGTCTGCGCGACATCGAGGTCCGAGACGCGGATCACTGTGCCGTCGCGGTTCTCGCACCACACTTCGTGGCGCTCGCCGGGGGTCAGGTTCCAGGCGACCAGGATGCCGACGTTCTGGTTCGGGTCGCCGCCGAGATGGCCGGTCGCCGGGGTGTCGTCACACTCCGGGCAGCTTGGCTCCATGGCATAGAGGCGCAAACCGCCGTCGCCGGTCGTCGTCTCGATTGCCGCGGCGGAGTCGTCCGTGCCGGTGCGAGCGGCATCCAGATCATGCTGGAGCCGGCTTGTCCACGCGCCGAGCACAATCAGGGCAATGGTGAGCGGCGCGACAATGGCCGACATCATCCACACCCGCCACGGAGACGGGGCGTCGCCTCCTGCGTCGGACGGTGCCGGAGATGGCGTCGGTTCCGGAGCCGGCGGTTCCTTCTCCGTCCACGGATTTGCCGGGAAGCGGTGGATGATCGGCGCGGGTTCAGCGGCGATGCGCTCGAGAACCCGTGACTTGACGCGTGCCGACGGCGTTGCCGGTGGTGACACCAGCGGCAGCATGCTGGCGACCTCCCGCATGGCGGCGACCTCGCGCCGGCAGCGACCGCAGACCAGCACATGGCGCTGGACGCGGGCGTGATCGGCTGGATCGAGGATGTCGAGCGCCTCGGCTTCGAGGTTGTCCTGGGCGAAGGTGCACTCCTCGGCGAACGGACGTGACGCCCGGTTCTGTTCGGATGTGTGATCGGTCATGTCAGATCCAATCCCTGCGTGTCCAGGAGTTCCCTAAGCTTCTTCATCGCCAGGCGCATGCGCGTCTTGATCGTGCCGAGTGGCTCGCACTGGTGCTCGGCGATCTCGCGTTGGGTGAGCCCGTGGAAATAGGCGAGCTCGAGCGCGGATCGCTGGGCGTCCGGTAGCTGGGCCAGCGCGGCGACCATGGTGTCCCGAAGGTCCCCGATCAGCGCCTGGTCCTCGACGGATGGGTTCTCATCACGCACGTTGTCGAGCAGGAGGACCGGATCGGACGTCTCGGCCTTCTGCGGACGACGGTTTTGCCGGCGGATCTCATCGATCGCCATGTTATGCGTGATGCTCAGGAGCCATGTGATGTACGACCCGCGGCCTTCGCTGAATCGGTGCGCCTGGCGCCAGGCCCGGACAAACACCTCTTGCAGCAGCTCTTCCGCTTGCTCGCGATTACCGAGCATCTTGAGCGCGAAAGAGAACACCGCACGGTTGTAACGGTCATAGAGGACGTCCATCGCTTCGACATCACCCGCCGCCATGGCGTCCACGAGGTCCGAGTCGGTCAGCTCAGCAAGCGGGATGGAGTCCTGATTGTGCTGCTGCGTCACGGCGTCGAACGATCGTGCATGTGGTGATACCTCACCCGTCTGTCCTGTGTACGTCTAGAGTGGTGGGAGGGATTCTTGCCGGCCCGGATCGGGCGCATCCCGCGTGCAAGCATACCCCACGCGTGTCCCCCGGTTGGGATTGCGCTCCCCGTATGCCCGGCGTAGGATCACATCAAGCAACGCAACCGGGGGTGAGCGCGGCGATGGATCAGCCTGTATCGAGGACGTCGTACCATGCCCGGCGCATTCATGCCCCCGCCCACACCCCAACGCGAGCATGTCGACGTCATGCACGGCGTGCGGATCGAGGATCCCTATCGCTGGCTGGAAGATTCGTGTGATCCGGCGGTTGCGCAGTGGACGCGTGAGCAGAACGATGCCAGCGCGCGTTTCCTGCGATCCTTGCCTGGCCGGGAGCGGATCGAGGCGCGTCTGGACGTCCTGCTGAGTGTCGCCGAAGTCCAGGATGCCCGGATCGCCGGGGCGAAGCTGTTCACGCTCTGGCGCGATCGCGACCACGAGCAGCCAACGCTCCTCGTTCGCGACGAGTTCGATGCCACCGATCGGGTGCTTCTTGACGTGTCCGGTGAAGCGCCCGACGCGGTGTTCGGGCTCGACTGGTGGTATCCGTCGCGCGACGGTTCCCTGATCGCCTACGGCTTGTCCGAGGGTGGCGACGAGTGGAGCGATCTTCACGTTCGCGATGTCGCGACCGGCGAGGACCTGGCCGAACGTATCCCGCGCGTTCGCTCGGCGTCGATCGCCTGGTTCCCCGACAACGGCGGGTTCTACTACACGCGCTATCCGCGCCCGGGCGAAGTCGCCGCCGGCAAGGAGAACTACTACCGTCGCGTGTATCGGCACGAGCTCGGCACTCCGTGGGCTGACGATCCGCTGGTCTGGGGCGAGGGGCGGGGCGAGACCGAGATGCCGAACGTCCTGATGGACCCGGACGGGCGTTGGCTGGTCATCGACGTCGACTACGGGTGGTTATACACGGAGATCTACGTGCTGGACCTCCACCGGTCCGGAGACGGTTTTCGCGAGATCACGCCTCCCGGTGATTCAACGCACGAGATCGTCTGCCTCCATGACGGCGTGCTGTATAGCCGCACGCACGCAGATGCGCCGAATGGCCGGCTGATCGGCTGCCGGCTCGCCGATGCGGCATGGCACGTCGTGATCCCTGAGCGGGAAGGGACCGTGCTGGAAACCGTTGTGCCGACGTCAAAGGGCTTTGTGTCCGCCGAGATCGAGCAGGCGGCTCCGGTGGTCAGACGCTATACCATCGACGGGACGTCGCTGGGCGATGTCCCGCTGCCCGGACTCGGCATGGTGCCGTTCATCCATGGGTCCGTGACGTCGGAGGGCGCGGCCGTAGGGTATTACTCGTTCCTCTCACCGACGACGGTGCTGGCTGTTGATGGATCGGGCCCGGTTCGCGTCCTGATCGAGCCGGAGCTGCCGGAGGGTCTCGATCCGGCGGATTACACGATCTCGCGCGAGTGGTTCACCTCGAAGGATGGAACCGACGTTCCGATGTTTCTCGTGCACCGAAGGGGACTGGCCCGGGACGGCCGGAATCCGACGCTGGTGCACGTCTACGGCGGCTACGGGCTCGTAACGGGCTCCCGGTATGTGCCCGACCTGCCGCTGTGGCTGGAGATGGGCGGCGTCTACGCGTCGCCGTGCCTGCGGGGTGGTGGTGAACTTGGCATGGCGTGGCACCGTGATGGCATGCTGGAGCGCAAGCAACACACGATAGACGACGCGATCGCCGCGGCTGAGCACCTGGTCGCGAGCGGTGTCACGTCGACATGGCGGCTCGGCATCCGGGGCGTGAGTGCCGGGGGGTTGGTCGTCGGCGCGGCGGTCACACAGCGGCCAGACCTGTTCCGGGCCGCCCGGGCGGCGATGCCGCTCACGGACATGCTGCGGTATCACCTGTTCAAGATCGCGCGGATCTGGATTCCCGAATTCGGCAGTGCCGAGAATCCGGTCCAGTTCCCGTATCTCCACGCGTATTCGCCGTATCACCACGTTGAGGACGGGGTCGCGTACCCCGCAATGCTCTTCACCTGCGCGCTCAACGACTCGCGTGTCGATCCGCTGCATGCGCGGAAGATGGCCGCGCGAATGCAGGTGGCGACGGTGGGAGACCCCGACCGGCCGGTGCTGTTTCGCGCCGATGAAGACGCTGGCCATGGAGCCGGGAAGCCGATCAGCCAGCAGCAAACAGAGTTCGCTGACATGTGGGCGTTTTTCGGCTGGGCACTTGGCGTGGACTGGACCGAAGAGGGCAACTCATCTCCATTGGTCCCTTGCTCACGGCGATAGGGAAACCATTTGAGTGTGCCCCTTCACCCGGTCAGGTATCGGTCAGTCGGGGAGGGGACCCCACCAATGCCTGACGTCGGTGCCGTCGAAGCGGAGCATCTGGTGCTGGCCGTCCAGTGCCGGGTCGCGCTCCGGGAAATCGCTACGGATATGCCCGCCCCGGCTCTCCTCACGCGCCAGCGCCGACGTCGCGACCTGTAGCGCGACGTCCCGCATGTTCCGCGCGACGAGCGCCTCCCGATCGATCGCGATCGGCCATGACCGCATCTCGCCGAGGTGTGCGGTTGCCCGCTCAAGCCCGGCCCGTTCGCGCACGACGCCAACATCCGCGCTCATGATGCGCTGGATCTCGTCGGCCTGCGGCGCCGTTCCAACAGCGTCTGGCCCGGCCGGGGAAAGGTCCGGGACCTCGCCGGGGACCGGGAAGCCGGTGTCGGCAAGGCGGTCCGCGGCGTTGATGCCGAAGACAAGCCCCTCGAGCAACGAGTTGCTGGCAAGGCGGTTCGCGCCATGAACACCGGTGCAGGAGACCTCGCCGATGGCGAGAAGGCCGGGGAGCGACGTCTCACCTTGCGTATTCGCCGCGACACCGCCCATGAAGTAGTGCGCGGCAGGAGCGACCGGGATGGGATCGCGTGCAAGATCCAGGCCGATCTCCTTCAAGTGCGCCGAGATGGTCGGGAACCGCTCCGCGACCAGCGCCGGGTCCAGGTGGCGCAGATCGAGAAAAACGGTGTTGTTTGGGATGACGGTGAGCTGGTGTTGGATTGCACCTGCAACGACGTTCCGGGGCGCGAGCTCGGCGCGTTCGTCGATCGCGACCATGAAGCGCTCTCCCGCCGAGTTGATGAGCCAGGCGCCCTCACCGCGAACCGCTTCCGAGATCAGGAAGGGCGCGACGCCGGGCAAGGTCAGTACCGTCGGGTGGAACTGGGCGAACTCTACATCGGCCAACGTGACGCCGGCCCGCAGGGCCATCGCCGCGCCGTCCGCGGTTGCGTCGTGTGGATTCGATGTGACGGCCCAGAGCTGGCCGGCTCCGCCGTTGGCGAGAACCGTCGTGCCCGAGAGGACGTACTCGATTGCCCCGTCATCCCGCAATACGGTGACACCGGACGCACGCCCGTTCGCGTCGAGCTGGATGTCGATTGCGAGGCTGTGTTCGATGATGCGGGTGTTCATTCGCATGCGAAGTCGGCGGACCAAACTACGCTCGATCTCCGCGCCGGTCGCGTCGCCGCCAGCGTGGAGGATGCGGCGACGGGAGTGTGCCGCTTCCTGGCCAAGCTGGAGCGTGTGGGCCTCCAGGTCGAATCGCGCGCCTTGTTTCAGCAGCCAGCGGACGGCGGAGGCTCCCCGTTCCACCAATCCCCTGGCGGACTCCTCGTCGGTCAGGCCGGCACCGGCGCCGACGGTGTCGTGCAGGTGGAGCTCGGGAGTGTCATCCGGCCCCACGGCGGCGGCCATCCCGCCCTGCGCGTAGCGGGTGTTTGACTCACCCAGCTCGCTCTTGGTGAGGACCGTGACGCGGATCGTGTCTGGCAGGCGCAGCGCGAAGGAGAGTCCCGCGATCCCCGCGCCGACGATCACGACGTCCGCGAACGAGCGATCATCCCACCAGGTGACACGCGGCGAAACCGGAGGCGTTTGGTGCGGCATGGAACGTTCTCCAGTGGTATCAGCTCAGATCGAGCAGGCCGCGGTCGGTGATTCTCGCTTGTGGGATGACGGAGAGCGAGAGGAAGGCGAGCTGGCCGAACGGATCGTCGAGTGCTGAGCCCAGCGAACGGGCCGCCGCCTGGAGCTCCGCATAGGCCGCGGCGACGGTATCCAGCGGCTCCGGTGTCATCAACCCGGCGATCGGGAGTGGGAGATGCCCCAGTATCTGTCCATCGGCGACCACCGCGAGCCCGCCCTGCGAGCTGGCCACCAGCGCGATCGCGGCGAGGATGTCCTCGTCCGAGACGCCGATGGCGATGATGTTATGCGCGTCGTGAGCGATGGTTGAGGCGAGCGCCCCACGCTGGAGTCCGAACCCGCGCGTAAACCCGACGCCGATGCGCCCGGTAGCGTGGTGGCGCTCGACGGAGACCGTCTTGAGCAGGTCTTGCGAGGGGTCGGAGACGGCCATCTCGCCATGTGTAGCGGGCGTGATATCGATCAGCTCCGTAACGATCTGTCCCGGGATCAGCCCAACGCCCTTCGTCGCGTCGCTCGCCCGGATCGCCATCCGGGAGCGGCGGACCGGGGCGACGTGGATGGTTTCCATCAGCTCGTGCGGGATCGAGGGCGCGTCGATCTCCGCAACGAGGGCCCCATTTTCGGCGACGATCCTGCCGCGGTACAGCGTCGTCGTTACGGAGACGCGCTCCAGGTCATCCAGCACAACGAGGTTCGCCAGGTAGCCCGGCGCGACGGCCCCGGTTTCCTCCAGGCCCCAATACGACGCGGCGTTCCACGTCGCCATGCGTATAGCCCGGACGGGATCGAGCCCGCCGGCGATCGCGCGGCGCAGGATGTCATCGACGTGCCCAACCGCGTGGAGATCGTGGCAGTCCCGGTCGTCCGAGGCGAAGCAGACGCGCGGGTAGGTGCGGTCGTTCACGATGGGGAGCAGCTCGGCGAGATTCTTCTCGGACGATCCCTCGCGGATCATCACCATCAGCCCGGCACGGAGCTTCTCCTCGGCTTCGTGGCGGCTGGTCGCTTCGTGGTCGGCATGGACGCCGGCGGCGACATAGGCTTGCAGGGCCGCGCCGGTGACCATCGGGCTGTGGCCGTCCCGCCGGTGGCCGCGGGAGCGCGCCACGATCTCAGCGACGCGCGGGTCGCCTGCGAGCACGCCCGGGTAGTTCATCATCTCGCCGAGCCCGACGGTCTCTGGCCAGGCGAGCATCTCGGCGATCTCGTCGGCGTCGAACGTGGCGCCCGGGCTTTCGTGTGGGCTGGCGGGGACGCAGGACGGGGCGGTGAAGCGTACTTGCATGGGCACCGTCCGCGCAGCTTCGCGCATGGCGCGGATTCCCGGCAAGCCAGCGACGTTCGCCATCTCGTGTGGGTCGGTCACGATGGCGCCGGTGCCGTGCGGAATCACCGCGCGGGCGAACTCCGGCATCCAGAGCAGCGAGCTCTCGGTGTGGATGTGGGCGTCAATAAAGGAGGGTGCGATGATGGCGCCGCCGACGTCAATGCGCTCCCGGGCGTCGGGATAGTGGCCGACGCCAACGATGTATCCGGCATCGATCGCGACATCCGCCTCGATCAACTCCTCGGTGAACACGTTCAGGACCCGACCGCCGGTAAGGACCAGCTCGGCCGGGTACTGGCCCTGGGCGACGGCGACACGGCGGCGCCACTTCCATTTCCACTGGTTGTGCGTCGCCTGCTCCGGCGACAGGTCCTCCGACATCGTGTTCTCGCTCCCGTCTAGGCTAGCTCGCGCTCGATCAGCTCCAGGATGGATTCCAACTGCGGCAGGTGCTCCCGCACGAATGATCCGACGTCAGCCGCGCGGTTGAAGGGCAGCTCGTAGTACTCGAAGACGGCCACGCCTTGATCCACCTCGTCCCAACGTGCCGACTGGTGCGGCTCCAGGAAGCCTCGCGCGATGCGCGGGATGCTGATACGCGCGAGGCGGGCGCGGGATTGCTGGCGCCAGATGTTCTCTTCGTCTGCGTACAGGCCCGGGGAGGTCATCTGGAGCACGATGAGCAGACCATCGTCGCCGACGCGGACGTCGACGCGGCCGATCTCGTCGTCGACCGCGATGGTCCAGCGGGACTGGTCGTCCAGCGTTCCATAGGCGTAGAAGCCGGCGGTCTTGAGGGAGTCGAGCACGGGTGCGAGGGCGAGGCGGTCGCGGGCGATGAGGTCGTCCGGGTGGAGATCGTCGAGGTCGGGATGGTCCGGAAAGTCGGTCACGTCAGGAGGCTCCTGGAGTCTGGTCGCCGATGCATATCGCGCCCGGTCCGCGACCTGGCGCGCGTCGTGTGTGCCAAGTGTACGAGGCGGTCCGGAAGGCTGCATGACGACGTGTGGAGGCCGTCATGCCGTCCGGTTTATGTGAATGGCAGACCGGCCGAAGTTGACACTTCCGCCATTGCCACGTATGTTTTCCTGCATATCAGAAAACGCGAGAAAACCCATGTGTGCTGACCGATGGCGTTCGGTGCGCATGTTGGATCGACGATGCTTGACGTCGCGATTCTGATCCTGGTTCCGTCTACCGTCCCGCATTCGCGTGGTCGGTTCAATCGGTATTCGCCGATATACAACACGATTCGGGGAACTTTACCCCGGAAAAGGGAGGCCAGTGGACATGGTTGATTCTCGACTTTCGGACCTTGTCGAAGGGTTCAGGAGCGGCACGGTCGATCGCCGAAACTTCATTATTCGCGCGGCCGCGCTGGGGCTCTCGGCGAGCGCCATTGGTGGCGTGATGCGCGCGTCCGCCCAGGATGCGTCGCCAGAGGCCGCCAGTGGTGAGCTGACGCCCGACACGATCGGTATGGAGGGCATCGAGCACATCACCGACACCAGCAAGGGCACCATCAACCTCTACTCGTCGTGGCCAATGTCCGCCGCGTCCGAGCAGATCGGTGGCGACTCCGCGGCGGCGGTCCAGCTCGCGGTCGATATCTGGGGCGGTGCCGCGGGTGGCTTCGCGCTCACCTACACACCACTCGATGACGGCGTCGCCGCCAACAACGGCGCGTGGGATGGGGCGGTCGAGGCCGAGAACTGCGCCCAGGTGCTGAACGATCCGGATGCCGTCGCCTACATCGCGACGTACAACTCCGGCGCGGCCGAGGTCGCGATCCCGATCATGAACGAGGGCGGGATGGGCATGGTTTCCCCCGCCAACACCGCGATCCAGCTCACCAAGGAGCATCCGACGAACCCCGAGGGGTACCCGGATGTGCTGTATCCGAGCGGTACGCGTAACTACATGCGTGTGGTGCCGTCGGACGACCTCCAGGGTGCGGCCGGCGCGAACTACGCCTTCAACGACCTCAGCCGCAAGAACGCCTTCGTGTTGCACGACAACCAGACGTACGGTAAGGGCGTCGCGCAGGTGTTCAACGACACCTTCGAGGAGCTTGGTGGCTCCGTTGCCGGCTTCGAGGCGTTCGATCCGAATGCCCCGGAGTACCAGGCGCTCATGACCCGCGTCGCGTCGACCGGTTGCGACCTCGTGTACTGCGGCGCGATCGTGAACCTCAACACGTCGAAGCTGCTGCAGGACATGCGCACGGTGATGTCGGCCGATGACGTGACGTTCATGGGGCCGGACGGTCTCATCAACCAGGCGTTCGTCGACGGCGCGGGTGAGGCTGCCCAGGGGGCGCTGATCACCTTCGGTGGCCTTCCGCCGGATGCCCTTGAGGGACCGGGCGCGACCTGGGCGCAGATGATGCGCGACAGCGTTGGCCGCGAGCCGGATGCGTACTCCTCGTACGCCTTTGAGGCCGCTGTGGTCGTCCTCCAGGCGATCGACAAGGTCGGTGAGAAGGACCGCGCGAAGATCCTCGACGCGATGTGGAACACGGAGAACTTCCGTGGCCTTTCCAACACGTGGAGCTTCACCGACACGGGTGACAAGGACTCCGCGTCCATCTCCGTCAGCGAGGTGCTGGACAGCGTGATCACCTTCAAGCAGGTCATCACGCCGCCGGAATAGAGCGCGGCATAGACAGGCGCGGCATCCGGGTCGGGACACACGTCCCGACCCGGATGCTGTTGTCCGGGTCGGGACGCCGGGCCATCTCCCGCCTGGCGAACCGTGTCGGACGTCGGTAGACAGACGGAACGTGGGTGGGACGACGTTATGCAGTGGACGCTCCTCTTTCAGACCCTGATCATCGGGTTGGCGACCGGTTCCCTGATCGCCCTGATCGCGCTGGGCTACACGCTCGTGTACGGCATCATCGAGCTCATCAACTTCGCGCACGGCGAGGTTTTCATGATGGGTGCGATGTTCGCCACCACGGTTGTGAGCTGGTTCAGCGTGACGCGCGATTCGAGCACGGGCGCGATCGTCGGGGTCCTTGTGGTCGCACTGGTCATGAGCATGATCTTCAGCGCGGCGATCAATGTCGGTATCGACCGGCTCGCCTATAAACGCCTCCGGAACGCCCCGAGGCTGGCGCCCCTTATTGCCGCTATTGGTATGAGCTTTGTGCTCCAGAATGTCGCTATCTATTGGAAGGGCGCGAACCCTATCACGCCGACCCAGCTCCTTCCGAGCGAGTTCCTGACCTACAACGTGCTGAAGGAATGGCCGATTCTCAAGGATTTGTTCAAGGAATCGCACCTCCGCTTCATGGCGCGCGACGTCATGATCATCGGAGTCACCATCCCGCTGCTGGTTGGTCTGTCATGGTTCGTCTACCGAACACGGATCGGTACCGCGATGCGGGCGACCGCGCAGGACCGCGAGGCCGCCGCACTGATGGGCATTGATATCAACCGCACCATCGGCGTGGCATTCATTCTCGGTGGTGCGCTCGCGGGCGCGGCAGGTATGATCGCGTTGTTCTACAACAACTCCGCCCGTTTCCAGATGGGCTTCCAGTACGGCCTGTTCGCCTTTACGGCGGCTGTGCTTGGCGGCATCGGGAACCTCACTGGCGCCGTGGTCGGCGGCTACCTCATCGGCCTCATTTGGGCCGTGAGCGATGGATGGTTGCCGACGGCGATCCCCGGGTGGGGGGCGCAGTGGACGAACACCGTGATCTTCAGCATCCTCGTGCTCGTCCTGGTCTTCCGCCCGGCCGGGATCTTCGGCAAGGCAACGACTGAGAAAGTCTGATCCAGGAGAAAGGTGCAGGATTCATGGCTGTCTCATCGGTCCAGGCCAGGACACAGGCCTACTTCGATCAGCATGACCGAGAAAGCCGCGAGCGCCTGAAGAAGGTGCTGATCGGCGCTGCGATTGTGATGATCTACCCTTTTCTCGACGGCGTCCTCGGATTCGACCTGCTCGGTTCGTGGATCCCGATCCTGAACTACATCATCCTCGCGATGGGGCTGAACATCGTGGTCGGGTACGCCGGCCTGCTCGACCTCGGGTACGTCGCGTTCTACGTTATCGGCGCCTATGCGCAGGCATTCCTGACATCGCCGAACAGTATCTTCGTCCAGAAGGGTTATGTGCCGGGGTTCATGCAGAACTTCTGGGTAGCGATGCTCTTTTCGTGGATACTCGCGGCGATCTTCGGCGTCATCATCGGCGCCCCGACGCTGCGGTTGCGTGGTGACTACCTCGCGATCGTGACGCTCGGCTTCGGGGAGATCGTGCCGGACTTCTTCACGAACGCCTCCGGCATCACACGCGGCCCACAAGGTATCGGCCAGATCGCGAAGCCGCCCACCATCCCGCTGCCAGGTGGTCACGAGATCCGTTTCAACACGACGGACCAGCTCCCGTGGTTCTTCCTGATCCTGTTGGTGGGGCTCCTCTCGCTGTTCATGATCACCCGGCTCTACGACTCCCGGCTCGGTCGATCCTGGCAGGCGATCCGCGAGGATGAGATCGCCGCCGCCAGCATGGGTATCAACCCGGTCCAGTCGAAGCTGTGGGCGTTCGCGCTCGGTGCCTCATTCTCCGGGTTCGCCGGTTCGGTCTACGCCGGGTACGTGCAGGTGGTGTATCCGGACCAGTTCCAGTTCTCGCTTTCGATTATTGTGCTCGCGATGGTCATCCTCGGTGGTATCGGCAACATCTACGGCGTGATCGCGGGCGGCATCATCATCGGCGCGTTTGACCGCATCCTCGCCGGCAAGCTGACGGCACCGCTGAACTGGGCCGGCGAGCAGATGACCGGTTGGCCGGAGCCGTTCTCATCGGTTGGCGATTGGGCGGCGAACCACTCGCTGACGTCCGACCGGTTCCTGATCTTCGGTGGGTCTCTTGTCCTGATCATGCTCCTGCGGCCGGGTGGGCTGTTCCCATCCAGCCAACGCGCGGACGAGATGAGGGGCGATGACGACAACTTTGAATTCGACGAATACGAGACCAACCAGTCGCTCAGCGACGCGCGTGGAAAGGACCCCGTGTAATGCAGGCTGGCGCAACGCAAGCACCACGGGCGCCTGAGCAGGCGCAATCGGTCGTGCTCGAGACCCGTGGCCTGACCCAGCAATTCGGGGGCCTGGTCGCGGTCGACAATGTCGATCTCCAGATCCGGCGCGGCGCGATCTCCAGCGTGATCGGCCCGAACGGCGCGGGCAAGACGACGTTCTTCAACATGATCGCGGGCATCTATCGTCCAACCCGGGGTCAGATCGTGTTCCAAGGGAAGGTGATCGCCCAGAACTCCGGTCGATCGATGCGACCGGACCAGGTGACATCGATCGGCATCGCGCGAACGTTCCAGAACATCCGCCTGTTCGGGAACGTGCCGGCGATCGATAACGTCCTGATGGGGATGCACACCCGGCTCACCTCGAGCCCGCTTTCGGCGATCCTGCGGACAAGCGCGCAGCGGCGAGAGGAGTACGACGCGCGGGAAAAGGCCTACTCGCTGCTCGACTACGTCGGCTTGAGCGACCAGGCCCGCACCACGGCTAAGAACCTCTCCTACGGCGACCAACGGCGGCTTGAGGTCGCGCGGGCACTCGCCAGCGAGCCGAAGCTGCTGCTGCTGGACGAGCCGACGGCGGGCATGAACCCCCGTGAGACGGCGGCGATGACGGAGTTCATCGACCGCATGCGGCACGACCTGACGATGACGATCCTGCTGATCGAACATGACATGAAGGTGGTGATGGGGATTTCCGACCACGTGGCCGTGCTGGATCACGGTGTGAAGATCGCCGATGGCACGCCAGAGGAGGTCCGCGCGAACCCGCAGGTGGTCGAGGCGTACCTCGGCGCGGGCTCGGCGGAGGTGATCGCGCGGCTCTCTGGCGGCGCGGTGAGCACGAACGCAGAAGGGGAGATCGTGGATCAGGGAGGGCAGCAATGAGCACCCGGAACGTCCTGGAGCTGGTTGATGTTCATTCCTTCTACGGCCAGATCCATGCCCTGAAGGGCATCTCGCTCGAGGTGCGGGAAGGTGAGATCGTTACCCTGATCGGGTCGAACGGCGCCGGCAAAAGCACGACGCTACGCACGATCTCGGGCCTGCTGGCGCCCCGTAACGGTTCAGTCAAACTGCGAGGGGAGGACATTGCCGGGGTGCCGGCCCACAAGGTGGCGGGGATGGGCGTTGCCCAGTCCCCGGAGGGCCGCCGCATCTTTCCGCGCATGAGCGTGCTCGAGAACCTGCAGATGGGCGCATTCGTCCGCGGCAAGGTTGATCCAGCGGATCTCGACCGCGTGTTCGAGCTTTTCCCGCGGCTGAAGGAGCGCACCAGCCAGAATGCCGGCACGATGTCCGGTGGCGAGCAGCAAATGCTCGCGATCGGGCGGGCGCTCATGGCAAAGCCGACGGTGCTGCTGCTGGACGAGCCATCGATGGGATTGTCGCCGATCCTGGTCGAGCAGATCTTCTCGATCGTGAAAGACATTAATCAGCAGGGCACGACCGTGCTCCTGGTCGAGCAGAACGCGTTGATGGCGCTCGCCATCGCGAACCGTGGTTACGTGCTCCAGACCGGCCAGATCGTGCTCTCCGATGACGCGAACCGGCTGCTGGTCAACGAGACCGTGCGGAAGGCGTACCTCGGCGAGGAATAGCCCGCCGCGCCGGGTGCAGGAGTGCCGCGACGATTGTCTGGACCGGACCGTCGCGGCTCTGCTGTGATGTCCGTGCGCCGGGCCATGGCCGCGCGGACACTGCTCCCGTGGCGTTGTCGAATGTGCCTCAACACGCTTCTCAGCATGAACCGGGCGAATCTGGTATACCCGTACCAGCGTGCCGGAAGATGGGGAGTGGCCGGCCGTTCGCCCGTGAGATACCACGACCTGGCATCCTCGACGCAATCGCCGACCCGCTCAACGCGGCGCCGGCATATCCCAATACGCCTCCGCCAACGCGGGTGGGGCCCTGTATTTTCTAGATCTGGAGAACCCGATGGGTTTCAAGACGCGCGCGTCGCGGGTGAACCTGCCCAAGCGCATCGATCGACTAAACGAACTGTCCTACAACCTCTGGTGGACCTGGCACCTGCCGGCCCGCCAGCTTTTCCGGGAGCTCGACCCCGTGCTGTGGGAGGTCTGTAAGCAGAATCCGGTCCTCTTCCTGCATCGCATCGAGCCGGACCGCCTCGTCCGCGCCGTGCAGGACCCGGCGTTCCTCGGCCGATACGACAACGTCATGCGGATGTTCGACGCGATGCAGCATCGCCATCCGTCGGACTCCTGGCTCGGTATCCATCATCCCGAGCTTGTCAATCAGCCGGTGGCCTATTTCTCGGCGGAGTTTGGCATCCACAAGGCCCTGCCGATCTACTCCGGCGGTCTTGGCGTGCTCGCGGGTGACCATATCAAGGAAGCCAGCGATATGGGCATCCCGCTGACGGCGGTGTCGCTCCTGTATCGCCAGGGATATCTGCAGCAGCGGATCGACTCCAGCGGCTGGCAGCATGATGTGCCGGCGAACCTGGAGCCGGGCTCCGAGCCGACGATGCAGGTGCTGAACGACGATGGCACCCCGCTGCTCGTCGAGGTCGATCTGGACGACGGGTTCGGCACGCTGTGCCTGGCCGTCTGGAAGGTGCAGGTCGGCAGCGTCTCGCTCTACCTGCTCGATTCCGACGTCGATGGCAATCCGGACTGGACGCGCCAGCTCTCGTCTCGCCTTTACGGCGGCGATACAGAGCATCGTCTCCGGCAGGAGATCGTGCTCGGCATCGGCGGCGTCCGCCTGCTGCGCGCGCTCGGGATCGAGCCGGCGTACTGGCACGCCAACGAGGGGCACGCGGCGCTCTCGATGCTGGAGCGCGTGCGCGAGTACGTCCAGGAAGGCGACAGCTTCGAGGAGGCGGAGGAGAAGGTGCGACATCGCACCGTGTTCACCACGCATACCCCGGTCCCGGCCGGGCACGACATCTTCCCGCCGGAGATGGTCGACCGCTACTTCTCGGACTACTGGCCGCAGCTCGGGCTTGATCGTGAGTCCTTCCTCGCGCTCGGCCGGCACGGTGACAACCCGGGCTTTAACTTCACCGCGCTCTCGATGCGCCTCTCTGGCCACCGCAATGGTGTGAGCGAGAAGCACGGCGAGGTCTCCCGCAGCATGTGGTACGACGTGTTCGAAGGCTCCACGCCCGAAGACGCGCCGATCGACTCGATCACCAACGGCGTCCATCTCCGGACCTGGATCTCGCGCCCGATGCGCGACGTCTACGCCAAGTACCAGCCGGTGTACTGGAAAGAGCAGATGGAGAAGTCGCATGTCTGGGACACGATCCTGAATATCCCGGACGAGGAGTTCTGGGCGGCGCACCAGATGTCGAAGCAGGCGCTGATGGCCGAGATGGACGAGCGCGCCCGCGCCCGGTACGCGGAGGGGCAGTTCGATGCCTGGCAGGTGCTCTCCTCGGGCCCATTCCAGAACCCGAACGTCCTGACACTCGGGTTCGCCCGCCGCTTTGCGACCTACAAGCGGGCGACGCTGCTCTTCCGCGATCTCGACCGTCTCGCGAGCATCCTGACCGACCCGGAACGGCCGGTCCAGCTGATCTTCGCAGGTAAGGCCCATCCGGCCGATGAGGGCGGGAAGAAGCTGATCCAGGAAATCTACCTGAAGGCACGCGACCCGCGGCTGGGTGGTCGCGTCGCGTTCGTCGAGGACTACGAGATGGGCATCGCCCAGCACCTCGTGGCCGGTGTCGACGTCTGGGTGAACAACCCGCGCTACCCGCTGGAAGCGTCCGGTACATCCGGCATGAAGGCGGCGGCGAACGGCGTGCCGAACTTTTCGATTCTCGACGGATGGTGGATCGAGGGTTGGATGCCCGGCAACAAGAACGGCTGGGGGATTGAGCCGTCGACAAAGGAGGGCGACGCGCAGGACGCCGAAGAGGCGAATGCGATGTACGAGCTCCTTGAGACGGCGATCGTGCCGCTGTATTACGACCGTGGAGCGGACAACCTGCCGCACGAGTGGATTCGCGTCGCCAAGGAGGCGATCCGCACGGTCGCGCCACAGTTCAGCGCGCGCCGGATGCTGATCGACTACGTCGAGAAGATGTACGGCCCGGCCGCGGGCATCGCCGCGCCGGATGCCGCCCCGGTTCCGTAGGACGAGCGGTCAACACGAACACGAGATCGGCCCCGGCGGAGATTCCCGCCGGGGCCGATTTTCGTCCTGGAACGTCTGCCGGTCAGGCGGCGCCGAGCCCCCGCAGCGTGCGGACGAGGTTGATCGTTGGTGGGGTGAGCGGTCCGCCGATCGCGCTGACGAGGTCGTCCTGATGGACGATGGCGTCAAAGGCGACGCGGTCCTCCACAGTCGCCAATGCCGACCATCGCTCCAGCGCCTCGTGGCCGGCGGGTGTTGTCCACGAGCGACGCGCCGCCCAGACCAGCGCCCCGGTGATCACCAGGACGGCGAACAGGATCGCGGCGATGCCGGAGCCAGCCCTCCCGAGGATCGACGGCAGCAATGTGAAGAGGGCGAGCGTCACGACCAATCCGGAGCCGAGCGTCAGCCACATCGTCTGGACCTTGCCGTCGCGGTTGAACAGCCCGCGTGTCGCGAGGTCATCTTCGAGCAGCCGCTGAGCGGGGCCCGCCACCTCGGGGATGCGCCGGATCGCCGCCGGGCTGATGCGTCCATCGGTCCCGGCGTTCTGGCGAAATGCCGTGAGGAGCGCGCCCAGGAAGGGGTCGCTGATCGTGCTGGCGGATTGCTCATCAATCGAGATGTCGCGGCCGTTCGCCTTGAGGGCGCCCCGTCGTACCAGTTCCAGCAAGCCACCGGTTACTACCGCGTCGTCGACCCGGCCCTCGTGCAGGGCGCCGGCGGCAAACGGCGAGAGCGTCCCGGTGGACGCTGTTTCCGTCGCCGGGTTTCGTCGCGATAGCCACCAGGCTAACCCCGCTAACGCGATCGCGGCGAGGGTCGTCGCGCCGGCGAGCGGGATACCGGCGACCATGCGGAGGTCCTTGTGGAGGTCATCGAGCGCGAGTCGCTCCGGCTTCGCGAAGAGGTTGTTGTACGAGAAGACGGACAGCCCGGTGCGGATGCCCTGGCTCACCTGGTTCTGGTCAAAGCTGGGGAGGACGAGTGTCTGCACGACATCGTTGATGTTTCCGGCGGTCAGGCCGTTGAGGGGGAGGGCATTGGGGGCTGGCTCGATGATCGCCGACGATTGCGTCTGGTCCTCGGGCATGATCACCAGCATCAGGAAGCCATCCTCCGCGCCCGGAGAAGACTCGATCGGCTCCCGCTCCATCCACGCCTGGGCAAGCTCGCGCATGGTGCCCGCGTCTATGCGCGCGTCCGTCGGCGTGTTGTCCAGCTGCGGCAGGAACTCATGGCCGGCGTCGCGCGAAACGACGCGGACGGCAACCGGCACGCCGAAGAGCCGCGCCTCGTTGACGAGATCGACGATCGCTTGCTGGTTCTCGTCCGCGACCAGCTCCGGAGGGAAGGCCTCGAAGGGTTGCGCCTCCATGTCGAACACCGGCGCCAGCGGATCGCGTCCGGAGGCGGTCACCGGGGCTGCGAGCAGCGGCAGCAGGAGCAGCAGCAACAGGAGCATAGGTGAGCGTCGAAAGCTCATCGGGATACCTCTCGGGGAGCGGGATGCCGGATTGCCGTAGGGGTTGAGCGGGTTGCCACTGGCAGTGGTCGGGAATACGGTCTCCGGACCTCGGCCGGGGCGCCCACACGCTGGCGGTGGCCACGCAGGGCCTGCGTGACGCCGCTCCAGAGCGTGCCGCTGCTGATGCCGATGCATCCGGCCATGATCACGACGATCGGCAGATGATAGCGATAGAAGTCGGTCTTCATGCCGACGACCAGGGCCCCGGCCTCCGCGCCCATCAGCAGGGCGACCATCGCGATCGGTGTCCAGAACCCCTTGCGGGCCACGAACCAGACGAGCAGCACGATGCCCGCCGCGGCCGGGATGAAGTCCAGCCCGACCGGCACGCGGTCGATATTCAGCCAGTCATAGATCTGGGCGAGGACGCGCTGCGAGGTCGAGTGCGTATAGGTGAGCTTGTGGCCGAAGCGTGCCAGGCTATCGAGCGGGCTGGTGACGGCCGTGGCCGGCCAGGCAGCGCTCTGCGCGTCCATCTCCTCGGCACGGAAGGCGAAGAGCCTCCATGTTCGGGCGAACGGATTCGGCCACAGGTAGGGGTAGCTCAGGACGAAAGTCGCGAAGGCAATGACCGGCTGCGCGAGCAGCATCCACGCGTACCGGCGTGACGCGGCGTCCCGATGGACGAGCCAGCGCAGCACCCCGAAACCGGCCAGGGGCACGGCGAGCAGGAGGGGCGTGAGCTTCACCGATCCACCGAGCCCAAGGAGGATGCCGAGCAGGATCGCCCGGGTCCATGACGGCTTCTTCGCGAAGGCGTAGCCGGCGATAAAGATCAGCACGAGGAGCAGCGAGAGCGTCTGGTCTGACAGCGCCTGCGTCGCCAGCACGACGTGCAGTGGATGCCAGGCGAGGAATGAGGCAGCGACGATACCGCCGAAGCGGTTCGTCGTCATGCGGCCGAGCACGTAGACCGCCGCCACGACGAGCGCGCCAATGACCACGTTGGTGTGGCGGGCGGCGAAGCGGTCCGCGTCGGATGGCATCGCCCCCATCCGCCCGTTCCAGTCGCGGCCATAGGCGAAGTCCCAGACGCCGGTCGCGTCGAGATCATGGCCCTGTGCCGCGAGGCCAATGCCCATCACGATGCTGCCCAGCGGGGGTTGGCCGATGGTGGTCACGTATTCCTGCCACGCCGGGCCGAACGGTTTACCGATCTCGCGCGCATAGTAGGCGCGGTTCATCCAGCGTGTTTCGTCCGGGTGGAACGCTGTTTTCTCGACCTGCTGGACGCTGACAGCGAAGGAGATCGCGAAGAACAGGAGCGCCAGCAAGACGTCCGGGACAAGACCGGTCCAGCCCGATAGCACGCGATCGCGCGGGGAGACATTTCTGCCCCGCAGGGCAACCGGGTGGACCCGCGGCGCCTGTGACATCGTTCGGGCGCTGCGTGGTCCTTCAAGGCGCGCTTTCGGGCGGCGAGGTCCTGGCGGCGGTGCAGGGGAGAGGAGCAGGTTGCGCAAGCGTATCATCGGCGGCCTCCCGTCTCCCGCGCGTAAAGCAGGCGAGCCTGGTGGCGCTTACGCATCAGCGTCATGGTAGGTGGCACGGCGCGGCGCCGGACAAACCTTTCTCCGTGGCGACGGAATGCGACGCGGGACCACGCCCAGGCAGCGACCGCGATCTCCGCGAGCATGGCGAGCGACGACACGACGCCGATCCGGCTCTGCGCGTACACCGACATGATCCATAGAACCAATGCGCCGGCGATGACGACGCCGGTGAACGTGCCGATCTGCCGCGTCGTTGGCCGGACGCGCCAATATGAGAAGGTTCGGGCGATGAGCAGGATTCCGGTGACGACGGCGATCATCGGCGCAGCCCAGGTGAGAAGGGAATGCAGCGACTTCGCCGAGCCTTCGAGCGGCGCGGGTGACGGAGGCGCGTAGATGCCCGTGTAACGTGTCTCGCGCATCAGGTAGACGACGGCCTCGAACGGTTGCTCCTGTTCGACGAGCGAGCTGACCGACGTGGCGATCGTCGTCGCGATAGCGTCCGGCGACAGGCCGCTGTCCTCGAAGGTGCGCGCCCCATAGGACTGGACGGTCGTGCTCGCCAGGGGTTGCTGCGGCACCCAGGAGAAGAGGAGGACGAGGCCATCGTCGGCGCCAGGCGCCGACTCGACATCCCAGGCGCGCCGGATCTCGTCCGCGAACGCCTGCGAATCGGCTTTCGCGGCCTCGCTCGCGGTAACAACCCGCACATAGACCACGGTCGGGATGCCCGTGCTCTGGAGGAGCTCGGCGTCACGTTCGAGCGCCGCGCGCTGATCCTCCGGGAAGAGGCCACTCTCGTCGTAGAAGAAGGTGGTTGCGTTCGGGCGCGTGTCGGGGCGTGTCTGGCTCGCGGATGGCATGGGGGCGAGCAGCGGCACGAGCACCACGAAGAGGGCGATTGCGAACGGCGTCCAGCGGCAAGGCCGAAGCCACGGCAGGAGCCGGCTCATCGACCGGGGTCCTTCACGGCCGCCGCCTTTTCTGGCCCAGCTACGTGCATCAACAGGCTGACGGCCACGCCGATGATGCTGCCGATGGCGACGACCTCACCGAGCAGGATCGGCAGGTAGTAGCGTTCGAAATCGACGCGCATGTTGAGGACGATCGTCGCGGTCTGGAACACGATGAGGGTGACGACGATCAGCTCGGCGCTGCGGAGGCCCTTGCGGATGCCGATCCAGGCGAGGACGGCGATGCCGGCCGCCGCGAGGACGATATCGAGTTGGGAAATGTTCGACCCGAGACCGGGCAGGCCGATCGCCTGGAGCAGATGCCCGGTTGAGCTCCAGGCGTCGCCGAGGGCAACGATGGTGCGCTCCAGCGCGTCCATCGCTCCGTCGGTGCGGAAGCGGGGGTAGAGCCGGTACTGATTCGCCATCTCATCCTGGCGGAATCGGATGAGCGTCAGCGTGCGCCCAATCGGGTCTGGCCAGAGATAGGGGTAGATGACCACGAACGTCGCCAGCGCGGTGAACGGAATCGAAAGCAGCATCCATCCCAGATCACGGAACGGCGGGAAGCCGAACAGGCCCCACGCGCGCTCCCCGCGGAGCTTGCGCCGGTCGATCCAGCCGCGGACGAGCAGGACGACGCCGAGCAGGGCGAGCGGCGCGGCGAGGGCCAGCGGCGTGAATTTGTTTGCGCCGCCGACACCGATGAGCACGCCAGCGGCGATCGCCCAACCCCACGAGGGCCGGCGCATCAACGTGATCACGGCGAGCATCAGGAGCGCAAGCGTCAGGGTGAGCGTCGTGTCAGCGAGGGCGAGGCGGTTGTGCCAGGTCTGGAGCGGGTTGGCGATGAGGAACATCGATCCGGCGATGCCGCCAATCGGGTTGGTCAGCTGGCGCACGATGAGATAGACGAGCGAGGCTGAAACCGCCCCGAGGAACGAGTTCCAGCGACGCCCGGCGACAAGATCATCGTGCTCCGGCAGCGTGGCGAACGCCTGGTTGAACTCGCGCGTACGGCGGAAGTCGTACGCCTTGTTGGTGTCGAGATCGCGGCCCTGAAGCGTCAGGCCAAGGCCCATCATGTAGGAGCCGACGGGTGGCTGGCCGCGTGTGAGGTACTGGTCGTTCCAGGTTGGGCCGAAGGGATCGAGGAGATCTCCGAGGTAGTGAGCGCGGTTGATCCAGCGGCTCTCGTCCTGGTGGAAGTTTGTTGACTCGATACCGGAGACGTAGGTCACCATGGCGACGACGAAGATCAGCGCCATGATCGCGATATCGATGAGCCGGCTGCGACGGCGCCAGGCGCGCCACGAGTCGGTTGGCATGGGCTCGGTCCGCGCTGTGTCGGGCGCCGGAGCGTTCGTTGCGGTGAACGACGTGTCTGCCATGCTGCCTCGCGAGTGGTCCGGAGCCGGAACGTGACGACGGGACGCTGGAGCGCCCGTAGAGCGATGCCCCCGGCGTTCCTGTCAGTTGATACCACATACCGCCGCTTTGCATGCGGAATCCCCAGTGTATCCTTCCTTAACTGATCGACATGACGATGTGGTGACCCCGCGCAACGCCGGCGCCTGGTGCGGGACGGCGCGGGAAAAGGGTGTGAGGATGCCTGAGCAGAAGATTCGCCGTCTCCTGGTCGCGAACCGCGGAGAGATCGCCCTGCGGGTGATGCGCAGCTGTCGCGAGATGGGCATCGAGACCGTCGCAATCTACGGTGACGGCGAAGAGCGCGCCCAGCACGTGCGCTACGCGACAGACGCCTATCGCATCCCCGAGGGGCCCGGCCTGGCGTATCTGCGCATCGACGCCATCGTCGACACGGCAAAGAAGGCAGGGGCGGACGCCGTGCATCCGGGATACGGGTTCCTGGCGGAGAATACCCGGTTCGCCCGCGCCGTCGAGGATGCTGGTCTGGTCTTCGTCGGGCCGTCGGCTGAGGCCATGGCATTGATGGGCGACAAGATCGCGGCCCGACGCATCGCAAGCAGGGCGGACGTCCCGATGGTGCCGGGTACGGTGAACCCGGTGGCGTCAGTCGATGATGCGATGGCGTGGGCGGATGAGCACGGCTATCCGGTCGCCGTCAAGGCGTCCGGTGGAGGTGGCGGTAAGGGCTTCCGCGTCGCCCGGAGCGAGAGCGAGATGGCGGCGGCATTCGAGGGGAGCCGCGGCGAGGCCGAGCGATATTTCTCCAACCCTGAGGTCTACCTGGAGCGGTATCTCGAGCACCCGCGTCACATCGAGATCCAGGTCTTCGTCGACTCCAGCGGCAAAGTCTGGGCCTTCCCGGAGCGCGAGTGCTCGATCCAGCGGCGGCACCAGAAGCTGGTTGAGGAATCGCCGTCTCCGGCCGTCGATGAGCGGACGCGCGAGGGGCTGTGGGCGTCGACGATCGCGCTGGTCGACACGGTCGGCTACCGAGGCGCCGGGACGGTCGAGTACATGCTCGACGCGGACGGCAAGTTCTACTTCCTTGAGATGAATACCCGCATCCAGGTCGAGCACACGATCACCGAGATGGTGACCGGAGTGGATTTGGTGCGCGAGCAGATCCTGGCGGCGATGGGGGAGGGACCGTCGTTCGGCAAGGCGGATGTGTACCCGCGCGGCTGGTCGATCGAGTGCCGCATCAATGCCGAGGATCCGGGGCGCGATTTTGCCCCGTCGGCCGGGACGCCGACGACGTACGAGATGCCGGCCGGGTTCGGCGTGCGCGTCGAGAGCGCGATTGCGTCGGGCGATCCGATCATGCCGACCTACGATTCCCTGATCTCCAAGCTGATCACATGGGGTCGGACGCGCGACGAGGCGATAGCGCGGATGACGCGGGCATTGGCCGATTACCGTATCGAGGGAATCGCCAGCACGATTCCTTTCCACCAGAAGATCATGGCGCACGACGCCTTCCGGCGCGGTGACACGGCGACGACCTTCCTCGTTACCTACCCCGAGGTGCTGGACATCCCGCCGGCGACCGTGGGTACGTCGGCGCCGGAGGTGGACGATGGCGCCTCTCCGCTGAAGATGCTCGTTGAGGTTGGCGGCCGGCGGCTGGAAGTTGCCGTCTCCGGGCTGGAAGGAGTCGGACTTGCCGGCGGGAAGAGCCCTCGCAACGGCGGTACCGCCCGTCGTGCGCAACGCGCATCCCGCCGCAGCGAGCGTGCCCATGGCGGGAACGATCTCCTCGCGCCGGGTCAGGGGACGGTCCTCCGGGTGGCGGTGGAGAACGGCCAGCAGGTGGCGTCAGGCGACCTGATCTGCGTCATCGAGGCGATGAAGATGGAGAACGAGATCGTCGCTCCCCGTGATGGCGTCGTGGCGAACCTCTCCGTCGAGGCGGGAGCGTCCGTCAGCGCCGGAGCGCTCATCGCCACGATCGAAGACGCGGCGCCGTAGGGCCGACGAGGCTGGCCACGATACGGTAGCCTTGTGCCTTGGTGACACGCGTCGGCGTGGCCGCTTGCGCATCGGTCGGGAGTCCACGGTGACAGACGAAAAGAGGACGTTCACGCTCCCCGAGGGGCATGTCACCGTACTGCTGCAGGAGGCGGTCGACGCGCTCCAGCCTCGCCCCGGCGGCGTCTATATCGATGGCACCTTCGGCGGGGGTGGGCACTCGTCGCTGCTTCTGCAGCGGGTGGACGGCGACGCCACGCTTTATGCGGTGGACGCCGATCCGGACGCGATCGCGCGGGCCAGAATGCTGGCCGATTCGCCACTCGGACGCGGCGTCGTGCCCGTGCACGCGAACTTCAGCGAGCTGTCGACGATCGCGAAGGAGCACGGGATAGATGCCGTCGATGGTGTCTTGCTCGATCTCGGGCTCTCGTCGTTTCAGCTCGACCAGGCGGAGCGAGGTTTCGCGTTCCGCTTCGAGGGGCCGCTGGATATGCGGTTCGACCCGACGCGGGGTTCCTCCGCCGCCGACCTCGTCAACACCCTCGAGGCGGATGAGCTGGCGCACATCCTGTGGCACTACGGCGAGGAGTCGCGCTCGCGGCAGATCGCACGCGCCATCGTGAGCCGGCGCGCGACGAGGCCAATCGAGACGACGACCGATCTCGCTCAGATCGTCGAGTCGGCGGTTGGCGGACGTCGCGGCAAGGCGATCCACCCGGCGACGAAGTCCTTCCAGGCGCTGCGCATCGCGGTCAACGAGGAGCTGGCGGCCCTGGAGAAGGTGCTTGGGGTGGCGATCGACCTGTTGCGGACCGACGGGCGGCTGGTGGTGATCTCGTTCCACTCGCTGGAGGACCGGATCGTGAAGCAGACGTTCGCGCTGGAGTCACGGAGTTGCATCTGCCCGCCTGACCAACCGGTGTGTACGTGCGATCATAGGGCAAGGCTCCGGCGCGTCGGGAAGCCGGTCAAACCGACCGACGCCGAGATCGCGCAGAACCCGCGCAGCCGCTCCGCCATCATGCGCATCGCTGAACGGGTAGGCGACGACGGATAGTCATGACACCAGCCACGATGACAACAACGGGACGGACGAGATGAGACGATACCAGTTGCGGGATGTCCTCGCGGGGACTGGAGGCGAGCTCTCCCGGCCGGTCGAGGACCAGACGGTCTTCCTCCGGCTGGAGCGGGACTCGCGGCGGGTCGAGCCAGGCGATGTGTTCCTCGCCGTGAAGGGCGAGAACCTCGACGGGCACGACTACGTGCCGGCGGCGCTCGAGCGTGGCGCGGCGACCGCGATCGTGTCGCGCGAGTGGGCGGCGACGCATCCGGAGATCACAACGCCGCTGATCATCGTCGACGAGCCTGTGAAGGCGTTGCAGCGCTGGGCGAAATGGCGGCGCGAGCGCCTGAAGGTGAAGGTGATCGGCATCACCGGCAGCGTCGGCAAGACGAGCGCGAAGGAGTCGATCGCCGCCGTCCTGAGCCAAAAGTTCAAGGTCTTCCGTAGCCCGGGCAACTTCAACAACGAGATCGGGTTGCCACTCTCCATCCTCGACTGCCCGGAAGACGCCGAGATCATGGTGCTGGAGATGGGCGGCGCCTACGCCTTCGGCGAGCTGACACTGTTGAGCGAGATCGCGAAGCCGAACGTCGGCGTGGTGACGAACATCTACCCGGTCCACCTCGAGCGGATGGGCACGCTGGAGAACATCGCCAAGACCAAACAGGAGCTGGTCGAGGCGATTCCAGCGGACGGCTTCGTCGTCCTGAACCACGATGATCCGCGCGTGCGGGCGATGGCGACGGTCGCGAAGGCGCCGGTGATCACCTATGGCGTGCATGATCCGGCGGATATCCAGGCGTACGACGCGGCCAGCGAAGGGTTGAAAGGCACTTCGTTCTGGGTGCGGATCGACGGCGAGGAGACCTTCCTGCGCGTGCCGTTCGTCGGCGGACCTGGTCTGCAGATCGCGATCGTGGCGATCGCGGTGGGGCACGGTTTCGGGATGCACATCTCGGAGATGATCGTCGGCTTGCGCGACCCGAAGGTGCAGGTGCGCCTCCTCTTTGTTCCCGGCCCGAACGGCTCCCAGCTGATCGACGACACCTATAACGCGAGCACGCCCTCGGTGCTCGCGGCGCTCGGGCTGCTGGCCGAATTGCCGGCGAAGCGCAAGATCGCCGTGCTCGGTGACATGCGCGAGCTCGGGACGCATGAAGAGGAAGGGCACCGCGTCGTCGGTGGCCGCGCCGGTGACGTCGTGGACATGCTGGTTACCTTCGGTGACCTGACGCACTTCACCGTCGAGGAGGCCCGAGGCATCCATCGCCCAGTCGATCGTCCGCTGACCGTCCGCCAGTTTCGCCTCGATGAGCGGGAGGAGATGACCGACTTCCTGCGCAAGGAGCTGCGGGAAGGCGATGTGGTCCTGCTGAAGGGCGCGAACGGCCTGCACATGGACACCATCGTTGCCGAGATCCGGCCGGATGCGAGCATCGCGACCGGGAAGGGCAACGCATGAGCCCGTTCGTCTCACTCTTCCCGATCGCGGTGGATTCGATCATGCCGCATGACGGCAACGAGAACATGGCCGTCTCGCTTGCCCTCGCGTCGCTTGCCTTCCTTGTTACGGTTGTCATTGGCCGGCCCGTGATCACCTATCTCCGGCAGCGGAAGGTCGGCAAGAAGATCCGCCTTGAGCTCGAGCAGCACTTTGGCAAGGCCGGCACGCCCACGATGGGCGGCATCATGGTCATCCTGACGGTGGTCGTGCTCACGCTGGTGTTCAACACCATCGGCCGGTTGTCGATGCTCCTGCCAACGCTGGTCCTGGCGACAACCGGCCTGCTGGGTGGCGTGGACGACGCGATGAGCCTTGTCGGCGGTAAGCAGGGCGGCATGTCGGGCCGCGTGAAGATGTTCTGGCTGATCCTGATCGGCCTGACCGCCGCGCTTGTCCTGCACCTGTCCGATCCCTATGGACTCGGCCTGACCCATATCTACATCCCCTTTGTGGGCCGATACGATATCGGGTGGATCTATGTCCCGATCGCGGCGTTCGCGATCATCTCCATGGCCAACGCGGTGAATCTCGCCGACGGTCTCGATACGCTTGCCGCGGGCACGGCGGCAGTCGCCTTCGTCGCATATGGCATCATCGCCTACCTTCAGGGCCAGCTCGGTGTGGTCACATTCTGCTTCATGATGGCAGGTTCCCTGATGGGGTTCCTGTGGTTCAACGCGAATCCGGCGCAGGTATTCATGGGGGATGCCGGGTCGCTCGCACTCGGGGCATCGCTGGCAGTCGCCGCATTCATGACCGGCCAGTGGCTGCTGCTGCCGATCGTGGGCGGGGTGTTCGTCGCCGAGACGCTGTCGGTGATGATCCAGGTGACGTACTTCAAGCTCACGGGTGGCAAGCGGGTGTTCCGCATGACCCCCCTCCATCATCATTTCGAACAAATTGGCTGGTCGGAAACGCAGATCGCCCTCCGCTTCTGGCTTGTTGGCATGATGCTTGGACTGGTCGGCGTAGCGTTTGCCCTTCTGTAGGACATGGATCAGCAATCGATGAGTGACGCGATTCGGGATACCCGATACACGGTGATGGGCCTCGGCGTGCTGGGCGGCGGGGTTGGTGTCGCCCGCTACCTGGCGCGGCATGGCGGTATCGTTACCGTCACGGACATGCGCCCGGCCGAGCAGCTCCAGTCGTCGCTGGAACTGCTGAGCGATTTGCCGATCACGTTCCATCTCGGCGGGCACGACGAGGCCGACTTCACGCGGGAGAACGCGGACGTCGTGATCCGCAACCCCGGCGTGCGGCGGAACTCGCCGTATCTCGCGCTCGCCCGGGAATCCGGCGTGCGGATCGAAATGGAGATGTCGCTGTTCTTCCGGGCCTGCCGCGCGCCGATCCTCGGCATTACCGGCACGAAAGGCAAGACCAGCGTCTCGACACTCTGCGGCGAGATCATGCGCGCCTGGAACCCGGACTCGGTACTGGCGGGAAACATGGGGATCTCCGCGCTGGCAATGGTCGATGACATCCTGCCGGAGCAGCCGGTGGTAATCGAGCTATCGTCGTGGCAGCTGGAAGCGATGGACGAGCACGAGCTGGGGCCGCACGTCGCCGTTCTCACCAACATCTCACCGGACCACCTCGACGCCTACGACTCGTTCGATGACTACGCCGACACGAAGCGCACGATCGGGAAGCACGTTCCTGACGGTGGCGTCGTCGTGTACAACAACGATGACGACGAGGCGAGGAAGATCGTCGACGTGACGAGCGCGCGACTGATGCCGTTCGGCCTGCAGGATCACGGTACCGACGGCGCGTGGCTCTCCCGCGACGAGCTGGTGCTCCGCTGGCAGGGAGAGGAAGCCCGCATCGCGCGGCCGACGCAGCTCCAGCTCAGTGGCGAGCACGGCACCAGCAACGCGTTGGCGGCGTTCGCGGCGGCGTGGGCCTACGGCGCACCCATCGCGGCGATCGAGCATGGTATGCGCGCCTTTGCGGGCGTGCCGAACCGCATGGAGGAGGTCGCCACCATAGAGGGGATCCTCTTCGTCAACGATACGTCGGCGACGGCACCTGCCGCGGCAGTCGGCGGCCTTCGCCTGCTGGACCAGCGCGCGCGCGAAGTGCGGCTGATCGCCGGGGGCGCGGACAAGCGCACGGACCTGACGCCGTTTGCAAATGAGATCGCGCGATGCCGGCCACAGGTTTTCCTGCTCGGAGGAACGGCGACCCCGAACCTCCAGGCGTTGCTGGACGAGCGGGGCGTGTCGTATGCCGGCCCATTCGACAGCATGCCGGACGTGTTCGCTGCGGCGGTGGACGGCGTACAGCCGGGCGATATCGTCACGCTGACGCCCGGCTGCGCCAGTTTCGGCATCTTTCGTAACGAGTTCGATCGCGGAGAGCAGTTCAAGGCAGCCGTGGCCGCGTATCAGACGCGTGCCGCTGGCGCGACTTCAGGGGACCGATAGATGGCTGACCACGACCAGATGCACACCGAGTCGCTACCGGCACCACCCGCGACGTTCCACTTTATCGGCATCGGCGGGATCGGGATGAGCGCACTGGCGCGCATCCTCACGATGTGGGGCCATAAGGTGACCGGCTCGGACGCCGTCGAGTCGGCGCAGGTGCTGGCGCTGCGAGAAATGGGCATCCCGGTCGTGATCGGGCACCACGACCCGACGTTCGCGAGCCTCGCCGACATGGTCGTCACCAACAAGCGGGCGCTGGCGAACGCGAAGACGGAGCTGGACGCCGCCGAGGCCGCCGGGGCGAGGATCATCCGTCGCGCGGACCTGCTCGGCATCATCGCCAACGAGAAGGTCTCCGTCGCCGTCGCGGGGTCGCACGGCAAGTCGACGACCTCGGGCATGCTCTCCGTCGCGCTGCGCGAACTGGGGCAGGATCCAACGTTCGCCGTCGGCGCAATCGTCGCGGCAACCGGCACGAATGCCGAGCCCGGCGAGGGGCCGCACATGGTCGTCGAGGCGGACGAGTTCGACCGCTCCTTCCTCGGACTCTTCCCGAACGTCGCGATCATCACCTCGGTCGCCTTCGACCACCCCGACATCTACGAGGGGCAGGGCGACTATGACCAGGCGTTCGTCGACTTCTCCACGCAGATCAAGCCGCACGGCCATCTGGTGATCGCCGGGGACGACGAGGGCGCGAGCCGCGTGCTCTGTCGCGTGCGAGACATGGGCCGTGATGACCTGAAGGTCCGCACCTTTGGCGAGAACGGCGCCTGGGACTGGACGCTTTCGGGTCATGAGGGCCAGTGGGCGGTAACCGACCCCTCCGGTACCCGGCGAGACCTGCCGTTGGCCGTTCCCGGCAGGCATAACGCCCGCAACGCCGTCGCAGCGCTGGCGGCGCTCGATGCCCTCGGCATACCGGTCGATCGCGCGATAGCCGCGCTTGGCACGTACAAGGGCATCGGCCGGCGCTTCGAGCACAAGGGGACGGTGGGCGGCGCCGATGTCATCGACGACTACGCGCACCATCCGGAAGAGGTGACCGCGGTGCTCAGCGCCGCGCGCGATGCCTATCCGGGCCGGCGGGTCGTCGCCGTGCACCAGCCACACACATATTCCCGGACGCACGCGCTGATGAAGGAGTTCGCAACCTCACTGGAGCTGGCCGACGTCGTCGTGCTGATGGAGATCTATGGTGTCGGTGAGGTTAACGAGCACCACATCTCATCGGCGCATATGGCGAGTTTGATCCGGAAGCCCGTTACGCTGGCGACCGACCCGGTGGACGCGGCGGAGAAGACGCGTGCATTGCTGCAGCCCGGCGACGTCGTAATGACGATCGGCGCGGGATCGGTGACGCAGGTCGGGCCGCTCCTGATCCAGGGCGCCGACCCTGCACCGGCGGCGCTAGAGCGGAAGCGGCCGTTGCTCAGCGCGCGGTCGCCGAAGCAGGCGGACGTCGGCATCTCCGACGCCCCGCACCTGAAGGTGATGCAGGGCGCCGCGATGTCGTTGTATACGACGATGCGAATCGGTGGCCCGGCGGACTATCTTGTCCGCGCCGGGACGGCGGATGACCTCGCGCATACCCTGCGCTGGGCGGGTACCGAAGGCCTTCCGGTAACCGTGATCGGCGGTGGCAGCAACCTGCTCGTCCATGACGAAGGCATTCGCGGTCTCGTGATCGTCGCACGGACGCCAGGCGAGCGGGCCGCGTCGTTGCTTGAAATTGAGGACGAGGGTGACAGCGTCCTTCTCACCGTCGGCGCGCAGGCTCCGCTCAGCTGGCTCGGTCGCCATGCCGCGGAGCAGGGCTGGGCTGGCATGGACTGGGCGGTCGGGCTGCCGGGGCAGGTCGGGGGCGCGACCGTGAACAACGCCGGCGCGCACGGTGCGGAGATGAAGGACCATCTCGTCGCGCTCGACGTACTCGAAGCTGGCGGCGAGGTGACGCGGCAGGACGCCGCGTGGTTGCAGGCGTCGTACCGGATGACGCGGATCAAGGGCGCGCCGCGTCCCCGGCCGTGGACCGTGCTGCGATCAGTGATCCGTCTGCCGAAGGGCGACCGCGCCGAGCTGATCCTGCGCGCGGACGAGCATGCCGAGTTTCGCCGGCGTACTCAGCCGACTGGAGCGTGTTCCGGCTCGCTCTTCGCCAACCCTGAGGGCGATTTCGCGGCACGGCTGATCGAGGAAGCTGGTTTGAAGGGCGAGGAGGTCGGCGCGATGCAGATCTCGCCGAAACACGCGAACTGGATGATGAACACCGGTGGCGGGACGGCGGCGGAGGCCAGGGAGCTGGTCGAGCTGGTGCGCGAAACGGTGCGCGAGCGATTCGGTGTCGAGCTGCGGCCAGAGATCGAGTTCATCGAGAGATAGCCACCCTGTACCTCTGCGAGGCCAACTGTACGAAGATGATCCAAAGGCAATCCTATGACGTTACCCGATCCCCAAAACCGGAAAATTCGCGTCGCGGTCGTGTTCGGCGGCCGCTCCGACGAGCATGACGTGTCGTTGCGCTCTGCGCAGACCGTGATGCGCGCGCTTGACCCTGCCAGGTACGACGTCGTGCCGCTGGGGATCACGCGGGAGGGACGTTGGATTACCGGCGACGACCCGATGACACAGCTCGTCGACACGTCGCCGATGTTCCATCTCGGCGAGGGCGAGCAGAAGGTTGAGCCGACGAGTGAGCGGAAGGTCATGCCGGTGGTTGGGGCGGATGCGCTGATGCCGGTCGCGGCGTCGGTCGACGTCGACGTCTTTTTCCCGGTGCTGCATGGCCCGATGGGGGAGGATGGCACGATCCAGGGCATGCTGGAGCTTGCCGGGTTGCCGTATGTGGGCAGCGGCGTCCTCGGGTCAGCGGTCGGCATGGACAAGGCGATGACGAAGATCATCCTGACGCAGGCTGGCATTCCGCAGAGCCCGTGGCAGCTCGTGCTGCGCGCGGAGTGGGAGCGATCGCCGGAGATCGTCGAGGCGCGGCTGGTCGAGGCGTTCGGGTTCCCGATGTTTGTGAAGCCGGCGAACATGGGTTCCAGCGTTGGGATCAGCAAGGCGCACGACGTTGCGGAGCTGCATGATGCGCTGCGCGAGGCGAGTCATTTCGACCGGCGGCTGGTCGTCGAGAAGGGCATCGTCGGGCGCGAGCTGGAGATGTCGGTGCTTGGCAACGATGATCCGGTGGTGTCGGTGGCTGGCGAGATCCGGCCGCGCGGCGAGTTCTATGACTACAACGCCAAGTACATCGACGACACGGCGGAGCTGATTATCCCGGCCGAGCTTGACCCGGCGATCCAGCGGGAGATGGAGGAGATCGCGGCGCGGTCGTTTGTCGCACTGGACCTCGCCGGGCTGGCCCGGGTCGACTTCTTTGTCGAGGACGGCACGGACCAGATCTACGTCAATGAGGTGAACACGATGCCCGGCTTCACCTCGATCAGCATGTACCCCTCGCTGTGGGCGGCGAGTGGGGTTCCGCTGGCGGAACTGGTCGATCGGCTGATCGGCCTGGCGCTGGAGCGGCATGCCGAGAAGGGTCGGTAAGCGGGGGTTTTTCGTGCCATTGAGGCATGTTATCGCGTGCGATGGCTGTACATACATGCATGCTATACTTCAGCCATTATCAGCACTTGGGTCAATTTTCGAAAGAGAACGCCCGGTGTTCGCGCGGTGCTGCATCCTGGCATTGCTTTCACGATGAACGCTGAAGGCCGCTCCCGCGGGAGGCGGCTACGGTTGTGAACTATGGGTGGTGAAGGGACGATGCAATCCCGAGGTCAAAATCCGATTCGAGGACAGCAAGCGCAGCGGGGCCAGCAGGCGCCCCAGGGGCATGGCCAGCAGCCGGGTGAGCGCCCGGTGGCTCCTCCTGCAGAGAAGCCGTCGACGCGGTGGAGCTCGTCGGACATCATGCCCAACGCCTTCGCGCGGATCAAGGTGATCGGTGTCGGCGGCGCTGGTGGCAACGCGATCAACCGGATGGTGAACTCCGGGGTCGATGGCATCGAGTTCGTCGCCGTCAACACCGACGCGCAGGCGCTGATGACCAGCGAGGCCTCGATCGCGATCCGCATCGGCGACAAGCTGACCAAGGGACTGGGCGCCGGCGGGCGGCCGGAGGTCGGCGAACGCGCCGCCGAGGAGAGCTCGGAGAACCTCGCCGAAGTGGTGCGCGACTGTGACATGGTGTTCATCGCGGCCGGCATGGGCGGCGGTACCGGCACGGGCGCGTCCCCGACGATCGCGCAGCTGGCCAGGCAGGCTGGCGCGCTGACCGTTGCGGTGGTCACGAAGCCGTTTGAGTTCGAGGGCGGCCGTCGCCGTCGCGCGGCGGAGGAGGGCGTTGCGGCCCTCAAGGACGTCGTCGACGCGCTGATCACGATTCCCAACGAACGCCTGCTGCACATGGTCGACCCAAAGACGACGGTCACCGAGGCCTTCCAGATCGCGGACGACGTGCTGCGACAGGGTATCGCCGGTATCTCCGACCTGATCACCAAGCCGGGCGTCATCAACCTCGACTTCGCCGACGTGAAGACGATCATGCAGGAGGCCGGCTCGGCGCTGATGGCGATCGGGTATGGCGAGGGCAACGACCGCACCGTCAATGCGGCACGCGAGGCGATCGAGAGCCCGCTGCTGGAGATGAACATCCAGGGCGCAAAGGGCGTGCTGTACAACATCTCGGCCAGCTCGAACCTCACGCTGTTCGAGACGAGCGAGGCGGCGGAGGTCATTCGCGCGGCGGCCGACGAGGATGCCGAGATCATCTACGGTACCTCCATCGACGAGAGCCTGGGCGATGCGGTGATGATTACGCTGATCGCGACCGGTTTCGACGAGGCGCCGAGCGTCTACGACCAGTACCAGTTCGCGCCGACGCAGGGCCGCCAGCAGGACGCAGGGTATGGCCGTCAGCAGCAGCCGGAGCCGCGCCGCCAGCAAATGGCCCCGCAGGGCGGTCAGGAGCCGGTCTACCCGGACGATGAGTGGGAGAACGAGTCGTCCATCATCCGCTTCCTGCGCGAGCGCTAACGGCACCGATCGCCGAGATGAAACGACCCGATGCCCGCGCGGTCTTCGTGCGGGCATCGCTGTAGAAGTCGACGTTCGCCCGTACGGAAGTGAGATGCCGCCATGCGCTGTCCATACTGCAAAGCCGAAGATTCCCGCGTGGTGGACAGCCGCGATGTCAACAACGGCGAGGCCATCCGTCGCCGACGCCAGTGCTCCAACTGCGGCAAACGCTTCACGACCTACGAGCGGGTCGAGGCCGCCGCGCTGATCGTCGTCAAGAAGGATGGTCGTCGCGAGGAATTCAACCCGGACAAGCTGCGCGCGAAGCTCCGCGTTGCCCTCACCAAGCGCCCGGTCGCGCAGGATGACCTCGACAAGCTGATCGCGAAGGTCGAGGCCGATCTGATGGCGATGGGCACAAAAGAGGTCTCGTCGCATGAGATCGGTGAGAAGGTGCTGGCCGAGCTGAAGACGCTCGACCACGTCGCCTACATCCGCTTCGCCTCCGTCTACCGCCAGTTCGCCGACATCGACGACCTCCGCCGCGAGGTCGAGGGCTTATCACCGAAGGAAGGATTGAACCCGCACTGCCGCCGCTCGCAGACTGCGAAGCAGTCTGCGGTGTAAGCGCATACTTCTTCCGACGCCGCTGACGACGGTGCGCAGTACCGGTGCTCCACCGCTGGTTAGCCGGCGATGAATCGGTTTGGCACTCTTCGGTCTTGAAGGACTGCCATTCGATCAGTCGATTATGGCAAAGAGCATTGGTTCCCCGTGCTTTCTGATCAGCCTATTCCCCGGGCTCAAATATGCGCAGCACACCACGTTTGCCGTCGAAGGCGTCAGCGATGCGCTGCTGCATGCGACGACTCATTGGTGTAGGCAGTTGGCCTCGTTCGAAGAACGCTCGCGCCGCTATCTCTTCGTTCGCATGCCAACCCGATTCTCCCACCACTTCCGCCATGAAGCAGAGAAAGTACGTATCCTTCCACGGGGCAACGTACACACCAATCAACTCGCCGGTCCGAATCAGGTAGCCCGTTTCCTCACGAACCTCCCGTTCCAGCGCTTCAATGGGAGATTCGCCCAACTCCACGGCCCCACCTGGTAGCGCCCAGACCTTTTCGCGATAGTTTTGCCTGACACAGAGGATGCGCCCAATTTCGTCGAAGATAACCGCTGCAATGCCGACAACGCTCATCTCAGATGTCCTCAAGATTCAAGGGATGCGGCTGCGGAGCCAGATATGGCACCACCGCTTGGACAAGATCGTCTGTTGGCAGCTCCATGTCGAGGACGAGGCTGTCGGCTGGCAAGAAGGACACCCATCGATTTCGCACGTCTTCCTCGGCCATTAGGTCGACCTTCCACTGTGATGGGCGAGCAGTGCGCTGTGCCAAACGCACTGCCCTTACCAGTGGCTCTGCGAGACACAAGATGAATTTGAGGTCTGCTTGCGCTTGTCTTGCCAGAATGCGCGCACGCTCGACGACGACTGGATACCCAGCGGGACTATCCAGGATCACAGAGAGGCGTTGATCGGCCAGGAAGTCTTTCCCCACGCCGAACATGAGATCGTAGGATGCAGGACCGGCGATCTCCTCGGCTACGCCTGCGTTCAGCAGAGACGATTTGAGCGTGTCCTTGTCGACGACTGGCCATCGAAGCTTCCGGGCGGTAGCCACCGCGAGCGTTGTCTTTCCCACGCCCGGGGGGCCCGCCATGAGGACTAGCGTCTGCCGTTCCATTGTTTGACGTTCCTTGTCTGGCTGGATAGCTGGAGCGCAGTAATCAGGGAACGTGGGCGGCGGCTGTGATAGACGTATGGCATTTTCGATCATACCCTCAATCTATCGTTCCTCGAACAAGACTGAGTATTGAATCACACAACATATGTCGCCTGCACATGCTTCGCCTCCGTCTATCGCCATTTCGCCCACGTCGACGACCTACGCCGCGAGGTTGAGGGGCTGTCCATCAAGGAAGAGAGTTCACCTTAAGGTCACCGAGTGGCCGCATACACGAGGCGATGATAAGGCAATGAGCAACACCCGGGCGGACATCCGCCCGGGCGTCACTTTGCGCTCGTTTAATCAGGAGGGTAAAGATAGCTAACGCGGGCGCCGTCCGGTATCTTGACCCATTCGGCATTTTCGTTGCCAATATCCCGCGTCCAGAATCGAGAGGCCTCTTCACCCAACGTCGCTTCCACGATGAGCGCCGTCCCGTCGGGAGCCAGTGAGACGTTCCTCATCTTGTAGCCGTCGTCCTTGAAGTCGATTGGCAGCGGGACTTCGGTGACCACTGCTTCAGGCTGACTAAGATCGACAACCAGGACGCGTCCATCGTCCGGTATGACCGCAGAAACCGGGGCATCTTCTGCTAATGAGCGCACTTGTGGAATCCAGGCCGAGCCATCCTCATAGACGACCGGTGACGCCTGGAACTCACCCTCATCGGAGAATACCGTCTCATTTGTCCGGGGATCGACGATGCGCCATGCATCCGCCCCGGACCCCTCTGATGAGACAATGACCGGCGCGAGCGGGTTCTGGAATGGAATGAGCGGGGTCGTGCCTGGTGACCACGTGTTCCCTTCGAACGTCCTGATGTCGCCGGTATTAGTCTGAACCATGATGAGCCGGGCGTTCGCATCGGGCGACACTCCCTGTTCCTGGACGAGGAGCGAGGTCCTACCCATGAGAGCCTCAATGTAGCGGAGGGTGGTCTTGCTTTCGTAAAGAGTGGTCGGCTCCTCGCGGGCTTCTCCCGTAATCCGATACACGCCGCTATCGGAGGCGTAAACAGCGGCCGTGCCATCCTCGACCCAAGTGAAGAACGCTCCGTTTGGCGCCGTAAATGGGGCCGTCCGGACAATCTCCTTCCCGGTTGCGACTTCGAGGATGCTGATCATGGATCCGTCGACTCTCTGAGCGTCCACGGCGGTAAACGGGTTCGAGATAACCGCGAGCATCGAGCCATCGTCGGACAGCGAGAGATTCGTTGCTGAAGGGAAGTCGGCTGGGATCGTGACCCAGGTCGCCGTGGCGAGGTTCTCGTCTATGACAACGACATCTCCTGCCCCACCCTTGTTGCCCGAGATGTTAGCTGAGCCTTCAGACAGGTAGGTTCCCATCGCGAAGGCAATTGCGCTCCCGTTGTCTGGTGCGGATACCACCAAGTTTCCGTTCGTGGGGAACCCGGCGCCCGCGACGTCCGCCAATGAGATGGACGTCAGGCTCTCAATGTCATAAACACCCCAACTGAATGGGTCGTCCGGTGCAGGAGCGATCAGGAATCGTTGAGACTGGTTCGTGTGTCCCAGGTAACTGGTGAACCCTTCCATGTTGACCGACATTTGTTCGCCGGTGGCGACATTGAGGAAGACCTGAGATGTCTCCTCTCCAGAACCGACCCGCAACCGCAAGATGTCAGGCACGCCATACGGCTGCGCATCCTGCACCTCAGTTGCCAGGACAGAATCCTCGTCCCGGCCATTGCAGTGGAGCATGAGGCGGCCATCGACAGTCACGTAGAGAGCCGTCCCATCCGTTAGCGGACTGTCGACTCCCTGATAGAGTGGAACTGATGTGCCGAAGTCACAGATGCCGTCGACGGTTTCTGCAGTCGCCATCGACACCGGTGTCATCGGCGCAACTGCGTATCGACCCCCCGACGGTCCTGAGATGTTCCCGCCCCCCGTCGCTCCGTCATTGAAGTCTCGCCAGGCGCCGAAGCCGGCAATGACGATCAGAACGGCGAGCGCGAACGTTGGCAGCGCTGGTCCATCTCATTCGGGGTAGTGCACCAGCTTGGAAAGGGCGTTGTCTGGTCCGATTCGATTTCCGTTCTCCGGGAATCGCTGCTGTGTTCTGCATGATGTCCTCCCATGCGTGCATCCTGAGGTGGTCCGGCATGGTGTCGCGGATCGCATGATCCGCCCGCATCGCGCGCTGGACCCTCAGGAACGTGGATTCGAGGTCCGAGGTTGGGGCAGCGGTGTCGCCGTCGACGATCCGGTCGCCGTAGTCGAGGAGCGCCTGGGCGTCATGGTGGGATGATGGTCGTCTGAATCTTCATGAGCGCGTGTCCTCTACCGCATTCGTGTCGCTGAGCAGCTCGCGGAGCCTCGCGTAGGCCCGGTGGTGGGCGGTGCGCACGCCGGCGACCGTCATCCCCATCACGTCCGCGATCTCGGCCGCCTTCAGGCCCATCGCCCGCATCTCGACCATCCGTTGCTGTTTCTCCGGGAGCTTCGCGACCGCTTGCCGGACCAGGGCGCTCTCCTCGGAGGCGATGGCTGCCTCTTCGGGAGAGCGGCTCCGGTCGACCAGCCATGGCTGGATGGCTGGTGAGGCGAGATCTGCTGTGGGGCGATGCTTGCGCGCCTCGTCGATCACGACGTTGCGGGCGATCATCATGAGCCACGAGCGGAAGGTCGTTTGTTCGCCGCGCATCGCCGGTTTGTACTTCGGCAATGCCGCGATGACCTTGATGAAGACCTGGCTGGTGGCGTCCGCGGCTCGCTCGTCGTTGCCAAGCCGCCTGACGGCGTACCGCCAGACGAGATCGGCGTAGGCCTCGTAGAGCGGCGCGAACGCCTTTGGGTCCTTCTTCGCATGCTCGATCTGCGTAAACTCCCATTCTGCAACTGTCAGCGAATCGCTGGTCGTCCACGAGCGAGCGATTGGCGAATTTGAGCTGCCTCGTCGCCATCCCGGGAGAACCGGTATTCGTCTTTGGCGGCGACATCGCTCCTGCCCAACCCAAGACCCTTCTTCCTGTGTCGCGGGATTCCGCGCGTTCGGTGTGCACATCTCGTAAACGGGGGAGTCACCAAACCATTACATCAGCGGCAGGAAAGGAACGCAAAAACACCCGGACGGAAAGCTCCGTCCGGGTGTTTCGCTTGCGAGTTGAAGGCGCTTCGCCTTACGCCATGTGCGGCTTCACGCGCGCCATGATGGCGGTCTTCGGCATCGCGCCGATGATCTTGTCGACCGGCTGGCCGTTCTTGTAGACGATCATCGTCGGGATGTTGAAGACGCCGAGCTGACCAGCGTACTGCTGGTTCTCGTCGACATTCACCTTGGCGATCTTGATGTCCGACTCCTCGGACGCGATCTCCTCGAGGATCGGGCCGACGATGCGGCAGGGGCCACACCACGGCGCCCAGAAGTCGACGATGACGGTCTTGTCGGCCTCATCGAGGATCTCACTCTTGTAGGTGGCGTCGGTCACGTTAACTGGCTTGGACATGTTGCTCGGATTCCTCCAATAGTGCGCTATCCCGAAGGACATTACTTCCCAAATGATAGCACACCCGTCGACGCCTGCAAGGTCCCAGAGGGCCGATTTGCCCGGTGGACCGAAGGGTCTGGCCCTATACTACGGATCGTGATGAACCACCGCAATGACAACCACCACGATGAGACGATCACTGTCGCCATTGATGGCAATTTCCTGACCATGCCGTATTCCGGTATCGGGACGTACCTGCGCGGACTGACCGATGCGCTGGCAGCGGACGCCAATACGCTGGGTGTGCGGATTCGGATACTGGACCCGGCCCCGGGCCGGTTCGTGCACCCGGGCTCGAAGCAGCATCGCTTCCTGTGGGACGCGTTCGGGGTGACCGGGGCGCTACTGGCGGCCGGAGAGCCGAAGCCGGACCTGCTGCACCTGCCGCAGATGTCAGCTCCACTTGCCGCGCCGGTGCCGCTGGTCGCGACGATCCACGACGTCATCCCGTTCGTGATGGACGACTACCGCGCCAGCCGCGCGATGCGTCTCTATACGGGACTGATGGCGCGGTCGGTGAAGAAGGCGCGCCGGATCATCGCCCCGTCGGAGGCCGCGAAAGCGGACATCGCCCGCGTGCTCGGCATCCCGCCAGGGAAGATCCGCGCGATCCCGGAGGCGGCGGACCCGGCGCTGGTGCCGGCGACGGACGACGCGGCGCGGCATCTCGTCGCGGAGCGGTGGGGCGTGCGCGGGCGCTACCTGTTCAACATCGGCGGGTTCGACCGGCGCAAGAACCTGCCGCTCCTGATCGAGGCATTCGCGGCCGCCGTTCCATCGCATCGGCGACGATGTCCAACTCGTCATCGCCGGAGCCCCGCATACGGGGAATGAGCGCGTTTTCCCGCCGCTGGAGCCAGTGATCCGGCAACACGGACTGGATGGACGGGTGGTCCTGACCGGGCGCGTGACGAACGAGGAGCGTACGGCGCTATACCAGGCGGCACACGTCTACATCACGCCATCGGAGTACGAGGGCTTCGGGCTGACGCCGCTGGAGGCGATGGCGTGCGGTGTCCCGGCGATCGTCGCGGATCGCACGAGCTTGCCGGAGGTCGTCGGCGACGCGGGGTTGTGCGTCGAGCCAGCTGTCGATGAGCTTGCCCGGGCGATCGTGTCGCTGATGAAGGACGATGCACTTCATGATGGACTCGCACGACGCAGCCTTGCCCGTGCGCGGACGTTCACGTGGGCGGAGGCGGCTCGCCAAACGACCGAGGTGTACCGGGAGGCGCTGGAGGGGTAACCTAATCCGTCCGGGGGAAAATCGCGCCCGGACGGAAAAGGAAGGCACTTCGCGCCATTGGACGTTCTTCGCACGGGGATTCTTCGCTTTGCTCAGAATGACGGGGTTTGGCTTTGGGGCGATTTCCCGTGCAGTGAACGGGTGTGGAGCCCTGCGTTAGTCCGCGGGTTGGCATCCCGCGCTCATGAAGAGAAGCAGCTGGACTTCCCCATCCGGTGTCGACCCGATGAGGGCGATGGACTCGCTGGCGAGGGCGGGATCGTTGCCCTGTGCCGGCTCTGGTAGGAGCTCCGGGAACTCGTCCTCGATCATCTGGCCGATGCGGTCGGAGAGCTGCACGCCCTGGCCGATCTCCGGCGCGCCGGACGAGATGAGGACGAAGCCGATCCGGCACGATTCGGCCTGGACATAGGGTGCCAGCACGTCGTCCAACCGCTGGCGCGCGTCGTCGAGCGCCCCCTGGTCTCCGCGCAGGACGCCGTTGAGGTCGACCTGGATCGTCTCGGTGATGGCGTTCGGGTTCAGCGTGTTGAGCTGCACCTGCTCCTGCGCCTGGAGGAGCTCGTTCTCGGCGGCGTCGCTCGTCGCCTGGGCGGATTCGGCGTTCGCCTGGGCCTGTTGAGCCTGTGCCTCGGAAGTCGCGAGCACCGCCTCGTTCGTAGCGATCTGGTTTTGCAGCGCGACGGTCGTGCCCTGCGCGTTCACACCGGTCCGGGCGTTCTCCGTTGCCTGGGCCTGGAGCTGGGCCTGCTCAGTGCCCTGCGCCTCGACCTGCCGGGCGACCTCCGTCGCGCGCGCGACGGAGGTCGCGAGCTCGGCATTCAGCTCGTCCTGGCCCTGTTGGTTTTCCGCTTGCTGCGTCGAAAGCGCGTCGATCGTCGCGCGGGCGACGACGGCCTGCTCGGTCGCTTGTGCATCAGCAGTCGCGCGCTGACTCGCGCTCATGGCGTCGCGCGTGGCCTGCGCGTCCTCGGTTGCCTGGGCGGCCTGCTCGGCGGCGTCGAGGTCTGCCTGGATCGCGGCGACGGTCTGTTGCGCCTCCGTGTCGGCCTGGGCGACCTGCGCGTCGGCGGTCGCTTCGTAGTTCGGGAGGGGCGTCGGCGTCGGCTCAGGTGGTGGCGCGCCGACCGTGTTGGCGACGAGGAAGAGCATGGACAGACCCAGCAGGAGATCGGCGAAGAGCCAACCTCCGAGGGTGATCATGTCCCTGCGGTTCCGTCGTCGGCGCTTGTAGGGCTGCATGCGGTTCTCCGGGTCCGTCGGTCAGGATGCGTGTGGGGTTGGTGGCGGTCAGGAGCGCGAACGGGCCCAGCGTCCCGGCGAGCGGCTCGGGTCGTCGGGATCGGTATCACGTGCCAGCTCGGCGCGAAGCGCGTTGGCGAACGCGGTCTGGAGGTTCTCGGTGTTCGGCGTCTGCTGGACGAGCCGGTTCATCGTGTTCGCGAGGCTGTCCAGGCGCTGGACGAGGTGCTGGAGGTCCTGATTGGACTCGCGCTGGCGCTGGGCCGAGGCGAGGTTCATATTGCCGAGATCCTTTGCCACCTGCCCAATCTCACGCGCGGTCTCGGCCTGCTCCGTGAGCAGGGTGTTCAGCGCGGTGATCTGCTGCGACTGCGTCGAGCCGATCGTATTGAAGTGCTCCTGAAGCCGCGCGAGGCCGGTTCCGATCCCGGCGAGCTGCTGGGCGGTGTTCTCCGCGCCGGTCGTGCCGGAGCGCAGGGCCTCGGCGAGCGCGCTGTTCGCCTCCTGCTGTGCGGTAAGAGCGCGATCGACGCGGGCTTGACTGGTGGAGATGTCTTGCGCGATGGCGCTGATGCCGCGCACGGCGTCGAGCGCGACGCGGCCGGCCTGGGCGGCGTTCTCGGCGCCGCTGATCGCGGTGTCGGCGGTTTCGGCGAGGCGGGCGGCGGCCTGGGCGATCTGGCGGTTGACCGCCTGGTCGTTCTGGATCGCCGATGAGGTCAACTTTTCGAGATTAGACACCGCGCCAAGCAGCGTCCGCTGCTGGTCGCCGGTGCGGCTGACGTCGCTGGCGAGATCCTCCAGGGCGCGTTCAAGGCCGGAAGACACCTGGCGCAGGTCGACGAGCAGGCGGTGCATCTCCTCGGCACCGGCGCGCATGCCGGAGGCGAAGACCCCGAAGTCGGCGAACTCCTTCTCGCGGCGGCTGGCGATGAGGTCCAGCCGGTCCTGCTCGACCTGGAGCTGGTTCAGCAGGCTTTGGCTGCTCGTCTCGAAGGTGTCGACGAGGCGCTCGACGCTGTCGGCGAGCTGGACCGGACGCGACGAGCGATCGGTGGCGAGCAGGACGCCGGCTTCGGCCAGGGCGTTGTCGAAGTCGGCCTGGAAACCGGAGGCGGAGTCGGCGATGAGGTCTTCCTGCCGCTCACGACGTCCATGGGCGTAGAAGGTGAGGATGATGATCAGCGCGATGATGATGGCGTCCAGGAGCGCCACCGACGAGAACGTCGGCGAGAACCAGCTGCCCTCGTTGCCGAACCCTCGCTGCCAGAGCACGAGGAACGGGATGCCGGTATCGTCCGGATTGAGCTCGAGGTACCGGTTGTAGGAGTTCGCCGCCTCGCCCAGCGCGGCCCAGGTCAGGAAGATCGGGACGAGCACGAGGACGTTGCGGATCTTGTCCGCGATCTCGATGAATTGCGGAGCGTATCCGCCCTCATGGTGAACAGCCCAGGCGTGCGAAAGGCGGTCGGTATTGAACGCGCGGCGAAGGTCGACGTCTGACCAGCGGAAACGGCCGCTTTCGGTCGTCAGCGCGGAGGAGAGCTCATGGAGCCGACGCGACGATCGAGGATCGACCTCCCTGAGGAGGGTCGCGATGTCGTCAAGCTGGCCGGCGACCTCGGGGGCCGGAGCGGACAATCGCTGGGTCGCATGATGCGGGGGAGGGTTCGATTCGCCGAAGGAGCGGGCACGGGTGCCGCCTCCGGTGGGTGCGGTTGGTCGCATCGTCAAGGAACAACCCTTTCGAGCAGGGACGGATCGCTGGCAAGCGGTCACACAACATCGGGCGACCTGCCCTGTACATACACTTTAGCACCCGCGCCACAACCGGTTTCGGAAGACACGCCTGGCTTGCTGATGCCTGTAGCCTGAAACGACGGGAGGGTGCCATGCGTTTCGCGGATAAGGGGTCGGTGTCCGTACGGGCTCGTATACTGGTCAGACAGGGACCGGGCCAGCATGCCATGCTGACAGGATCGACGGCTGCGCCCGGGACGAGAACCTGTGGAAAGGATGGATGTGGATAGCCAGATTCGCCTGACAAATGCCCTTATCGGTGGACGCGTGCTGGAGCTTTCGCGGCGGCGCCTTCGCTTCGCACCGGCGGCCGGTGACGGCGCGCCGGTAACCGCCGGCGACACCGCGTACGTGACCCGGATGCACCATCAGGATGGCTCGTATTTCGCCCTGCGTGTCGCGCAGGACCGCTCGGTGGGCGGCGAATGGGAGCGGCACTATGCTGCCCTCGCGCGTGATGTGCCGGAAAGTATCCGGCCATACGTCCCGCGCTGGGTCGCGCCGATCGAAGGTGGGATCACGATCGCCGGGACGAAGCTGCCGACGGTCGTCATGGAGTGGATCGACGGGTTTACGGTGTTCGACGCCGCCGACCATGCCGCGTCCGAGGGTAACCGGCGTGTGCTGCTCGCGCTCGCCGAGTCGCTGCTGGAGCTGTACGCCGCGCTACGCGACGCCCGCGTAACGCACGGCGATCTCGCGCCGGACAACCTGATGATGCGGTCGACCGGCGAGATCGTCTGTGTGGATCTCGATACGGTGCAATGGCCAGGGATGCGCGTGCGCTCGCTGCAGGCCGGTTCGCCGGCCTACCGGCATCCGCGCCGAGGAGCGATCCCCCGGCATCAGGACGCGTTCGCGGTGCTGGTCCTGTTGACCTCGCTGCATGTGCTCGCCGACGCGCCGGGGATCCGGCAGGAGATTGGTCAGGATGCCGGTGTCGCCGGCGCCGGACTCGTCTTTACCTCATGGGATCTCGCCGATCCGTCGTCATCCCGTGCCTTCAACACCGCTCGTTCGCGTGTTGGCCATCGAACGCGGCAGCTGTTGGACCTGCTGGAGCGTTCGGTGACCAGCGAGCCGTACCTGACGCCGGAGATTCTGGCCGAGGCGATGGCGTTACCGGCGGAAGCGGGGCCAGCGAAGGGTGCCGCTGCTCCGGCTAGCACCGGCGAATGGGACCTATCCGGTGTGATCGAGCGGCTCCGCACAGAGCTCGACGACCAGGGAAAACGGCAAGGTGAGGGGCGCTTCGCGACGACATGGCCACGCGCGACGGAGATCGAGCAGGTCGAGATCGAGTCGGTTGCGCCCGAACCTGCTGCGGAAGAGTCGGAAGGGCAGGAGCCCGAACATGCCGTGTCGGCGCTGGAGAAGGAGGAGGCGCAGGCGGAACGGTTCCGGCAGCGCATCGCCGAGGCCGCGCGACAGCATGACGACGAGGCCATCGTGCGGGCGGCCCGGACGGCAGAAGACGGTCATCTCCCGCTCGGCTCCGAGACGCGGCGTGTCGTGCGGCTGGCTCGGGAACGAATGGAGATTCGGACCCGGCTTGATCGTGCCCTTGTAGACGACAACCGTCCCGAGTTGGCCGAGCTGGCGCGTACCGGCGAGCTGGTGGTGCTCGGCGATACGGACCGCGCGTCACTTGCCCGCGTCCTTCGCGCGCTGGAGTGGCCGGGACTCATCCGGGCGCTGGAGAGCGACGACGACACGCTGATCCTGACCTGGTACGACGATGAGCTGTTCGGCGAGGACGCTGCCTTGCCGGATGACCTGCGCGGCCGCGTCGAACTGGCCCGGACGCGGTCGCGCTGGGTTGATGAGGTGCGCGGCGTGCTTAAGCGGCGGGATGCCCGTGCACTGGAATCACTGCTGGCCGGGGAGCCGAAGGACGGGCTGGCACACCTGAGCCGAGGCGAACGGGCGCGCGTATTGCGCCTGATCGAGCGACAGGCGGCGCTGGACGATCTGCACGAGGCCCTTCGCCAGGGGTCCAGCGAGCGCATCCTTAAGGCGCTGAACACGATCGACCAAAGTGGCGCCCGGATCGAGAATCCATCGATGTGGGCTGCCGTGCAATCGGTGCTGGAACGCGCGACGGTGATCGAGCAGATCGTGGCGGCGGCGAGCGCTGACCCGCCGGATGACCGCGAGCTGGCTCACCTGCTGCCGCTGGCGAAGCGACTTGGCTTGCAACGTGATCCGGCATTGACCCGTCGCTACGCGTTCAACGATCTGGAGACGATGGTCCTGCGAGGAGCGGCCGCGCGGCGTATTCGCCGGGCGATTCGGGACGATGACGATGCGGCGATCCGCCAGGCGGCGTACCCGGACGTAACCGGGGCGCTGTCCCTGCTCACGGATGAGGAGCGCGAGCGCGTGGACACCGCCCGGTCGCGCCGGATCGCTGCAAGGGCCGGCGCGGAATCTCGCTAAACGAAGGGGGACGACCAGCTGGCCGTCCCCTTCTCTGTGTCACTGGATCGACCTTCGGTCGATGGGTCGACACGCGGTCGACCCCTACGAGTTACTCAATCTAGTCCGGCAGCGGGACCGGCGTCTCCCATGTCCGGGACGCTGCGCTGCGCTCCACCGCATCGAGCACGGCCTGGCACTTGAAGCCGTCCTCGAACGATGGGGCGGGCTGTGTGCCGGTCGCGATCCCCTCCAGCAGGTCGCGCACCTGGTGCACATGCGAATGTTCCCAGCCGATGATATGTCCGCCCGGCCACCAGTGATTCACGTAGGGATGGACGGGCTCGGTGACGTTCACCGTGCGGAAACCCTGGACGTCCGGATCGTCGTTCACAAAGTAGACCTCGAGCTCGTTCAGGCGTTCGAGGTTGAACACGATCGAGCCGAGCTCGCCGTTGATCTCGAACGAGTTGAAGTTGCGTCGGCCGGGCGCGAGGCGCGTGGCTTCGAAGACGCCGGTCGCGCCGTTGTCGAAGCGGGCGAGGAAGCTGGTCGCGTCGTCGACCGTGACGTCGCCCATCTCCGTGCCGGCCTGCATCGAGAGGCCGGAGCCGCCGGTGCCCTCGACTTCGACTGGACGTTCCTTGATCCATGTGCCGAGCGTGCCCGTGACCTCGGTGATGTCGCCCACGAGGAAGCGGGCAAGGTCGGTGATGTGCGCACCGATGTCGCCGAGCGCGCCGGAGCCTGCGAGCTCCTTCTTCAGGCGCCAGGAGAGCGGGGCCATCGGGTCGAGCAACCAGTCCTGCAGGTAGACGGCGCGGATGTGCCTCAGCGTGCCGAGCCGGCCATCGTCGATGATCCGCTTCGCGAGCTGGACGGCCGGGACGCGTCGATAGTTGAAGTTGATCATCGAGATGGTGCCGGCCTTACGCCAGGCACGCAGCATCTCGGTCGCCTCTTCAAGCGTGTTGGCGAGCGGCTTCTCGCAGTAGACGTGCTTTCCAGCCTCCAGCGCAGCGATCACGACATCGTGATGAAGGTAGCCGGGCGTGCTGACGTCGACGAGGTCGATGTCGTCCCGACTGACAAGCTTTCGGTAGTCGGTCTCGTACTCACGCCAGCCAAGCTGTGCAGCGGCTTCGCGGACCGCTTGCTCATTGCGGCCGGAGATAGCGATCATCTCGGGCGTGGGGACCTCGGGGAAGAAGGCGTGGACTTGCCGGTAGGCGTTCGAGTGGGCGCGGCCCATAAATTTGTAGCCGACCAGTCCAACGCCGATAGATTGTTTCTGCATGCGCGTTTCCCTTCGCCCGTACGGTGCGGAGCTGCTCTACACCCACCACGCCTCGCCCGGGGATTCCGTGAGGACTACGTCCTTCAGGAAATCGACCGCGCGGGTGAAGCCCTCGTTGATGCTCAGGAGCGAATCTTCGTGCTCGATTGAGAGCGCCCCATCGTACCCTGCAAGGCGCAGCTCCGACACCATATGGCGCCAGTACTCCTGTCCATGCCCGTAGCCGACGGTGCGGAAGATCCAGGAGCGGTGCTTCTCGTCCGTGTACGGCTTCGTGTCGAGCACGCCGTTGCGGGCGATGTTCGGCCTGTCGAGCCAGGTGTCCTTCATGTGGACGTGGTAGATGGCGTCGCCGAGCTCGCGGATGCAGACGAGCGGATCCATGCCCTGCCAGAAGAGGTGCGAGGGGTCAAAGTTGACGCCGATCGCTTCGCCGCCGGCCTCTCGCAGCCGCCAGAACGACTCTGTGTGATAGCCGAGGAAACCGGGGTGCAGCTCGATCGCGACGCGCACGTTGTTGTCCGCCGCGTACTTCCCGGCTTCGCGCCAGTAGGGGGTAGCGACCTCGTTCCATTGCCATTCGAGCAGCTCGGCGTACTCCGGTGGCCACGGGCAGGTCACCCAGTTCGGTTTCGTGGCGTTCGGCCCGTCGCCAGGACAGCCGCTGAAGGTGATGACGTTTTGCACGCCGAGCTGGTTGGCGAGGCGGACCGTCTTGCGGAAGGTCTCATCGTCCCGTTGTGCGATCGTCTTGTCGGGGTGCAGCGCATTGCCGTGGCAGGAGAGGGCGCTTACCTCGAGCCCCCGGCTGGTGATCGTGTCCATCCACACCTGCTGGGCATTGTCGTTGTCGACGAGGGCGTCGAGGTCGCAATGGGCGTTGCCGGGGTGGCCGCCCGTGCCGATCTCGACCGCCTGGCAGCCGGTGTCGCGGATGAAGTCGAGCGCCTGCTCGAAAGGACGCTCGGCGAACAGGACCGTAAAGACGCCGATCTTCATGGAGAAACCTCCTCTGGATACGGACGATGTGCTTGCCATTGCTGGTAGCATCATACCCTTGCTCACAGGGAGCGTGGATCTTTCCGCAGGGATGGTACCGGCCGGGTGTCTGGTACATTTGGGCGGAGTGATGTGCCGACCGTCCGGACACCTGCCCGGTCGCGCCCCCGAGGGCCCCCATGAGCGCCGCCAACCGTGATCCCGGGCCTGGATCTCGCCTGACGATCGCCAACCGCTACGAGATCGACGTTGACCATCCTGTCGGGACCGGCGGGATGGCGATTGTCTATAAAGGGCACGATCTCAAGACGCGGCGACGGGTGGCCGTGAAGACGCTGCGACCGGAGTACCAGCGCGACCCGGAGTCCCGCAAGCGGTTCCGGCGCGAGGCGCGGATGATGGCGTTCGTGTCACATCCGAACCTCGTCACGATCTACGACCTGATCGACGCCTCGAACGGCTCGTGGATGGTGATGGAGTACGTCGACGGGCAGGATCTCCGCTCGCTCCTTGACGAGGAGGGGCCGCTCGACCCGGAGACGGTGATGGAGGTGCTCGACGCGGTCGGCAAGGGCCTCGCCCACATGCACGAGAATGGACTTGTCCACCTCGACGTCAAGCCCCAGAACATCATTCGTCAGCCGGATGGCTCCCTGAAGCTCATCGACTTCGGCCTTGCCCAGCAGGCCGGTGTCCCGCAAGACATGATCGGCGGCACGGCGTTCGGCACGGTCGCCTATCTGGCGCCGGAGCAGGCGAGCGGGGAGACGGTGACGGCCGCGACCGACGTCTACGCGCTCGGGTGTGTCGCGTACGAGCTGCTCACTGGACGAACGCCATATGTAGCCGAGGGGCCCGACCAGAAACGCTTGCTGATCGAGGCGCATCTTCATGGCACTCCTGAACCGCCCTCGACGGTGAACACGGATCTCGACCTTCCCTCGTGGATCGACGATGTCCTGTCGCTCGCCCTTGCGCGGGATCGACGCGACAGATTCCAGGACGTCGACACCTTCGTGCATATGTTCGAGCTGGGGCTCGAGAACGACCATGTGCCCGTTCCGCCTCGTCGCACGGAGGCGTTCGCGCCGGCGGAGTCGCCGGCCCAGCGCACCGGCGTGCTGCGGCGAAGGTCGCGGCGTGTCGCGCGGGTGGTGCCGAAGCAGGACCCATGGGAGCGGTACGACGCGATCCCGGACGCGCGAGAAGTGCGCCCGTCCGCCGCGCGGCGTCTCTATCGTCAGGGTGGAAAGCTGGTCCGCCGCTCTGGCGGTGTCCGGCGCAGCTTGTGGCGCATGACGCTGCTCCTGTTGATCACGAACCTGATGCTGGGTGGTGTGCTGCTCGTGAAGGATGGTCCAGAGGCGCTCGTCGAGCGGTTCCTTTCCATCGCGCCCGGGACAACGACGGAAGTCGCGGCCGACTTCCTGAATCTTCGTTCGGCGCCAGGGGTTTCGTCACCGCTGATCGCCGTGCTCGGAACCGGGCAGGAGGTGCGCGTCACCGGGCTCTCGGAGTCGGACGAGCAGGGGCGGTGGTGGCCCGTCGAGGCAGACGTGGAGGGCAGGACAATCGAGGGATGGGTCTGGGAGGGCGGTTTGCAGCCCAACACCTGGACCGGTCAGCTCTCGTGGATGCAGGACGTGGTTGAAGGCGCCAATAACGCGTGGGATTCGGTCACATCCGGAGTCCGGCGCGT